>JAMPIB010000009.1 GCA_023663085.1 Ruminococcus sp. | reverse complement strand
GAGAGAAGCGAAAGAAGCGGCGGAAAAAGCAAGGAAAGAGGCATGGGAAGAAGCCGGAAGGAAAGTCAGAGAAGAAGATATTGGGAAATTACTGAGTGTGCTTAAATCCTTGAATACTTCAAGGACTGTTGCAAAACAACAGTTAATGAAAGAATATGAACTGAGTGAAGAAGATGCGGATAAAAAGTTGGAACTGTATTGACGGTTTCATCTGCCAAATTCGTCTGCCAAAGACCAAGTAAAACTTGCATTAATTTTCAGATATAGTAAAATATTATAGGATGAACATATTATTGGCTTTTATACTATATAAACAGTAGGATAAGAGGGTTAAGGAGTTGTTTTTATTATGGCTGACTTTAGCGTTGCGGGAAGGCAGTTTCGGACACAGGCGGATTATAAGGCGGCTCTGCGGGATCAGGCACAGATAGAGGCAATCAAAGGCAAAGTAAATATGGAACAGCCGGGAGAAGTCATAACCCTTTCGGCAGACTTAAAAGCCGGCAAATATAAGTTTACAACATTAGTCGGCCGTGATTTTAAAGAAGAGATACAGGAACTGGCGGATAAATACACCAGACAGGGATATACCAAAGACAGTAAGATCAAGAATAATAAAAAAAATGCCAAAAAGGGAGCTAAAGCTGTTTCCGGAGCAAAACAGGGCAGTAAAAAGAAAGTCAAATCTCTGGATGATTATGATGAAAAGATGCAGAAAGAGATCAAGGCTGTTCTCAAACAAAAGGAGAAAAGGAGAAAGCTTATCGTTATTCTGTGCAGTATCGTTGCGCTGGCTTGTTTTGGCTATTATGGCGTTTATTATTATACGGCCGACAAGACACAGTCCAATTACAACGAGCTGGCTGACCTAAAAGGCTCCAATACGCTGGCAGGGCCGCAGGGCGTGACGATCCACTACACTGACGAAGAGGAAATCGAGCTGACTGTTCTGGAAGAATATGAAACGCTTTATAATAAAAACAAGAGACTGATCGGCTGGCTGAAGATCGAAGGCACAGAGATTGATTATCCGGTCATGCAGACGACGGATAACGAGTATTATTTAGACCATAATTATAATCAGGAATATGATAAAAACGGCAGTCTTTTTCTGGATACGGATTGTGACGTGGTGCACCGGAATACCAATCTTATCATCTATGGACACCATATGAAATCGGGCAAGATGTTCGGAAATCTGAACCGTTACAGCAGCGAAAGCTACTGTCAGGAACATTCGATCATCCAGTTTGATACAATATATGAAAAAGGTACCTATCAGGTGATGTATGTTTTCCGTTCCAGAATTTATAATGAGGACGAAATTGTATTCAAATACTATCAGTTCTTCGATGCACTTTCTGAAAAAGAGTTTAATTCCTATATGGACGAGATGGCCGCGATCTCTTTGTATGACACCGGTGTGACCGCGGTTTACGGGGATGAACTGCTGACGCTTTCCACCTGTGACAGTTCCGAAACGGATGGGCGGTTTGTGGTCGTGGCGAAAAGAATTTCGTAGGTGCAGGTATTGCAAAATATATTAGACTTTGCATCTTTGTTATGTTATATTAGATGTAACCGGATATCAACCTTTCATTCCAGGAGGTGAATAGAATGCCTAGTTTATCAGATATTGTAAAAGATGCTGTAGTTGAGTTTTCAAGGCTGCAAAACTGGATGTTGTCAGCTAAAGACAATAACGATATAAGCACATATAAAATGATGCTTGACCGCTATATTGAATTAAAAGTAATACTGTCCGCGGCAGGTGTAAATATTACAAAACTGGATAAAATCAAAGAATAGAATGTAGTTTTCTAAAAACATATAAGTTAAGTTGGGCACTGGCAAAGGGTTTGTTAGGGCCCTTTTTAAATATTTATTATATAATATGATAGAATATAATTAAAAAAAACTTGCATAAATTTTCAGATATAGTAAAATAAATGTATATGGTAATCGCTCATATTGGGTCTAATGACTAAATATTGGGCTATACATAGTGGATTTTTACAAAAAACCCTAAGCGGAAGGGCCATAATTGACGATATATATTATATTAAGGTCATATTATGCCTTTTTGTTGTGGTAAAGCAATATAGTAATATAAGTGGATATTATATTTATAGTGAAAGCATTTTGAATATGGAAATTCAATCATAGCTTTATCTATAGCAATCAGATAAATATGTGTTACTGACAGAAGGAGAGAATGATATGTCTAAGAATGCATCGGTTAAAAAAACTAAAAGGAGATTAAAAAGAAGCGTAAGGCGGAGCCTTGCGGCTGTCTTGATGATAACGGCCATCGGCGTCGCGGCTATTCCGGTGCCGGAGAACTATGCAGAGGGAGAGACAACTGGCGGAGAGAATGAGGGAGGAAACACCACTACAACCACCAGCGGAAGAGCTTATTCATATCCGCTTATTCAGGATCCGGTGCTGGATGATAAAGGTAATCAGGTCGTAGACGAGAATGGCAACCCTGTTTACAATGAGTATATTAATCCTATTTACGAGCAGACGTTTGATTCTTCCGGCTACACAACCCCGGGAAACCGTACAAAATATAAGACATATTACATTTTCAGCACCACACCGACGACAGATAACGGTGGAACGTCATATCGTCTGGAGTGGCAGTACGAATATTATACGGTAAAAGTAAATGAAGAAGAAAAGGGAATCATTTCCGGTTATAATGATACATATCCGGTCGATCTGTTGAAGGTTTCCACAGAACCTTTCGGACAGTATCAGGTTGTAGATGCGGCTGCGTTTGAGAAGTTTCAGAAAGATCATGCATCGGATACTTTTGTTCTGAACAGCAAACCGGATGATAACAGTGAGTCCGATCAACAGTTTAAACGTTATTTTCCGACCCTGTATCAACAGCAGGTGCAGGCTTATAATGAATATGTGACAGCAGATGAGACATATCAGAACGCTTATAATAATTTACTCAATGGTTTAGCGGCAGGCACTACCTTATCGGATGCTGAGATAGAAAATCGGATTGGCCCAAAACCGAAGGCGCCGGAGAAAGTAGAAAAGACTGCGGCGGATTTTAGCAGCGATAATGATGAAGAAAGCTGGCGCCTGTATTACTGCGATAAAACACGGGGACTCAGCGGCTATATTTTGATGAGAGTAGCCGACTCGGAAAGAACAACGGTATCCGGCGGATCGACTACCGTATTTTCCTATGTACCCAAGAAAATAGATATGACAAACAAAGACCCTGTATGGGATGATGATCTTGGATTTAAGGCAGTTACCAAGACTTCCTTCCTTGGCATTGCGGATAATGCGTTTAAGGATGTACAGAACGTTGTTAATGTAGAGCTGCCATCTGCGCTTAAATATATTGGTGACAGCGCATTTGAACATTCCTATATTACGTCAATTAAAATGGTAAACTTGACCAATATCGGGAATCATGCTTTTAAAAACTGTCCGAACCTTGCGACAGTTGAACTGGAAAATGGTATTGAGCGGATCGGTGCGGAAGCGTTTTATGGGGTAACGAATCTACAGGAGATTTCTTTCCCTTCCCAGCTTCAGTATATTGGAGCAGGAGCCTTTGCGGATTGTACCTTGCTTCGTACCGTGGATTTCTCGCGTTGTACCGGTGAGATCACATTGGATGATTTCTCTTTTTATAATGATGGCGGTTTGAATACGGTCAATTTCAATCTGGGATCGGATACGACAGGCAATACGCTGGTCAATGTTACAACAATAGGAAAAGCGGCGTTTGCCGTATGGAATAATATTTCGGGCGGTATGACGGACTTTGTTTTCCCCTCCCGGATTACAGAAGAAAGAAGATATAATGCGAACGGTTCGGCCAAAGGAAAAGGATTAGGAGATTATGTACTGGCAGGCAGGACGAATCTTCAGCATGTAACGATGCCGTCTGCTTATGGTATGTCGGATGAAACGGAAGTGCCGGAGCATCTGTTCAAAGATTGTATCGGATTAGAGTGGGTGAATTTCCCGGATACTGGAACTTCCTGTGGTTTTGCAACATTTGAACCGACATTATTTGAATCGGTTTCCAATCCCGACTTTTATGTACAGGGCCCACCGTATACATTACCCTCCAATAAAGTACCTGCATATCCCAGAACATCTACGTGGGATGCGTATACTTCATTGGCGGCCACCAAAAATGGCGCTCCAGTACCCAATATACCGTATGTATATTATCTGAATGGCAAAAAATATATTGAAGTAAGTGATGGCGATTATCTGGAAAGCATAGATGAAAATGGTGTCTTGATTTCCTGTATGCTGAATCCGAAGCTGACAGATGGTAAGGCACCGGGTTCTGTTGATCTGATCATTCCGGCGGAAGTGGCAGGAACGACGGTAACGGGAATTGCTTCGGACTGCTTTGCGAATGATGCCAATGAAAAGGACAGCCGTAAGATGAGTATTGTTGTCCGTACATTGACATTACAGGATGATTCCCAGATTGCTTCTATAGAAAATTCTGTTTTTGCGGGCTGGGGAAATTTACAGAGAGTTTATGTTGGTAACTCTGTCAGAAATATTGGTGACAATGCTTTTCAAAATTGTATATCATTGATAGATGTTTATTTTAATACGCCGGATGGAGCTGTAGCGGATTTTAAAGTGGGTACTAATGCGTTCCAGACGAACAGTACGGAACTGACATTCCACGGCCCGATCAATACAGCATACCAGCCTTTTACATGGGCTATGGATCCTGCAAATATCATTGATGATATGAACAGAGGTATCAGAGTATGTTATAAGAGCCTTTCACCCTCTAATCTGACAGTTATGCGTGATAACGGCACAGGGCAGGTGACCCTGCTGGATTATCCGAAATATGACCAGATTGAAAATATTCTGGGTGAATCCTATGCGGTAAAGAATGGTGTCTATATAACGCCTACCTTTGATAAAGCGGAATATTATAGGAATTTCATGAAAACAACTTATGAAAGTCTTTATTCCAGCACGCAGTACGATGGCAAACGTGAGCAGTTCAGGAATGCTTGGGAAAATGCAAAAACACAGGATGATATTGATAAGTTATATACAAACTTTGAAATATATGGCCCTTGGGTATCAACGACATTCTGTAATACGTTTGCTACGACCAGAAGCACGGCAAAAGCCGACAGTTCGGCATTTGACTGGTTGTTTGAGCCAATAACGGCTCATGCGGCATCGGGCAGACCAGATGCTTATTTTGAAAAATATCCGTATAATGTCTATAATAATTATACGAATACGGCGGAAATTTTTGGCCCCTATCAGACCTATACACAGGAAGAATGGGATCTGTTAAATGCCACCAAAAATATTACCGTGCCCGATGGCGTAACGTCGATTGATGTCAACGGCTATATGCGCAGCGGTGCAAATAACGGAAATGTGTCTAATTATTTAAACCGTGATAAACTTGGAACAGATACCTATTCCATGTACTATACCAATAACAGTGACAGTGCGCTGGGGGCAGATCGTATTAAAGATATACAGGGCGGTTTGTTCAGCGGTGATTATAATGATAAGTTGAGCGGTGAAGGTGATACGATTCTAAGCAAGGGAAATGACCGTCTGGAATCCATTGATCTGAATCAGGTTACGTATCTGCCGGATTATGCTTTTGACAGTTGTGAGAATTTAAAGAGCGTCAGCATCGGATCGGCATGTACGGAGATCAATAAGCTGCCGTTTAGAGGCTGTACTTCCCTGACATCACTTAGTATTGCAGAAGATAATCCGAAGTATCTGGCACAGAGCAGAATTTTATATTCAAAAAATGATGCCGAAACTTATACGCTGGAAGAATGTCTGGAAACAAGAGGAAAAAATAACGACAACACGCTTGTATCCGATGTATCGGATTCTGTCCTTCCGAATGTGACGGAAATTGCCTCGGAGGCATTTGATGCCTGTACTTATGTGACAGAGATCAATCTCGGAGAGGCTAAAGGGCTTGCACGGATTCCGGAGAACTGCTTTAGAGATTGTTCGTCATTAATAGAAGTTGATCTTCCTACATCTGTTAATAAGATTGATGCGGGAGCTTTCGCGGGAGATAATAAGCTAAATATCCTGAAGATTCCGGGCAGAGAAGTGTTTATTTCGACAGATGCGTTTGAAGCAGATCCTAATAAAACAACCACTTATCTGGTTACTTATGACGATTCTTCTGCACAGCGTTATGCAAAGACATACGGCGAGCAGTACGATCTTGTCTGGAGAGATATAGGAAATCTGTGGGACGTCAAGTTCTACGATATGGATGGTACACTGATCAGTGCGACACAGGTAGAAAGTAGTGCTGACGGCGGTGGCTACTTGAGGAGAAATCAGATACCGGAGACACCGGTACATGAAGGTTATCGCTTTGAAGGTTGGATTGGAACAAACGGAGTAGATATCTATAATGATCCGATCACGCAAAATGTAGATGTTATTGCTAAATTCAGTTCTCTGAACGGTACGGTAGACGGCAACTATATTGTTATCTTCCTCGATGGCGTTACTGGAGAACAGCTTGGCCCTACACAGCTTATTCCGGAGGGTGAAGCGGCGGTAGAACCTGCTTATAAGTTCCATGAAGGTTATACCTTCTTAAGATTCAGTGAGGAGAG
The DNA here is from genome assembly GCA_023663085.1 of Ruminococcus sp. Classification (GTDB taxonomy): domain Bacteria; phylum Bacillota; class Clostridia; order Lachnospirales; family Lachnospiraceae; genus UBA3282. The sequence continues at coordinate 62,870 of JAMPIB010000009.1, read as the reverse complement.
TACGAATGTCACTAAGAATATGTCGATTGTCGCACTTTATGAAGTAGACAGCAGCAGCGGTACCGGTACGGGAACGACAAGCGGCGGCACAACGGCTTCGGGTGGTAGTGGGACGACCGCTGGCAGCTCTACAAGTACAACGTCAACCAGCGCTTCGACTTCTTCGACAAGTTCCGGAGCGGCTGCAAGACATACGGTTACGGTTGTAAACGGTTACGGAAGTGGCAGTTATGCAGTTGGAGAAACAGTTATTATCGTAGCGGATGTACCGGATGGGCAGAAGTTTAAACAGTGGAGGACAGAATCGAACGGCGTTAATCTGGTAATGGTACTTGCTTCGGCAACGACGTTCACCATGCCTGATAATAATGTCCTTGTAACGGCGGAATTTGAAGCCGGCACACCGTCTGCACCGACACCGACTCCGGTAGGCGCGGGAACCGTTTCCACGAATACGACACCGGTAAGTACGGCTGATAATAACGGCAATACAAGAGTTGATATCACCAAACCGGGTATCAGTAATAAGGATTTGGCAACGGCCAATGTAAACGGTTCTACAGATAACTTTATTGTGAAGATTTCCGAGACACCGGAGGCGACACAGGCAGTTGTGAATGCTTTGACCAATAAGTATGGAAATCTTGATGATATCCTGTATTATGCAATGGATATCAGCCTGTATGATTCGACGGGAACGACGAAGATTACAGATACAACAGGGCTGACGGTTGATATTACAATACCGTTACCGGATGCACTGATCACCTACGGCGGTAATAATATGATGGGTGCAGTCGTATCGGATCAGTTAGAGGATATGTCGGAGAGATTTACGACGATCAGTGGTGTTCCATGTATCAGCTTTACGGCGACGCACTTCTCACCGTATACGATTTATGTGAATACACAGAATCTGTCAGAGGGTCTGTTGGATACAACGCCTAAGACCGGCGATCCGATTCATCCGAAGTGGTTCTTGTCACTTGGCCTTGCCTGCCTGTCGATCATTCTGTTTATGAAAAAGGACAGAAAAGCAGCGGTCAAAACAGTATAAGAAGTATAAGTATAAGATTCCTGGGAGATTCCTATGGGGAAGAAAATTAGAAAATGTATAGGTGCTCTGTTGATGGCGGTGGCAATCGCCATCACACAGATACCTGTATCAGATGTAGAAGCGGTCGATACGGATACCGCTTCTTCATCCGATTTTCAGATGAATGGAACTACATTGATCAAGTATTCAGGCACGGCTGAGAACGTGTCTATTTCTAATTATGTGGAAAAAATAGAGGCGGATGCTTTTGCCGGAAACGCCTATTTGAAAAATATCATCATTGGTGAAAATGTGACAAGCATCGGTTCCGGTGCATTTAGAGGTTGTCCGCAGTTACAGTCCGTAACGATTCCCGATTCTGTAGAAACAATAGAACAGGCCGCTTTTGCGGATTGTCCATCGCTTACCGGCGTCAAGGTCGGCTCCGGTTTAAAATCATTGGGCAATGCTGTTTTTGCAGGGGATATTTCCCTGTCAAATGTGGAATTCAGTAGCGGCAACCCGAATTTCACCTGTGAAAATGGAGCTATCTATAATAAAGATGGATGGAGTACATTATATGCGGTATTGTCCGGAAGGCCGGGTACGGCGTATACAATGCCGGCTACGATCACTAAAGTATCTCCGTATGCTTTCTGGGGAGATAAGAATCTGCAAAGCGTGGATATCAGCGGCAGCGTCAGTGAGATTTCCGCCTACGCTTTTTCTAACTGCTGTAATCTGACGAATGTAACGATTCCTTATTCTGTCAATACCATCGGTTTAAAAGCCTTTGAAGACTGTATCCGTTTAAGACGGATCGCGATACCGATATCAGTCAGTTCCATACACAGCACGGCATTTGACGGCTGTACGAAATTAAAGATTGACGCGGCGGAAGGCAGCGTGGCTAAGAATTTTGCAGATAATCTGGTACTGGAAGATATTGAGGTCGCAGAATATGAAGATACCGCTATAGATACCGTAAATGAAGCCATAACAGATGATGACAGTCAGGAAGATGAGCCTCCTTTGGAAGTGGATTATTATCATGAAGTAACGCATATCAATCCGCTGGAATCAGAAGAGGATGCTTCTGTAGTCGGTAAGTCCAGGATTGTTGGGAATGAAGCATTTGTTTTCGTAGATAATGCGTCGGCTACCGTCAATTCGGGTGAAGTCGATCTGTCACAGATAACGGGGATCGCTACCGGCGAAACAGGTGAGACGATTGCCAGTATTTCTGGTAACGGTGGGAAGAAAGGTTCTTCTTTCCCCAAATATACGGTTGTGAATGACTCCGTGATCGCGGATCAGGCTTATTATAATGACAGCAGGTCTTCCATAGAGATACCGGATACGATTATCGAGATCGGTGATTTTGCTTTTGCCAGATCGGGTATTACGGAGGCGGTACTCCCGGAAGGTCTGGAAAAGATTGGGTATGCGGCATTCTATCATTGTGCTGGATTGACTAATGTAGTCATTCCAAGCACGGTAACAGAAATTGAACCGTCGGCGTTTGATAATACGCCCTGGCTCCAGAACTGGAAACAGAACGGTTCCGGTGATTTTCTGGTGGTCGGAGATGGGATTTTACTTGCTTACCGCGGAAACAGCAGTATTGTGACGATACCCGACGGCGTGAAGACGATCGGGCCGGGAGCGTTTGCGGACTATTCCGGTATCACGAAAGCGGTTCTGCCTGCGAGTGTGGAAGTAGTTGGTGAAGGCGCTTTTGCAGGATGTTCTGCGCTTTCGGAGATCGAAGGCGGTTCCATGGTCAGATGTATCAAGGACAGGGCTTATCTGGGCTGTCCGCTTCAGACGATAAGGATTCCGGCATCCGTGGAGGAAATCGGGCTCAGAGCATTTGATGTGGCTGATTCTGTAAAAGAAGCAGGAAACGGTATTGTGATTTTTGAAGGGACTTCTCTGCCCAGACTCTCGTATGAAGCCTCTTCCGGTAAAATATATAATGAAGAGTACAGAGATCTGGCATTTAACGGGATTAAAGTAGCCGTTGTACCGGACAGTGCAGTATCTTTTACGGATACGGTCCTTGATGCGAGTGTGCTCGGTTTCAGGGGGATCATCTGTAATGAGGCCATGCAGGATGGCGCTAAAGTATTGAGCATCCGGAAGATGCTAAATAACGGTGAATCGCTCGTATACTATCCGGATATGGTGACTGTCGGCGGCAGGGATTATAAAATTGATAAAGTGCGGATTCCGGCCGAAGGGTCGGAGGGTGTGGCTGTTGCGGCTTCACAGCCGGGCGTTACAGTTCGTGTCAGCAGTAATGTGATTGAAAATGCCGGATTGGCAAACGCGGTGTTAGATGGTGCAGAAAAAGGTTATATTCTGGAAATCGTGGACAGCGCCGGAGGTAAGAGCGCGATCACGGACGCATACCGTGAAATCTATGGTAATAAGTCGCCGTCGCATCTGTGTGCTTTTGAGATTACCCTTTGTGAAGCAGATACGCTTGTGCCCATCACTGGTCTTGGCAGACAGTCGATGGAGATCAGCATACCGATGCCAAACGGTGTCAGTGAAGAAAACCTGCATGTCGTCTGTCTGGACGCCAACGGGCAGTTGGAAGAAGTTCCCAGCAGACTTACGTCTACAGAGGGGATGAACAGCGTTTCATTTACGGCGAGTCATTTTTCTTCGTATGGTATTTATAATTATGTATCGGGTGATACGGCTGTTGTAAATAACGGGCAGGCAGTCTTTAACAGTCTTTCTACCGGCAATAAGGATGCGTCTCCCGATACCGGAGATTACAGCATCCATCCGAAGTGGTTTTTGTGCGTCGGATTATTATTCACGGGGCTGGCGCTGTTTTTCTATAATGGCAGGCGGAAACGGATATACTGAATAAAAGGAACCGAATAAAACCTCCCGGCATAAAATAAGGAAAAAGCCGGGAGTTTTTTATGTATCGCGTTAGAAATCAGCTTGGCTGCAGCGAACGGATCCAGCTATCCTGTAAGGGCGGGCCGGTCACGGTAGCAGTATTGGATACGGGTTTTTATGAACACCCGGATCTGGCGGGACGGGTATTGGCCTTTCATGATTTTGTCAATCATAGAAGCCGGTTATATGACGACAGCGGGCATGGTACACATGTCGCCGGATGTATCGGCGGGAACGGCCTTATGTCGAACGGAAGATACAGAGGTATCGCACCGGGATGCCTTTTTTGTATCGGAAAAGTTTTAGATCAGAACGGCGAAGGTTCTATTGAGAGTATGTATCATGGTCTGTTGTGGGTCATGCAGAATCGTCTGCATCATCATATCCGCGTCTTAAATATCTCGGTCGGTATCGGTAATCCCAATGAAAAAAGTAAAGTAGAAGCAGTCGTCGGGCTTTTAGAGGCCGTCTGGAAATCCGGAATTGTCGTTGTCTGCGCGGCAGGAAATGACGGGCCGAAGGACGGTACAATTTCACCGCTTGGAAACAGCCGTAAAGTGATCACGGTAGGCTGCCATGAGGACGGTTATTTTGGTAACCGCAGTAACCTGTGCGAAAATTATTCCGGCAGGGGTGATAATTCTATTCTTTATCGCAAGCCGGACGTTGTAGCGCCCGGCACAGATATTGTTTCCTGTAGTAACCGCGGGAGCGGGTATGTAAAAAAAAGCGGCACTTCTATGGCCGCGCCTGTTGTATCCGGGGCCGCGGCGCTGCTTTTGCAAAAATATCCGTATCTCAATAACGAGCAGGTAAAGCGTAAGATTGTCTACAGTGCCAGGGATCTGGGTGATTCCTGGAATAAGCAGGGGTGGGGGATGCTGGATATTGAACGGCTGTTCTCAGAATAACATGACTTGACACAAGCCGCAGGATTGTATACAATTATACGAGAAAAAGAAAGACAGGCAAATACAATGAGTGGTTATGATATCAAACAGACAGTGAATGATAAATACTCCCTGCACGGCAGAGTCTTCCAGAAGATCAGAGAAGATATCCTGAGTGGTAAATACAGGGAGCATGAGGAATTAAAAGAAGTGGCGATTGGAGAGGAACTGGGTGTAAGCAGAACGCCTGTTCGAGAGGCGTTCAGGCAGTTGGAATTAGAAGGTCTTATCCAGATCATCCCCAATAAGGGCGCTTATGTGACGGGGATCACGGCTAAAGATGTGGAAGATATTTATATGATACGTTCTCTTCTGGAGGGACTCTGCGCAAGGATGGCGACGGAGAAGATCACCAAAGAACAGTTGGAGGAGATGGAAGAAAATATCTATCTGGCCGAGTTTCATGCCGATAAAGGACATATGGATCAGATGGCGGAACTGGATAATCGTTTTCATGATATTTTGTATAATGCCTGCGGTTCCAAGATGTTAGAACATCTCTTAAAGGATTTCCATGGTTATGTACTGCGTGTCAGACAAAAGACCCTCTCCAAGAATACCCGTGGAAGAGCGTCCAATGACGAACACAGGCAGATCATGGAGGCTATCAAGGAAAAAGACGCCGCCAAGGCGGAGCAGCTTGCCAACCGTCACATCATCAACGCCTATGATAATATGGTAAAAAATGGATTTTATGAGATATATGATGAGAATGCACAATAAGTAACAGGCAGACTGCTCAAGGAGCACAGAGGCTGTGAAGGACAGCAGGCAGAACATAATGGGATATAACAGACAGGAAAAGGAGAACAGTAAATGGAAAAGATTAAAATGACGACCCCTTTAGTTGAAATGGATGGAGATGAAATGACAAGGATCCTCTGGAAGATGATAAAAGAGGAACTGTTGTTACCTTACATTGATCTGAAAACAGAATATTACGATCTGGGCCTCGAACACAGAAACGAAACAGATGATAAAGTGACATTGGATTCTGCCGAAGCCACCAAAAAATACGGTGTTGCCGTAAAATGCGCGACGATCACGCCTAACGCGGCCAGAATGACGGAATATAATCTGAAAGAAATGTGGAAAAGTCCTAACGGCACGATAAGAGCCGCTTTAGATGGAACGGTATTTCGTGCGCCCATCGTTGTAAAAGGCATCGAACCCTGCGTCAGAAACTGGGAAAAACCGATCACCTTAGCCAGACATGCTTACGGAGACGTTTACAAAAATACAGAGATCAAAGTGCCCGGCCCCGGCAGGGCGGAACTTGTTTTTACAGGAGAAGATGGCACCGAGATCCGCGAGACTATACATAATTTTACGGGTTCCGGTATCCTGCAGGGCATCCACAATACGGACAAGTCCATCACAAGTTTTGCCAGAGCATGTTTTAACTATGCGCTGGATACGAAGCAGGATCTGTGGTTTGCGACCAAAGATACCATTTCCAAGAAATACGACCATAACTTTAAAGATATTTTCCAGGATATTTATGAAAAAGAATATGCAAAGAAGTTTGAAGAGGCCGGCATCGAGTATTTCTATACCTTGATTGATGATGCCGTAGCGCGCGTTATGAAGGCCAAAGGCGGTTTTATCTGGGCCTGCAAAAATTATGACGGTGATGTCATGAGCGATATGGTATCTTCTGCATTCGGCTCTTTAGCCATGATGACTTCCGTACTGGTATCGCCCACCGGCGTATATGAATACGAAGCGGCCCACGGAACCGTACAGCGCCATTACTACAAGCATTTAAAAGGCGAAGAAACCTCGACCAACTCTGTTGCAACGATATTCGCCTGGACGGGCGCTCTGAGAAAACGCGGTGAACTGGATAATATTCCCGATCTGATGACCTTCGCCGACAGACTCGAACAGGCCACCATCCAGACCATCGAAAGCGGCAGAATGACGAAAGATCTGGCGCTCATCACCTCGTTAAAGGATGTCACGGTATTAAACAGTGAGGATTTCATCAGGGCGGTGCGTGGAACATTAGACGCGATGGCTTAGGAAACTAATAGGTGAATAGTCAAATAGAATGTGGCAAAAATAATCTGGATTTGGTATATTATATATAACAATATGCGAAAGGCGGTAGTATATGAGTAATAAAGAACAGATAATACAGTTTATTAATAATATTCCGGATTATAAATTGACCTATGTTGTTGATATGTTAAATAGTATCAAAGACTTGTTAGTGGAAGAAGTTGTTCCGGATAAATGGGATTTACGGATGATTGAGGATGCGAAAAAGAATAATGACGGAGCAACTGTTACATTGGAAGAACTGCTGAAAAAGGATGGATTGACTTATGAGGACTTACGAGATTAGATTTGAAAAAGCGGCGCAAAAATTCCTTGATAAGCAGGATAAATCTCAGCGGTTAAGATTGTATAAGGCAATTTATAAATTACCGGATGGAACGGATATAAAAAAATTAAGCGGTCATAATTTATATCGTCTGCGTGTTGGCGATTATCGGATCCTCTATATGATTGATAATGAGATAAGACTGATTAATATAGAGAATATTGATAATCGCGGCGACGTATATAAAAGATACTAGGAAGGTTTTCTCACTCCGACAACTCTTCCCACCTCTCATACAACGCCTCCAACTCCGCCTCATTTGCCTCTTTTTCCTTCACCAGTTCCTGTAATCTTGCGACATCCGTACAGACTTCCGGCGCGGCCATCAGTTCGTCGATTCGGGTATTTCTCTGCTCCAGTTTCTCAATAGCCTCTTCGCATTTGCGAAGATCGTTCTCTTTTTTACGCTTTACCGCCTGTTGTTCCTTCTGGCTTTTCCAGTCCTGTTTATTTTCCGATTCCGCCTGCGAAAGCGTAGAAGACGCGTCTTTTCCCGTAGAAGACTTTCCGGCAGAAAACTTCCCGGCGGAAGCATTTTCTGCGGAGACTTTCGTTTGCCGGGCAAGCTGTTCTTCCTTTTTTTCCAGATAATATTCATAATCGCCCAGATACTGTGTCAGCGTCCGCTGGTCGAGACATAAGATGCGCGAAGCGGTTCTGTTGATAAAATATCTGTCGTGGGAGACGTATAACACGGTGCCGGTGTAGGCGTTGATGGCGTCTTCGAGTATCTCCTTGGACATGATATCCAGATGGTTGGTCGGCTCGTCGAGGATTAAAAAATTGGATTCCGACAGCATCAGTTTGGCCAGCGAGAGGCGGCCGCGTTCCCCGCCGCTTAAGGATTCTATTTTTTTGAAAACGTCATCTCCTGTGAAAAGAAAAGCGGCCAGCGTATTACGGATCTGCGTATTGTTGAGCGTCGGATAATCGTCGGAGATCTCTTCAAATAAAGTCTTTTCGGGATGCAGGACATGATGTTCCTGATCGTAATAGCCGATCTCAACATTCGTACCGGGGCGGATTGAACCGGAATCGGGCGTAAGCAGGCCGTTTATCATCTTTAATATCGTTGTTTTGCCGGTTCCGTTATCGCCGATAATGGCAATGTGTTCGCCTCTTTTTACGCTGAAAGACAGTTCTTCAAACAGGGTCAGTTTATCGAATGATTTGGAGATATTTTCCACTTCCAGAACATCATTGCCGCTGGCAATGCGCGGTTCCAGATGCAGGTGCATATCGGAGCGCACCTGCGTCGGTTTATCCAGTACTTCAATTTTATTCAGCATCTTTTCGCGGCTCTCGGCGCGCTTGATAGATTTTTCACGGTTAAACGATTTTAATTTATCAATGACCTCTTCCTGATGTCTGATTTCGCGCTGCTGGTTCATATAGGCATTATACTGTGCGATACGCAGTTGTTCTTTTTTGAGGGCATAAGCGGAATAGTTGCCTGTAAAAACAGTCGCTCTGGTATTATCCAGTTCGATGATCTTTCCGGCGATGCGATCCAGAAAATAGCGGTCGTGGGAAACAATGATAACCGCGCCCTTATAGTTGAGCAGATAAGTCTCTAACCAGGTGATGGAGGACATATCGAGGTGGTTGGTCGGTTCGTCCAGAATAATGAGGTCGGGTTTTACCAGTAAAAGCCGACCTAAAGCCACGCGGGTCTTCTGGCCGCCGGAGAGGGTATCCACGGATTTGGTAAAGTCTTCCTGCGTAAAACCGAGGCCCTTTAAGACGCCGGTCACTTCGCTTTTATAGGCATAGCCGTTAGCGGCTTCAAAGGCGTGCGTCAGTTTGGCATAAGTCTCCATAAGTCCGTCGAGATGCTCATCTTCGGCTTTTTTCATCTGTAGTTCCGTAGAGCGGATGCGGCGCTCTAAATCAATGATATCCTGTTTGGCGCTGAGCAGTTCGTCATAGATGGTATTTTCTCCGTTCACGGTCTGATGCTGGGACAGATAGCCGACACTCTTATCCTTGGAGAGCGTGACAACGCCGTTATCAGCCGCAAGTTCTCCTATGATGATACGCAGAAGCGTCGTTTTTCCCGCGCCGTTGATGCCCACGATGGCCGCTTTCTCGTGATCCTCGATATGGAAGGACACATTTTGTAAAACCGGCACTTCTTCAAATGATTTATGTATATTGCTGACAGAAAGTATCATGAAAACAGCTCCTTATTTTTTTCTACATTACCCTATAGTTTAACAGGCCATAAAGACCACTGTCAAATAGTTTACAATTTTTAGCAGATAGAATATAATAAGAGTATTCGGGGAGAGGATGTGACTTTATGGCGAACAGGGATGAAAACTTTAAAACTGCATTATCCGGGAAAAAGATTCCCATACTGACTCTTGATAATAAGTGGCACAAACTTTTTACCCAGACAGAGATCACGCCGACTATCCAGAAGTTGGAAAATGAATTGACTACATTAGTCAAGAGACAGGGAAAGCTGAATACGGAAAGCAAGGATATCAGAAAAATAAAGAAAAAGCTAATGGATGAAATAGTCCATCTTGCGGACGAGCGTGTCAAAGATCCTGATAATAAAAAACTCCTCCATGATATGTCGGAGCATAAGCGGCTTGTGAAAGAATGCAGCGAGAAGACAGATGCTTATGAGGAAGAACTCGTGCAGCTGCCGCGCAGGATTGATAAAGTAAACCGCGAACTGATGTTAGCGTCCATGGAAGTCTGTTACAAAAAGATACAGGAAAATACAAGGGAGATTGAGGCGTTAGATACCTGGATACGGGAAATGCGCCGTGAATTAAAGAAAAAAGCAGTCAGAAAGCAGGAAAAAGAGGAAATGAACAACCAGCTTTATACCTATATGCACGATATTTTCGGGGCGGATGTGATAGAGCTTTTCGATATGAAATATCGTCCGCAGGATAAATCGGGCAAAGACAAACAGGCTAAGAAAAGCAGAAAAAACAATAACGCGCCAAAGTCATGAGATTTTGGCGCCTTTTGCGGGAAGGAAACGGATCCGGTATGGAATATCTTGTGACGCAGGCGGAAATGAAGCAATATGATAACAATACGGTAGAGTATCTGAAGCTCCCGGCGGTTGTCTTAATGGAACGGGCAGCGCTCGTGAGTGTGGAGGCCCTTTTAAAAGAAAAAGGCGATGCGGCGTCAAAAGTCCTTGTCGTATCCGGGTGCGGGAATAATGGCGGCGATGGACTGGCGATCGGACGGCTTTTGCTTCGCCGTGGTTTTACTGTGGATTTTGTACTGCTGGGCGCTTATGAGAAGTGTACGGAGGAGACAAGACTGCAATTAGAGATCCTGGCGCAGTATGGCATAAAGCCTTATGACAGAATCCCGGAAGGTGAATATGATATAGTAATTGATGCAATATTCGGCATCGGACTTACGAGAGATATAGAAGGCATCTACAAAGAGGCTGTTGATGCGATAAATGCGCTGGAGGCTTATGTCTGCGCGGCGGATATCCCTTCCGGCGTACAGGCGGATGACGGCCGGATAATGGGGACGGCGGTATGCGCCGATCTGACTGTAAGCTATGGTTTTCTTAAATTAGGAGAGTTGCTCTATCCGGGCGCAGGATATTGTGGTAAAATCGTATGCGGACAGATGGGGATTGATGAATATAGTTTTCTGGGCAAAGTACCCGGCGCCTATACTTATACGTCGTTAAAGGACATATGCCTGCCCGCCAGAAGGCCGGAGGGCAACAAGGGCACCTTTGGAAAAGTGCTGGTGATCGCGGGAAACGATACGATATGCGGCGCGGCGCTCATGGCCGGAGAAAGCGCTCTGCGGATAGGCGCAGGAATGGTAAAAATGATAACTTCTATTAAAAACCGCGCGGCGATACAGCAGAGACTGCCGGAGGCTATGGTGATGGTCTATGATACGGCGCTCTGGCAGGAAGAGGAGCCGGATGAGGTATTTGATGAAATATTTTTAGAAGCTTTCCGACAGGCGCATGAGTGGGCGGACTGCATTTTGATCGGGCCGGGTATCGGAACGGGGAAAGAAGCCGCATGGATGTTGCGGTATTGTATGGAAATAAGTACGCTGCCAATGGTGATAGATGCAGACGCGCTGAATCTGTTGGCAGCAGACGGGGCGGATTTTAAGGCGCGCGGACGGGAGATTATTTTAACGCCGCATCTTGCCGAATTTGCCAGACTCTTTGGCTGTTCTGTAAAAGAGGCCGCGGCGCATATAAGCGATTACCCGCAACAGTTGGCGGATAAAACGGGCTGTATCGTGGTCTGCAAGGATGCCCGGACAGTAGTGGCCGTTCCGGGTAAAGATATGTTTTATCTGAATACATCCGGGAATCCGGGAATGGCGACGGCAGGCTCCGGGGATGTACTGGCCGGGATGCTGACCGGGCTTATCGCGCAGGGCATGGCGGCGGAAGAAGCTGCTGTAAGCGGCGTTTATCTGCATGGTCTGGCGGGTGATAAAGCGGCGGCACGTCTTGGACAGTATGCGATGACCGCGACCGATATCATTACCGGCCTGCCGGAAGTCTTAAAAGAATGCGCTTCTAAAGAGGCGGACGTCAGAGGTTGATTGACAATCTGTGCCTGCAGCACAAATATCGCAGGCTGAAAGAAGGGTACGATCATTAAAATGTTAGAACAATATCAGAGAGTGTATGCGACGGTGGATCTGGACGCCGTTCGTGCCAATATGGAACAGATGAGAGGCAATATCTCGCCGGATACGAAAATTATGGCGGTATTAAAGGCGGATGGTTACGGACACGGGGCCGTGCCGGTCGGCAGGGAACTGGAAACACTGGACTATGTGGCCGGTTATGCGACCGCGACGCCCGAAGAGGGCATGATATTGCGGGCTGCGGGGTTAAAGAAACCCATCCTGGTCTTAGGATATACTTTTCCTTACAGCTATGAAGAAATGATTAAAAACGATATCCGTATCACGGTATTTTGCGAAGATATGCTGGCGGAAATCTCCGAATGCGCTGATAAACTCGGAATCAGAGCGAAGATCCATATCAAAGTGGATACCGGCATGGGACGGATCGGTATTTTCCCGGACGATAAGGGCTTTGCTTTTGTAAAAAAAGCCTTATCGTATGAAAAGATAGAAGTGGAGGGGCTCTTTACCCACTTTGCCAAGGCGGATGAAACTGATAAAACCTATACGGAGATACAGTTTGACCGATTTAGTCAATTTTGTGGCAGGATAGAAACGGAACTTGGATATCGGATTCCGGTCAGACATTGCTCCAACAGCGCCGCGATCATTGACTTAAAAAAGATGAATATGAACATGGTGCGGGCCGGGATCGCCTTATATGGCCTGTGGCCTTCGGAGGAAGTACATAGAGACAGGATATCTCTATCCCCTGCGCTTACGTTAAAGAGCCGCATCATCTACTGTAAGGAAATAGAAAAGGGCATGTCCATAAGCTATGGCGGAATCTTTACCGCGCCGCGAAAGATGCGGATAGCGACAGTGCCGGTAGGTTATGCGGACGGCTATGCGCGCGGATTATCCAATAAAGGATATGTGCTCGTTTATGGGAAAAGAGCGCCGATCATCGGCCGAATCTGCATGGATCAGTTTATGATAGATATAGATGACATTCCGCAGGCAAAAGCCGGAACGGAAGTTACGCTGATAGGAAAAGACGGACCGGAGCAGATCACGTTAGAAGAACTCGGCGCACTCTCAGGACGATTTCATTATGAATTTGTCTGCAACCTTGGAAAGAGAATACCGAGAGTCTACTTAAAAGAGGGCCGTATCTTATGCACGAAAGATTATTATAAAGATTTCGGTTAGCTTTATGCGTATACCTTCAGAAAAATTGGCAATACTATTGCTGTCAGTTAGAATTGCTAGATTGATTGAAGGAAGTGTGTGATATGAAACGAGGAGATATTTATTATGCTGACTTACGGCCGGTGATCGGTTCGGAACAGGGCGGCGTCAGACCGGTGCTCATCATCCAGAACGATATCGGGAACAAACACAGCCCGACGGTGATCTGTGCGGCCATCACCTCCAAGATGAACAAGGCCAAACTGCCTACCCATATTGAATTGAATGCCAATAAATATGATATGGTAAAAGACTCTGTTATTCTGCTTGAACAGCTCCGCACCATTGACAAGAAGCGTCTGAAAGACAGAGTATGTCATCTGGATCAGGAGATCATGAAAGAGGTCAATACGGGCCTTATGGTAAGTCTTGAACTTGGTACATAAGAGAAGTGTGAAAAAGGATTTTTTACAGTTGGAGAAAAGAAAGAGAGGGAACATAATATATGGAAGATGATCTGATACGACCCGGTACGGCTGTCATTTTTTTACTGCTGCTGTTTCTGGAGATGATCGTTTACGGCTTTACATCCGCCATCCAGAACCGCAAAAGACAGGAGGAAGACGATCTTTACAAAGAATCTGATAAAAAGGCGGCCAGATTGCAGTATATAATTGATAACCCGGCCAAGTATACAAACGCCATCCAGCTTGGTATCGTAACGGTCAATATGCTTTTTGGCGCGCTGTACCTGTACAGACTGCACCAGTATTTCAGTTATGTGGTATATCGTCTGGCCGTTACCAATATAAGCGGATTACAGGGATGGCACATAAAACTGCTGGCCGTGCTGACCGGGATCGTAGTAACAGTCTGTCTGCTGTACATAGTGCTTATTTTCGGCGTGCTGATCCCCAGAAAAGCGGCTTCCAGATATCCCGATATGTGGATGCGTCTGTGTATTACGCCAATTTATTATTATACGCGTATCGTGGCGCCTTTTACGGCCTTCGTATCCATCACGGCCAGGGGCATTTTACAGCTTTTTGGCATCAAGGGACTTGATGAGACTGCGGACGTGACGGAAGAAGAGATACTTTCTTTAGTCAATACCGGGCACGAACAGGGCGTTTTACTGGCCAGCGAAGCGGAAATGATAACCAATATCTTTGAATACGGGGAAAAAGAAGCCAAGGACATCATGGTAAACCGCAACAATATGATAGCGCTCGATTGCAGCGTGACGTTATCGGAGGCGGCGGCTTTTATCCTCGAAGAACACAACAGCCGTTTTCCCGTATACGAAGGAACGATAGACCATATAGTCGGCATCCTGCATTTAAAGGACGTCATGCGGATGCAGATGAATGAAAAGATGGCCTCGAAACCGATCGGCAAGATAAAAGGGCTGTTAAGAGAGCCTTTATTCATTACGGAGACGAGGAAAATAGACGACCTGTTAAAGACCATGCAGAGCGAAAAGATACAGATGGCCATCGTTATCGACGAATACGGACAGACGGCGGGACTGTTAGCTTTAGAAGATATCCTCGAAGAGATCGTCGGCAATATTCAGGATGAATATGATGAAGAAGAAAGTTATATCAAGGAAAGCGGTCAGGATGAATATATCATCGACGGTATGATGCCGTTGGAAGAACTCGAAGAGCAACTGGATATTTCTCTGGAGGAAGATAATTTTGATACCGTCAACGGTTTTGTCATTTCCAGACTCGAACACATACCGGAAGAAGGCGAAGAATTTGAGTTTGTTGCGCAGGGGTATTGTTTCCGGATACTGGATGTCAAAGACAGGATGATACAGAGCGTCATGGCCTCCAAAGTACCGGAAATGGAGGACGGCGAAGAAAATACCGATATGACGGTTGAAGAAACGAAAGAAAAATGATATTATAACAGCATAAAAGACGAAGGAGAGAAGATTACATGTCAGGACATTCAAAGTTTGCCAATATTAAACATAAGAAAGAAAAAAATGACGCCGCAAAAGGCAAGATCTTTACGATCATCGGCAGGGAGATCGCCGTTGCCGTCAAGGAGGGCGGCCCGGATCCCAGCAATAACTTTAAGCTGGCGCAGGTCGTTGCCAAGGCGAAGGCCAATAACATGCCCAACGATACGATTGAAAGGGGTATCAAAAAAGCGGCCGGTGAAAATGACAATGTTACTTATAAATATGTGACTTATGAAGGCTACGGCCCGAATGGTATCGCTATCATCGTAGATGCGCTGACCGATAACAGCAACCGGACGGCGGCCAATGTCAGAAGCGCTTTTACCAAAGGGCAGGGAAGTATCGGTACGCCCGGATGCGTTTCTTTTATGTTCGATAAAAAAGGACTTATCATCATCGACAAGGAAGAGTGTGATATGGAGGCCGACGATCTGATGATGCTGGCTTTGGACGCCGGTGCGGAAGATTTTGCGGAAGAAGAGGACAGCTTTGAGATCTATACGGCGCCCGACGATCTGGAGGCGGTCGATAAGGCCATAAAAGAGGCCAATATCGAGATGGTTTCTTCCGAAGTTACAATGATCCCACAGAACTGGGTGGAACTGACGGATGAGACGGCGATCAAAAATTTACAGAGGACGCTGGATCTTCTGGAGGAAGATGATGATGTACAGGCTGTATATCACAACTGGGATGAATAAGTGGAGAATATGATGGTGCAGATAGATTTACAGGCTGTAGCGGCTTTGCCGGAACAGGCACAGGCGCGGTTAAAGGGCTTTAAGAAAAACACCTATGAGGCTTCTTTTGAGGCTTTTATGGAAGATAACAGGACGTTGTGGGATAGTTTTCATGCGCTTTTTATGCAGGAAGAAGATATTACGCAGACGGCTCAGGAAGTGGCGGGTACGCTGGCCGATGCCGTGGCGGAGATTGTTTCCGGGCAGAAAGGCCGTGTGAATAGAGAAAGCAGACAGCTTGATCTGAATCTGTATATGGTATCTTACGTTTTCCCGGCGCTTCTGTCCTGTCAGGAATATCCGAAAAAAGATAATAACGCCACGAAAACGGCGGATATCATCTGTGCGAAATGGAAAGAGACGTTTCCGGGATATACGATATCTTATGCGGACTTTGCCTCTATACAGGGCGGTTTTAAACAGAAACTCTGTTATGTCACAACGGCGGTCTGTGAGAGTCTGCATAAACGGCCGGACTGTAAAGAGATACAGGTTATGAAAAAATACCGTGACGAATATCTGCTGAAACAGCCCGAAGGCCCGCAGATCATAGAGGAATACTATGATATCGCGCCGACAATTGTCAAAAGAATTGATAAAAGCGTGGAGGCAGAGGAAAAGTATCGTTATTTGTGGGAGCATTACCTGCGTTTCTGTGTCTCTATGATAGAGGCCGGGCAATATGAGGAATGCGGGGAGACCTATCAAAAGATGGTAGAGGAACTGAAAGAAGAATATCTGGTAACAAACAGAAAAAAATAAAAGGCAGGGGCATTGATATGAGCAGACAATATGAAAAAGAGACGATATGTATCCAGTCCGGGTGGCAGCCCAAAAACGGGGAACCGCGCGTATTGCCTATTTATCAGAGTACAACATTCAAATATGATTCCTCCGAACAGATGGGAAGACTGTTCGATCTGGAAGAAAACGGTTTTTTCTATACGAGACTGCAGAATCCGACCAATGAATATGTGGCGGCCAAGATCTGTGAATTAGAGGGCGGCGTGGCGGCGATGCTGACGTCTTCGGGACAGGCCGCGACTTATTACGCGGTATTTAATATCTGCGAGGCGGGAGACCATATCGTATTATCTTCCACAGTATATGGCGGGACGTTCAATCTCTTAACCTGTACGATGAAAAAAATGGGTATTTCCTGTACAGTAGTAGACCCGGATGCGGATGAAGAGACGTTACATAAGGCTTTTTTGCCAAATACCAAATGTGTTTTTGCCGAAACGATTGCCAATCCGGCGCTCGTGGTACTGGATATTGAGAAATTTGCCCGCATAGCGCATTCGCATCAGGTGCCGTTAATTATCGACAATACTTTTGCGACGCCGATCAACTGCAATCCTTTTAAGTGGGGGGCGGATATCATTACCCATTCCACGACCAAATATATGGATGGACATGCCATGTCGGTAGGCGGCTGTATCGTGGATTCCGGTAATTTTGACTGGACAAGATATGCCGATAAATTTCCGGGTCTCTGTACGCCGGATGAATCCTATCACGGCATCGTCTATACGGAAAAATTCGGCAAGGCGGCTTATATCACTAAGGCGACGAGCCAGCTGATGAGAGATTTAGGTTCTATCCAGTCGCCGCAGAATGCGTTTTTATTGAATGTAGGTCTGGAGACATTGCCGTTACGTATGGAAAGACACTGTTATAACGCACAGAAAGTCGCTGAATATCTGGAATCGCATGAAAAGACAGCCTGGGTGAACTATCCGGGATTAAAGAGTAATAAATATTATGAACTGGCGCAGAAATATATGCCGGATGGTACCTGCGGTGTTATTGCCTTCGGCTTAAAAGGCGGCAGACAGGCCGCGGCGGATATGATGGATAAATTACAGCTGGCGGCTATTGTCACCCATGTGGCGGATGCCAGAACATGTGTTCTGCACCCGGCCAGCCATACGCACAGACAGATGAACGACGAACAACTCATGGAAGCAGGCGTTGCCCCCGATCTGATCCGTCTCTCTGTAGGAATCGAAAATGTAAAGGATATCATTGCGGATTTAGAGCAGGCGCTCGCTTAATTCGTGTGGACAAAGGATAAATAGATGACATACAAAAAGACATGGATAAGCTGTCTGTTGTGGGCCGTATTTACCTGTATCACGGGAGTACTGCTTGCCGACTATACGACAGCTGTCTGGATACAGAAAACAGATGCCGCTGTGGGGATGGGAACAGTCGCTTTGATCGCACTTGTTTTTGCTCTGGCGGCCGGAGGCTGTTTTCTGTTTAGAGAATTATATAACAGAGCCGGGAAAAGACCGAAAGCGGATGCAGGCAAGATCAATACTGTTGAGAACCTGCTGTTTATAGCAATCCTGGCGGCCGGAGCGCTTTACCGTATTGGATCATGCCTGCATTGTGGTCCCGATCAGATCACAGGCGGGCCCTATTTTGAACTGGCGGCGGTAACGGCGGGCAGACCTTTGGGCATGGGGATCCTGATAAGAAACATGTCCGATCTGTATACGGTATGTCTTTCTTTTGCCATGTCATTTCTGGGCAATAAGCCGATCGCGGGTGTGTGGATGCAGATTTTTCTACAGATGCTTACGCTCTGTTTGAGTTTCTGGATGCTCAGAAGACTGGTGGGAAGGATTCCTGCCTATATAACTATGTTATTTCTGGCGTTTGCGCCTGTTTATACCGGACAGATATTTCTCATGACGCCGGAAGTGCTTTCGTTTTTCTTATTTTTGCTGGCCGCCTTTATCATCGGCCATTATGTGAAAAATTATGCGGAAGATCTTTACGGTTCGCACAGTCTGATTCTTATGGCCTTAATATGCGGCTGTATCATAGGCATATTAACTTATCTGGATGGGCTTTTTCTGACGCTTTTGATCCTGCCGGCGGGACTCGTTGGCGTGATCTGCATAAAAAAAGGCGAAGAGAGATCATCTTCCGGCGGTATTTTACCGATATTTTTATTTATTTTCATTTTTTCGGCGGCGGCGCTGGCCTTTCTGGGAATGCTTGCCTATGAAGCCTATGCTATGGAAGTGACGCTTGAAACAACAGCCTCTGCGTGGGCTGATGCTTATATTCATCTGCCGGTATATACGCCGTCTGTTACGGATACTCTGGCCATAGAATGCCTTATCCTGCTTTTTGGGGCCGCATTTCTGGTCATATCTTTCTGGTTCGGCCGGGGCGTGCAGATTTCCTCGCCGTGGATTATTTTTATGTTATTATTCGGGCCGCCGCATATGATAAGCGGAACATCGGGATACCGGATCTATTCTTTTTTCATATGGAGCGTTCTGGCCGGGATTGGTTTACAACAGTGCTTCATACCGAAGAAAAAGACCGTGTATGCAGTCCAGACGCAGGCGCCGGTGCAGGAATTTGTTTCAACACCGGAGCTGCCCGAAGCAGTCGAGATACCCGAAACACCCGCTAAACCGCGTTTTATCGAGAATCCGCTGCCGCTGCCGAAAAAGCACGTAAAAAGGACTATGGATTATCCGTACGAAGTCGATGAGGCGAAGCTGGAATTTGATATCGAGATCGCGGAAAATGATGATTTTGATGTATAAAAACAGGAATATGACAGAAAATAAAATCAGGCTTTCGGGCCTGATTTTTTTGTCTGACTTACAGACTGAGTAAGAATGGAGGGTTACTATGGGAAGTAATCAGGATAATAAGAAAGAGCGTGAAAAAGAGAGAGAAAAAGAAAAAAAGAAAAATGCCAATGAAAATGAAGAGGAGAAAAAGGCCGCCAAAGCAGAGAATGACAAGCGAAAAGATGCACGGATCGAAGCGACGGGCCAGCTCACACTGGATGAGAATGAGTCACAGCACAATCTCCATCTCATCACTATAATCGGAGAGATTGAAGGACACGATAATCTGAGCAGTTCTTCCAAGACGACAAAATACGAGCATATTCTGCCGCAGTTAGCGGCCATTGAAGACAGTAAAAAAATCGATGGCGTACTGATTTTGTTAAATACTATGGGCGGTGATGTGGAGGCAGGACTGGCCATAGCGGAGATGATATCTTCTTTGAGCAAACCGACGGTATCCTTAGTCCTCGGCGGCAGTCATTCCATCGGGGTGCCGATCGCTGTCAGCACGGATTATTCCTATATCGTACCCACAGGCACTATGGTCATCCACCCTGTACGGTTGAACGGTATGGTCATCGGCGTACAGCAGACTTTTGATTATTTTAAGCAGATCCAGAACCGTATTACGGGATTTGTGTGCTCGCATTGTAAAATTTCCAAGATGCGTCTGGAAGAACTGATGATGGAGACCGGTATGCTGACCAAGGATGTCGGGACCGTTCTGGTCGGTAAAGAGGCGGTAGAAGAAGGCATCATCAACGAAGTCGGCGGGATAAGGGATGCCATAAGCCACCTTCATGATATGGTAGAAAGAAAAAAGTCAGATACAAAATAAGGGATGACAAGTATATTTGAAAATGATATACTACTATGTAGACATTCTTTATTTGGAGGTCAGACATGGCAGCAACACAGGGAAGAAGAGCCGGAACAAACAAAAGCGGTACCAGAACTTCCACAACACGAAAAAAAACAAATACGAAAAAGACAGGCTCTAAAAGCAATGCTTACCGGGGCGAGCCAATGGATGTGGCGATCCGCAATGAGATTCTGCTCATTGTCTTTCTGGCACTTGCCGTCATCTTATTTTTATGCAATTTCGGTATCGTCGGCAAGGCGGGAAACGTGGTCAGTTCCTTTATGTTCGGTCTGTTCGGGCTTACGGCCTATGCGGCGCCGGTCATCATCTTTCTGGCCATAGCATTCGGCATGTCCAATATCGGCAACCATTTTGCAACGAGAAAGCTCATTGCCTTTCTGGCCCTTTTTGTGATCGTCGGTATGATATTTGAGCTGATAAGCGCGGGATATACGCAGGATTCGTCTTATCAGATCGGTGAAATTTATAAAAGGTGCAGCCAAAACCGCAACGGGGGCGGCATCATAGCCGGTTCCGCCGCTTTTGCCTTATATAAACTGCTTGGCATGGTGGGAACTGTGCTGGCGGTCGTAGTCGTGACGATCGTCTGTCTCGTGGTCATAACAGATAAATCTTTCATAAACGGAGTTGCCAGTCAGGGCAAAAAGGTGTACGAACGTTCCGTGGAAGATGCGGCCTATCGGCGCGAACGGGCCAGAGAAAGGCGCGAGGCTATGGAAGAGCGGCGTGCCAGAGAAGCGGAGCGCAGAAAATTGCAGGAAGAGGAAGAAGAGAACGAAAAGATCCTGCGAATGGATAAAAAAGTATCCGGCGTCATGCTCGATACCGCTTTAAACGCTTCTAATGCGGGCGCCTCCAGAGAAGCTGCCGCCGGAAAGACTACCAAAGGCGTTTCCTATGATGATTATGATGGAAACATTCGCGACGATATCCATGAGATCATGATAAACAGGGAAGAGGAGTCAGATGCGGAAGATGACGAAAAGCCTGCTTACAGAGAGGAAAATACATATCATTTCATAGAAAACGAAGACGATGAACTGGATGAGATTCGTATGCAGGCAGCGGAAGAAGCGGATGAGGAAGAGGAAGAGGATAAGGACGAGCCTCCTGTAACGCCGCCAGCCGCTGTGACCACGATTCCACATACGGATAATAAAACACCGAAACAATACCATTTTCCGCCTTACAGCAGGCTGGCCAAGGGCAAAGGCGGTAAAAACGGCAATTCCGACAAAGAATTAAAAGATACGGCGCTAAGACTCCAGCAGACGCTGGCTACATTCGGCGTCAAGGTGACGATAACCGATATCAGTCAGGGGCCTTCCGTTACCAGATATGAACTGCAGCCCGAACAGGGTGTGAAAGTCAGCAAGATCGTTGGTCTGGCCGATGATATCAAACTGAATCTGGCCGCTACCGATATCCGTATCGAAGCGCCGATCCCCGGTAAGGCGGCCGTGGGTATCGAGGTGCCCAACAAAGAAAATTCCGCAGTCGCGCTAAGAGATTTATTGGAATCAAAAGAGTTCCGCGAATTTCCTTCGAATCTTGCTTTTGCGGTCGGAAAAGACATTGCAGGCAAGATCATTGTCGCGGATATCGCCAAAATGCCGCATATGCTGATAGCGGGCGCTACCGGTTCCGGCAAGTCGGTCTGCATCAATACCATCATCATGGGCATCCTTTACAAAGCGCATCCGGATGATGTAAAACTGATCATGGTAGACCCCAAGGTTGTCGAACTGAGTATCTATAACGGCATCCCGCATCTGCTCATTCCGGTCGTGACCGATCCGAAAAAAGCGGCGGCGGCTCTGCACTGGGGCGTGGCGGAGATGACCGAGCGGTATAAAAAATTCGCCGATCTTAATGTCCGCGATCTGAAAGGTTATAATAAAAAAGTCGAGAGTATGCGTGAGCAGGGCGATGGTGAAGCGCCGGAGAAGCTGCCGCAGATACTTATCATCGTGGACGAGCTGGCCGATCTGATGATGGTCGCGCCGGGCGAGGTGGAAGAATCTATCTGCCGTCTGGCCCAGTTGGCGAGAGCCTGCGGCATTCATCTGATCATTGCCACACAAAGACCGTCCGTAGACGTCATTACCGGTCTTATCAAGGCCAATATGCCAAGCCGTATCGCTTTTGCGGTATCCAGCGGCGTGGATTCAAGGACTATTCTGGATATGGTCGGCGCGGAGAAACTTCTTGGCAAGGGCGATATGCTCTTTTATCCGCAGGGGTATCCGAAACCCGCCAGAGTGCAGGGCGCGTTCGTATCGGATAAAGAAGTATCGGATGTTGTGGATTTCTTAAAGAACCAGGAACTTGGCAACGTCTACAGCGAGGATATCGAGAACCAGATCAGGAACATGGGCAGTTCGGTTTCCGGCGGCGGAGCCTCCTCCGAATCCGGTTCGGAGTACGATCAGTATTTTGCAGAAGCGGGCAGATTCATCATTGATAAAGACAAAGCCTCGATAGGCATGTTACAGAGAGTGTTTAAAATTGGCTTTAACCGCGCGGCCCGGATCATGGATCAGTTGTGCGAGGCAGGCGTCGTCGGAGAAGAAGAGGGGACGAAACCCCGCAAAGTCCTGATGACCATGGATGAATTTGAACAGCTTGTAGAAGAGATTCTGTAAATGATAGAAATGCTTAAAAAGGAGACGTTACATGAAAACAGATATTGAGATCGCGCAGGAGGCGGTATTAAAACCCATTGCCGAAATTGCCGCGGGACTTGGCATGCAGGAGGATGACTTGGAGTTATACGGAAAATATAAGGCCAAACTCTCGGAAGAATATATACAGAGCATCCAGAATAATGAAAACGGCAGACTGATCCTGGTAACGGCCATTAATCCGACGCCGGCCGGAGAGGGGAAGACCACGACCAGTGTCGGTCTTTCACAGGCATTCGGACAGCTTGGCAAAAAAGCGCTCCTTACGCTGCGGGAACCGTCTCTCGGCCCCTGTTTTGGCATCAAGGGCGGCGCGGCAGGCGGCGGCTATGCGCAGGTCGTACCGATGGAGGACTTAAATCTTCATTTTACGGGGGATTTTCATGCCATCACTTCCGCTAACAATCTGCTGGCGGCGCTTGTGGATAATCATATCCAGCAGGGCAATGAACTGCACATTGACACGAGACAGATCGTCTGGAAAAGATGTCTGGATATGAACGACAGAGTACTGAGGAATATTGTGGTCGGACTCGGTAATAAAATGGATGGAACAGTACGGGAAGACCATTTTGTGATCACGGTAGCCTCGGAGATCATGGCCATCCTCTGTCTGGCCGAGGATATGCAGGATTTAAAAGAAAGACTCGGTAAGATCATCGTTGCCTATACGTTTGCAGGAGAGCCGGTCACCGCCTCGGATATCGGGGCAGTCGGCGCTATGGCGGCCCTTTTAAAAGATGCGATGAAGCCGAACCTCATCCAGACGCTTGAACATACGCCCGCGCTCGTGCACGGCGGGCCTTTTGCCAATATCGCGCATGGCTGTAATTCCGTAAGGGCTACGAAAACGGCGTTAAAAATGGCGGATTATGTCATCACGGAGGCTGGTTTTGGCGCCGATCTGGGCGCCGAGAAATTTTTCGATATCAAATGTAATATCGCCGGCTTAAAACCGGATGCCGTCGTTTTGGTGGCAACGATCAGAGCCTTGAAATATAATGGAGGCATCGCCAAAGAAAATCTGGCCAGGGAAAATTTAGAAGCGCTGCAAAAAGGTATCGTCAATCTGGAAAAACATATTGAAAATCTGCAAAAATATGACGTGCCGATCGTAGTGACGCTCAATTCTTTCCTGACGGATACGAACGCGGAACTGGAATATGTACAGAAATTCTGTGAGGAACGGGGCTGTGAGTTCGCCCTTTCGCAGGTCTGGGAAAAAGGCGGCGCCGGCGGTATCGAACTGGCAAAAAAGGTACTGCATACTTTAGAAACCAAAAAGTCTGCTTTTCATGTCCTTTATGATAATAATAAACCGCTAAAGGAAAAAATGCGCACAGTGGCTCAGGAAATTTACGGGGCTAAAGACATCGCCTATACGTCTGAAGCCGAAGCGCAGTTAAGGAAGTTAGAGACGCTCGGATTCGGTATGATGCCTGTCTGTATGGCCAAAACACAGTATTCGTTATCGGATGATCCGACGTTACTTGGACGGCCCAAAGATTTTACAATTACGGTCAGAGAGGCTTATGTTTCGGCCGGCGCAGGTTTTGTAGTAGCATTGACCGGAACGGTCATGACAATGCCCGGACTGCCGAAAAAACCGGCGGCCTATGTGATCGACGTAGATGATAATGGCCGTATCACCGGGCTGTTTTAATAGGATTTTCGTAAGATTTTCGTAAGATGGGAGGATGAAAATGCCGCAGATAATCGATGGAAAAAAGATTTCCGCACAGATAAAAGAAGAATTAAAGGAAAAAGTATGCGCTTTAAAAGAAAAGGGGATTTCCTTATGTCTGGCTGTGATCCAGGTAGGGGACGATCCGGCCTCCAGCGTATATGTAGGGAATAAGAAAAAAGCCTGCGCTTATATCGGGGTCGATTCGCTTTCTTATGAACTGCCGGAGAATACGACGCAGGAGAAGCTGCTTGAACTGATTGGAGAGTTAAATGCCAGAAAAGACGTAAACGGCATCCTTGTTCAACTTCCCGTGCCGGAACATATTGATGAAAACGCTGTAATACGCGCAATAGACCCGGCCAAAGATGTGGACGGCTTTCATCCGCAGAGCGTCGGCGCGCTCTGTATCGGACAGCGGGGATTTGTTTCCTGTACGCCGGCCGGGATCATACAGCTTTTGAAACGTTCCGGTATCGAGATCGCCGGAAAGGAATGCGTCGTTATCGGCAGGAGCAATATCGTCGGCAAACCGATGGCGCTTTTACTGCTCCGGGAAAACGGAACCGTTACGATAACGCATTCTAAGACAAAAAACTTACAGGAAGTGACAAGGCGGGCGGATATCCTTATCGCGGCTGTCGGGAAACCCAGGATGATAACGAAAGAATATGTCAAAGAAGGCGCCGTTGTCATTGATGTAGGGATCCATAGAAATGAAAACAACAAGTTATGCGGGGACGTAGATTATGAAAGTGTCGCTCCCATCTGCAGTGCGATCACTCCGGTTCCGGGAGGAGTCGGCCCGATGACGATCGCCATGTTAATGCTTAATTTAGTGGAGTCGGCTGCTTTAGCGCAATAGATAGCGCGATAGAGAGGAAGCTGCCTATGAAATGCCCGAATTGTGGGGAAGAGATGAAAGAAGGCCAACTGATCTGTGAAGCCTGTGGCAATGAAATACAGATTGTGCCGGATTTTGAACCTGAAATTGAAGAAGAGATGGAAAACAGCATAACGGAAACGCTTTCTACGCTGGTTGCATTGCAGGACGAAGAGGAAGGAACAGACGCAGAGAAAGAAGTTCTCGAAAAACCCGCGGTGACTGAACCAAAGCCCCCGGCTCCCAAAGGGCTGGCCGGCAGATTTGAAAGGCCGGGAGAGGACGAAGACGATCGTCGGGAGAGAAGCCGTGTTATGGGTTTTGTACTGACGGCCGCCATCATATTCATGATCTTTCTCAGTACGTATCTTTTGTATGAAAGACATGTGCAGACGAGCGCCTATCAGATTGAAAAAGCGCAGGAATATGCCGAGCGCGGAGAATACAGGGAGGCCATTGCCTGTCTTGATCTTGCCTATGAGAAAGATGACAGCCAGGCTGAGATTTTATTCTTAAAAGCGGATTATTATTATTTACTTTCCGATAATGAAAATGCGCTGCATACCTTAAGGGAGATCATTGATAAGGGGGTATATCCTTATGAGGATGTCGAAGAAGCCTATGATAAAATGGTCACGATCTATGCCAATGAACAGCGCTATGAGGAGATCAACGACCTTCTGCTTGCCTGCGGTGAGGATACGATAGTCAATATGTTCCAGGGATATCTGGCCAAGGAACCGGAATTCAGCTATGTAGAAGGCGATTATGCGGAAGTCATTCCCTTAAAATTAAGTTCCAATACATCGGGTACCATTTATTATACAATGGACGGTTCCCTACCGGATGAGAGGAGTGAAATTTATACGGCTCCGCTTTTTTTAGAGGGCGGGGAATACACCATCAGTGCCTTTTTTGTCAATGATTACGGGATTAAGAGCGAGGTGGTCAGCAAAACCTATCATATCAGTGTGGATGTGCCGAATGCGCCGGAAGTCAATCTTTACAGCGGTGAATATACGGAGTCGATGATGATCTCCGTCACCGGACAGGAGGGATGTAAGATCTTCTATACAACGGATGATTCCGAACCAACGGCGGATTCCGTGCCTTATACCGGGCCGATTCCCATGCCGCTGGGAACAACCAATTTTAAATTTGTCAATGTTACGCCGGAAGGTGTCTCCAGTGATGTGACAATGCGCACCTACACACTGACCCTGCATGGCGCGATATCCACGGACGAAGCGGTAAACAGACTGGTGAGCAGACTTGTAGAGACGAATTATCTGTTGGACCGGAACGGCAATACACAGCTGCAGAGCGGCACATACAGTTATCAGTTCAGTTCTGTACTTCCGGTAGGAGAAGAGACATATTTTACCATTAATGAATATTATGACGATGGCACCGGAATCCTCAACAGGACGGATAAAGTGTTCCTCGTTCATATCTATACGGGAGATGCGGCGAGACTCGGTTATGATGAAAAAGGAGACTTTAGCGCAGTACCGCTTTAAAAAAGACTTGCAAAAATAGGAGACATCTTTTATCATAAGAAAGATGTATGATTGGAGGATGGAAAGTAATGTACAAAATTTTACAGGCTGAGGAACTGACAACGAATATATACCTTATGGTGGTAGAGGCAGCGCGCGTTGCGAAATCCTGCCAGCCGGGACAGTTTATCATTGTCAGAATGGATGAAAACGGAGAGCGGATTCCGCTTACTATTTGTGACTATGACAGACAGAAAGGGACTGTTACCATAGTGTTCCAGATCGTCGGCGCGGCTACGCAGAAGATGTCGGCCCTAAAGGCAGGAGACAGTTTCCATGATTTCGTGGGGCCTCTGGGAATGCCTTCTGAATTTGTGAAAGAGGATTTAGATACGTTAAAAACAAGGAAGATGCTTTTCGTAGCGGGCGGCGTGGGAACGGCGCCGGTATATCCCCAGGTCAAGTGGCTGCATGAAAAAGGCATAGAGGCGGACGTTATCGTCGGCGCCAAGACCAAAGACCTCTTGATCTTAGAAGAAGAAATGAAGGCTGTAGCCGGTAATCTCTATGTGACGACCGATGACGGTTCTTATGGAAGAAGCGGTATGGTCACACAGACCATTCAGGATCTTGTGGAAAAAGAAGGAAAACATTATGACGTCTGCGTGGCGATCGGCCCGATGATCATGATGAAATTCGTCTGCAAAATGACGGAAAACTTGCAGATTCCTACCATTGTCAGTCTGAACCCCATCATGGTGGATGGTACGGGAATGTGCGGCGCCTGCCGTGTGACCGTAGGCGGCGAAGTGAAGTTCGCCTGTGTAGACGGCCCGGAATTTGACGGACATAAAGTGGATTTCGATCAGGCGATGAAACGCCAGCAGATTTATAAAACAGAAGAAGGAAGAGCCTTTTTAAAAGCCAGAGAAGGGGCGACCCATCATGGCGGATGCGGAAACTGCGCAGGCTGAGAAAGGAGCGGAAATATCAGAATGGATGTGTTAAAAAAAGTACCTGTCAGAGAACAGGATGCCAGGGTGCGCGCGGCAAACTTTGAAGAAGTTTGTCTCGGCTATGATAAAGAAGAGGCAATGTGCGAGGCGGAGCGCTGTATCAACTGTAAAAATGCACAGTGTATCAAGGGCTGTCCCGTAGCCATTAATATACCGGGATTTATCGAGAAAGTAAAAGAGGGCGATATTGCCGCCGCTTATCAGGTGATCAGCGAATCTTCGTCGCTGCCTGCCGTCTGCGGCCGTGTATGCCCGCAGGAGAGCCAGTGTGAGGGCAAATGTATCCGCGGAATCAAAGGCGAGCCGATCTCCATCGGCAAGCTGGAACGTTTCGTAGCCGACTGGGCGAGAGATAATAATGTAAAGCCGGAAGGCGCCAAGGAGAAAAAAAATAAAAAAGTGGCAGTCATCGGTTCCGGCCCCGCCGGACTTACCTGTGCAGGAGATCTTGCAAAAATGGGTTATGACGTAACCATTTTCGAGGCCCTTCACGAAGCGGGCGGCGTACTCGTATACGGTATCCCGGAATTTCGTCTTCCCAAAGAGGACGTAGTGGCCAAAGAAATTGAAAATGTAAGATCGCTGGGTGTAAAGATTGAGACCAATGTCGTGATCGGCAAATCCGTGACCATCGACGAACTTATGGAAGAAGAAGGATTTGATGCCGTATTCATTGGCTCCGGCGCGGGTCTGCCCAAGTTTATGGGAATCCCCGGAGAACAGGCCAACGGCGTATTTTCAGCCAATGAATATCTGACGAGGAGCAATCTGATGAAAGCATTCCATGAGGGTGCCGATACGCCGATCATGCGCGGTAAGGAAGTCGCAGTCGTAGGCGGCGGCAATGTGGCCATGGATGCAGCGCGGACGGCTCTGCGTCTGGGTGCCAAAGTGCATATCGTCTATCGCCGGAGCGAAGAAGAACTGCCGGCCCGTGTGGAAGAAGTGCATCATGCCAAAGAAGAGGGCATCATCTTTGATCTGCTGACCAATCCGACAGAAATATTAGCGGATGAAAACGGCTGGGTATGCGGTATGAAATGTGTAAGAATGGAACTTGGCGAACCCGATGATTCCGGCAGGAGACGTCCGGTAGAGATTCCGGATTCCGAGTTTGTGATGAACGTGGATACGGTCATCATGTCTCTCGGTACTTCCCCGAATCCGCTGATCTCCTCTACGACAGAGGGACTGGAAGTCAATAAGAGAAAATGTATCGTAGCCGATGAAGAATACGGCAAAACGACTAAAGAAGGCGTTTATGCCGGCGGTGATGCGGTCACAGGCGCCGCTACAGTCATTCTGGCTATGGGTGCCGGCAAATCGGCGGCTAAGGGAATCGACGAATATCTGTCCCGCTAAGGGATTTTTAAGAGAGGTATGGAATGACTCCGTACCTCTTTTTTTAAAAACAAGGAATTTCTTATTTGAGAAAATAAGAAAAACTTAATAATTTTCCCGATAATTTATTAAGGATATCAGATTATAATGAGAAAAGATAACGGAGGGAATGGGAAATGATACAGCATATTGTTTTATGGAACTTTAATGAGGATCTGACGGCGGAGGAAAAAAATGCGGCCGCAGCGCGGATGAAAAAGGAACTGGAGGCCATTAAGGAGCTGGTTCCGGGAACGGTTTCCATACAGGTCGTTAAAAATGAGATGGATTCCAGTAATTGCGATGTTGCCCTCATCAGCACTTTTGAATCGAAAGAGGCGCTGGATAAATACCAGAGTCATCCCGAACATTTAAAGGCGAAAGATTTTATCGTGGGCGTTGTGGATAGAAGGGTCTGTCTGGATTATGAAAAGTAGTATCCACACAAAATGAAAGAAAGGCGTGGTCATTCATATGAACTTAATGGAACAAAATAATGAAGAGCAGAAGAAAACAGGTAAAGAAGAGGAACATATCATGAAACTGGCCGGGAAAAGGGATCATGATGAGAATGAGCAGGATAGCAGGAAAACTCTTATCATGGTCCTGATCGGCATTATCATAATCTTACTGATCTGTATCTGCGCATTATTGATTTTCCTGCCGGCCGGGAAATCGGAAACAACGACTGCCGATACAGAGGATCTGGCGCAGGAGATCACCGATTATGCCAGACAGCAGAAGGAAAACGATATCACGCCGGAGATTCCCGGACAGGATGCGATCATTGTGGAAAAAGCTGATATCACGCCTGTGCAGGGAGATACACAGACTGACGCTGGAACAGAAGCGGAAACTCCGTTAGAGCCCGAAACAGCGGATAAAACGGCCATTATCGTAGATATTGAAGATGAAAACGACGTCTCTTATACCAAAGAATTTATTTTGAACGAAATGATGCCCTATTTTGCGGATAATAATCTTGATGCGGTATGGGATCTGGCGCATTTAAAGCGATATGTAAAGCTTTCCGCCGGATTGAATGGAACCAATTCCTATTATTACAGCGGAGATATTGATGCCTCCGGCGTACCGGATGGTATCGGGCTTGCCATTTATGAAAATAATACCTATTATTACGGTTCCTGGTCGCATGGTGTACGAAGCGGCGATGGCCGCTGGTATCGTTTTTATATCGGAGCCAGTGATAAAGTGACTAACGGCGGGATCTATCAGGCGCACAGTTATGCCGGAAACTGGAGTAACGATCTGCCAAACGGTGAAGGAGCCGAGCATTATGATGTCGATATCAGCCAACTGGAAGTGCGTGAAAGAACGATACAGAATGTGATCGGTAATTTTACGGATGGCCTCTATGATGGGGAAATGTATGCCAATACGGTGGATTATGCAGGAGTTATCGAGGAATGGGAAGGAATCGCTGCAAACGGTGTATTTGACCTGTGGCGTGATATGAGCGCAATTGGCGAGTGCTCCGTATGGCGTAAACTGAAAGAAACCGATCAGTATATGGATATTGATAAAGACGATAACAAAAACCAGGGTATGCGCGAACTGTTAAAGCCGGCGGCGGGAAAATAGATAAATCTTGAAACCATGCGGCATATCGTTTATAATATGATGTATGAATTTCATACATAAGGAGTGGATGATATGCCCTGGTGTCCTAATTGTAAGAATGAATATGTGGAAGGAATAACCGTCTGTGCCGACTGCGGCGCCGAACTTGTCGAAAATCTTGAAGAGGATAAAGAAGATTCCCTGCTATCCTTAATGGAGACAGAGGCGGATGATGATATCCTGATGGAGGAGCTGGCTGCCGGGGATATGGAAGAAGAGGGAGCCGGAATGGAATCTGTCAGGACGGCGCGCAGTCCGTGGCATACTCCGTATCAGAACAGCGCACAGAAAGCAGCGGAAAACAGATCATCCGCCTATATGCTCTTATTGATCGGCGTTATCGGATTTATTCTTTCTTTACTGGTACTGCTTGATGTCATTCCGCTGTATCGTAATGCCATTACAACGAAATATTTTATCTGTGGCGTTATGGGAGCACTTTTTCTGCTTTTCATTATTTTCGGTATTGTTTCCATGAAAAACTTTAAGATCCTCTCTGTGAAAGCGGAGTCGGAAGACCTGATCCTGACACAGATCACCAAATGGTGCGATGAAAATCTGAGTGCGGCGTACATAGACGAAGGTCTCTTCGGAGAAGAAGAGATCGCGGAAGAACAGAAGTATTTCAGACGTGCCGATAAGATGAAACAGTTGATAAAAGAAAAATACATGAATCTGGAGGAAGAATTTCTGGATCATTTTGTGGATGATTACTATCAGAATCTATTTTAACATATGAAGATTACCATTATTACAGTCGGAAAGATCAAAGAAAAATATATTCGGGATGCGATAAGCGAATATACCAAGCGTCTGAAAAATTATGTGAAACTGGAGATCATTCAGGTAGAAGATGAACCGGTGCCTGAAAATGCCGGGTGCGAGGAACGGGATCAGATCAAAGCCAAAGAGGCGGATCGTATCCTGAAACACATCAAAGATAAGGAGGGTTCTTATCTGATAACGCTGGATATCATTGGAATATCCATGAATTCTGAGGATTTTGCAGCCAAAATAGAAAAACTCATGGCTTATGGCGTCAGCCATATCCAGTTTGTGATCGGCGGCTCGCTCGGACTGCACAGCAAAGTGTGCAACCGTGCCAATCTGTCGCTCAGTTTTTCCAAAATGACATTCCCCCATCAGTTGATGCGGGTTATTTTGTTGGAGCAGATATACCGCAGTTACCGTATCATCAGAAACGAACCCTATCATAAATAAAATCCTGGATAAAAGGAGTATTGCCTGTATGAGAATGTATGATCTTATCATGAAAAAGCGCAATGGAGCCGCTCTTACGAAAGAAGAGATTGATTTTATGATCTTGGAATATACCGCGGGAAGGATTCCTGATTATCAGATGTCGGCTCTGATGATGGCCATTTATTTTCAGAAGATGACGGCGGAAGAAACCGCCGCTCTGACAATGGCGATGGCGCACAGCGGCGATATGCTGGATCTTTCCGGGATAGAGGGGATTAAAGTGGATAAGCATTCCACAGGCGGCGTCGGTGACAAGACATCGATAGCCCTTGCGCCCATGGTGGCGGCCTGCGGCGTTAAGATAGCCAAAATGAGCGGAAGAGGACTCGGTCATACGGGCGGTACGATTGATAAACTGGAAAGTTTTCCGGGATTTTCCACGCAGATCACATCAGAACATTTTATAGAGCAGGTAAACCGTATCGGTATATCCATCATGGGACAGACGCTGGATATCGCGCCGGCGGATAAGAAACTCTATGCTCTGCGTGACGTAACGGCAACCGTCGATAATATGTCGCTGATCGCGGCCTCTATCATGAGTAAGAAACTGGCCTCCGGCGCGGATGCCATCGTACTCGACGTCAAAACGGGCAGCGGCGCTTTCATGAAAAAAGAAGAAGACGCTTTTGCGCTGGCCAGAGAGATGACGGCGCTTGGAAAACATGCCGGCAAAAAGACGACAGCGGTCGTAACGGATATGGATGAGCCGTTAGGATATGCCATCGGTAACGCGCTGGAAGTAAAAGAGGCGATAGAAACCTTAAAAGGCAAAGGCCCGGAGGATTTTACGAAGCTGTGCATGACGCTCGGTGCGCAGATGTTACTGGCAGCCGGCGCAGCCGGGGATAAAGACGAGGCGGAGAAGATGCTGCACCGTGTGATAGAAAACGGTCAGGCGCTTGCCAAGCTGGCGGAATTTGTAGAAGCACAGGGCGGCAATGCCGCAGCAGTCTATGATACCTCGCTTCTTCCAAAGGCGTCTTATATAGAAGAAATCCCGGCTAAAGAAGAAGGGTATATCGAAAAAATAGACTGCGACGAAATTGGCGTATGTTCGTTATTGCTTGGCGGCGGCAGGGAAACCAAAGAAAGTGTGATAGACCTTGGCGTCGGACTGATTCTGCATAAGAAGAAAGGCGGCTATGTAAAGGCAGGCGAATCGCTGGCAGCACTCCATGCCAATGATAAAGAGAGACTGGCTATGGCCAGAGAGCGATTCTTAAAAGCTTATCATATCGGTGAAAAGGCCCCTGCGCCCGGACAGCTCATCAAGGGGATCGTGGACTGACGCGGGGAAAGAAAGCCTACAGGCGCTTTGCGGCCGCCCCAAAATTACGGTCATGAAGGGGCAGATTTTCTCATATAGTGTATTATGAGAAAACCTGTTAAAAACACCTTATCGCGGCATAAAGAAATGATAGTGGAGTCTTTAAAACTTCCGAAAGACTCTATGCTCGGAGATGCTATCGTGACCATCACGGGCAATCGTGAGGCATTTATAGAAAATTATAAGGGCATAATAGAATATACGAAAGAATCCATTGTTTTGCAGGGTAAGAACTGCAAGATCTGTTTTCAGGGCAGAGCGCTTTCCATCGACTACTATACCAATGAGGACATGAAAATAGGCGGAAACATTGAAAGTGTGCGGTATATATGATCGTCTGGCAGAAAGGCATGGTAGCGGTATGCTTCATTGGATGCAATATATAAAAGGTTATGTTTCCATCAAAGTATGGGGATATTCTACGGAGAGGTTCTTAAATTTATGCGGAAATCATGATATTCTGGTCTGGGATATTGAAAATCACGGCGATCATTACACAATGAAAGTAAGCGTAAAGGGTTTTTTTGCCTTAAAAACGCTTCTTAGAAAAACCGGCACCAGGGCATCCGTCTTACAAAGATATGGACTGCCTTTTTTTGTGCCCAAAATAAAAAAACGCAAAATCTTTGCGGCCGGTCTTATCATCTGCCTTTTTTTCTGGATGTTCACGGCGCGTTATATATGGGATATCCGGATTGACGGCAATTATTCCCTGACAGATGATGTCTTATTGGATTATCTGGAAAGCCAGGGCGTCCATACGGCCATGAAAAAAGAAAATTTACAGATTGAAAAATTAGAAATGCAATTACGGGAAGAATATGATATGATTACATGGGCGTCTTTAAAAATCGATGGCACGACGCTCATCATCCAGATCCGTGAAAACGAGGTCCCGGAGTATGACTCATCCGGTCAACAAGCGCAGGAAACCGGAGAACATGCGGATTCGCCCGAAGGCGGCAAGGATCTCGTGGCCTCTAAGGACGGCGTTATCGTCTATATGATAACCCGCAGGGGGATACCGCAGGCAGCGGTAGGCGATACGGTAGAAAAAGGACAGCTTCTTGTAAGCGGCGCCGTACCGGTCTATAATGATGATACGACGGTACGCAGATATCAGTATTACGCAGCGGACGCGGATATTCTGATCGCTTATGATAAGTCTCTCTGCGTGGAAAGAAAGACCGCTTATCAGGATAAAGAATATTCCGGAAGGGAAAAAAGGATCCTGCTGCTTGGCCTGAAAGAAAAAGAATGGAATCTGTCGGCCGGAAAAGTGCCTTTTGAGACATATGATATTTCCGGTGAGAAGAAACAGCTGCAACTGTTAGATCATCTTTTTGTGCCGGTTTTTTACGGTATAAAATATGCCAGAGAATATACGATAGTGGAAAAGACTCATACAGAAGAAGAGATGCAGCAGATCATGCAGGAGGAATGGGATAAAATATTACTGACTTTAGAGGAAAAAGGGGTTCAAATTGCGCAAAAAAATGTTACAATAAATAAAAGCAGGGATAAATGGACGCTGAATGTCAGGATGCAGCTCATGGAAGAGGCTGTCTTAACAGTTGACAATACGGTGGAACAGATCCCTGAACCAGAAAATGAAACAGAGGTATCAACACAATAACAGATGGATGAATTTACGGTTAAAATGGATGTTCCTGCACAGCATATGCAGAATCTGTTCGGCGAATATGATATGTATATCCGAAAACTGGAGAATGATTTTCACGTCATGATCGTCAACAGGGATGGCGTCGTTAAGATAAGCGGCAGGAAAGAAGATGTGGAGAAGGCGGCAAGAACGGTTGAGGAGCTTGTCGTGCTTTCCAAAAGAGGGAATGTTTTGCAGGAACAGAATATCGACTATGCGATAGAATTGGGAAAAGAGAATAAAGAAGAGGCTCTGCTTGCCATCGATGAAGACTGTATCTGCCATACGATAAACGGGAAACCCGTCAAACCAAAGACTCTGGGACAGAAACAGTATGTAGACGCTATCAGGAACAATATGATCGTCTTCGGCCTCGGCCCGGCCGGTACCGGCAAGACTTATCTGGCTATGGCCATGGCCATTACGGCTTTTAAAAACAACGAAGTAAGCCGCATCATCCTCACGAGGCCGGCCATAGAAGCAGGCGAGAAACTGGGTTTTCTGCCCGGCGATCTGCAAAGCAAGGTAGACCCGTATCTGCGGCCGCTTTATGACGCGCTTTATCAGATCATGGGCGCGGAGAGTTTTGCCCGGAATATGGAAAAAGGTCTGATAGAAGTCGCGCCGTTAGCATACATGCGCGGCAGAACGTTAGACAACGCCTATATTATTCTGGATGAAGCGCAGAATACGACACCGGCGCAGATGAAAATGTTTTTGACCAGAATAGGCTTCGGTTCCAAAGTGGTCGTAACAGGCGACGCCTCCCAGAAGGACCTGGCGCCGGGAACCAGATCGGGACTCGATATCGCCACGAAAGTACTGGCTAAAATAGACGATATCGCCTTTTGTAACCTGACGAGCAAGGATGTTGTCAGACATCCGCTTGTCCAGAAAATAGTCAAGGCGTATGAAAATTATGAAGCAAAAGAAAACAGCGCTGAGAAAAAGCGTAAGAACAGGAATTTTGAGTATGGAAGAAAATAAGAAAAAAGAACAGAAAAAAATGCGGATGAAGAAACTGGCGGAATTTCTGCTGATGTTTCTTGTTTCCGGCCTGATCGCCGGGGTGGGAACGCTGCTTTATAAACATAATGTTGCGGATATCATCTGTAACAGTATTATGGTCATGTTAGGGAGCGGTATTGTTATCTTTGCGCTTGTCTCAAGTGAAGTGAACGGACTTTATTTTTACGATCACAAAGGAAATTACCGGAATTTCGTCATCCTTTATCTGATATCGCTTGTTCTGGCAGTTATTTTTCCGTTGCTGCCGGCTTCGGCATGGCCGTTTCTGGTTGTGTTTATCATTTTAAGCCTTTTCAGCAACAGTATCTCCGGTCTGGCGGCGGGAAGCGTCTGTCTGATGCTTGCGGTCATGATGCTGCCATCCGGCGGAAGTCGTGAATTTTCACTCTACTTTTTCAGCGGTCTGGTGGGTATCATGGTATTCAGCAGACTGGATAATGATTTTAAAGTAGGGCTGCCGATCATAACTTCGCTGTTATCGCTGTTGGTCTGCCTGAGTGCGAATATCATTTTGTTTGAAAGGGAGAGGCTTTCGCTTTCCCAGTTTACTTACGTGGCGATCAACCTCATGATAAACCTCATCCTGCTGCTCATTATCTTAAAAATTTTCAACGGCAGCGTGATCCACAGATACCGGGACAAGTATATGGATATCAACGATCCGGAATTTCCGCTGCTTGTGCAGTTAAAGGAAATGAACAAAGACGAATACTACCATGCTGTACATACGGCCTATCTGGGAGACCGTATCGCCAAACGGCTCTCGCTTGATGATGTGGTTGTAAAAGCGTGTGGATATTATCACAGAATAGGTATTCTCAAAGGGGAAAATAATTGGGAAAATGTAGAGGCCATCTGCGCGGAATATCATATTCCCCCGGATACCAGAGACGCTTTGCGCGAATATGTAGACCCGAAAGTGAAAACACTTTCCAGAGCGACGACGGTCATCTTGTTTGCCGACAGTATCGTTACGGCTATTAACAACGAGTTTATGAAAAATCCCAAGGCGGAAGTGGATTACGGACAGATCATCGACACGGTCTTTGCGCAGAAAATGGAATCCGGCGTATTATATCACAGCGATATCTCCATTGCCCAGCTGCGGGAAATGAAGAAGATCTTTAACGAGGAGAAACTCTATTATGACTTCCTACGTTGAAAATGAAACGACCAGGGTTTTTTCTTTTGCCATAGAAGAGGTCGTACAAAAGGTGTCCGAAACCGTCCTGGAGATGGAAAACTGCCCTTACGAAGCCTGTGTCAATCTGCTCGTTACGGATAATAACGGGATACGGGCCTATAATAAAGAGTACCGCCAGATCGATCAGGAAACGGACGTGCTTTCTTTTCCGAATCTGGAATATGAAAAGGCCGGAGATTTTTCCCCTGTAGAGTCGATGCAGGCCGACTGCTTTGATCCAGAAAGCGGAGAACTGATACTCGGCGATATCATCATTTCGGCGGATAGAGTCGTATCTCAGGCCAAAGAATACGGACACAGCGAACTTCGGGAATTTGCTTTTTTGACGGCGCACAGTATGTTTCATTTATGCGGTTACGACCATATGTGTGAAGAAGAAGCCGCCGTTATGGAAAAAAAACAGGAAACAGTCTTACAGAAACTCGGCTATCTAAGAGAGTCGTAAGAGCGTGTATGTAAGAACAGGTAATATAAAAAACAGGAGACTAGTGTGAAAAATAAATTTTTCACACGCGAATTTGTGCCTGTGGCCCAAATATCGCAGGTTGAGAGAAGGACAAGGTTATTATATGAAACTACAGAAGAGAGAGATTTCCTTCGGCGCGGAGAAAAGCCAGAGGAATTCCAAAAGCGGCATGACGGCCTGGGCCGTAGGGATCGCTTATATCATAGGTCTGGGTATCCGCATACCGCTTTCCAGAGTGATTGGGGATGCGGGTGTGGGGTTGTTTGCGCCTGCCTTTGAGTTGTTTTCCCTGACTGCCCTGCTTTTTTCTTATGGGATATCCAGAACCATGACCGGGTTAATACGTTACCGTATGAAACGGGAACAGTATAAGAGCGCCAGAAAAGTTTTTCATATGGCACTAAAACTTTCTGTACTGCTCAGTATCCTGTTGGCTCTTATTTTGGTGCTGACATGCGGATTCTTCTCTGAAACGGTGATTCTGGAGGCAATGTGCAGAAAAGCGGTTCTGGCTGTGGCCCCTTCTATCATACTGACCGCGCTGGTCAATGTGCTGCGGGGGTACTTTAACGGCAATGGTTTCGGCATTCTGGTGGCCCATTCCCATTATATTGAAAAAATAGCCATGTTGCTTGCCACAGTCTTCGGCGGCAGATTCGCTTATGAAGGATATGGTATCAAAGCGGCGGCACTTTATCAGAATGATACGATAGCTTATGCTTATGGTGCGTTAGGCGCTGCTTTCGGTATTCTGCTCTCACAGCTGGTCACACTGATCTATCTGTTGTTTGTGTTCGGGATCTACAGCGGGACATGGAAACGGCAGTTCATGCAGGATAACGGCAGACGTCTGGAAACGAATGGCGAGCTTATGGGGATGCTTGCAGGAAACAGCGTTCCGGTGGCTCTGGCGGCGGTTCTTGCCAATGTCTTCATGTTGATAGACCAGCGTTTTTTTAATTATTGTATGAATCGTACCGGACAGGAGGCCAGAACGCAGCTTTGGGGCTCTTATTATGGAAAGTTTGCAGCCTTGACCGGTATCGGTGCCGCCATTGTATGTCTGGCCGTACAAAATCATATCGGCAGGGCGGCCGCTTCTTATGAGCGGGAAGAGTACCGGCTGATGCGCGACCGTATCGGCAGCGCTGTCAAAAAGTTATGTATTACCGCCTTTCCGGTCGCCATTATTCTGGCTGTTTTGGCGGAGGCTTTTATAAAAGGACTCTATAAAGGCGAAAGTGAGATGGCAATTTCCATGCTCAGACGGGGAACGGT
The DNA here is from genome assembly GCA_023663085.1 of Ruminococcus sp. GTDB lineage: Bacteria > Bacillota > Clostridia > Lachnospirales > Lachnospiraceae > UBA3282. Next base: position 23,554 of record JAMPIB010000009.1, on the reverse strand, counting down.
CGTTATTTTCTTCTATGGCCTTGCCTTTTTATTCGGACAGTTGATGATAAAAATGCGTATGATGATCGAATTGCTGATCTCATTGGCGGTATCTTTAGCCCTTCATATTCTGGCTGTTTTTATCTTCGTAAAAAAATTGCTGTTAGGAGCAGAAGGGATTGTTTATTCCCTGATGATCTTTACGGCGGTGCTGGCTGTGGCCTGTTTTTTATTTGTATGCAGGAAAGTGCAGTATCGACAGGAATGGTTATATTCTTTTGCTTTTCCGGCGGCGGCAGCCTGTGTGGCGGGACTGCTGGTGATGCTGCTTGACAGACTGCTTTATGAGACTGTTGGCGCTGTGGCGACCATTCTGATAAGCTGTATTGTCAGTGCTTTTTTGTATATACTGCTGCTTATCATACTGCGGGTTGTCAATGCGGAAGAGGTTTCGGAATTTCCTTTCAGCGGGATTTGGATCGCTATCGGCAGAATGATAGGCGTATTTTGAATAAATTTAAAAATTTGACTGATACTGATTATAGATTCTTTTGGAAAGGCAGGACTTACCGAAATGAAAGGAATAAGACGTATCGGTCTTTTTTGTATGATGGCAGGGGTGATGTTCGGTGCGGGAAGTTATGCGACCATAAAGGCCGAACAGTTTTTTTATCCGAATAAATACGGACAGCAGAAAGAAATTGTACTGACGAAAGATAATACAAAAGAACAGGTGATCGAGACTGCGATGGAAAAAGCGCCGGTCATCACCGCGGACACGCTGTATCTGATAGAAGAGGTGGACCTAAATGCCGGCACCGTACAGGAGCGGGAAGAGCAGGTTCCGGTCAAATATATCGGTCTTGACAGAACGGAGCTGATCGAGGAATTAAAAGAGTATGACAAAAATCCGGCGCTGTCCGATCTGAAATTAGGGTTCCAGACGAGCGAATTGTCCAGTTTTTCCAAAGACAGGGTGGTGGTCTGCAAATATTATAAGCCGGAAGAGGAAGATAACGGCTTTTACCTGATGGTCGCCGATCATTTTGTCATCGTCTATGAAAGCGATAAAGAAACCGTGCACATGAATACGGATATCCTGTTATCAAGTTTAAGCGAAACTTTACAGGAAGAGATCATCCGGGGAAAATATGTAGAAGACGAACAGGCGCTTTATAATTTTCTTGAGTCTTATTCCAGTTAGTGTTATCATAAAATGATGCCGAAAATGGAAAAAGTGGAAAAATGGAAAAAATGGAAAAAATGGAAAATGGAACATGGAACATGGAATAGAAAAAAGGGATAATAGGATTCATAAACCCCAGACGGGATGGAGTAAACTGTGGATATAAAGCAGAAACGCAGAAAAATCGCCGTTATCGGCGGCGGCCCGGCCGGTATGATGGCTGCGATCCAGGCATCTATGGCCGGTGCAATAACAGATCTTTATGAAAGAAACGACAGAGTGGGCAAAAAGCTGCTCTCCACCGGAAACGGAAAATGCAACTTTTCCAATAAAGAAATGCACAAAGAGGCGTATTACGGCAGCGCAGTGTCCTTATATGAAGATTTGTATAGGCAGTTCGGCCTTCCGGAAACGATTGACTTCTTTAGTCAAAACGGAATGCTCATCCATGACAGGCAGGGATATCTGTATCCTTTATCCAACCAGGCTTCCACGGTTCTGGATATCCTGCGCTTTACCCTGCAAAGATACGGTGTTACGGTCTATACAGACCAGATGGTACGGGCGGTACATACGATCACCGCGACAGAAGGTAAAGGCAATGCTTTTCAGATCATGACGGCGGAATATGATGCCCTGATCCTGGCCTGCGGCGGTATGGCCGCGCCAAAGACTGGCTCTGACGGAAACGGTTATGCACTGGCTAAGAAGCTGGGACACCATACGACCCGGATCGTACCGGCGCTTGTACAGCTGCGATGCCGGGAAGACTTTTTAAAAAGTGTGGCGGGGGTACGTATAAATGCCGGGCTGACACTTTTTATCGACGATATGCCCGTTTCCAGTGTGCAGGGCGAATTACAGCTTACGGATTATGGTATCTCCGGTATTCCGGTCTTCCAGTTCAGCAGACAGGCGGCTTACGCGCTTTTACATAAAAAAACGGTAACGGTAGGGATAGATTTCCTGCCGGAATATGAAAAAGACGACTATGCGCTTTTCATGGAAAAACGCCTGCAAATGGCAGGAGAGCAGACGCTGGAACAGTTTCTGACGGGACTGTCCAATAAAAAGATCAATCAGCTGGTGATAAAACTCTGTCATTGTAAGCCGCAGGACAAGGTAAGTTCTCTTTCTATGGAAAAATGCAGGGAGATTGCCGCTTTATACCGTAATCTGCCGCTTTCTGTCTATAAAACGAACGGTTTCGAGCAGGCGCAGGTCAGCGCGGGAGGTATCCCGGCCGCAGAATTGACGCCTTCTCTGGAATCAAAAATTGTCCCGCATCTGTATTTTGCAGGAGAGATCATCGACATGGACGGCATCTGCGGCGGCTACAACTTACAATGGGCATGGACGAGCGGCGCCATAGCAGGCCGCGCCGCGGCAGGCGGACTGCTGCGGGAACCACAATGCCGCAGTCGCAGTAACAGCAATGGGGAGCAGTTATGATAAGAATCAGTAATCTGAAAATTCCCGTTTCCCATACGGAAGAGGAACTGGAGAGCAAAGCGGCCGCGGTGCTGCATGTCAAAAAAGAGGATATACAAAGTTGGCATATCGTAAAAAAATCGACAGACGCCCGCAGGAAACCGGATATCTATTTTATCTATACGATAGATGTTAAACTAAAAAGCGATAATGAGAAGACTGTCTTGCACCATGTGCGCAGCAAAACGACAGTGCAGATATCCGAAGCAAATGATATCCCCTATGTCTTTCCGGTCACAGGCTCCCTGCAGGCCGCAAAAAGACCCGTTATCATCGGCAGCGGCCCGGCAGGACTGTTCTGCGCTTATTTTCTGGCCGCGTGCGGTCTGCGGCCGATTGTCCTAGAGCGCGGTAAAGACGTGGAAACACGCCATAAAGATGTGGAGACTTTCTGGAAGAGCGGACTTTTAAAGACAGATTCCAACGTACAGTTTGGAGAAGGCGGCGCGGGAACTTTTTCGGATGGCAAATTAAATACGCTCATCAAAGATAGAAACGGCAGAAACAAAGAAGTCCTGCGTATCTTTGTACAGGCCGGCGCCCCGGAGGAAATTTTATATGAGGCCAGACCGCATATCGGGACAGACCTGTTAAGAAAGGTAGTGCGCAATATCCGTGAAAATATCATACAAAATGGCGGCGAAGTACGTTTTGAGAGTAAAGTGACGGATATCGTCCTGGAAAATGACAGGATCAGGGAAGTGATCATCAATGATTCCCAACGTCTGCCTGCTGATATCGTCGTACTCGCCATTGGACACAGTGCGCGGGATACGTTCCGGATGCTCTATGAACATCATATCCCGATGGACGCTAAACCGTTTGCAGTAGGACTGCGGGTAGAACATCCGCGCAGGATGATAAACCGTATCCAGTACGGCAGGGAACAGTCTCCTTATCTGCATACGGCGGACTATAAGCTGACGGCGCAGACTGCGGACGGCAGGGGAGTTTATTCGTTCTGTATGTGTCCGGGCGGCTATGTGGTAAACGCCTCTTCGGAAGAGGGACGACTGGCCATAAACGGTATGAGTTACCATGGAAGAGACGGAGACAACAGCAACAGCGCCATTATCGTTACCGTAACGCCTGCGGATTTTGCAGACGCCCATCCGCTTGCCGGGATTGCCTTCCAGCGTGATCTGGAAGAAAGAGCATACCGCATCGGTAATGGACGTGTGCCGGTGGAGACTTATGGCGATTATAAAAAAGCGCTGACCGGTGAACAGAGTGCCCCGTCCATGATACGGCGGGATTATGCGGATTTTGGCCCGGCCATAAAGGGCGCTTATGCTTATGGCGATGTGCATACCCTCCTGCCAAAGACGCTGGGGCGTTCCTTTATTGAAGGTATGGAACAGTTCGGACGGATACTGCCCGGATTTGCAGACAGCGCCGTCTATTTATCGGGAATAGAGAGCAGGACGTCCTCACCGGTTAAGATACCCCGCGCCGAAAACGGAGAGTCCTCCATAGCAGGGCTTTACCCATGCGGAGAAGGCGCCGGTTATGCGGGCGGCATCACTTCGGCCGCTATGGACGGTATCCTGACAGCAGAGAAGGTCGCGCAGAAAATTGCGGCCGGACAGGGGAAAATGGCATAAAAGGTGAAATAAAATAAAAGATAATATAAAAGATAAAATAAAAGATAATATAAAAAATAATATAAAGGATAAAGAAAATGACTACTATACGCGAAATGATGAAAGATAAAAAAAGGATTGTGATCAAGATCGGTTCTTCTTCCCTGCAGCACAGCGAAACAGGAGACCTTGATTATACGAAACTCGATGTGCTGGTCAGGGAACTGTGCAATCTGCGCAATCAGGGCAAGGACGTGGTACTGGTCACTTCCGGCGCGATATCCGTCGGCAAAAAAGCGCTTTCTTTTCAAGATGCCAAAGAAGATAATCCCATTGCCGTCAAACAGGCATATGCCGCGGTAGGACAGGCCAGGCTGATGATGACCTATCAGAAGATATTCGCCGAATACAATCAGGTGGCGGCCCAGATCTTAATGACCAAAAATACCATCGTCGATAATCTGAACCGCTATAATGCCCGGAATACCTTTGCCGAACTGTTTAAACTGGGTGTTATCCCCATTGTCAACGAAAACGATACCGTAGCCACTTATGAGATCGAGATCGGCGATAACGATACGCTTTCGGCGATCGTGGCTTCGCTGATCAAAGCCGACCTGCTGATCCTGCTTTCGGATATCGACGGCTTATATACGGACGATCCCCGTAAGAATCCCGATGCGGCCTATATCGACGTGGTAGAAGAGTTGACGGATGAATTCATGGAAATGGGCAAAGCCTCTACCGGGAGCGATTCGGGCACCGGCGGCATGAACACCAAATTACAGGCCGCTAAAATTGCGGGCAGTACGGGCGTGGATATGGTAATTGCCAACAGTAAGGATATCAAGGTCATCCACCGCATCCTGGATGGACAAAAAATCGGGACGTTATTTATCGCCCGTCCTGACGAAAACTTTGATCTGCCATTGTATGTACAGCAGATGCACGGACATTAAGCTGAATATACATGCAGGCGGGACTGTCCGGCGCTGCCCGTGGAAAACAGGAAAGGATTTTTTATGGAAGATAACAGCAATTCTTATACAATAGAGCAGTTGACCGCTAGAGTCAATGAATTATATCATAAATCACAGACACACGGTCTGACAGAAGAAGAAAAAGAAGAACAGACCAGACTGCGGCAGGCATATGTCGCCAATATCAGAAGGAATCTTAAAGGGCAGTTAGACAATATCTCTATCGTGGAAAAAGACGGGTCCATCACGAATCTTGGAGAAAAATTCGGCCGGAAGGATAAACACTGATGATCGCAGAGGAAAAAAAGGCATTGAGAAAACAGATTCTGGCCCTGAGAAATCAGATCCCGCAGACAGAGCGGATGGCTAAGAGCAGACAGATACTGCATACGCTGTATCAGTCGGAAATATACCAAAACGCCGATATCATCCTGACCTATATCGAATATCAGAGCGAAGTACTCACCAGTCCGCTGATTCAAAAAAATCTGACGAAAAAGCGCATCTTTGTACCAAAAGTGAGCGGACAGGATATGGAATTTTATCCGATTGAGAGCCTGTCAGAACTGGTTAAAGGTTTTAAAGGCATCCGGGAGCCGCGCGATACCAGCCAGCCTTTCCTGGAAGATTTTTTACAAAACCGAAAGCGGGATTCCCGACAGGAACCGGTGCGGGTGCTGATGCTGATGCCGGGCGCCGTTTTTGATAAATACCGTCACCGGATTGGCTACGGGCTGGGCTTTTATGACAGATATCTGGCACGTCTTAACGATTCGGGCGTGCTGCTTAAGAGCGCAGCGCTTTGTTTTGCCTGTCAGATGCTTAATACCATCCCGCATGACGTCCACGATATCAGACCGGATATGGTCATCACGGAAAATAAGGTTTACCAATAAAAACGAAGGGAGACAGATATGGAATTTTTAGAACAAATGGGAGAAAGGGCCGTCGCGGCCAGATATATCATGCAGACATTGTCATCTGCTAAAAAAGACCATGCGCTTAACCAGATAGCGGACGCCTTTGTAATGCGGCAGGAAGAGATTCTTACGGCTAACGCCAGAGATTACCAGACCGGAGAGGCAAACGGTATGCGCCCCGCTTTGTTAGACCGTCTGAAACTGACGCCGGAGCGGATCGCGGCCATGTCGGAAGGGCTGCGGCAGATCAGCCGTCTCACAGACCCGATAGGCGAAGTATTGGAACAGTTTGAGCGGCCTAACGGCCTGCACATTGAGAAAATACGCGTACCGCTCGGCGTCATCGGCATCATCTATGAATCCAGACCGAATGTGACGGCGGACGCTTTCGGGCTGTGCTTTAAGGCCGGAAATGTCGTGATCTTAAAAGGCGGCAGCGACGCCCTGCATTCCAATATCGCCATTTCTGATATCATACGAAAGACTCTGGCGCAGGAAGGGATTCCCGAAGACGCCCTCCAATTGATCGCCGATACGGACAGGGCGGTAACGAAAGCCTTCATGAATCTGAATCAATATGTGAACGTACTGATTCCCAGAGGTGGCGCCGGACTGATCCGTACAGTCGTTGAAAACAGTTCCATCCCGGTCATTGAGACAGGAACGGGAAACTGCCATATTTATATTGATGAAGACGCGGATATCGAAAAAGCCGTGCCCATCATCATCAATGCCAAAACACAGCGTATCGGCGTATGCAACGCCTGCGAATCTCTGGTGATCCACGAAAAGATAGCCGGGAAACTGATGGACGTTCTGGCGGACGCCCTGCGTGCCAAAAACGTGGAAATGCGGGCGGATGAACGCATCCGGGAACTGGTTCCCGACAGTCTGGCGGCCAGTGACGAAGATTACGGCACGGAATATCTGGATTATATCATATCCATGAAGACCGTATCTTCCTTAGAAGAAGCCATTGCCCATATCAACCGTTATTCCACGGGGCATTCTGACGCCATTATCACGGAGGATAAGGAAAAGGCGGCGCTTTTTCTGGCCCGCATTGATTCAGCCTGCGTCTATGTCAATGCCTCTACCAGATTCACGGATGGCTTTGAATTCGGCTTCGGTGCGGAGATCGGCATCAGTACGCAGAAACTTCATGCCAGAGGCCCGATGGGTTTAAAAGAGCTGACTTCTTATAAATATACGATTGTCGGCGATGGGCAGGTCAGAGCATAGCGTCAGCGCATGGCAGGTGACAATTTATACCTCTAAAATGGCTTATTATGCCATATATTATGTCAATATATAAAAATTTTGTTTTTTTTACATAAATTGTATGCTACAATAACAAAAATGGGCTTCATGGAAGGCCATTTTTATGAAAACTCACCATAATTTTATCGGGGGGGGGTAAAACGAAAGGAGTATAAATAATTATGGAGCAAAAGAAGAAAAAGGGTATTGGCCTTCTGGCTAAAATTGTACTTATGTGTGCTTTGCCAATGATCATTCTGGATGCTGTCGTTACCATTTATGCGTTGAATGCTCTGCGGCAGGGGATGCAGAGAGAAGCGTTTACCGGACTGAACAATCTCTGCCAGTCCGTTTCGGCAGCTTATGACGCACTGGATGCAGGTGACTATTACATGGAAGGGGATCTGCTTTACAAAGGAGATTACTGTATAACGGAAAATGAAGCGGTTATTGACAGTTATACCGAAGGAACGAAAGCAGATATTACGATTTTTTACGGCGATACCAGAAGAGCAACCTCTCTGCTCGATAAGCAGACCGGCGGCCGTATCGTCGGGACTACGGCTTCGGATGTCGTGGTAGATGCCGTAATAAAAGGCGGACAGGATTACAGCACCGCCAATATCACTATCAATAACGAAAAATATTATGCCTATTATAAACCGTTAATAAACAGCAACGGTGAGATCGTCGGTATGGTCTTTGCGGGTTCTCCGAGCGCGGAAGTAGAATCCTCGATTGCCAGACAGGTTTACAATATCCTCGGAATCTCACTGGTCATCCTGATCATATCGTTGGTCGTATGTATCATTCTGGTAAAAGGAATTGCCAGGATCGTCCTGCATGCAGGCAATATGTTAGGCAGACTCTCGGAGGGTAATTTACAGTTACAGTTCAGCGAGAACATATCTAAAGTCAGTGAAGCGGCCAGAAAGCGGACTGACGAGATCGGCGCCATGGTTTCTTCCATGTATGATCTGATAGAAAAACTGCAGGGTATGGTAAAAAACATCAAAGAATCTACCGACAATCTGATGGAGGCAGGAGAATCGCTGGAATCCATGTCTTCGCAGACCAGCGCGACAGCGGATGAAATTGGCCGTGCCATAGAAGATATCTCCCGCGGAGCCGTTACACAGGCGGAGGATATCGAATCGGCTACCATGCAGATCACCAACATCGGCACGCTGATCGAAAAAATTGTAGACAGTGTTAAGGAACTGGATGAAGTATCCAAGAACATCCAGAAATCAGATAATGAATCGGAACAGATCATCAATGAACTCAGCGTTTCCAACGATACGACGATAGGTTCTATCCAGAAGATATCAACTTCTGTACATACAACCAACGAATCGGTAGAAAGAATACAGGAGGCTGTCAACCTGATCACGGCGATTGCCAGCGAGACCAGCCTGCTTGCCTTAAATGCCAGCATCGAGGCGGCCAGAGCAGGAGAAGCGGGTAAAGGATTTGCCGTAGTTGCCTCTCAGATTTCCAAACTTTCCGAAGATTCCAACCAGTCGGCAAAAACGATAGAGGAGATCATCAACCAGCTTTCCGCAGACTCCGAGGCTTCTGTCAAGATCATGGCGGAAGTGGAGACGAGCATCTCCCAGCAGCAGCAGAAACTGGAAGAGACCAAGGCCAAATTTGCGGATGTCAGCAGCGGTATCGAGACTTCCATAGCCGCGACAGAACAGATCTATGCACAGACCAGAGAATGTGATGAAGCCAGAACCAGAGTGACCGACGTGATCCGCAATCTTTCGGCTGTTGCAGAAGAAAACGCTGCTTCTACGGAGCAGACAAACGCTTCTATGCAGGAACTGAACGCTACGATCAGTCTTTTAGCAGATTCAGCCAGAGAGCTGAAAGAGATTTCCGAGAAGCTGGAGGAGGATGTTTCCTTCTTTAAGGTCTGATGAAGAAGGACGGACTATGATAAATGAATCGTAGTCCGTTTTTTAAGTTCTGAACGTATGGTTAGAATCTGTAGAAAAGAAAAAATTATGGAAATGTGGAGAAAGTTATGTTAAAATCAATCATAAGAAAATTAAATCGAGATGGAGATTATGAAGGTATTGATGGAAGTCAAATTTACTTTTGGACATATGATTTTGCAATAAGGAAATACTATCAGTTTATATAAATACAAAAAAGGAATGGTTGATATGGATATGATATTAGATAACAAAAATATTTTGCAACAGGATGATGATTTGTTACAAATATTGGACAGGGGAATTGATGACATGGAGGCTGACAGGGAACTTCCGCTTGATGAGGCATTCCAAAAAATTACGGAATTGAGGAATATAAGGAGAAATGCAAGAGCGTAAAGTTATTTTGACGTGGGAGGCAATATATGATTTGACAGACATTGCCGATTACATTGAACGGGATTTTGGAAAAAGTCGTGCCGACAGATTTGAAAAAGAGATAAGACAGCAGATAAAAGATATTGGTTATATGGGCGGTATCTATGGCAACACGCATATCTATTACCGCTCTTATTCCATTTTCAAAAAAACTTTTCCACCGTCCATTATATTCTACGTAATCAAGGAGCCGGAGAATGAAATACATATTTTAAGGGTATTACGGGAGGAGAGGGACTGGAAAAATATACTGAAAGAGCAAAAAAATTATACATATCCCGAATAAGGAAACCAATAAAAAGTGTAAAGGAACAGATAACGAACAGGAAACAGGATTATGAATGATGAATTAAAAATGTCGGTTTCTCCGGTCTGCGTAAAAGATGGCGTCAAGTTCGCCTACGTATCCTTTACGGACGGAATAAGAAACGCAGAAGGAAAGATACCGGAATGTACGATTATCAGCAATAATGGTTTTAGCGCCGAAGAAATAAAACAGTTAGAAGACTATATGCGCCGCGAGCGCACACAGTTAAAGAAAATGGCCGCGGGCATCAATGTCCTCGACAGCTTTATGCGCGGGAATGGGGACTGAGTCTGCCAAGGCCCTTATTGCCGGTAAGGAATCAAAGAGAATCATCTTATAAGAGTCATCTGCGGATGGCTCTTTTTTTTGCGAAAATATTTTGCAAGAAATTACATATTTCGTATTGACAGTTTATATAGAATGTTATATTATACATATGAACAAGTGAACATATGTTGTTAAATACAGTTTTTGAGAGGAGGAAGATGTGAGTAACAATATCCGGAAAAAAGAAGTGGAACCCGAAATCGAGAATACCGATAAAGATTTTCTGGCGGCCAGAGAAGACGTGGTTAAGAAAGTGCTCGAACAACAGCCGGATGATGAGATTTTATATGATCTGGCGGAACTTTTTAAAGTATTCGGCGATTCGACACGCATCAAGATCCTGTATTCTTTATTTGAAACGGAATTATGTGTGTATGATATTGCCAGACTCTTGAATTTAAGCCAGTCCTCGGTCAGCCACCAGCTGCGGATCTTAAAGACATCCAAACTGGTGAAGTTCAGACGCGAAGGAAAATCGATTTTTTATTCCCTGGATGACGAACATGTACGGGAGATCATCAGTATGGGAATGGAACATGTAGAAGAATAAAAATAAATGTTGAGATAGGAGAGATAGGAAATGGAAAAGACATATCAGATTGAAGTGGATTGCGCGAATTGCGCGGAAAAAATGGAAGATGCAGCAAAGAAGACGGAAGGTGTGGCGGATGCTACGGTCAGCTTCATGACACAGAAAATGAAAGTTGTTTTCGCTGAAGGAGCAGAGGAAAAAACGGTCATGAAAAAGGTATTAAAAGCCTGCCGGAAGGTGGAACCGGACTGCGATATCGCTATATAAGCAGCTGACGAGGGGGATAGAATAATGACGAGAAAACAGAAAAAAGTACTGATCAGGATCATTGCGGCGGCAGTCCTTGTTATTGCCCTGCATTTTGTTCCGGCCACGGGTTGGCTTTCTCTGGTATTATATCTGATTCCTTATTTTATCATCGGATATGACATTTTGCGCAAAGCCATTCTGGGCATCGTACACGGCGAAGTATTTGACGAGAATTTCCTGATGGCGGTCGCTACCGTAGGCGCGATCTGTCTTGGAGAGTATTCGGAAGGCGTGGCGGTAATGCTCTTTTACCAGATCGGCGAGTTATTCCAAAGCTATGCAGTCGGCAAAAGCCGCCGGAACATCACCTCGCTCATGGATATCAGACCCGATTACGCCAATATCGAGAAAAACGGTGAACTTGTGCAGGCCGATCCGGGAGAGGTAGAGCCGGGGACTATTATCACCATACGGCCGGGAGAAAAGATACCGCTCGATGGCGTTATCACGGAGGGCAGTTCCACCATCAATACAAGCGCCCTGACCGGTGAGAGCATTCCCAGAGAGGCGCAGATGGGCGATGAAGTGATAAGCGGCTGTGTCAATATGACGGGCCTTCTAAAAGTCCGCACGACCAAAGGCTTTGGGGAATCCACCGTCAGTAAGATACTCGATCTGGTCGAAAATTCCAGTATGAAAAAATCCAGATCGGAGAACTTTATTTCTAAATTTGCCAAGATATACACACCGGCAGTCTGCTACAGTGCGGTAGCGCTGGCTATTTTACCGCCGCTTGTAAGGATGCTTTTTATGCAGGCGCCGCCGGAATGGGGCGTGTGGGTATTCCGTGCATTGACTTTCCTGGTCATTAGCTGTCCCTGTGCGCTGGTCATCTCCATTCCGCTCAGTTTCTTCGGCGGTATCGGCGCCGCATCCAAATGCGGTGTGCTGGTGAAAGGTTCCAACTATCTGGAAGCCTTATCAGAAGCCGGCTATGTTGTTTTTGATAAGACAGGGACTCTGACGGAAGGCGTCTTTCGTGTAAAAAAAGTCTCCGTCAAAGAAGATGTCCGTCAAAAACTCTCGGAAAACGGACAGGATGCGGAAACTTACCTGCTTGAGGCGGCGGCTCTGGCGGAAAGTTATTCTTCCCATCCGATCAGCAAAAGCCTGTTAGAAGCCTGTAAAGAAGAACCGGATATGACGCGTGTGTCAGATATCGAGGAGATCAGCGGACACGGCGTTACGGCCCGTATCGATGGCAGACAGGCGGCTGTCGGCAACGCCAGATTGATGAAAAAACTGGAAATTTCCTTTGAAGAGTGTCATGAACCGGGAACTATCGTATATGTGGCGTTTAATAACGAATATATCGGCTATATTCTGATCGCCGACGTTGTCAAGGATGATGCCAAAGATGCTATCGCGGCACTGAAAAAAAGCGGTATCCGCAAAACTGTCATGCTGACGGGAGATAATAAGGCCGTTGCAGAAGCAGTCGGTACTTCTCTGGGACTTGATGAAATCCACAGCGAACTGCTCCCGGCGGATAAAGTATCCCGCGTGGAACAGCTTTTAGGAGAAAAAGATGCCAAAGAAAAGCTGATCTTCGTCGGTGATGGCATAAACGACGCTCCGGTACTGACCAGAGCGGATATCGGTATCGCCATGGGGGCGCTCGGTTCGGATGCCGCCATAGAAGCGGCTGATGTAGTCTTAATGGATGATGATCCGAAAAAAATTGCGCTGGCAATTAAAATTTCCCGCAAATGCCTGCGCATTGTTTACCAGAATATCGTCTTTGCCCTGGCGGTAAAAGCGCTCTGCCTTATCCTGGGGGCGTTGGGTATCGCCAATATGTGGATTGCGATATTTGCCGATGTCGGCGTGATGGTGATTGCCGTCCTGAATGCGACGCGCACGCTGTATACCGGAAAAAACGGAGAATAAACATAAGCCAAAAAGCGCAGGCTGAGGAGCCTGCGCTTTTGCTTTGCGACAGGGCATTTGACTTGAATCATGGTTTGTGGTACATTCTAATGTAGGGATTTTTTAGTGACTACGGGGGTATCAAATTGAAAAAGATAAAGATGATATATCTTATCATGCTTTGCGCTGCGCTGCTTGCCGGGTGTGGTAAAAAGGACGAAGCGCTTGATGAATATCAGGCGAATATGGAAACTTTCTTTGCACATATTGTGGAATACAATGACAATATGAACGCCATTGATGTGGCGCAGGGGGATTACGTGACACAGATGCTTGCCTATCTGGATGGTCTGGATGCGGAACTGGCCTGGATGGCCGGTCTGGAAGTGCCGGAACAGTTTGCCGCTGTAGAGAGTCTGGCGGATGAAGCCAGCGAAAATATGACACAGGCGGTTTCCTATTATCATATGGCCTATGAAGGGGAATCTTATGATGCCAATATAGAAGCGGCGGCCAAAGAATATTATGACAGAGCCAATCTCAGACTTCAGTATATTGTGACCATTTTCCACGGAGACATTCCCGAAGGCGAAGGCATCACCTATACGGAAGAAGATTCTATCTTCGGCGGCGGTTACCTGAATAAGACAGACGACGAAGAGGGTGAGGACGGCTCTCCGGCGGGTAATGGAACTGACGGTGCAGATACGCAGGCGCCGGTAGAGGATAACTTTGATACGGACGATACGGTCTTTTATGAAGAACCGGAGGAACCCGCGCAGGATGCGGCACAGGAGCCATAGAAAGGTTCGTGTGAAGCAGGCTGGGCAGGAATGGAGGTTTGACACGGATTTATGAACAGACATGAATTTAAGGCACTCATACAGGAACATCCGATTTTCTTAGATGGCGCGACAGGTTCCAATCTTCTAAAAAGAGGCATGCCCGCAGGCGTCTGTCCGGAACAGTGGATCATAGAACATAAAGACATACTGATCGCCTTACAGCGGGAGTTTATCGAAGCGGGCAGCAACATCGTTTATGCACCGACCTTTTCAGCCAACCGCGTCAAATTAAAGGAATACGGCCTGGAAGATAAAATACGGGAAATGAATCTGACCCTTGTGGCCATATCCAAAGAGGCGGCAGGCGATAGGGCCTATGTAGCGGGCGATATCACCATGACCGGAGAACAGCTTGCCCCTATCGGCAAAATGGATTTTGAAAAACTGATCTCCATCTATAAAGAACAGATTTCTTATCTGACCGAAGCCGGAGCCGATCTGCTCGTGGTGGAGACCATGATGAGTTTGCAGGAGACAAGAGCCGCTGTCATTGCGGCCAAAGAGACCTGCGATCTGCCCATTCTGGCTACCATGACTTTTGAGGCCGATGGCCGGACGCTTTACGGCACAGATGCCAGGACTGCGGCTATCGTATTAGAGAGTCTCGGCGTTTCGGCAGTCGGCGCCAACTGCTCGACAGGGCCCGACAAAATGACGGAAATTATTCATAATATGGCGGAAGTGACCACAATTCCCATTATCGCCAAGCCAAATGCAGGATTACCCGTCTTAAACGAGGCCGGAGAAACGGTCTATGATATGAAAGAAGCAGAGTTTGCGGAGGGCATGAAAACGTTGATCGATGCAGGTGCCGCTATCATAGGCGGATGCTGCGGCACGTCGCCATCTTATATCGCGGCGGCCAAAGAGGCTGTCGGCGCCATGCAGATTCATGACAGAAAACCGTCATCCAGACGATTCCTGACAAGTGAACGAAAAACGGTTTCTTTTGGCTTAAACGATAATTTTATGATCGTGGGTGAGCGTATCAATCCTACTGGCAAGAAAAAGTTACAGGCCCAGTTAAAAGAAGGCTCTCTGGAAATGGTTACAGAGTTTGCCGAAGAACAGGAATCCTGCGGGGCCTCTGTTCTTGATATCAATATGGGCATGAGCGGTATTGATGAAAAAGCCATGATGTTACAGGCCATCGAAACAGTAAGCGGCATCACGAGCCTGCCGCTGTCTATTGATTCCAGCCATGTGGAGGTCATAGAGGCGGCGCTGCGCAGATATCCCGGCAGAGCCTTGATCAACTCCATTTCTTTTGAGAAGGCCAAGGTTGACGCGCTTTTACCAATCGCCGCAAAATACGGAGCCATGTTTATCCTGCTCCCCTTATCCGACAGCGGACTGCCGAAGAATCTGCGGGAAAAAATAGATATCATTGAAGAAATCGAGAAACGCGCCTATGCGCTTGGTATGCGCAAAGAAGATATCATCGTGGATGGACTGGTGGCTACGGTCGGCGCCAATAAATCGGCGGCTTTAGAGACATTGGAAACCATCCGTTACTGCAAAGATAACTCCTTAGCTACGATCTGCGGCCTTTCCAATATATCCTTCGGACTTCCGGAGAGAAGCTATGTCAACAGCGCCTTTTTGACAATGGCGATTCAGGCGGGGCTTACCATGGCCATAGCCAATCCCTCGCAGGAATTGTTAGTGAGCATGGCATTCGCTTCGGACTTGCTGTTAAATAAAAATGGAGCAGATATACGCTACATTGAACTCATGGACGCCGTAAGCAAAAAGCGCGAAGCTTCGGGCGAAACTGCCGCTAAACCGACAGGCATTCATATCGCCGGTACAAAAGCGCAGGCACAGGAATCCATTTCCATTATGGATAAATTACATACCGACGTCCTCAAAGGAAACACTAACGGCATCGTAGAAGATACCAAAAAGGCCTTAGAAGAAGGGAATGCCCCCAGACAGATATTAGACGACATACTGCTCCCGGCTATTAACGAAGTCGGCGAACTTTTCGATAAAGGAAAATACTTCCTGCCGCAGTTAATTGCCAGTGCGGAGGCCATGAAAACCTCTATCGAATATCTGGAACCGCTTCTTATGGAAGTAAATTCCGGGAAGGAAATGCCCACGGTCGTAATAGCCACAGTAGAAGGCGACATTCACGATATCGGTAAGAATCTGGTGGCCCTGATGCTTAAAAATTATGGTTTTAAAGTAATCGACTTAGGCAAAGATGTGCCCAGAGAAAAAATCATTGCAGAAGCCGAGAAACATCATGCACAGGTCATCGCCCTCTCAGCACTGATGACGACGACCATGCAGCAGATGAAGAACGTGATAGAATACGCGAAAGAGAAAAAAGTGGACGCCAGGATCATCGTCGGCGGCGCGGTCATCACGCAGGAATATGCCGATGAGATCGGCGCGGATGGTTACTCTAAAGATGCGGCGGACGCCGTCAGACTGACGAAACGGATACTGCATATCGAGGAAAAAATATGAAATAAGAAACTGACACAGGAAAGGAGCACATTCATGATGATAGGTGCAGATGCAATGGTAAAATGCCTGGAGGCGGAAAAAGTAGACTATGTATTCGGTTATCCTGGTGTTGCCATTTGCCCGTTTTATAATAGTATTTTAGATTCGGATATCCAGACGATACTTATCCGCACAGAACAGAATGCGGCGCATGCTGCCAGCGGACTGGCGCGCGTAAGCGGTAAAGTCGGCGTATGTGCGGTCACTTCCGGCCCCGGTGCGACCAACGTCATTACCGGTATCGCCACCGCTTTTGCGGACAGCATTCCGCTTGTCTGTATTACAGGACAGGTGGACAGTTCCCTGCTTGGCTCAGATGTTTTTCAGGAGGCCGATATCACGGGAGCGGTAGAATCTTTCGTGAAATACAGCTATCTGGTAAAGGATGCGAATGAGATCCCCCGTATTTTTAAAGAAGCCTTCTATATCGCCAATTCCGGCAGAAAAGGCCCGGTGCTCATTGATGTGCCGATTGATGTGCAGAATGCGCCTCTGAAAGAATTTGCCTATCCGGAATCGGTCAATCTGCGTACTTATAAACCGACCGTCAAAGGCCACGCCGTACAGATCAAAAAAGTCGTGGGAGAGCTTACAAAAGCCAAACGGCCTATTATCTGCGCGGGCGGCGGTGTTTTATTAAGTGATGCCGAAAAAGAACTCCGTGCTTTTGCGCAGGAATATAAGATTCCCGTTGTTTCCACGATGATGGGCATCGGCGTCATGCCGACGAAACATCCGATGTATTACGGCATGGTCGGCAATAACGGCAAGCCCTACGCCAACAGGGCCATGAACGAATCCGACCTACTGATCATGGTCGGCGCCAGAGTCGCAGACCGCGCGGTTTCCCAGCCCGATCTGATCACCGAGAATAAGATTCTCGTACATATCGACGTAGACCCGGCGGAGATCGGCAAGAACGTCGGCGCCTCCATTCCGCTTGTAGGGGATGCCAAGCATATTTTCGCGGACTTAGCTAAAGAAAAGTTCACCTGCGAACATGACGAGTGGATAGATACCTTAAACGAATACAGACGGACGATGGAACGTAAAAGAACGCCCGATCCCGCTTATGTGGATCCTGCTGAATTCATCCGCCTTTTATCCGAACAAATGGAAGAGGATGCCGTCTATGTGGCTGATGTAGGACAGAACCAGATCTGGTCATGCGCTTACCATATCGTGAAAAACGGCAGATTTTTGACGACCGGCGGCATGGGCACTATGGGCTATTCCATACCGGCGGCTATGGGGGCCAAACTATCTTCTCCGGAAAAACAGGTCGTTGCGGTCTGCGGCGATGGTTCCTTCCAGATGTCCATGATGGAACTTGCCACGATGAAGCAGTTTGATATCCCCGTCAAAATAGTTGTCCTGAAAAACAATTATCTCGGCATGGTACGGCAGTATCAGCATTTTACCTATGAAGACAAATACTCCGTCGTAGACCTTTCGGGAAGTCCCGATCTGGAGAAACTGGCGGCGGCTTATGATATGAGATTCATGCGTCTTCATACAATGGATGGTGTAGACGATGCCATCTGCGAATTTTTGAAAAATGACGAGTCGGTGCTTTTGGAATGTGTCATCGACCCCATGGATCTTGTTTAAAAGACAGATGCGTGGAAAAGAAAACAGGAGTCGTTGCAAAACAGCGGCATGGAGGTTAACATGAAAAAAATATATTCAGTACTGGTGGAAAACCGCTCCGGTGTACTCTGCAAAGTAGCGGGACTTTTTTCCAGAAGATGTTTTAATATTGATTCGCTGGCAGTCGGGGAGACGGACGACCCTACAGTTTCCTGTATGACCATCGTCAGCAGCGGCGATGAACGCACCATTGAGCAGATCGAGAAACAACTCAATAAAAAACTCGACGTCATCAAAATAAAGACCTTTGACGAGATGGCGAGCGTCAGCAGAGAACTGATGCTCATTAAAGTTAAATATAACAGAAACAACAGACGCGATATCATGGAAACCTGCGAGATCATGAAAGCGGATATCGTCGATATGTCCAAAAACCAGATGATCATCCAGATCTGCGATGTGCCGGAGAAGATCAGCCTGCTCATTAAAATGCTGCAATCCGTGAGCATTATCGAAGTGGCCCGCACCGGAACGCTGGCGCTGCCGAAATGTATTGATACGGAGTAACTTTGCAATATAACTAAATTGATTGGAGAAACCGACTGGATAATAATATTATGAAATCATCTGTAGATAATGCACAATCCTTAAAATTTGAAAAAGAACATACATTGATCACAAAAGGTATTTTAATTATATTGATGCTGGTTCATCATGTGTTAAATTCCTCATTTCGATATCAGCATAATGTACAAACGTTGATAAAAAATGATTCTTTATTAACGAATATTGTCAGTATGGGCAGCATATGTGTTTCTGGCTTTGCTTTTTTGTCAGCTTATGGGATGACACAGTCTCTAAAAGCAAAAAAAGACCTTCCCTATGATACTTGTTTCAAATGGATGTGTATCAGACTCATAAAACTGGAATCCTCTATAGTGTTTATTTTTTTTCTGGCAGTCTTTTATAAAAGAATAATACTTCAGGAGTCTATCGGAGCAGTATATGGTGTCGAGTCGGGAGGGGATAAAATTCTCCTTTTACTGCTTAATGCAATTGGAATGTCTGATTATTTTGGTACACCAAATATAAATATGACATGGTGGTATCTGCATTTTGCAATCATACTTATTATAACAATGCCCTTTTTATATATGTTGTATGAAAAGTTTAGATATCTTTTGATCCCGGCAGTCTGTGTACTGCCTATGGCAATCTTTTCGTTGGAGACAATGGCCGGTGCGCAAAATAATTACATTATATTACTGCCCAGTACTCTATTGGGAATTGCGTTTGCTTATGAAGACTGGTTTGAAAAATTAAAACAATTAAATTGCAAGATTTTAAAAGTATTTATTCCTATTATAATCTTGATATTGGCATATTATGTGTGGACTAACTTGGGCAACAGATTTGCGTATATTTTTGTTGTTGTGCTGCCGTTTATTGTGTATGAATTTATTGCCGGAATACCGATTCTCAGTTCTGTTTTAAAGTTTATTGGAGAACATGCAACAAATATTTTTTTGATACATACCTTTATTTATCTATATTGGTATGCGGATTTTATATATTCTTTTCAAAAGAGTTGGTTAATTATAGGTGTATTGCTGATTATATGCATTATTTTATCGGTGATGATTGAATTGTTAAAAAAGATTTCTGGATATAACAGGCTGATAACCAAAATTGTACATAAAATAGAATGAAAACTTCCCCAGTTGACTTTTTCCGCTTTAATTGCTACAATTATTGACAGTGTTTGTTAAGAAAGGCAGGTTTTTTTATGCACAGAAAAGTACTTCAGCTCCTCGTAGACAATACATCCGGCGTCTTAAGCCGTATATCCGGCCTGTTTTCCAGACGCGGTTACAATATCGAAAGTATTACGGCAGGTGTGACGGCCGATCCCCGTTACACACGTATCACCATCGTAACATCCGGCGACGACGAGATTCTGGATCAGATTGAAAAGCAGGTGGCTAAACTTGTCGATGTCCGTGATATCAAGGAACTGAAACCAAGCGAGAGCGTTTACCGCGAACTGGCCATGATAAAAGTCAAGACATCTTCCGAACAGAGACAGGGCGTTATCGCAGTAGCTGATATTTTCCGTGCCAAGATCGTTGATGTTTCCACGGACAGCCTTATCATCGAACTGACTGGTAATCAGGACAAGATAGAGGCTTTTATCAAACTTCTGGAAGGCTATGAAATACTGGAACTTGCCAGAACAGGTATCGCAGGACTTGGACGCGGAACGGAGAACGTCACCTATCTATAAGCACATTGAACGAAAATGTGATTGCATATAATTGCTAAACAGTATACTGGAAGGGGATGTCCCCTTTCGATATAAATCAGGATCAGATGCATCTCTTAAGGAAACGGTGTCTGAAATTCTATCAAAACAAATGGAGGAGAGAAAAAATGGCTAATATTTTTTATCAGGAAGACTGTAATCTGTCTTTACTGGAAGGCAAGACAATTGCAGTGATCGGTTACGGAAGTCAGGGACATGCACATGCGCTGAATGCGAAGGAATCCGGCTGTCATGTCATTATCGGTCTGTACGAAGGTTCCAAATCCTGGGCGAAAGCGCAGGCGCAGGGATTTGAAGTATATACGGCTGCAGAAGCGGCTAAAAAAGCGGATATCATCATGATCCTCATCAATGATGAATTACAGGCTGCCATGTATAAGAAAGATATCGAACCGAATCTGGAAGAAGGCAATATGCTGATGTTCGCTCATGGTTTTAACATTCATTTCGGCTGTATCGTACCGCCTAAGAATGTAGATGTAACGATGATCGCCCCTAAAGGGCCGGGTCATACCGTAAGAAGTGAATACCAGGCCGGCAAAGGCGTTCCCTGTCTGGTAGCGGTTCATCAGGATGCTACAGGCAAAGCGCAGGATATCGCTTTAGCTTACGCACTGGCGATCGGCGGCGCAAGAGCAGGCGTGCTGGAAACAACTTTCAGAACAGAGACGGAAACAGATCTTTTTGGCGAGCAGGCTGTACTCTGCGGCGGTGTATGCGCATTGATGCAGGCAGGTTTCGAGACATTGGTAGAGGCAGGTTACGATCCGAGAAACGCCTATTTTGAATGTATCCATGAAATGAAACTGATCGTAGATCTTATCTATCAGTCAGGTTTCTCCGGTATGAGATATTCCATTTCCAACACGGCGGAATACGGCGATTATATCACAGGCCCGAAGATTATTACAGAAGAGACTAAGAAGACCATGAAGAAAATCCTTTCCGATATCCAGGATGGCACGTTTGCCAAGGACTTCCTGCTGGATATGTCTTCTGCGGGCGGACAGGTACATTTCAAGGCGATGAGAAAATTAGCTTCTGAACATCCGTCAGAAGTAGTCGGCGAGGATATCAGAAAACTTTACAGTTGGAATGGCGAGGACAAACTGATCAACAATTAATCTTACGGAGGCGCGCGCCTATGCAGCACAGAACCAATGTAGACAGATTGTTAGCCGAAAGTTTCAAAGAACTTGCCGGTAAAACACCGATCGACAAGATCACAATTAAAGAAATAACAGATAGGGCCGGAGTGATCCGGCCTACTTTCTATAATCATTTTCAGGATAAATATGAACTGCTGGAGTGGATCATCCGCACGGAAATACTCGATCCGACCATTCCTTTGATGCAGGAAGGACATCTGCGGGAGGGACTGATACTGATTTTTGCCAATCTGCAGAAAGAAAAAAGTTTCTATACAAAAGTAGTCCGTCTGGAAGGACAAAATTCCTGTGAAAACATTACCAGAAAATTCATCAAGGAAATTCTTTTTACTTTTATTAATGAAAAAGCCGGAAATAAGATTGCCGCACAAAGAGGACTTACCGTAGAACTGATCGCGGATTATTTTGCACAGTCCATGACTTTTGTGGTAATTAACTGGCTGAAACTGAACATGAGTCTGTCACCGGAACAGATGGCGGACATTTTCAAATATATCACAAGCCACTCTATGGACGACATTATTTCAGAAATGCAGTAGCACAGACAATATAAAGGAGGTAACACAATGGGAATGACAATGACCCAGAAAATACTGGCGGCGCACGCCGGACTGGATAAAGTGGAGGCCGGACAACTGATTGAAGCGGATCTGGATCTGGTGCTCGGCAATGATATCACAAGCCCCGTTGCCATTAAGGAAATGGAAAAAATGAAGGTGGAGGGCGTATTTGACAAAGATAAAATTGCTCTCGTACCGGATCATTTTGTGCCCAATAAAGATATCAAATCCGCGGAACATTGCAAATGCGTAAGAGAGTTTGCATACCGCAATGAGATCACCAACTATTTTGAAGTAGGAGAGATGGGTATCGAACATGCGCTGCTCCCGGAAAAAGGTCTGACCGTGGCCGGGGATGTCATCATCGGCGCGGATTCCCACACCTGTACTTACGGTGCGCTGGGCGCATTTTCCACCGGGGTCGGCAGTACGGATATGGCTGCAGGCATGGCCACCGGCAAGGCATGGTTCAAAGTGCCTTCCGCCATTAAATTTAATATCATAGGCAAACCCTCGGAATGGGTGAGCGGCAAAGACGTCATCTTACATATCATCGGTAAGATCGGCGTGGATGGCGCTTTATATAAATCCATGGAATTTGTGGGCGAGGGCATTCAAAACCTCTCTATGGACGACCGCTTTACCATTGCCAATATGGCCATCGAAGCAGGCGGTAAAAACGGCGTTTTCCCGGTGGATGAACTGGCTGTTTCTTATATGAAAGAACACTCTCAGAAACCTTATACAATTTACGAGGCAGACGAAGACGCCGTTTATGACGAAGAGTATACGATTGATCTAAGTACGCTGCGTCCGACCATCGCTTTCCCGCATCTGCCGGAAAATACCAGGACTATTGATGAAATTAAAGAAGACATCAAAATTGACCAGGTCGTTATCGGCTCCTGTACAAACGGCAGACTCGACGATCTGCGGACTGCGGCTAAAGTATTAAAAGGAAGACATGTGGCAAAAGGCATGAGATGTATCGTTATTCCTGCTACGCAGGCTATTTATATGCAGGCTATGGAAGAAGGTCTGTTAAAAACTTTTATCGAAGCCGGTGCCATCGTCAGCACACCGACCTGCGGGCCCTGTCTTGGCGGATATATGGGAATCCTCGCGGCCGGAGAGCGCTGCGTATCGACGACCAACCGCAATTTTGTCGGCCGCATGGGACACGTCGATTCCGAAATCTATCTGGCAAGTCCCGCGGTAGCGGCGGCCAGCGCTGTAACAGGTAAGATTTCCTGTCCGTGTCAGCTTTGAGTCCATACCGCGAAGCGGATAGCGGACTGACAGAATCAGCGCAGGAGAAACAGAGAAAATAGGCAATTCATACAATTGGGAGGTATAACATGAAAGCAGCAAAAGGAACTGTTTTTAAATATGGCGATAATGTGGATACGGATGTTATCATTCCGGC
>JAMPIB010000095.1 GCA_023663085.1 Ruminococcus sp. | reverse complement strand
ATCGGGATTGCTTTCATCCACAAGGCCGACGGAAGCGGCGTCCTGCATATACATCCATGCGGTAGTCCGGGACCAGGATTCCTCTGAAAACAGATCGTTGAACGCCAGAATATATTTTTCTTTATACCGGGCCGGGAATTCTGCAATGTCTTTCTCTAACGCATCCGTGGATACCGTCAGTCCGGCTTCCTGCAATTGAACCGCAAGTGCGGAAGCAGCGTCATAAGTAATGATGATCTGTTGATGAAGCGGCGCGGTAGGAGACTGGCTTTCCCAACTTTCCACCTGTTTCAGGACAGATTGCGTATAGAGATCAAAAGCAGTTTCGGCAAGCGGGGAAACCTCATCTGTCACATCGTCCGAATCATATTCTTTTACAAGATCGGCATAGCTGTTCAAAACGCCCTCCAGATCGCCGGAAGCGCCTGCATAATCGTCACCGGCCATTTTTTCTTCTGCTGCGGATACCTGTTCAGCGATGGGAGCAAGATCTTCTTCCAGGGCGGCTGAGACGTCTTCTTCCTCGTCAGTATTTTCATCATCAGCCTGTTCGCCATCTTCACCGTCTTCCGAAGTTCCGCTTTCCGTATCCTTTTTAGAATCTTCGTTTTTTTCGGAACTGAAAGGGTTGGGAAGCACACCGGTCTGCATCAGAATAAAGCCGCCGCCTCCTAACAGTACAAGGACTGCTAAAATACAGAGGACGATGATAAGAGGCTTTTTGCTCTTTGCAGGCGTCTTTTCTACTACAGGCTGCGGAGTCGGGGCAGGCGTCGGTTTCGGTGCAGGAGCCGAGCGCGGTGCTTCCGCCGGTTTTGGCGCCGGAGCAGGCTGCGGAGCTGCTGCAGAAGTTCCTGCAGCAAAGGAAGATATCGTAGCGCCGCACTTGGAGCAGAATTTTGCGTTAGGCTTTAAAGGCGTACCGCAGTTCGGGCACACCGAAGACGCCGGTTTCGGAGCATCCTCTGGAACCGTTTTGCTTTCCTGTACGAAAACAGTTTCCGAAACAGGCTGTGGACCGGGTACAGGTGCGGCAGCCGGAACAGGTTCGGGCGTCGGTGCCGGAATCGGTTCAGGAACAGGCTGCGGAGCCGGAACAGGTTCGGGCATTGGAGCAGGTTCCGATTCGAACATTGGCGCAATTTCGGTAGGCGGAAAAAGATCCGGCGTCGGCGCGGCTACAGTAGCCGGAACAGGTTCCGGTACGGGAGCAGGCGCGGCCATAGCGCCGCATTTGGAACAGAATTTTGCGCTGGGTTTCAGGGCTGCGCCGCAGCTTGGGCAGAGCGCCGTATTTGCCGCAGGTGCAGGCGTTATGTTCAGACCTTCTAATTTATGTCCGCAGGCTTTGCAGAATTTTGCATCGTCGCGATTTTCAAATTGACAATTAGGACATTTCATTTTCAACATTCCTTTCTCTTAAATATTTTGCAGGTTACAGCCGCATTTACGGCAGAATTTGACAGGCGTCTCGTAAGCGGCGCCGCACTGCGGGCAGAAGATTGCGGCGGAAGATAGCGCTGCGGGCGCAGGTGCTGCCGTATTTTGGGCGGCCGTCCCGAGTATCTGGTTATCCCGCTTGTCGATAGCCTCTAATTCTGCGTTTAACTGCGCGATTTCCGCTTTCTTTTGTTTGACAGAGTTAAAATTTTCTGTCAGCATTTCCGAATCAAAAGCACCGCTCTCCCAGAGATTGTAGGCGTCGCTGCCGATTGCAAAGAATAAACTCTGAATCTCCTTCTCGAGCGTGTCAATGTGCATGTTGATTTTAGATTTTTCCAGTGAAGATGAGGTTTTTACACTGATGGTAGTAATGCCTCTGTTCATGGAATTTTTAAGTTTTTGGATGGGATCAGCCATGTTTCATACCTCCTGAGTAAATAGTTTAATAAATATTAAGAATAGCGTAAATGTCTTCGTCAATCTTTTCGGATTTTTTGTTATTCCACAGATAAAGGTCTCCCTGATAACGTTTCAGGCTGTAATCAGAAAGATAAAGCACATTTCTGTTTGGCATGACGCAGAAAGTATGGGCGTCATCAGCAATCTTTTCAGCCTCTTTGCCGATAGAGCAGGTGCTCAGTGTTCCATACTGTTTTTCATCGTTCCAGTCGGAAAAATAGGTTACACGGTTAGCGTCCTCGTCATAGTTAAAGTTGTAGGAGTATACTTCGTAGTCAATTTTTTCTTTATCGACATATAATTCACCGCTGCCGTCCTTAAAATCTTTAAAGTACAGAAGACGGCCGTCTTTCATAATATGGAGATTGTTTATAAAAACGTCGCTGTCATACAGATCCGGATTCCCTAATTCCCCGGAGGAAGATACGGAAACCTGATACAGTTCGCCGTAGTATTTATCTTCCGGCACATCGTCGAAATAGTAAAGTGTCTTTCCATCCGCAGAAAGCCGGAAATCCTGCGCATCTTCCTCGTCGAAATCTACGGAAGCGCTTCCGACTGCAACATATCTTTCCGCAGAAGTATAGAGAGCTTCCATGATCTGATTGCTGACATCATAAATATTTTCTATTTCCGAAAGCTTTATACTGATGTCTTCGGACTGGTCATATGCCTCATAGACAATGACCGGCGCATCGGCGGCTGCGGAATAGGAAGAATAAGTGAAAGTTTCGCTCACGATGGTTTCCTCTTTGCCGTCAAAATAGCAGAGTGTATAACTTGTCTGCGGGATACGCTGTTCCTTTAAAGCTTCCCGCAGGTAGTCGCGGTTTTGCTTAAGATAATATTCCTCCATAGCCTTGTTGTATGCCTCCATTTTGGTATCCCGGGCGGGATCGCTCCAACTGGTGTTTGGATATTCGGGCTCTCTGAGGGCGGCATCTTCGTTCTTTTTATCATCAATGACATAATCGGATAAGGAAAGTTCTTCTTCCGCTGCTTTGGCGTAATAAACCTCGCCGGAGTCATAGGCTTTTACAACGCTCTGTATATCGGAGGAAATTTTTTCCCTGTCGCCGTCTGTCTCTTTTCTATATAAAGTATCGTCTTTCATATAGAAAAGAACGGAAAGATCGTCGGACACATAGGATCACCTCGAAATATCACTGTCAATCTTACCCC
>JAMPIB010000094.1 GCA_023663085.1 Ruminococcus sp. | reverse complement strand
GGCAGTCGGGATAATATTTTTCCAGAAAATCCTCTGCGGAACTGTATTCCATATCCCCGCGCGACAGATTTTGTTTCACCATATCCATGATGATCTTTTTCTGTTCCGGTGAGGGTTCGTCTTCAAATTCTATGCCTATCTGTTTCAGGCCATCCTTAAATTCCGTAATCGTAGCCTGATACGCCATAGTCAGGAACTTATCATTTTCTGTCTGGTCAAAATCCCGGCTCGTGCTCCCGGCCGATCCCACAGAGGAATATCCGCCAAACATCTGTACCTTACTGTCCGCCGACGGGCCGATCAAGGCCACTTTCAGATTTTTAGATAAGGGAAGTATCTGCTCGTCATTCTTCAACAGGACAATGGATTTTTCCGCAATTTCCTGAGACAGCTTTTTATATTCTTCTTTCTTGATTTCCTCTTCAAAATCACCTTCTCCATAAGGATTTTCAAACAGTCCCAGACGGAACTTGACTGTCAGAACGCGTTCCAGAGCCTGATTCAAATAAGACTCTTCCAGTTCTCCTTCTTTTACCGCATCACAAAGATGTTTAAAGCAGATATTGGTAGGCTGTTCCACATCAATCCCTGCTTTCAGAGCCTGTATTGCTGTCTGTCTTTGATCCGCGGAAGTACGGTATCTGGCATCTGCGCGTCCGATACTGCCGTAATCCGATACCACCGGGCCGTCAAAGCCAAGTTCTGTACGGAGAAAATCTGTCAGCAGTCTTTTGGATGTTGCCACAGGTTCATTGTTCAGGATACCATAGCCATTCATAACAGCCATGATACCGGCATCCTGAATGGCCGCTTCAAACGTCCAGCCAAACGTATCCTTTAACGTCCGCTCACCCATTTGCAGTTCGCCGCCGTTCCTGCCGCCTTCCGCATTTCCGTATCCGATGAAATGTTTGGCGGTTGCCATGACCTTGTCATCTTTCTGGATACCCTCTACAAACGCGGTTCCCATCTGCGCTACCAGATACGGGTCTTCCCCGTATGTTTCACTGATCCTTCCCCAGCGGGGATCTCTTCCTAAATCAAATAAGGGGGAATGGACCGCGTGCATACCAAAGGCCAGCAGCTGCTTCTGTTCCATTTCTCCCATCTTCTGCGCCAGTTCAGGCTCCCATGTGGCCGCCATGCCCATTGCCTGCTGAAATGTCGTCGCGCAGGGAATCTGTAATCCCGCAATCCCTTCGTTATGGATCAAGGCCGGAATGCCCAGACGCGTTTCTTCTACAAGATATCTCTGGATTTCATGCAGCTCTTCCCGGTCTTTTTGTATATTTCCCGTCATGGAACTGTTCAGGCAGCTAAGCGTCCCGATCCCATCTTTGATGACTTGTTTTACATCCGGCTGATTCGACATGGTACAGGAAACCTGTGCCACTTTTTCTTCCAGAGTCATTCTGCCTATTAAATCCTGAACCCGTTCCCTTATACTTTTACTCTTATCCTTATAAATCATATCAATGTCCTTTCTCCATTATAATATCTACAACACAGTTACTTTACCAAACATATATTTCTGCACATTTTCACAGACTGAACGACTTGAAATCAATATATCCTTCCCCCCGATAAGTAAAGTACAAGGGCTTCACGCCTTCTATCTTCGACAGTTCCGCTGAAAAATTCCGCCATGCCATATTCGGTTTGACCGGAATCTCTGCAACCGGCTCCAGTTCCGGCTTCGTATATACACACATTTTCCCTCTTGCTCTTCCCCGTACTTCTATGCTGATATGTTGCGGATGATCCGCATCAAAATCGAAATATTTAAATCCTGCCGTTGCGCCATCACGCATATTGGCTATATACTGATCCGGCATGGATTCACGGTCTGCTCCCGACTGCGTAAAATATGGATATTCCGTTTCCTTGCATGTTACTTTATTATAATCGAAAGTTCCCTTTGCTCCCCAAAGGTTGCAGGCAATGCGCGCTTCATATTTTCCGGCTGCCTGAAGCGGCCCGTCATTTAAGCCGCAGGATGTCATTTCCGCCTGTTTAATGCTGCCGTCTTCCGCAATCGTTATCTTTTCCGCGCATCCCTGACGGGCGCACATCTGCTGATTGGTCTGCCTGTGATAAAAAATATACCACTGGCCGTTTATGCAGACCATCCCACCGTGTGTATTTCCTGTAAAGTTGCGGGCATTTTGCTTCGTAACGCCCGGCAGACCGATATCCCCGTTGCTTACGATTGTTCCGCCATATTTCCAGGGGCCGAGCGGATGATTACTTGTCGCATAACACAGTTCATGGCTTAAAACAGAAGAATAAACAAGATAATATGTTCCGTTGATCTTGCGGATAGAACTGGCTTCAAAGAAAGGATGTTCTGCAAACTCTGTTCCTTCCGCATACAGCTTTCCCGGTATCGTAGGCACTTCTTTTCCCGCAAGCGTCAGCATATCCGGTTCCAGTTCCACTACGGAACCCCCTTTATAGGTACCGCCGCGGCGTTCCATGAGAAAACGCAGAAAGCCGTTATCCGGCGAAAAACCGGTGTACATATAGATTTTCCCGTCATCATCCATAAAAACGCCCGGATCAAAATTATAGGCATCTTTTTTTAATCCATATGGTCTTCCGTTCGGATGTTTTACGACGCCATAGTACTCGAACGGCCCCTCCGGCTTCTCCGATACGGCAACCGATGTGGTATTCTGCATCTGAAGCTGATAATAAAGATAATACCTGCCATCCGGTCCTTTACATACATCCGGCGCATTCATATACTGTCTGCCTTTCGGATTCACCGGGTCCTGCGTTCTTCTGTAAATGACGCCCTCATATTTCCAGTTACCCAGATCATCCACCGGAGCGGAATAGCACACATAATCATTGACACAAAATCCCTTTCCGCCAAAAGCATCATGACTGCCATATACATACAGACGGTCGCCAAAAACATAAGGTTCTGCGTCCGGTACATATTCATAAGATGGCAGATAGGGGTTAAAAGCCTGTTTTTTCATACTGATACCTTACCTTTCTCTCAATCTTGTTCAAATGCAGTTTTCATATATCTGTTTACTGTATATGAAGTTTAGCAAAGAATGGATATGGTTTTTTGTAAGATATTTTTTCATATTGTAATATTTTATAAACTGGAATAAATTGATTTCCGTAAAGTTCCCATAATTTCTATTGCTTTTCATCTGCACAGTACCTTGCAGAAAGTGTTGTGTTCTCTGCAAAACA
>JAMPIB010000093.1 GCA_023663085.1 Ruminococcus sp. | reverse complement strand
CTTGATGTTGTAGAAAATGAGTTCGGACTATACTATTATGACCACAAATCGGATATATTAGATAATAGAGAGCTGGCAATTTTGCGTGGTTTTCCCAACGTGACCGTATCGCATCATATGGCTTTTTATACGGATAACTGCGTGGAAACGGTAGTGCATGATTCTCTGCTTAGCTGTAAATTTTTTGTGGAAGGATTGGAAAATCCCTGGGAGGTCAATTAAGTGCGCAAGTGGATGAAACTTTTGTTTGTCGTCTACATTTTATTTGTCATCAAAGTCATTATCTTTAAATACCCCTATGCACAGCTTTATGCGATCGTGCAGACATGGCAGAAGGATGTTATTCTGGAAGGACTCGGCAGCGCGAACTTCATGCCTTTTAAAACAATTAAAATGTATATAGAATATGCTGATAAATTAAACAGCGTAGAAAATCTGGCGGGGAATATACTGGTATTTGTCCCTTTTGGAATACTGTTCCCGCTTATGCGCTCGTCTAAAAGCAGCTTTCCGGATGTGTTTGCCCATTCGCTCGTTTTGGTGCTTGGTATCGAGATATTCCAGCTTTTCAGTGCATTCGGTGCTTTTGATGTGGACGATATCATCTTGAACTGTTTCGGCGCGTTACTGGGTTACGTGGTGTATCGAAAGAGCCGGGATTTTTTCCCAGCGTTTGATAAAATCATGAAGATGGAGGAAGAGGAATATGGAACTTATCTTGAAAAAAATTAAAACCAATGTCATTGCGTCTGCGCTTCTCTGCATTGCGCTGGGGATCGTGCTTGTGATATGGCCGGACATGTCCATACAGATCACCTGTATGGCGATCGGCATCGTACTCATCTTAAACGGCATCAGCAGACTGATCAATTTTATCTTTAAAAGAGATGGCAGCCTGTTTTCACAGATGAATCTGGTCATGGGCATCATCATTACGGTGATCGGTATCTGGATCATTTTACAGCCGGAAAAGGTCATCGCTATGATACCGATCCTGGTAGGTATCATCATTATCATCCACGGCGTCAATAATTTACAGCAGGCGGTGAACCTCTGCCAGAGTCATTATGATAAATGGTGGGTAGCGCTCATATTGGGGCTTCTGACGATTGCGTTTGGCATTTTACTGATCTGTAATCCGTTCGGAGCAATAGAAACGCTCGTTATGTTTATTGGACTGTTTTTAATCTATGACGGCGTTTCGGATATCTGGATCGTATCCAGAATGTCGCGTATGGGCAGACAGTTTAAACAGGAAGTAGAAGCGATAGAGACGGACGGCAGAGAAGTGTAACGCACGTTATTAAAACATGTTCTTATTTACGCGTGATTCGATAACAGTTGATCTTGGGTGCTTCAAAATCCAGAAGCGGGATACGCCTGAGTTCATTTTGTTCTACATAAGGTGCGGCGATATTTTCCGGCACGAAACTGATTCCATCTGAAGAAAGCAGATAGGGAATCAGTTTCGTGCTGTTGTCAATTTCAAAGCCGAATTGATAATGCGGCGGGAATAATTCTTTGATAAAAAGACCTACATCCTGCAAGGCAAAATTGCAGAATAAATAGTCCGCATCGGCAAGACGCTCCTTGGTGATACCTTTCTGCCAGGCGTCATTGCCGGCGCGTGTGACCAGAACGAGATTGTCCGTAGCGAATACCTCACAGTTGTAAGCACTGTGATAAAACGGAAGATAAGAATAGGCCACGTCTAAAAGCCCATCCTGTATTTCCTGCAACAGATCATTGGAGTGTCCAAGCGTGATCTTCACCGCCTGTTCCGGATGCGATCTCATGTAATCCTGTATGACCGGCAGCAGATGACACTCATAAATAGTATTGGTCGAACCGATGCGGTAGAGCGTGCTGTATTTTTTCATGGAATTGATATTTCGTATACCGGCGTCCGAAAGTTCCAGAATCCTTCTGGCATAGGGCAGGAAAAGTTCGCCCTCCTGCGATAAGGTAACTTTACGCTTGTTGCGGGCAAAAAGCGGTTTGCCGATTTCTTTTTCCAGTTCCGCGATACGGTTAGTGACCGTGGACTGCGCGATAAAAAGCGCATCCGCCGTTCTGGTGAAATTCCGGTATTCTGCTAAGGTAACGAATGTTAATAACGACTGTGTATCCATGAAAATCTCCTGTCTTATATGGATTATATAACATATGATGTTATAACATAGGTTCTCATTCTGTTGCCATGGCCTTGACACGGTTCATGGCCTGTTTTACCGGCGGCAGCAGTAAAATAACAATTGTTATCGCCGCTTCTATCAGAATATAGGCATAATTATACGCGATTGGGTAGATAGAAGCAAGCGATTTCGGGAAGTTGTCCGGCATATAGTCCATCCAGTACAGATAGCCGCCGATGCTGTGGAACAGACCTCTGATGAAGACAGCCAGAAGATATCCCCTGATCAGACCGTTATTTTTTTTATAGAAGAAGCCGGAAAGTCCGAGTGCGGCAAAAGCCAGAATATAATCCATGCAGGCCTGCATGGGGGAGAGGATATAACCGCCGCCGCCCTGTACAAATTGCAGGATCCCATAAGCAAATCCGGCGCTTAAGCCGATCTTCGGGCCGTACCAGTAACCGATCAGTGTGACAAAGAGCATGGAACAGAGCGTTACGGAACCACCCCAGGGCATGTGGATGATCTTGATATAAGATGTCGCGAAGCCAAGCGCCAGCGCCATAGCGGAGAATACGAGCTGTCTGGCGGAAAAAGTTTTTGACTTCTTATCCTGCGTATCCACACGGCTGCGTAGTAGTGCGGTCAATAGGAGCAGAATAACAATGATCGCAATGAAAGCGGCCGTACCAGCAGTTGTCAGGGAATAATATCCCTCTTCCTGTTGAAAAAATAGTGACATAAAAAAACCTCCTTCGTGTGCGCGAGGAGGGACAACATCTTACACACCAAAATAACAATAGTTATTATTGGCATGATGTGCTTCCCTACGCCGGTATTATCCGGGTCAGGTAGTGAGGGTTAGGAGATGATATGAGGTTTTCTCATATACAGTCCAGTCTCAGCGATGTGCTCCCCTAGCGGGTTATTTAGTTATAATAAGCATGGCATGTAATACGTAAGAGCCATTGCTTACCATATTACTATAGAGGGTCTTGAGGGGATTGTCAAGCGGGGAAGAGTTGCAAATACAACGAGTGCAGAAGCAGCGAACCGTGATACGGACATTGCGACAGAGGTGGTTAAATACGCTAACAACAACATCTTACAGCAGGCCGGAACATCCATGTTGTC
>JAMPIB010000092.1 GCA_023663085.1 Ruminococcus sp. | reverse complement strand
TTTCCGTGGAGCGAATGTCAAGTTAGGAAACTGACGACAAGTCACTGTACAGGTAGAATGTCTGACAAGGTCAGAAACGACGTGTTAGTGTAAACGAATGCCTTTCGGCAATCGTTGCGAGTTCCTTAGGGAACATCGCAAGATATTTGTGGAAGAATGCGAAGCATTCTTTCCAAGATAATCTGCGAAGCAGATTTTCTTGTGGACACACACGGGCAAGTGTACAGTCACCGCTTGTCGTACTTATGAAATAAAAGTGCGAAAAGGAGGCGACTTTTTTTATGGCAAGTCAAGTAATGAGAATTACATTAAAAGCTTACGATCATCAGTTGGTTGATGCATCTGCCAAAAAAATCATCGAAACAGTTAAGAAGAACGGATCTCAGGTGAGCGGGCCGGTACCCCTTCCTACGAAAAAGGAAGTAGTTACCATTCTTAGAGCGGTTCACAAGTACAAAGATTCCAGAGAGCAGTTCGAGCAGAGAACTCATAAGAGACTCATTGATATCATTGCTCCGACACCCAAAACAGTAGATGCGCTGCAGAGACTGGAAATGCCGGCCGGCGTATACATTGATATCAAAATGAAAAACAAATAAACCCCTACTAGGATGGTTTCCTTTGGAAACCCGCTGTAGAATCAAGGAGGTAAAGGAATGAAGAAGGCTATTTTGGCAACAAAGGTCGGAATGACCCAGATTTTTAATGAAGACGGCAGTTTGACACCTGTTACCGTGCTTCAGGCAGGGCCGTGTGCGGTAACGCAGATCAAGACGGTCGAGAACGACGGTTACAGTGCTGTACAGGTCGGATATGTAGACAAGAAGGAAAAGATCGTCAACAAAGACAAAAACGGCAAAAAAGAAGTAATCCACAGACATGGCGTGAACAAAGCGGAGAAAGGCCATTTTGATAAGGCCGGTGTTCCCTGCAAGAGATTTGTCAGAGAATTGAAACTGGAGAATGCACAGGAGTATACAGTTGGAAGTGAGATCAAAGCGGATATCTTTGCGGCTGGCGACAGAGTAGATGCAACAGCTATTTCCAAAGGTAAAGGATTCCAGGGGGCCATCAAAAGACACGGTCAGCACAGAGGTCCTATGACTCATGGTTCCAAATTCCATCGCCATCAGGGTTCCAACGGAGCATGTTCTTCACCGAGCCGCGTGTTCAAAGGAAAAGGCATGCCCGGACATATGGGATGTGTAAAGGTAACAGTTCAGAACCTTACGATCGTCAAGGTAGATGCAGAGAAAAATCTGATCCTTGTGAAAGGCGCTGTACCGGGACCGAAGAAAGCCCTGGTAACCATTAAAGAAACAACTAAGGTTGAGGCAAAATAGTGACTTAAGTCACAGATGAAAGGAGGACCATTCAGATGGCAAACGTATCTGTTTATAATATGGAAGGCAAAGAAGTCGGCAAGATAGACTTAAACGATGCGGTATTCGGTGCGAAAGTAAACGAACACCTTGTACACATGGCAGTAGTCCAGTATCTTGCTAATAAACGTCAGGGAACGCAGAAAGCCAAGACGCGTTCGGAAGTTTCCGGCGGTGGTAGAAAACCGTGGAGACAGAAAGGAACCGGTCATGCAAGACAGGGTTCTATCAGAGCTCCTCAGTGGAAAGGCGGCGGCGTGGTATTCGCTCCCGTTCCGAGAGATTACTCTTTTAAGATCAATAAGAAAGAAAAAAGAGCTGCTTTAAGATCCGTACTGACAAGCAGAGTACAGGAGAACAAACTGATCGTCGTTGATGAACTGAAATTTGATGAGATCAAGACGAAGAATTTTAAAGCAGTCATGAACAATCTGAAAGTGGAAAAAGCATTGGTTGTTATGGGGGAGAAGAATGAGAATGCGGTTCTTTCCGCAAGAAATCTTCCGACGATCAATACAGCATATGCTGATTCAATCAATGTATATGAGATTCTGAAAGGCGGCACACTGGTACTTACCAAAGACGCTGTAGCCAAGATCGAGGAGGTGTATGCATAATGGCAGCGATCCAATATTATGACGTAATCCTCAAACCGGTTATTACAGAGAAAAGTATGGCGGGTATGAGCGACAAGAAATATACTTTTCTGGTTCATCCGGAAGCGAACAAGACAATGATAAAAGAAGCTGTAGAGAAGATGTTTGAAGGAACAAAGGTAGCGAAGGTCAATACCATGAACCTCGACGGCAAGACCAAGAGAAGAGGTATGGTATACGGCAAGACGGCCAAGACCAAAAAGGCTATCGTACAGCTGACGCAGGACAGTAAGGATATTGAAATCTTTAGCGGTCTATAACAAGCCGAAAAGATTTTCTAAAGCGTCGAAAGACGCCGCTTAAGAAAATCTAAGTTTCGGCTGGCAGAATCGTAAACGATTCTGCGTAAGGTTTTCTAAATTGTAGCAAGACGCTGTTTAAGAAAATCTAAGTTTCGGCTGACAGAATCATAAATGATTCTGTTGGGATTGAGATAAAGTATGAAAGATTATAATGAAAAGGAGATAAGATCATGGGAATTAAGACTTATAATCCGTATACACCTTCCAGACGTAACATGACTGGTTCGGACTTTTCCGAGATTACAAAGACTACACCCGAAAAGGCGCTTTGTACTTCCCTTAAGAAGAACGCCGGACGTAATAACCAGGGTAAGATCACAGTCAGACACCAGGGCGGTGGCAGCAGAAGATTATATAGAAATATTGATTTTAAAAGAAATAAAGATGGGATTGCAGCGACAGTGATCGGTATCGAATACGATCCGAACAGAACGGCCAATATCGCGCTGATCTGCTACGAGGATGGATTAAAATCCTACATCCTTGCACCGGAAGGACTGACAACAGGCATGAAAGTCATGAACGGCCCCGAAGCGGAAGTAAGACTTGGTAACTGTTTACCGTTATCCGAGATCCCTGTAGGTACGGTGATCCACAATGTTGAACTGTATCCGGGCAAGGGCGGACAGCTTGTACGTTCCGCAGGTAACGGAGCACAGTTAATGGCCAAGGAAGGAAAATATGCAACCTTAAGACTTCCCTCCGGTGAAATGAGAATGGTTCCGCTCGTATGCCGCGCAACCGTTGGTAATGTCGGTAATACAGACCACAATCTGATCAAGATTGGTAAAGCGGGACGTAAACGTCATATGGGTATCCGCCCGACAGTCCGCGGTTCCGTTATGAACCCCAACGACCATCCGCACGGCGGCGGTGAAGGCAGGGCGCCGATCGGACGTCCGGGTCCGTGTACACCGTGGGGCAAACCTGCACTCGGCTTGAAGACACGTAAGAAGAAAAAAGCGTCTAATAAGCTGATCGTAAGAAGAAGAGACGGCAGAGCCATCAAATAAGGAGGAAAGATCATGGCAAGATCACTGAAAAAAGGACCATTTGCAGATGCAAGCTTATTGAAAAAAGTAGATGCTATGAACGAATCGGGACAGAAACAGGTTATCAAGACTTGGTCACGTCGTTCTACTATTTTCCCGTCTTTTGTCGGACATACATTCGCTGTCCATGACGGAAGAAAGCATGTGCCTGTATATGTTACGGAAGATATGGTTGGACATAAACTCGGTGAGTTCGTGGCGACCAGAACCTATAGAGGACATGATAAGGACGAAAGAAAGTCCAAGGTTCGCTAAATTGAAAGGAGGTTTTATCTATGGCTAAAGGACATAGATCCCAGATAAAAA
>JAMPIB010000091.1 GCA_023663085.1 Ruminococcus sp. | reverse complement strand
ACTGCGTTTATCATAATATCATCATCTCCCCTGTCTGTCAACAAAAATTTTTCCGATTGGCGCAAACCGGGCGCAGACGGGGTACAAAATTGTATAAAATTACATACAAAGCGGCAATGGTAAATATTAGCCCCCTATCTTTTGAAGATACTACTTGACTTCACAAAAATTTTGCACTAAAATATTTTTAAGAATTCGAGTAAAAATTACGAAAGCGAGGGAGTTTAAAATGAATTTGACGAACATGAGAATTCAAAAACGACTGATCACAAGCTTTGTGGTTGTGGCTACGTTGCTGAGCGTTGCAGGTTTGGCTGCAGCCATCGCATCGTTCATCGTGGGGCGTCAGTATTCCGCCGCACTTACAAATTACGGTTTCGCGCAGGGCGATGTAGGCAAAATGATGACGGATTTTGCAAATCTGCGAAGCGATACCCGTGCGATTATCGGCTATGATGATCCGAAACTGGTGAGCGATGTCACTGCGGATTATCAGACAACCAAAGCTGAACTTATGGAGACGATGGCGACTGTTGAGGCCGGACTGGTGAGTGACGAAGCGCAGAAAGCTTATGATCAGATGGAAACAGCAGTAAATAAATATATTGAGATCGAGGCGAATATACAGGCGATAGCGAACACCGGTATTGAAGAAGATGCCATGAGGGCGCAGGAAATGGCGCAGACGGAAATGGCTCCCGCCTATCAGGAAGCTTACACGCTGATGGAAGAGATCATGGATTCCAAGACCACGACA
Source organism: Ruminococcus sp. (assembly GCA_023663085.1). GTDB lineage: Bacteria > Bacillota > Clostridia > Lachnospirales > Lachnospiraceae > UBA3282. The sequence continues at coordinate 2,954 of JAMPIB010000091.1, read as the reverse complement.
GGCAGCGCTTTGGGTAAAAAGCTGGAGATTGCGGTATACGCGGTGGTTGTGGCGATTGTTGTGCTTGTTATCATCGGCTTCTTCATTGCCCTTAAGCTCGGGAATACCGTAGCGAAGAGCATCGAGAAACCTCTTGAGGCTTTGTCAGACCGTTTTGACAGGTTCTCGAAAGGTGATCTGGAGAGCGAGTTCCCTGTATATGATGTACAGGATGAAGTCGGCGATATGTTGAAATCCGGTAAGGAAATGAGCCGTGTATTGTGCGGCGTGATCAATGACCTGAAACAGGCATTGACAAAACTGGCAGACGGCGACTGGACGGCAACATCCCAGTATCCTGAAATGTTCATCGGCGATTTGTCAGCGATTGCAACAGGCATGAGCGGTACGATTACAAAGATGAATGAAGCGTTACATAGCATCAGGGACGTATCCGAACAGGTATCGGTAGGCGCAAGCGGACTTGCAGAAGCAGCGCAGTCTCTGGCGGAGGGCGCAACAGATCAGGCAGGCGCAGTGGAAGAACTGCAGGCGACGATCGCAAACATTACCGAAGCAGTGAACCATACGGCAGAAAAGACAAAAGAATCCTACGAGCAGGCTCAGGAATACTCCGAAAAAGCGGATGCGAGCCGCGGCGAGATGGAAAAACTTATGGAAGTTATGGGACGTATCAACGAGACATCCCAGCAGATTGGAAATATCATTTCCGAAATCGAAGATATTGCAAGCCAGACAAACCTGTTGTCCCTGAATGCTTCTATCGAAGCGGCGAGAGCAGGCGAAGCGGGCAAGGGCTTTGCAGTTGTGGCTGACCAGATCGGTAAGCTGGCTGACCAGAGCGGTAAGTCCGCAGTGGATACCCGCCGTCTGATCGAGGGTATTCTGCAGGAAATCGAATCCGGAAACAATGTTGCAGGACATGCAGCAGGTTCTATCGCGGAAGTAGTGGAAGGCGTGAACCAGATCGCAGGAACGGTATCCGGCTTGGCGCAGGTATCTGCAGAACAGGCAGAATCTATGGGACAGGTAGAGATCGGTATCAACCAGATTTCCGAGATCGTACAGTCCAACTCCGCTGCTGCGCAGGAACTTTCCGCAACCAGTGAGGAAATGCTTGCACAGGCTGAGACAATGACGAACTTGGAGAAACAGTTCACTCTGAGAGAACACTAATCGGAATGGGTTGACTTAGGCCGGAAAATCTTATGATAAAAGGCTGCCGCAATTTGCGAGCGGGCTTATAAATAAAAAGAACCATCCTGTGAATGTACAGGGTGGTTCTTTTAGGTGGCGCACAGACAATGAAAAAATGTTATGTATACGGAAATATCAGTTTTAGTAGCCGAGATTTTCCGGTACGATAAACAGTTTAATTCTTCCCGGCTGGCTGCTGCGGCGGGTGATCACCGTATGGCTGCAAATGCTTTCTTTAGAGAAACAGTGCGCGCATTTCCCCAGCGTGTAGCAGGGCGTATCTTTGTGCAGGCGCTGTACATTGGCGGGAGCGGCAATGTTTTCAATCCGGTGGATGCCCTCTTCTATGGAACCGACAAATTTATTCATTCCGACAATGATAAATACCTCTTTCGGCCCCTGCATCAGACAGGCAAGGCGGTTTCCGTTGCCGTCAATGTTGATCAGTTCGCCCTGATAGGTGATGGCGTTGGTGCTCATGAGAAAGACGTCCGCCATCACCGCTTTAGCATAAAACTCCCGTTTTTCCTCAGGCGTTTTCGCTACAGCCCGGTCCAACAGCACATAAGGGCCGTTTTGAATGGCCTCCATCAGACCGCATTCGACGACGGATTCTGCGCCGCCCCATGTGATGGAACTTTGGGCGGGAATCTTCGTGAGAATGTCTTTTACCATGGCTTTGGAATCTTCGTAGTAGAATGCTTCGATGTTCCGTATAGCCAGATTTTTGATGATGTTCGGTACGGCGGCGGAAAACGCGGCTTGTAAATTATTCATAGTGACAGCCTCCTTTTTCTGTATTTGTATTTTTTGTTTTCTATATTTTATTGTATATTGTCGCTGGAAGAAAAACAAGTAAGTAGAAAAAGACAGATAAAAATTCAGAATATTCTGAAAATTCAAAATAAAATATGATAAAACAAAAAATATTAAAAAATAAAAACTTTTTTTGAAAAATGTATTGACAATTATTGAGAAGGTGATATAATAAAAACATAAACAAAAGAGAAAAAGAAAAGGCGGTACGGTCCAATGAAAAAGTAAATCTAAAACCGGAAGAATACGAAAGCAAGGCGGTATAGACCAATGGACAGGTAAGAGAAAATTAAAAAAATACTACGAAAGAGGTACGGACCAATGGGCTGATAAGTGAGAACCGGAAAAATAAAGAAAGAGGTACGGGCCAATGGACAGGTAAAGTTCAGAATCGGTTTAAAAGGGGTACGATAAAACCTGATAAAACAGGCAATTTCAGAAATGATTTGATGGTACGGCGGTGAACACCGATGAAATAATAAATCATGAAATCTAAGCAAAGGAGGTACGGACCACCTAAAACATAGACCGGAATCGTAAAAGAATAAGGAACCGGAAACAAGCTGAAGCGGACGAGTACATCTGAAAGGGTAACGGATAGAGAGAAGAGGAAAGCACGTTACAGTACACAGGTACAGAGCAGAGAGAATGGAAAGGATGCGGAAGACCAAAATTTCATATAGATAAATTTAGAAGATGGAGGAAAGACCATTGGACACAATAATTTAGAAGAGGGTGTTGATCGGAAAGATTGATACCCTCTTATCATGCGCGGGAAACTTTTTTGTAACAGTTCGTTACTGTGCCCTGGAGCAGGACTGAACTGGCATACTTTTTTTATTCAGCATATATTTTTTGTAGAAATTTGCGGGGAAATACGGTATAATATCGATAGATATTATACTCGCGCCGAGCGAAGCGAGTGTGCATCGCGAAGCGTA
>JAMPIB010000090.1 GCA_023663085.1 Ruminococcus sp. | reverse complement strand
ATATGCGATTTATGTTCAATAAGAGAAATTAAATAAAACGGTGTTTCGTTATTTTCGTCATTTCTTATATGGACTCTTTTTACTATATCCGAATCTCGCTCCTCCGTAAACATGTGAACGTATCTCGTTGTGATGTCTTCGATATCTTCCGGCTGTACTGTTTTAAAAAGAGGGATATCCACATAATCCCGCAGGAACTGCGCGCAGAGAATCGGATCTTTAAAAATAAGTTTGGCGGAACTGTCCTTGGGTTTTGTGTTTACCAGATTCGTCTGGTTTGTCTGTGTTTCATATGTTTCCTGTGTTTCCTGCTCTTCCTGGTTCTTCTGATACTTTTCCTTTGTCTGGTCTTTTGTCATTTTGTATACCTTCCTTTCCGGTATGGCATACATAACTTTTGACAGCAAGCCAAAAGCCTGTATCCCATACGCTGTACCTATGAAATTTGTTAGTGGGATACTTGCTTGAAATTCTTAGAATTAAGCATGATTCCTTTGAAAAAACTGAAAAACTTCAGTAACCGAAGTTTTCAGTTGGAAGAAATGATTTCTTCCGATCGGATAACGTTCTGTTTACAGCAGATACGTTATTGTTATTACAACTATATCAGATGCCGACGTTTTTTACAAGAAAAAATTGTAAAACTATGCAAGTTTTTTCAACACACGTTCCTTCTTTGTGTTATAATAAACGCAGGCTCGGCAGCCTGCGTTCTAAGAATTACTACGTAATTCTTATTGAAATGATTTACACAGTTGCTTCTGTGAATATGGTACAATAAACGCAGGCTCACGAAACAATATATTAACTATTTTCATCGAAATATGGCAAATGGATGGGTGATGTATATGCGTGTTGAAAATCTGAAACTGGAAAATTATATCATGGAATATCCGCTCTCACGGGTCGCACCGCTTGAGAAAATTCTATTCGTGGATATAGAAACCACCGGTTTTACGGCCAAAAGTTCTTCTTTATATCTGATCGGTGCGGCATATTACGATGCCGGGAACTGGCATATCAAACAGTGGTTCGCCGAAGATTATGCGGAGGAAACAGATGTTTTGGATGCGTTCTTTTGCTTTGCGGCCTCCTATACGCATCTTGTCCATTTTAACGGCAACAATTTCGATCTGCCCTATATGCAGCAAAAATGCGAACAGTACGGCCTTTCCTATCATTTTGATGATTTTGAAGGTATTGACTTATACAAACGCATCTCACCCTATAAATTTTTCCTCAACACACCAAACTGTAAACAGAAAACACTGGAGAAATTTCTGGGCGTCAACCGCAGGGACATGTATAACGGCGGCCAGCTTATCAATATTTATCACACATACGTTAAACGTGCTACGGAATTTCATTATCAACTTCTGACGCTGCATAACAGTGACGATATGAAGGGGATGCTGCGGCTCACTTCCCTGCTTGCCTATTATGATCTGTTCAATGGCAAACTCCGGGCCAAAAAAGTGCAGGCTAATTCCTATCAGGACAGCGATGGCATCGACCGCCATATACTGCAGATGACGCTGGAACTTCCCAGCGCGCTGCCCCGGCCGCTTTCGGTTACGGCAAACGGCTGTGTTTTCAGTGGAGAAGAAAAAACAGGTGTTTTGCAGGTGCCGATCTATGATGAAGAAATGAAATATTATTATTCTAATTATAAAGATTATTATTATCTTCCCATAGAAGATACTGCCATGCACAAATCGGTAGCTTCTTTCGTAGATAAAGAACACCGTATGCAGGCTACGGCCGCCACCTGTTATACCCGCAAATTTTCTTCTTATCTGCCGCAATGGGATATTCAGGTGGAACCCTTTTTCAAGCGGGATTACAAGAGCCGGGAATTATTCTTTGAACTGACAGAGGAACGCAAAAAAGATCGCGCGTTATTTTCCGTCTATGCAAGTTATCTGCTGAATAAGATGTCCAATTTATAATGTATTGCCCGACAGCAACAATTCGGAAATCAACAAAAACGGAAATCAATAAAAAACGGATGTTACGTTTAGTGTGACATCCGTTATTTTTATATTTTGTTGTTTAGGTTTGCCTGCTTCTATGCCTCTTTTTCTGGTCTGGCTTATCATTGCGGCCTTATATAGAAAAATGAGTTTTTCCTGCCATAACCGATTTCTTTGTGATTAATGATCTGCTCCGTACTTCCGATGAACAGGAAACCGCCGGGTTTTATGCTGTTATAAAACTTACGGAACACCTCTTCCTTGGCCTCTTCCGTAAAGTAGATCAGAACATTACGGCAGACGATAAGATGACAGTCCGTCGGATAAGTATCTTTCAACAGGTTATGTTCTTTAAATTCCACTCTCGACTTGATCTCATTGGAAATCTGGTAGGACGGCCCTACTTTCGTAAAAAATTTCTTTTTCAGGTCATCCGGAACACTGGCTATACTTTTTTCCACATATAATCCCGTTTTCGCCTTGGCGATCACCTGCTTATCCAGATCGGTCGCATAAATCTTGATCTGATTAAGCGGCAGATGTCTCGATAATGCCATAACAAGAGAATACGGCTCGTCGCCTGTCGAACAGGCTGCGCTCCAGATCTTCAGATTTTTGCCAAACTTCTGGATCAGTTCGGGAATGATCTCCTTATCCATAATCTGCCATTGATCCGGATTACGATAAAACTCGGAAACATTAATGGTCAGATAATTGACAAATTCCTCAAACAGCCTGTTATCACTCTTAAGCGCCGCAACATAATTGTCGTAACCGACAATCTTATTCTTTGCAATCAGAGTATCAATACGCCGTTTCATCTGCTTCTCTTTATAAGCATTCAAATCAATTTTGGTCAGATCAAAAACTGCTTTTTTGAAATACTCATAATCATATGCCATATACGTTTCACACCCTCATTTTATATTATTTTTGCTTTTACCCTCTTCTCTTTTACAGACCCTCATCAGGCGTCTTCTTCGCTTTCGTTTGCAATAACGGATTCAATATCTACGGAAACAACATCCGCATCCTCTTCGTCGGCTGCCGCCTCTTTCGGTTCCGGCGCCAGCATAGCCTTGATACTCAGGCTGATCTTTTTATCCGTTTCATTAAAATCAACTACCTTGGCAGTTACTTCCTCTCCGACTTTCAGAACATCAGAAGGTTTATCAATATGATCCTTCGATATCTGGGATACATGGAGCAGGGCGTCGATACCGGATTCCAATTCAATGAATGCACCGAAATCCGTCATACGTGCCACTTTACCTGTGATAACCGTGCCGATTGCATATTTCTCTGCGGCATCTTTCCAGGGATTCGCATCGTCAAATTTAAGGCTGAGTGCAATCTTGGTGCCAGAAATCTCTTTAATGAGTACAGTCAGTTTATCACCGACCTTAAATACCTTCTTGGGATTCTCTACTCTGCCCCAGGACATCTCAGAGATGTGGAGCAATCCGTCTGCACCGCCCAGATCAATAAATGCACCGAAGTCCGTAACGTTCTTGACAACGCCTTCTACCATATCGCCTTCTTTGATGCTTTCAAACAGTTTCTTCTGTAATTCCGCTTTCTCCGCCAGAAGGAGCTGTTTGCGGTCGCCGATATATCTTCTTCTCTTCGGATTATACTCACTGATCACAAACTGGATATCCTGACCTGCGTATTTGGTGAGGTCTTTCTCATAAGTATCAGATACAAGGCTGGCCGGAATGAAGATCTTCACTTCCTCAACAACCACGCTGAGTCCGCCTTCGAGCACCTGTACGACCTTCGCCGTCAGGACTTCTTTATTATTATATGCCTCTTCGATTCTCTTATTACCTCTATCAGCCGCCAGACGCTTGTAGGTAAGAAGAACTTGTCCCTCGCCATCATTTACCTTCAAAACCTTGACTTCCATGGTATCGCCGGGTTTTGCTACAGTTGTCAAATCTACATTCGGTTCGTTTGTATATTCATTTCTCGTAAGGATACCATCTGATTTGTATCCAATGTTGAGAACCATTTCATCGGGTTTCACATCAATGACTGTACCTTCAACAACCTCTCCTGTGTGTATTGTCTTTAAAGACTCTTCTAACATTTGTTCAAAAGTTAATTCTGACATAATTTTGAACCTCCTCGAT
>JAMPIB010000008.1 GCA_023663085.1 Ruminococcus sp. | reverse complement strand
GGGACGGGGATTTATACCTAACCCCGGCAAAATGCCGTCCTATCGCGTAACAAATGGCACAGAAAAAAACGGGGGCGCTGGTATTTGACGAGCGCACAGACCGCTACGACATTCGCTTTGACCTTGCCAGTGTATATCTTCAAGATATATGTTAAAGCCGTTCCTGTTGGCGCAGGGGCGGTTTTAAATTTATGTTGAAAATATCCAGTGCATAACATATAATATATTTAACGAGAGAACCGAAAGCTAGAACACACCTAGCTGCCGGTAGTGTTTACTACAAAAAGTAGCGTCTCACCTTACCAGAGCAGGGCGCTACTTTTTGCGTTTGCTGTGTAAAACGAGAGTTACAACCGCACAAAGCATAATTACAAAAGTGAATAAATCGCTGTATGTAACCATTGGCACCAACCCCTTTCCTGTGCAGACTCGGCAGTTGGCATATCGCCCCTTCGGCTCTCCGGGTAAATATATTATATTGTCAAGGTTCTGTGCTGGCGGGGTATCACCATTTTGCCAATGTCGGCAGAATGGTTTAAGTTATTGCGATACCGCAATGATTTTAAAATTATGTTGAAAATATTCAGTGCATGACATATAATATATTTAACAGGACAGCCGGAAGGTGAGTGCGGATCACCCGTCCCGGCGAGTAAGGTTTAGACTAATAAGAAATAGCCGTTCCCGAACTTTTACGGAGAGCAGGACGGCTATTTCTTATTTTTCATATTCAGAATGGAGACTATCAATAACGATACTGTTAGAATAATCATAAACTCTTCGTATGTACTCATAATAATCACCCCTTTCCGCAAGACTCGGAACGGGTGAGAACACGTCCCCCGGCTGTCTGGGTAAATATATTATATTGTCAAGGTTCTTTGCTGGCGGGGTATCACCATTTTGTTAACGTCAACAAAATGCTTTAAATCGTTGCGATGCTGCAATGATTTTAATAAATTATGTTGAAAATATCCAGTACATGACATATAATATATTTAACAGAACAGCCGGAAGATAGATTGACCCTATCCGTCCCGGTGGATTATAGCACTAAGTAAGCTGCCTCTCCAGCCAAGGAACAAGGCGGCTTACTTATTTTTCAAATTCAGAATTGCAACAATCAGAATACCTATGGTAAGGATTATCATAAATTCCTCATATGTACTCATAAGCACCACTCCTTTCCGCAGAACTCGGAACGAATGGCCGCACGCCCTCCCGGCTGTCCGGGTAAATATATTATATTGTCCCATAATCTCAATCTGCAATAATCTACAATTTCAATGGGGATTTCAGAAGCAGTATGGTTGAACCGTGCTTCCTTTACAGATGATTTTTGACGATCAGATATGTTTTGTGATCAAATTCATTTCATTGCCGTATGTTCTGATGATAGCACAGATATGCAATAAGCGCAACCCCTTGACATAAAGCAAATTATTCAGTAAAATACATATGTTTGTAAACACAACAATTCAAGCTGATATGGGACAGGAATTGTTATGCGGAGGCAAGTTCGGGGATATCCTGAACTTTGTTTTTTTCTATATATCAGAAAAGATTAGAAGAACGGAGGATCATTATGGAACAGACAAAAGAAAATAAAATGGGTGTCATGCCTGTTAATCAGTTGTTGCTCAGTATGTCGCTGCCGATGGTATTATCAATGCTCGTGCAGGCACTTTATAATGTCGTAGATAGTATTTTTGTTGCCAGGATCAATGAAAATGCCCTGACGGCGGTGTCTCTGGCTTTCCCGATACAGAGCCTGATGATCGCGGTGGCTGCAGGAACCTGCGTCGGTATCAACGCGGTGCTTTCCCGTTCGCTTGGTGAGAAAGATTATGAGAAGGTCAATAAAAGCGCCTGCAACGGTATTATTTTAATGGCACTCAGCTATCTGTTGTTTCTGCTTGTCGGCCTTTTTGTAGCGGAACCTTTTTACAGGAGCCAGACGCAGGATGCGGAGATCGTACAGTTTGGTATCGACTATCTGACCGTGATCTGTTGTTGTTCCTTTGGCGTTTTTACGCAGTTTACGTTTGAAAAACTGTTGCAGGCTACCGGCAAGACTTTTTATACGATGATCACGCAGGGGGCGGGTGCTGTCATCAATATCATTTTAGACCCCATCCTGATCTTTGGATTAGCAGGAATGCCCAAAATGGGAGTGAAAGGCGCGGCTGTAGCGACAGTGATCGGACAGGTGATAGCTGGGATTCTGGCCATTTATTTTAACTATAAGAAAAACGAAGAGGTCAAGATCAAAAAAGAGGGCATGAAGTTAGAGGGGGAGATCGTTAAGCAGATTTATGTGATAGGGATTCCCTCCATGATCATGCAGGCGATCGGTTCCGTGATGACTTACGGAATGAACCGGATATTGATCACCTTCTCTTCTACGGCTACAGCGGTATTCGGCGTTTACTTTAAGTTGCAGAGTTTTGTGTTTATGCCGATCTTTGGTATGAATAACGGTCTGGTTCCTATCCTGTCATATAATTATGGAGCGGGCAAAAAGGATCGTTTCCTGAAAGCAGTAAAGCTGGGCATCATGTATGCGGTTATCGTCATGCTCCTTGGTCTGATCGTTTTGAATATGATACCGGAGGCGCTCTTAGGGTTGTTTGATGCTTCGGAAAACATGATAGAGATTGGTGTTCCGGCGCTTCGCACGATCAGTATCAGCTTTTTATTTGCGGGATTCTGTATCATATGCGGTACGGTTTTTCAGGCGCTGGGGTGTGCTGTATACAGTATGATCGTATCCATTGCCAGACAGTTGGTCGTACTGCTTCCGGCGGCCTATCTGTTGTCTTTGTCCGGGAATGTGGATAATGTCTGGTGGGCGTTCCCGATCGCGGAGCTGATGTCTTTATTCATGACGATATTGTTTATGATAAGAACGAATAAGAACATCATCAGCCATATCGGGGAGCAGGAGTAAACGGCGCTTTAATGCTCTTTCATTTTATAGTTTTTATCTTCGTCCATCATTTTCAGCATAATGTCCGCGCATTGAGGGTCAAATTGGGTTCCACGTCCTTTCACGATCTCCGCGCGGACAATTTCCTGTGGCAGGACGTCGCGGTAGCTTCTCTTGGAGGTCATGGCGTCGTAGGCGTCTGCGACTCCTATGATTCTTGCCGTAAATGGGATATTTTCCCCTGCCAGTCTGTCGGGATAACCAGTGCCATCGTATTTTTCATGATGGGATCTTGCACCCTCGGCAATATTGGGAATCTCCGATATGGTATTCAGGATATCTACTCCTATCACCGGGTGTTTCTGGATAATATGAAATTCTTCGTCCGTGAGTTTGCCGGTTTTGTTGATAATAGTATCCGGTATGCCGATCTTTCCGATATCATGCAGAAGTCCCATCCAGTATATTTCCTGCTGTTCCTGTTCGGACAGGTTCATTTTTTCGGCTATTTTTCTGGAATAATCAGCAACCCGCTCCGAATGTCCTTTGGTATATTTATCTTTGGCGTCGATCGTCTTGGCGAGCGTCAGGACTACCTGTTGTGAGAGACGTTCTACTTTTTCACGCTGCTCTTCGGCCGCTTTTGTCTGTCTTTTGACCTCCTGTTGGAGACTTTTACGAAGCGTTTCCAGCTGCGCCAGAGTTTTCATTAATAACTGATAATCCGGCGTCTCCATAGAAAAAAGAATGATCATAATGGCGATCGAGCAGGTAAATACTGACAATAGGACGTCGGGAAACCACAACATCTGCATCAGCGGCCCCAATATACACAGGATTATATAAATGCTGATAGAAAAAAGCTGTTTTCCCTTAAACCGTTTTCGATTTTTGAATAATATGTATGCGGCATAAAAAATATAATACAGAGGAATAAGATAGACGACTACATACAACTTACCATGAATATAATTTCCATCCGGATCAAAGCTGAATATGTGTCCGGCGAATATATTAATAAAGAGCAATAGTAACTCGATGATCAGCAGAAATTTATTGACTGACATGGTTGCTTTTCTGTTTTCATTTTGTTGTACATAACTTTCAACATATCGTCCAAAAGTGTAGGAAAGACAGAATGACGACATAAAATAGAGTGTATTAGCAGCTATATTCAGCATGGGTGGAATTACAGCCCCATAGCTTATCATAACAGCTGTTACGATATCTAACAGTTCTGTCAGAAAAAGGTATCCTATCAGCACTTTAAATTTCTTGTTTACTTCCGATTGACTGGAATAGTACAGACCAAAATAAATGAATAAGAGCAGAGTAAATAACAGTCCGGCCAGTTCAAAATCAATGTTATAGATCAGTTTCATGATTCTGTCTCCTTCTAATAATGTCCTTTTTATCATACACCAATGCGGACAAAATGCAAATATGTTTTGAATATCTGTGAAAAAACATAAGGATGTAAGATGCTGATGAAATCTGGTGTAAAAATCTGAAAGATTGACAGAAAGCAGGTAAAAATGATATGATACATAACGGGTTTAGTCAGTATATCTGGTTCGATACTGGCTTACCTGTCTGTATGCGGATGTGGCGGAATTGGCAGACGCGCCAGATTTAGGTTCTGGTGGGAGACCGTGCAGGTTCGAGTCCTGTTATCCGCAGTAAAAAAGCCGCTCAAAATCTGCGGCTTTTTGTGGTATTGCATTTCGTGGTGCAGCGTTCTAAATGAAACAATTAAGCCTGCTGTCTCTGTTGATAAAGGGCAGTCAGGGAGTCTTGAAGCACCTGTGAAAAATTGATGTGATTGCTTTCTGCAAATGTATTGAGCCACGCAGGGATAGTGAGATTTTTTCTTACTGCCTTCTCTCCATATCGTTCAGCATAGGTATCCATATCCAGAACCAGCATATTTATAAAGCCGCCTAAGTCTGGAGTGATGCTTTCCAATGGACTTGCTTCAGGGATAGATTTGCCATCTTCCAGTTCGTCAAGAACCCAGCCAGAAGCAGCATCCGTAGCCATCAGAATAGCATCAGCTAATGTATCGCCGCCGCTTACACATCCAGGAAGGTCAGGGACTACCACAGCATATGCGCCTTTTTTTTCTGCATCAGGGTAAAAACATGCAGGATAAGTTAATTTCATGGACAAAACCTCCTATTCGTTATATAGTGCCGAAGAGTCACAATCCGGCTTGTTTGAATATTTGTTTGACTATTTGCGGGGCGATATCTCCGGGGTGTTTGGGAATAGTGACTTTACCTGGTTTTGAAGGATGGGTATATTGGCAATGTGAACCTTTTGTATTCTTGTATTGCCACCCGTTTTCTAAAATGATTTTTTCTATTTCCCTGAATCTCATGCAATAATCACCTCACAACTATATTATGTGTATTATGCGCATAAAAATCAAGGGGAATTTGAATTTTTAATAAAGTTTTACCAACTGGGTATGATTTTTCTATTTCTCCATCAGCCACACCCCAAACACACTCCCGCCTCCGGGATTATCTTCCACACTGATCCGGCCATGATGCGCCGCCACGATTTCCTGCGCGATCGAAAGGCCGAGCCCGAAATGCTCTTTCGTACTGCGGGATTTTTCGGCGCGGTAGAAACGGTCAAAAATATGCTTTTTATCCTCATCGGAGATACCGATTCCCGTATCAGCGACTGTGATTTTGAAACAACCGTTATTTTTATGAAAAAAGGGCGCTTTACCGTGGTACGGCTGACGGGAGCCGGGCGAATGGTATTGCAGCGTCAGGGTGATCTGGTCGCCGTCCGGCGTATAACTGATTGCATTATGGAGCAGGATGGAGAGTACCTGGGCAATCCGGTCGGCATCGCAGTTACAGCGGGGAGGTACTTCATCCGGCAGGATAAGGTGCAGAGACTGATTCCGGCCGCGGCATAGAGACTCAAATGCCTCATAGGCGTTCAGGCACAGCGTATCGAGCTGTACATCGCTGCATGTAATGGGGAAATGATTAGAGCCGGAGTGAGCGAGCGTCAGCATGTCGTCGATCAGATGGTGCATCCGCCGGCCTTCCTTGCGTATTGTCTGGAAAAAGCCTTTCTGTTCTTCCGGCGGGGCACTTTCACAGCATTCGCTGCTGGCCAGTATCACAGAAAGCGGCGTGCGCAGTTCGTGAGAAGCGGCGGCGATGAACTGTGTCTGCGCTTCATGATTTCTTTTCAGCGGCCTTAACAGTCTGCCTGTAAAAAACCAGGCGAAGGCAAAAAGCAGCAGGACGGCGCCGCAGTCAATCCCTAAGAAACGAAGCCGCTGTCCGGTGATCTGGGAATACAATGCCTGCTGGGAACGCAGGATGACGATTTGCGAAACGGCATTTTCCTGTCTGATATCTATCAGAGAACTATAATAAGTCTCTCCCGACGCAGAAGATGTGAATTGATATTCCGTATGCCAGATGCCGGAATAACTGATGCCTGCGGATGTTGTTTCGCTCATATCATGATAAACATAGAGGCTTTCATTCAACAAAGTTTGACCAAGTTGGTCAACGTTGTTGCGCAGGCTGTTATAAAGAAACGGGACGCCATTGTCCATGACATATATCCTGTAGCCGTTTAGCGCCTCGATCCGTTCAAGCCATTGTATGGATATCAATGAGGAATCTTCCAGACCGGCAGTAATGGTGTTGATATCGTTTTGAAAAGAGCGGAACTGATTCTCGCGGAGGCTGTTTTCCGATACATGCAGATAAAGCAGAGATACCAGAATGATGATAGCCGCCGTACTGCCGCCGCACAGCAGGGTGAAAAGATAATGCGCTTTCTGGAACATGCCAATATCCCTTTCCGGTTTATCATAAACAGAATTTAATAACATAAGTTATTGCAAAACAAGGCCGTTATCGGAAAATAAGGCTGTTATTGCGAAACGAGGCCGTAACCGACGCCCCAGACAGTTTTGATCTGCAAGCGGCTGCCGATGGCTTTCAGGCGTCTGCGGAGAAAATGGATATAGTTGTCCAGATTTCCGGCTTCTACATCGCTGTCAGGGCCCCATACTTTTAAAAGAAGCGTTTCTCTGGCCAGTGTCTGCTCCGGCATGCGGATAAAGCTCTCCAGCAGATCGCCTTCCCGCCGTGAGAGCATACAGTCGCCGTCAGGCCCACATAGGCACATCTCCCGTGGAGACCATGTAATATCAAGATAGGACATTTTATCATCCGTCTGTGTATTTATGACAGGCGAACGTCTGGTGACACAGCGGATCCGGGCCAGCAGTTCTTCAAAATCAAACGGTTTTACCAGATAATCGTCCGCGCCCAGATCAAGCCCCGTGATCTTATCTTTTACCATGCCAAGCGCCGTGATCAGGATGACAGGTGTGCTGATAGCCGTTTTGCGCAGCGTGGAAAGCACTTCTGTCCCTTCACGGTCGGGGAGCATCCGATCGAGCAGGATGACATCATATATATTCTGCTGTCCATAATAAAGAGCGTCTTCCCCATTATAACAGGAATCCACACGATATCCCCGGCTGTTTAACTGCCAGGTCAGCGCCTTATTTAAACCTTCATCATCTTCGGCAAGCAGTATACGCATAAGAAACCTTCTTTCCGGCCTTATTGTCAGTCTGGGAGAATGCCTTCTGACATGAGCGTTAGAAGTACTTCTCACACTGGTATCGTACCACAAGATTCTCTAAAAATCCTTAAAGAAAATATAAAAATGATCTTTTTCATAAAAATCTTAAAAAATATTAGAGAAAGTTTAGAGAAACTTCTGTTATTTTCGATATACAATCCAAAAGAAAGGAAGAGTAAGTATGATGAAGAAAAAGAGACTTCTATGCTTTTTGCTGGTGTTTTCTATGGTATTGGCCCTGACTGCCTGCAAGGGCGGCGGAACAGAAAATGGTATGAACAATGGGAGCGGTGCGGAGGGAAATGCGGGCGCAGACGGGAATGCCGGTGCAGATGCGGAGATGGCTTCTGGCAGCGCAGATGGCGAAAATTCCGCAGAATCCACATCCAATATCGCTATGGGAAGATATGTCGAAGAAGAGATCGACCTTTCCGATATGCTGTTTAGACCGGAGGGCATCTATAAAAGAGACGATGGCGCATTAGTCATTCCGGACGGTTACGCCGGTCTTCTTGTTTCCAAAGACGGGGGGCTGACCTGGGAGATGGAGATGCCGGACTGGCTGGCCGGGATGCTGGAAAAGGAGTATTATGTCTCGGAACTGGATATGCTGCCCGATGGTACTTTTGCGGTCACTTATGATGCCAGTGACGATGATGACTATAAGCCTGTCATGGAACTGATAGGGCCGGATGGCACACAGATGCCGGTCGAAATTCCCATGACGGATGCGGGGGACTATGTCCGGATAATGCAAGTGAGTGATGATGGCCGTCTTTTTGTCATTACCAGAGGAAGAAATCTGTATGAAGTCTGGGAGGATGGCAGGAACGAGTTGGTTTTGGAACTTCCCGATTACATTCACGCTTTTTATGTCAAAGGAAATCTTATTTTTATAGATATTGCCGACTTAAGCGGGATGCCGATGATATACGATATGGAATCGGGAACATATCTGGATGACGACGTTCTGACAGATTTTGTGGAGGAAAATTATAAAGACAGGAGTTATAATGGCTCTTATGAGCGCCAGATGTGTCTGCTGCCCGCACAGGAAGAAGCGGTTTATCTGATCGGCGATAAAGGCATACACCGTCATGTGACAGGCGGCAATATGATGGAGCAGGTTGTGGATGGTGCGCTTTCCATGCTAAATAATCCGTCTTACAGGATCATATCGGCTATTATGCCGGAACCGGAGACTTTTCTTGTCCTGTTTGCAGGCGGTAAACTGATACGCTTTACTTACGACGCTAATGTCCCGGCCGTACCGGAAAAGACATTAAAGGTCTATTCGCTTCATGAGGATGCTGCGATACGGCAGGTAATCTCTTATTATCAGTCCCGTCATACGGACGTCTTCGTATCTTATGAGGTCGGTATGGAAGAGGGGAGTGCAGTTACCAGAGAAGACGCCATCAAGAAATTAAATACGCAGATCATGGCAGGTAACGGGCCGGATCTGCTGGTTATGGACGATATGCCGCTTCGTTCCTATCTTGATAAGGGGATGCTCTTGGATATTACGGACTTTTTAAAAGAGTGCAGCGCGAAAGAACCGCTTTTCGATAATGTTATCGAGGCGTTAAAAGTGAAGGAAAAGGCTTATGTCGTACCGGCCACGTTCAGTATTCCTGTGATAGCGGGAGAAGAGAGTTATATAGAAAATGTGACAGATCTGTCAGATTTAGCGGAAAGCGTAGAAACGCTCCGCGCCGAACATCCGGGAGATGATATTACCGGGATCTGTAACGCGAGAGACGTGCTGAGGCGTTTTGTATCAGTGAGCGCGCCCGCATGGCTTACGGCATCCGGCAGTCTGGACCGCGAGGCCATCGGGGAATATCTGGAACAGTGCAAACGCATCTATGATGCGCAGATGGACGGTATCAGAGAAGAAATCGTAGAGGCTTATGGTGATGAGCAGACCCCATATCGGAGCGCAATGTCGGAAGAATGGAAAGTAGACTGGCAGATTGCCGATGATATTTTCAGCTATATAGATAATAGCATTTATCTGCTCAGCGGCTGGCTGGATACACCTTCCGGCTATCAGGAAGTGACCTCCATAGAGCGGCAGAAAGGATTTGAAAATAGTGTAAGGACTGCTATGCCGGGACGGTGTACGCAGGTATTTGAGCCGCAGACACTGTTAGGCATCAGCGCGGCGTCCACGCAGACAGACGAAGCGAAAGACTTCATGAGCTTCTTTCTCTCCGCAGAGGCAGCTTCAGGTTATTATAATTTTCCAATTAATCAGGCAGCTTATGATGCACAGTTTACACCGATTACAGAATATCTCGGAGAAGATAATTTTTATGGTTCTATGGTATTAGTAAGCGAAGATGGTACGTATATCGACTTCAACATTTACTGGCCGAGCGATGAACTGATCGCACAGCTGAAAGAAGAACTGACCACGGTCAGCACGCCCTATATTACGGATAGTGTTCTGGAAAAGGCCGTATTTATAGAAGGCGGTAATTATATAGAAGGAAATCGGACGCTGGAGGAGGCTCTGGATGAGATTGAAGAGAGCGTAGCGATCTATATGGCGGAATAATCGTTATAGATGCTGTAGCTTTCAGACGGAAAATGACATGATAAATTTTCAGGGCGCGGGCCGTATGGCCTGCGCTTCTGCATGTTAGGGCCTCAAAATTGCAGCTTATAGAAAAACGCTTGTTTTTTTATGCAAAAAAAGGTATAAAGAGTGTAACACGACAATCCGGGAGGCGTTCATGAAGGTTACATTACAACAGATTCAGGAAGGAAACGAAGAAGCCGTCATCAGATACCGACAGATGACGGAGCGTATCGAAGATATCGTCAGATACGTGGAAGGACAGAGCGAGAAACTGCTTGTGCTAAAAGACGGCCAGCAGATATTGTTAAACCTTCCCGATATCATCTATGTGGAGAGCGTGGACGGAACCACTTTTCTTTATACGGGAAATGACGTATACCGCACTAACCTGACGCTGTTCCATTTCGAGACGCTTTATGCCGACCACGGTTTTTTCAGATGCAGTAAGTCCATGATCTTGAACATCTACCGTATCCGCAGACTGAAAAGTATGTCCGCCAGCCGGATTGACGCCGCGTTAGATAACGAAGAACATATCGTGATATCCAGACACTATGCGAAACAGCTTAGAAATATCTTAAAGGGGGAAATGTAATGGAGAAATGGAAAAAGTTCCTGTCTTTGGAAATCGGCATTGAGATCAAAGCCTGCCTGTATTTTGCCATCATTTTATTTTACTATTTCCTGTACTGTATTTTGCAGGGCAGCTTTTATGCCAGCATCCCGCAGATGGCGGAGATTGTCCTTACCGCCTACGCCATGAGTTATCTGCAGGTATATGTCCTGAAAAACTTTGACGAAGCGGAACGCTTTGATAAAAATGTGACAATAATGTCGGTTTTGTGTTCTGCAATCTATACAACCGTAAGCTATGCCCTAAGCTGGTTTGATAAAAACAGAACCGCCACGCTCTGCTTTTTCGCCTACATGCTCCTGACCTACACCTGCGTTTTCTTAATCTACAAACTAAAACGTGACATCGACACCGCTTTGCTCAACCGTGAGTTGGAACACTTCAAGAACCGGAAAGGCATCCACAACAACTAAGAAAGGATTTTTATTATGCAAACTCCCTCCGTCGCAATCTCCATTCATAACCTTACCAAAACCTACGGTCCGCACCGCGGCGTCAACGATCTCTCCCTGCAAGTTCCCACAGGCGATATCTTCGGATTTCTGGGGCCCAACGGTGCTGGCAAGTCCACGACCATCCGCTCCCTTCTCGGCCTGCTTAAATTTCAGAGCGGACATGCGGAGATTTTCGGCATGGATGTGCAGACCCGCTCCGTGGAAATCCTGCGGCAAATAGGCTATATGCCCGCCGAAGCGATGTTTTATGACGACATGAAAGTAAGAGATGTGATCCGTCTGGCGGCGGATATGCGGGGAATGGACTGTACGAGCGAAGCCGCCATGCTCTGCAAACGTCTGTCCTTGGAACAGGAGAAAAAAATCGGAGAACTCTCGCTGGGAAACCGTAAGAAAGTCAGCATTGTCTGTGCCATGCAGCATAAACCGCGGCTTTTTATCTTTGACGAGCCGACAAGCGGCCTCGATCCGCTGATGCAGGCTGAATTTTTCCGGCTGATCTTAGAGTATCACGAGCAGGGAACGACCTGTTTTCTTTCATCGCATGTCTTATCAGAGGTGAAAAAGTACTGTAAACATGCCGCCATCATTAAAGAAGGAAAGCTGGTACGCTGTGACAGTGTGGAAAATCTGACAAAAAGCAGCGCCAAGCGTATCCATATGATACAAGACGGCAGGGAAGAGAACTTTGTCTGGCAGGGTGATCTGGATGAACTGTTCGCCGGATTTGCCGGACATCATATCGAAGATATCACCATCACGGAACCGTCGTTGGAAGAGATATTCATGCACTATTACGGGGAGGAGGAGCAGGCGGATGAGGTTTAAGACTGTGGAGTATAAGACTGCAAAGTATAAGACTGCAAAGTATAAGGCCGTTGGGTATACAGCTGTATTGTACCGGCATGAGATGAAACGCAGTCTGAAAAGCTTTCTGATCTGGACTTTGTGCGTGGGACTCGGCTGTTTTGGCTGCATTTTATTATATGGCAGTCTGGAAGGGGAGATTCAGGGAATCGCAGATTCTTTCTCTGAGCTGGGAGCGATGTCCGCGGCGCTGGGTATGGATAAGATGTCGTTAGCTACGATGCGGGGATATTTTGCCACCGAGATTGCCATGCTGCATAGTCTGGGCGGCGCTATGTATGCGGCGGCTTTAGGAATCGGACTGATTTCTAAGGAGCAGGGTGCTCATACGGTAGATTTTCTGAATGTATTGCCGATTACACGGGGAAAACTGTTGCTTTATAAATACATAACACTTGTTACCAATATATTTCTTCTTAATTTCATATGCGCAGGACTGTATTCACTGGGTTTTATCCTGATGAAAGAAGAACTGTGCGGACGGGAAATGCTGTGCTATCTGCTGGCGGCGGCGCTCATGCAGCTGGAGATTGGGACAATATGTTTCCTGATTTCTGTCTGTATCAGGAAAACCATGACAGGCATAGGCCTCGGTATCGCGATTGTTTTTTTTGCCATGGATATGATGTGCCGTATCCTACCGGCTATTGAGAAACTTAAGTACATCACGCCGTTTTATTTTGCCAACGCGGCGGATATCTTTACAGAAGGAAAAGTATCGGTTGCCATGGTCATAATAAGTACATGTGTTATTTTATTTTCCTTGCTGGCGGCATGGAGAATTTATAATAGGAAGGATTTATGATAGAAAGATTTGTAATATGATTTATTATCAGGATGAAAAAATTCATATCCGAATCATTTTATCCAGAACATGAAAAATTTATTGACGGAAGTGGTGATAAGTGTTAAGATGTTTTATAGAAAAGGTGTTACCGTAAAGCAACGGTTCGCCTTGGTTATGTGCTAATTAAAAAAGCAACCTAACTTTGGTCGGAGCGGTTGCTTTTTTGATGCCTTTTATTTCTGCTAGACTGCCGGATACTAATCAACGTGACAATGATACTGATTACCGTCACTACAATACCGGCAAAATCCAAGAGCAGTGAAGCTGTCTCTTGCATCATTTCCGAACACCAATAGCTTACCTTTCACTTTATTTTCCATATATATCCCCTCCTCTGGTACTGGAAGTTCTCAAAATGTACTCATTCTGGCAAAAGGCGAACCGCTACCCGTTTTGGTAACACCCATATATATTCTATCATAGCGACAAGTTTTTGCAAGGTGCGACAGCAAATCTTTACAGAAGGAAAAGTATTTGTTACAATGGTCATAATAAATACACGTGTGATTTTATTTTTTCTTAACGGCGTCGTGGAGCATTTACAATAGGAAGGATTTGTAATATGATTTATTATCAGGATGAAAATATCCTTATCCGGGATATGAAGCCGGAGGATGTGGAGGGCATCGTGCGCGGTGAAAGGGAGCAGGGGTGGAATGCTGCAGCGGATAAATATGAGATGCGCTTGCGGGAACGTGACGAAGGAAAGGCGATAGCATTTCTGGCTGAATATAAAGGACATATAGCGGGGTACATAACGGATATGGGAGTGCACAGCGCATGTATGTCAAGCGCGGGTATATCCCTGATGGGAGCGGCCTTTGGTATGGAGATGGGATATGCCCGCAATATGCACCGTGTCGTAATGATGATGATTTGGTTCTTTATCTGTCAAAGAATTTGAAAAACGGTAAACTATAATAGAAAGCGTACCACATAACGCTACACCGCATTCACCTCAGCCGCCCTCTCTTCCGGTGAATACTTCACAATATAGTAATCGTAAGCATTGATGATCGTCGTCTTGGCGTAAGTGTCGGTTCTTTTAAAATTACGGCCGTAATTGGCGTGCACATGGCCGTGGAAAAAGAATTTAGGCTCATATTTTTCCATCAGAGTACGGAAGATCTGAAACCCCCGATGGGGCAGGTCTTCCATATCATTGATGTGATAAGCGGGCGCGTGGGACACAAGGATATCGAAACCCTTGTGTTTCCATAACTTAAATTTCAGTTTTCTGACCCGCTGTTTCATTTTCTGTTCCGTATACTGACCCGGAGAGCGGGGAATATACTCCATAGAACCGCCCAGGCCGAGAATGCGTATCCCCTCGTGCACATAAATATCATCTTCAATACAGATGCAGCCTTCCGGCGGCTTTTCATCATAACGGGTGTCATGATTCCCCCGCACATAAAGTAAAGGAACATTGCACAGCGTAACAAAGAAACTCAGATATTCCGCGGGCAGATCGCCGCAGGAAATAATGAGATCAACGTCCTTTACTTTGTCCGGTTCATAGAAGTCATATAGAAATTTTGATTTTTGATCGGCAAGTAACAGTATATTCACTGGTTTATTTGTCGGTGTTGTTTTCATCAATCTTAATGCCCTGAAGCCGTACAAGCGCCTGAGCTTCCTCCGTAAGTTCTTCTATTTCGGGAATGCGTCCGATCACATTTTCCGCAAGCCAGTCCATAGTGATGATCTCGTCCGGTTCCAGACTTTTTCCCTCTTCGCAGCGTATGATCCCATCCTTACAGTAGATAGGCCCGTCAAAAGGATGAAATACGCCTGCGCGGATAGAGCTTTTTAAAAATTCAATCAGTCGGTGTGTGCCGTGCGGCATATCTTTAGAGCAGATCACGTCTATGACGTCGGCGGACATGCCCCACCAGTAGTTGACAGCTTTTTTCCCCTTTTGCGCATTGGCCTCCGTGTTACCATTACAGATATTTTTGATAATACGTTCGTAGAACTTGCCCCAGTGCCAGATCGGCGTAGCCAGATTCTCCAGAGAGCCGTCTTCTTTTTTGGCATAAAGTCCGTACTCGCGGGAGGCGTGTTCAGGGGTTATCATATCGCTGTCGGAAACAAAGACGATACCTTCCTGTTTCAACCGCTCTCTGGCATCCTGTCCTTTGATCTTGGACCATTCCAGATATATTTCCACGTAAGGCTTTATCATCTTGGCGCCGAGCGCGAAGGCATTGATGTTGGCTATCGTTCCGTAGATCGGATAATCGGCCACGTATCCGAGCCTGTCGGTACGGGATAAGGCCGCGGCGATAGCGCCCATCAAAAACTTCGATTCGTACATCCTTGCATAATAAGTACAAATAGAAGAGTAGGACATTTTAATGGAGCAGTTGTAAATTTTGACTTTCGGATACAGAATGGCGGAACGGACGCTCTGGTTGACCATTTGTGTGGCTGTCGTGAAGATCAGGTTACAGCCTTCATCGATAGCCTGATTGATGGCATTTTCCACTTCCTCGTCGGAATCGGCCTTATCAAAAGCCATTGTCTTTATTTTGCCCTCATAGACCTGTTCTATGTACATCCGACCCAATTCATGCGCATAGGCCCAGCTTGAAGTTTCGGTTGTTTTCGTATAAATAAAGGCTATTTTTAACGATTCCGGAGAGATGTTCCCCGAAGGGATCAGGCGGTTAAAGAGAGACGATTTATTCTCTTCCGGGTTCTGGACAAGTTCCACCTGTCCGCCCTTATCCGCTAACGTGATCTCGGTCCACATTTTCTGGAGCGCCTGATACATTTCATTCTCGGTCTCGTTTTTGACCTGCTCATAGCCGTAGATCTCCATATAGACCAGAAAAGCGTCGGAGACCGACAGGTCTAACTTCGTGCCATGCGCTTTTTTAAAGGCTTCTGCGAAATTATAGGTGGCCACATGGAAAGTGGACTTATCGTCGTCATCCCAGGGTTCGTCTTCTTTTTTATCCATGAGTTTCAGCAGTTTTTTGTAACTGCCCTCTTTGGTGAACCAGACGTCGTAACTCTGGGAAACCTCGTAAAACTCCAGAAATTCATAATACAGTTTATTTTCCTTATCATCCGATTTTCTGGGAACCAGACGGGTGACGCTGCCGGGGATGCTGTATGTCTGCAGGTATTTCATGACGCTGACACGCTTGTTACCCTCCTGCACATAGAACTGCCCCATAAATTCATAAGCTACGATGGGGTCTCTGATCCCTTCTTCTATCTGATGGTCATAAAGAGACGCCCATTTCATACCAAACTCCGATTCCTCCGGCAGAAGCGGCATGAAGTTATGGGCGAAAGCGTTCGTCCGGCCCGCCGTTTTGGTGCCGATGATCTTAGAAAGCGGGATATCAATGATCCCCAGATTGTCCATAAGGGCGACCTCTGTATAAGACATAAGATCGTCCAGTACCGGAAGGTAAGGATACTCACCTTTCGTAAGCGCAGACTGATAACTTTTCCTTCCCTGTTTCAGTGCCGCGATATAATCATTTGTTGCCACGTTTAAAACCTCCTCTGATAGATCCGAATTTTTTCATAATTTAATTCTATCTTATCATTTCATGTTGAGAATGCAAACCTAATTTACATTTTGGCTGAAAATTTTTCCCTTAAAAGTTTTAACATGTAATTATTATATTGCACTTTCATTTGATTTGGACTATTATTTCTCATAGTAAGATTTTTTTGTTTTCTAACGTAATGTTGCAGACTGAGTGAGAATGGGGGAGCATTATGCGGCATCAGAGAGAGGGAGAAAATGCGAAACTGTCCAGAGAAGAGCAGATGGCCTCGGCCTCTGTCGGCAGTCTGGTCGTCAGCATGGCACTTCCGGCGATCTTAGCGCAGCTTATCAATATTTTGTACAGTATCATTGACCGTATCTACATCGGCCATATGAAAGGCGTAGGAGCGGCGGCGCTGACCGGCGTGGGCGTTACCTTCTGTATTACGGTCTTTATCTCGGCTTTTTCCGGATTTATCAACAGCGGGGCGGCGCCTTTGGCGGCTATCTGGCTGGGAAAGCAGGACAGGGCACATGCGGAAAAAATTCTTGGCAACAGCGTTACCTTTCTGATCATCTGTACGGTTGTGCTGATGGCCTTTTTCTATGCGTTCCAGAGGCCGTTATTATATCTGTTCGGAGCCAGCGATGCGACGATCGGCTATGCGCTCTCCTATATTTCCATTTATCTGATCGGTACTATTTTCGTAGAATTGTCGCTGGGACTGAATGCTTTTATCATCTGTCAGGGGCAGTCGAGAACGGCCATGTATTCGGTTCTGATCGGCGCGGTAGCCAATATCATTTTAGACCCGGTCTTTATTTTCGCGCTCGGCCTTGGCGTAAAAGGCGCGGCCGTTGCTACCGTGATCTCGCAGGCGCTCAGTGCGGCCTGGGTCGTTGCCTTTTTAATGGGGACAAAGACTTCGTTAAAGATCAGACGGGACTGTATGAAACTGGAAAAGGGAATCATCATCAGCATTTTCTCGCTGGGGATTTCTCCGTTTATCATGCGTGCCACGGAAAGTTTTATCAGTATCGTGTTAAATCACGGTTTACAGGTATACGGAGGCGATCTGTATGTAGGTTCCATGACGGTCATGCAGAGCGTTATGCAGATATTCTCTGCGCCGATAGGCGGCTTTACGCAGGGGATATCACCTGTTATTAGTTATAATTACGGCGCGGGCAACTTCGCCAGAGTGAAAGAAGTCTACCGTTTTATGATAGGGGCCTGTTTCGTTTTTATGCTTCTGGCGACGACTTCCACAATTTTGTATCCGGAATGGTATGCGTCGTTTTTTACGGATGATGCGGCGCTTATTGCGCTGGTCGGCGAGATGATGCCGGTATTTATGTTCGGGATGCTGATATTCGGCCTGCAAAACGGTATCCAGCCGACGTTCTTAGCTTTGGGACAGGCGAAAATATCACTTTTTATCGCGGTTTTCCGGAAGATCATCCTTTTAATACCACTTGCTATTATATTGCCGCGTTTCTTCGGCGTTATGGGTGTGTATTATTCGGAGCCGGTCTCGGATATTCTTTCCGCCACTACGGCCACGATTCTCTTTGACTGCAATATCCGTAAGATGCTGTCGAAAGAAGCGCTGGAAAAGATACATTAAATGGACAGGAATTAAATATACGGGATATGAAATATTAAGGTATTAAAACATGATTTAACATGAAATTCAGGAGGAGATTATGGAAAAGAACAGTAAAAAGAAACAGGTGAAATTTATTGTATGTGCGCTGGCGGTGTTTTTGGTAAGTTTATTGAGCGGATGCGGTTCCGGAAACGGCCAGTCAGATGATGCGGATACTTATGAGACGCAGAAGGAAGATCTGAAACAGGCAGGACTTGGAGCGATGGCCCTGCTCTATGATGATTCCGTGTGGACATATGATGAAGAGCAGGCGACGGATGCCAGCATTGTCTTTCGTGACAGAAATGATTCTTTGCTTGGCATGTCCTGTTCCAGAGAGAGTTATTATCAGCATCCGTTAGATATGCTGGCTACGTCCAGACAGATCTATTCTACTTTTGCAGGATATGAAGAAACCGGGGAGCCTGCGGAAGTTACGGTGCAGGGCGAGAGCTGGTATGAGTGGACTTATTGTTATGAGGAAGATGGCGTTAAGATGATTTCCCTGCAAAGATTTTATGCGAAAAATTATTATGCCTATACCATTTCTTATGTGGCGGAGGAGAAGAACTTTGAATCTGGGAAAAACGAGGCTTTAAAAGTCATGAACTCTGCGACGATGAGCGTGCCCGATAATGATGAGGCGGAGGCGAAAGCCAGAGAATTTCTGGTAGGAGAATGGGATCTGGCAGACGCTGGTTATCTGGTCCTGGAAGAGGACGGTACCTATATGTGGTATATGGAGAATACCAAAGATGAGAGCAATATGCACAGGGGGACATACGGCTGTGATGTGGAAAATGCGGCGATAGGTCTGGAAGAGGGCACTGGTATTTATTTCGTGCTCTTCCCGGAGGTATTATATACGGAAGGAAAAGAAGGAAAGACTGCCAACGCAAAGTATGATTATCTGGTCTATCTCAATGAACAGCTGCCTGACGGCGCCTATCAGATGATAAACGGGAGTACTTTTACGCTGTACTATATGACAAGGCAGTAGCCGGCGCGCACTCATATAAGGACAAACGCAAGGAGGAAATGTAAATGGACGTATTGATTCAACTGGTTTTTCTGGTAGTGGGATTTGTAATGTTAGTCAAGGGCGCCGACTGGTTCGTGGAGGGTGCGGGCAAGGTGGCGGAGAAATTCGGCATTCCCCAACTGGTCATCGGTCTGACGATCGTAGCAATGGGCACTTCACTTCCCGAAGCGGCGGTCTCTACCTCGGCGGCCTTAAAAGGAAGTGCGGAGATCACGATCGGGAATGTCGTAGGCAGTAATATCATGAATATTCTGCTGATCCTTGGAATAACATCTGTTATTTCACCGCTGGCGGTACAGGCTTCTACAGTTAGATATGAGATACCGATGGTCATTGCGGCGACGGCGCTTCTGGCGGGACTTGGGCTGGCGGATGGAACGATCGGCAGATTTGACGGCGTTATCCTTCTGGCAGGCATGGTACTCTATCTTCTCTATCTTTTGCGAATGGCTTTGAAAGGACAGGTTGTTATAGAAGGTGTGGAGAATGCGGAGGAAAACGGTGAGCCGGCGAAAAAGGACAGTCTGCCCAAACTGGTATTGCTCATCCTGATCGGCGGCGTGATGATCGTCTGGGGGAGCGATATCACAGTAGACGCGGCGACGGCTCTGGCCAGAATTTTCGGTATGAGCGAGAGACTGATCGGTCTGACGATCGTGGCTTTCGGCACCTCCCTGCCGGAACTGGTCACTTCGGCGACTGCGGCCCTTAAAGGGAAAGCGGATATCGCGGTCGGCAATATTGTAGGCAGCAATCTTTTCAACATTCTCTTCGTTGTGGGTGTGGCCAGTGTAATAACACCTGTTGTTTATGAAGCCGACTTCCTGTTTGATACGGTTGTCTGCCTGGCGTCGGCTATTCTGTTGTGGCTGTGTGTGCTTAGAAAAAGCAAATTGATGCGGCATGGCGGTGCGATACTGCTGATAGGCTATGCCGGATATTTTGTTTATTTAATGCAATAATTTATCAAATGATTTAATTGGATAATTTGATGCGATAAGCGTGTTCTTACGCTTGCCACAGCTGGATTAATTTGGTATAATCTCTTTGAGTCCGGCCGGTTGGATATGCGGCGGACGAAAGCAGAAAACAAAGAGTATAAAGGAGATGTGACAATGAAAGGAAATATTGTTGTTGGTCAGTCCGGCGGCCCTACAGCCGTTATCAATTCTTCCGTAGCAGGCGTATACGCTGCGGCTAAGAAACTGGGCGTAAAGAAAATCTATGGTATGGTCCACGGTATCGAGGGATTCTTACAGGATAGAATGATCGATCTTGGAGAATATCTGGATGACGAGACAGGGATTGAGTTATTGAAGAGGACGCCTTCTGCCTTTTTAGGTTCCTGCCGTTTTAAAATGCCGAAGATCGAAGGACATGAAGATGTATATGAGAAAATTTTCGAGATCATGGAGAAACACGACATTGAGTGCCTGTTCTATGCAGGCGGAAATGATTCCATGGATACTGTAAAGATGCTTTCCGATTATGCGGCAGCGCATAACAAACCGCAGAGATTCATGGGTGTTCCCAAGACAATAGATAACGATCTGCCGATCACGGATCACTGTCCGGGATATGGTTCCGCGGCCAAATATATCGCAACCAGCATGAAAGAAATCATCCGCGACAACGAATCCTTTGGCGCACAGAAACCGACCATTTGTATCGTAGAGATCATGGGACGTAACGCAGGCTGGCTGACAGCGGCAGCGGCTCTGTCCAAAGGGGATGACTGCAGCGGCCCGGACGCTATTTATTTACCGGAGAAAGTATTCGATATGGACAAGTTCGTGGCGGATGTCAAGAAACTGGCCGAGGAGAAATCTTCTGTTGTCATCGCCGTATCAGAGGGTGTAAAGATTGCAGACGGCCGTTATGTATGCGAGCTTGGTAAAGAAGTGGCTGTTGATGCTTTCGGACATAAGCAGATGTCGGGAACGGCTGTTATGTTAGCAAATAAAATAGCCGAAGAGACAGGCTTAAAGACCCGTGCTATCGAGTTCTCTACTTTACAGCGTGCGGCAACGCATCTGGCTTCTTTAACCGATATCAACGAAGCGTTCCAGGTTGGCTTCGATGCAGTCATGGCGGCGGAGGAAGGCAAGACCGGCATGATGATAACGCTTGACAGAAATGGTGACGCGCCTTATCAGTGCGGCACAAGCGCATATGATATCCATGCGATCGCCAATGTAGAGAGAAAAGTGCCCGACGAGTGGATCACAGCGGACAACAAGGGGCTTAACGAAGGTTATGAGAAATATGCAAGACCGCTTATCATGGGCGAATTACAGCCGTTATATGTAAACGGCCTGCCGCGCCATCTGGTACGCAAAACAAAATAATGTAAAAAAGTATTCTCGTATTGATGAAAAGGCTGAATCAATTACCGGTTCAGCCTTTTGATTTAAAAAGCAGGTTGAGGAAAATTGGGGGCTCATTATGGAACAATATCAATTTATCGATCACAACGGAACATTTACCTTAAAGGATCCGGAACTCACAAGTTATCTGTATTTCCCGATCGCCAATGGGGCAGGGATGATGAGCAGCGTCACGCCAACTCTGGGCGGAGACGCCAAGACCGGACAGAACACCTTTATTCTGGAGCCGGTCAGCAGCGAAAATCTGCACAATAATAAATCGACCAGGAATTTCTGGTTCCGTCTGGAAGGAAAAGAGGAAGGCGAAACAATATGGTCGGCAGTCGGCGCGTCCGCATGGCAGCAGGCCGAAAAATTTCATAAAGAAAAAGAAGAAACATCATTAGAAGCAGGTCTTTTATATCAGAAGACAGAGAGAGTATGCCAAAAACTCGGCCTGCGTTCAGAAGTGACGATTTTTGCGCCCTTAACAGGCGATCAGATAGAATTAATGAAAATAACCGTAGAAAATATAAGTTCACAGGCATTGTCCATGACGCCGATCGCAGCGATCCCGCTCTATGGCAGGAGTGCGGATAATATCAGAGATCACCGGAACGTTACGAGTATGCTGCACCGTATCCGCGTCACCGCAAACGGAGTCTGCGTCGTACCGACGCTGACCTTTGACGAGCGCGGACACCGGAAAAACCACATGTCATACGGTGTTTTTGGTATGGGAGCAGGGAAAGAGCCTGTCGGTTTTTATCCACTGGCGGAAGACTTTATCGGCGAAGGAGGTTCTTTTGAGAATCCTTATGCCGTTGTATCCGGAAAGGTACCAATGGCGAAAGCGGGCGCACAGATCGATGGCTTTGAGGCAATGGGCGCTCTGGTATTTGAAAATCTTACGTTAAAGCCGGGGGAAAAAGCCTCTTATATCGTGGCGCTCGGCTGTATGGAACACGAAAAAGAGCAGGAAGACGCTGACAAAATGGCAGCTCTTTTGTCACAGAGGGCGGATAGTTATTTAAACGAAGAGACATTTGATAAATTATTGGCGGACAATAAGGCTTATTGGAATGAAAAGAACAATATCTCCTATCAGTCCGGGGATAAGCGTTTCGACGAATGGATGTACTGGGTCAATTTTCAGCCGATGCTGCGCAGGATCTACGGTTGTTCTTTCCTGCCCCATCATGATTACGGCAAAGGCGGCAGAGGCTGGCGCGATCTGTGGCAGGACTGTCTGGCGCTCCTTTTGATGAATCCCGAAGGCGTCAGGAGTATGCTTCTTGGCAATTTCGGCGGCGTCAGGCTGGATGGCACCAATGCGACGATCATCGGCAGCGGACAGGGCGAGTTTATCGCGGATAGAAATGGTATTGCCCGCGTCTGGATGGATCATGGCATGTGGCCGTATCTGACAGTGGAGTTATATTTGAAGCAGAGCGGCGATCTTGGCTTTTTATTAGAAAAAAATCATTATTTTAAAGATAACCTCATCTGCCGCGGGGATGAAAGAGATGAGGAATGGAATGAAAAGCAGGGCAGTCTTCAGATGACAGCGGAGGGAGAAGTCTATGAGGGGACTATCTTAGAACATATCCTGTTACAGCATTTATCGGCCTTTTATGATGTGGGAGAGCATAATCATATCAGACTGCGGGGCGCTGACTGGAACGATGCTCTGGATATGGCGAAAGACAGGGGAGAGAGCGTTGCCTTTACCACAATCTATGGCGGCAATCTGGCCGCTATCGCCGGGACACTTCGTAAATTGCAGGAAATAACAGGTGTGACGGAAGTGGAACTTGCGCAGGAAATCTTCCTGCTGCTGCAGGCGGAGCCTTCCATCTATGGCGATCCGCAGGCCAAACAGGCGTTATTACAAAAATACTGCCGCCAGTGCAAACATTTTATATCCGGCCAAAAGAAAAGTATCGCCATCGAGACGCTGGCCAAAGATCTGCTGGAAAAAGCGGAGTGGATCAGGACGCATGTGCGGCAGACGGAATGGATAAACGATGGGAACGGAAAACAGTGGTTCAACGGTTACTATGATAACAGCGGCAGAAGAGTGGAAGGAAATGACAATGGTGTCAGAATGATGCTGACCGGTCAGGTCTTCTCCATTATGTCGGGAACAGCGACCGACGAGCAGGTGCGTGAGATCATACAAGCGGCCGACGCTTATCTGTATGATGCTTCTATCGGCGGCTATAAGTTAAATACGGATTTTCATGAGATCAAGACGGATATGGGAAGAATGTTCGGTTTTGCCTATGGACAGAAGGAGAATGGAGCGGTCTTCAGCCATATGGCGGTCATGTATGCCAACGCCCTCTATCAGAGGGGATTTGCCAAAGAAGGATATAAGGTGATCCACAGCCTCTATCGTCATATCTGTGATGTGACAAGATCCAGGATCTATCCGGGCGTACCGGAATATATCGACCCCAGAGGCAGAGGCGTTTACCATTATCTGACCGGAGCGGCGAGCTGGCTTCTGCTGACCGTTTTACAGGAAATGTTCGGTATCCGGGGTGAATGGGGCGATCTGAAATTTGCACCAAAACTGTTAAACGAGCAGTTCGATGCAGAGCAAAAAGCCTCCGCAGACTGTATTTTCCGTGGTAAAAAACTCCATATCGTATATGAGAATACGGAGAATAAAGAATACGGAGAGTACCGGATCGGGGAGATCACTTTAAACGGTGCGCAGGTCGCAGGCGAAAGTCCGTTACTGACAAAGGAAATGCTTGACGCCTGTCAGACAGATGCCGTACAACAGATTGTTGTAAAGTTGATTTAACAGGAAGAAAAAACAGGGAGAGAAAGTATGGCAAGGGAGAATGTAACAAAAGAAGTAGCAAAGATCCTGGTGGTGGATGATGTGGACGCCAACCGCTTCGTTCTTCGGGATATCATTCAGGAAATGGAGTACCAGCCGGTTCTGGCGGAAAACGGGATGCAGGCGTTAAAGATCATAGACCGTATCCACCCGCAGCTCATCATTCTGGATATCGCGATGCCGGAGATGGACGGATATGAGTTTTGTAAACTGATGAAGGAAAATCCGCAGACCAGGGATATTCCCATTATCTTTATTTCTGCGTTTGACGACCCGTCGGATGTGGTCAGGGGATTTGATCTGGGCGGAGAGGACTATATTACCAAGCCGTTTATCCCCAAGGTCGTCAAGGCCAGACTTCGTCTGCACTTAAAACTATATGATGCCAATAAAGAAATGCAGGAGATGAACCGCAGATTGCAGACTTCCGTCGGCGAACAGCTTCACCAGCTGGAGATGGAGAAAAAGAATGTTCTTTATGCCCTGCTTCGTGTGGCGAGAGAAAACGCATGTTATGATAAAGATCATATGGAGCGGCTCTGCTATAACTGCCGTATTCTGGCGGAGGCTATGCAGCTGTCAGCGGATTATGGTCATCTGATATCGGATGCTTATATCGACACGATAGAACTGGCGGCCCCGCTTTGCGATCTGGGCAATGTAGCCATTCCGACGGAACTTCTGCAAAAAAAAGAATCCCTGACGCCGGAAGATGTGGAGGTCATCAGGACACATGCGGCCGTGGGTGCCAAGATTTTACAGGATATCAAAGATACCGGGGATTATAATGATTTTTTGCAGATGTCTATTGATATCGCCCATTATCATCATGAAAACTGGGATGGCAGCGGTTATCCATGCGGTAAAAAGGGCGATGAGATTCCGTTATCGGCACAGATCGTATCGGTGGTCAGCGCTTACTGTGCCATGACGGAGAATCGTGCTTACAGAGACTCCTATCATATTGAAAAGGCGCTTTCCATGATGGAGGCGGACGCTGGAACAAAATTCAATCCGGGTATTTTTCAGATCCTGCGGAAGATATACAGACAGCTTCACTAAGATATGGTTGAAAAGGGGATTTTCCACCGGCAGGCCGGCGCTGTGCGCAGACTTGAGGGTTGAGTAGGAATGGGGGATTACTATGGAATTTTTCAAGCAGAACATGAAGAGTCAGAGAGGGGTCGAACGTTTTGTTATTATCGTATTCAGTATTTATACGGCCAGCCTGTGTGTCGGCGTTGTGAAACTGAAACTGGCGGCATGGATTCCCTGGGTCATGCTGGCCTTTCTGGCTGTTTCCTGGGTCATTTACCTGAGCAAATACAGGAATTATAAGGTCAGGGCCCTGCTTATCAGCGCCATGATCCAACTGACTGTTATTTTATATGCCGCGCATGCCAAAGACCTCTCTATGGTCATTCCAATTTTTATGGCGCTTTCTGTACTGGTGGCTTTATATGGTCAGGTGGAACTTCTATGGAGTACTATCGTATCTCTGTGTTTCATTATTTTTTATCATACTATCATAACGGACAGCGTATGGATGATGTCCGGCGAGGCGCGTGCCCATCTGCTGTATCAGATCGGCAATATCCTCGTGGTGGAATTTGTACTGTACATATGGCAGAGAAAACGCAATGAGAGGAGCGAGCAGGTATATAAGATCATTGAGGCGCTGATGGAGGCGGAACAGAGTAAAGATGATTTTCTTTCCAATGTCAGTCATGAGATCCGCACGCCGGTCAATACCATCTGCGGCATGAGCGAAATGGCCCTGCGCGAGCACGATCTGGAAAAGATGCGCGAAGAGGTATTCGATATCCGTGACGCCGGACATAACCTGATGTCGCTTGTCACCGATATCCTGGATTTTTCCCAGTTACAGCAGGGCAAGATGAATCTGGAAGAAGAAGCCTATAATATCACCTCTACCATCAACGATATCATCAATATGGCGATGGCCAGAAAGGGCGATAAACCGATAGAACTGATCGTAGACTGCGACGCTTCGATTCCCAGCGGACTTCTGGGAGATGAGAAAAAGATACGCCGGGTCATCATGAATCTGGTGGATAACGCCATTAAATTTACCAACGAAGGCGGCGTGATCATCGGCGTTCATACCAGAAAAGAAAATTACGGCGTCAATCTCTGTATTTCGGTACGGGATACGGGAATCGGTATCGAACAGGAGAATCTGGAAAAACTGTTTGAAAGTTTCAGCCAGGTAGATACCAGAAGAAACAGGCAGGAGGGCGGTGTCGGACTTGGACTGGCCATTTCCAAGGAACTTGTGCAGAAAATGGGCGGAACGATCACTGTCCGCAGTCATCCGGGCAAGGGCAGCATCTTCCGTTTCGTAGTGCCGCAGAAAGTGCTTGACGAGAAGCCGATCGGACAGGTCGAGAACAGGGAACACCTGAATATAGCGGCATATTTTGATATGGAACAGTTCGACATGATGACCATCCGCGACGAATATAGCGGGATTATTGCCAGCATGGTAGGGCAGCTTCGTGTAAAATGCCATGTGTGCCGTAATCTGGCGGAATTGATGCGCAGACAGGAACGTGACGCTTTTACGCACATTTTTATCAGTCTGGAAGAATATCAGGAAGACGAAGTCTATTTTGATAAGCTGGCACAAACGGTCAGGGTCATTATCGTGATCGACCGGCCGCGTGAAAAATATCTTTCCAATCCGGATCTGATACGGCTGTATAAACCGTTTTATATATTACCTGTTGTTTCCATATTAAATGGCAGTATGGGTTCCGGGGGCGGCAGACAGATGTTTCGTCCGGGGAAATTCACAGCGCCCGCCGCGCATGTTCTGGTGGTGGATGATAACCGCATGAATATCCGTGTCGTAGAAGGACTGTTAAAAGAGTATCAGATCAGAGTGACCTATGCGACCAGCGGACAGGAGGCGCTGAAGCTGATCGAGAATATGTCTTACGATCTTGTTTTCATGGATCATATGATGCCGGAGATGGACGGTGTGGAAACGCTGCACCGTATCCGTGATAAAGTCGGACATTATTATCAGAAAGTACCGATCGTCGCCCTGACGGCTAACGCGGCTCCCGGTAATAGAGAGATGTTTCTGGAGGAGGGCTTTGATGACTTTGTGGCCAAACCGATCGAAGTATCGGTATTAGAGCGGGTACTGCGCCGGAACCTGCCGGAGGAGATGCTGATTTTTGCGGCGGAAAAAGAAGCAGAAGGCGCACGGGTGGCGGAGAATGGTACAGAAGAGCCTCAAGCTGTGGCAGACCGGCCTGTGCAGGAGGGCGGGGAGTTTAGCATCGGAGAACTGGATGTGGAGAAGGGCCTGCTCTATTGCGGCGGAAGGGACGAGTATCTTTCCATTCTGGCAGCCTATTATGAAGAACGCGAGGAAAACCGCAGACTTTTAGAAGACTTGTTCGTATCGCATGACTGGAAGAATTATACGATCAAGGTACATGCTTTTAAGAGTATGATGCAGAATATCGGCGCCCTTTCACTGGCGGCCAAAGCCAAAGCGCTGGAACTGGCAGGTAAACGGGGAGAAATCGAGTATATCGCAGATCATCATGAGGAGATGCTGGCGGAATACGATTCTGTTTTGCGAATGCTGGAAGAATCGCCGCTTGTCGATACGAAGGTGGCGGATACCGGAGTGCCGGAAGAGGATTTGGAGATGAATCTGGAAATTCCTGAACTGGATGAGAAGGCTTTTGATAAACTTGCGGCCGAGTTTGAAGAGAGCGTGTATGCGTTTGACGCCGATAAGATGCTGGAGATCATATCGGATATGCAGGGTTTCCACTATCATCAGACACCACTCAGACAGGAACTGGAGCCTGTGCGTAAGAAGATTGAGATGTCCGATTATATGTCGGCGGCGGATACCTTATCTAAGATACGCGAGAGATTAAAAAATAAGGACGAAGGAGGCACCGCAAAGTCATGAAGAAATTACGGGAAAAGATTTATGATATGATCTACGGTCGGGATTATGAACTGCGGGAGCGTATCTTCCGGATGATCATCCTGGTCGGCGGCGCGCTGCTTGTCATGGGGATCATAGAGTGTATCAGCATCATGGATGTTAAGGTTATCGTTTTACCGCTCATTTTATTATTACTTGTGCTGGGGATTGAACTGGTGGTCACGTTTAAGTATCGTAAGATAGAAGTTGCCGCCGTTATTGTAGGATTTCTCATTATCCTGCTTGTATTTCCGGCCATGTTTTTCTTAAGCGGTGGTCTGGAGGGCGGTGCGGTCGTCTGGTTCGCGCTGGGACTTTTTTATGTGTTTTTGATGTTTTCCGGGAAAAGACTGGCTTTTTTCCTGCTCCTATCTATTGTGGTAGATGTTTTTACCTATGTGTACGGTTATTACTATCCGGAGAGCATCACACCGATGGATTCTACGGCCGCGGCTTATCTGGATTCGCTCTTTGCCGTGCTGGCGGTAGGTCTGGCAGGCGGCGCCATTTTAAAAGTACAGATGAAAATGTTCGATATCGAGCGGACGGTGGCCCGCAGGCAGCAGGAAGAGTTAGAGCAGATCAGTAATTCCAAGAACAGCTTTTTTGCCAGCATGAGTCACGAAATCCGTACCCCTATCAATACCATCATCGGGCTCAACGAGATGATCTTGCGGGAGAGCAGCGAAGAAGCAACCAAAGAATATGCGCAGAACATCCAGAGTGCAAGCAGGATGCTGCTTAGCCTTGTCAGCGACATTCTGGATTTATCGCAGATGGAAATGAAGAAAATGGAGATCATTCCCTTAGAATATAAGACGGTGGATTTATTCGGGGATCTCATCGACATGATCCAGGTGCGTCTGAAAGAGAAAAATCTGGAGTTTCTGGTGGATATAGACGAAAATCTGCCTTCTGTCATGTATGGAGATATGAAGAGGGTCAAACAGGTGGTGCTGAATATTCTGACCAACGCCGCCAAATATACACAGGAAGGTTCGGTCACCTTGTCCGTACATGCAGAAGTCCCGTCGGATAAAGAGATTACCCTGAAAATATCCGTGGCGGACACCGGTATCGGTATCCGTAAAGAAGACCTGCAGCATATCTATGATTCTTTTAAAAGGGCGGATGCCCGTAAAAATCTCAAAGTGGAAGGCAGCGGCTTAGGTCTGTCCATTACCAGACAGCTTGTCGATCTGATGGACGGCGAGATCACGGTAGACAGTATTTATACAAAAGGTTCTACGTTTACGGTTTCTCTGCCGCAGCTTATCGTTGATCCGACGCCCATTGGTTATGTGCGCTTTTTATCACGAAGCCGCATCAAGACAAAAGAATACCGCCAGAGTTTCGAGGCGCCGGAGGCGCGTATCCTCATTGTGGATGATAATCCGATGAACTCGATGGTAGAGAGCAAACTGCTCAAGGAGACCAGGATAAAAGTCGATATCGCCGAAAGCGGCTTACAATGTCTGGAAATGACGAAGCGGAAGTTCTATCATGTCATTTTGATGGATCATATGATGCCGGAGATGGACGGCCCGCAGACCTTGAAAGAACTGCGTAAACAGAAAAACGGTCTCTGCCGCGATTCGGCGGTCATTGTCTTATCGGCGAATACCGCGGCAGAAGCTGGCGGACAATATATCGAAGAAGGATTTGATGGTTATCTGGAAAAACCGATTCAGGGAACCTTGTTAGAAGCCGAAATCCTCAAATTTTTACCGGAGGATATCATTGAGTACAGGCTTTTAAAATCTGTTTCGGAGAATGAAGAGGAAATCCAGCGGATATCCAGTCATAAGAGAAGAAAAGTATATATTACTACAGACTGCGTCAGTGATCTGCCCGACAGCATCATAGATAAGTATGATATCGGGATGCTTTATCTGTATATCAAGACGGAAAGCGGCCGTTTTGCCGATACGCTGGAGATTTCTTCGGACAATCTCATCCAGTATATGACTGATACGACGAGCAATGCGGTCTCCGACAGTGTCTCTGTGGAGGAATACGAAGATTTTTATGCCGATGTGCTCTCGCAGGCGGAACAGGTGATCCATATCTCTATGGCCAGAAATGTGGGCCGGAGTTACGAAGTCGCTGTAGCCGCGGCGCAGGGATTCGACCATGTGCATGTCATTGATTCTACGCAGATATCCTGCGGGCAGGCGTTAATTGTCATGTATGCGGCCAAACTGGCGCTGGAAAGCCGCTCGGTCAGAGAAATCTGCGACCAGATAGAGTGGATGAAAAAACGGGTAGAGTCCCGTTATATGCTGCCGTCGGCGGAAATCTTCTATCAGCGCGGATATACCAATCTGGCTATGGAGAAGTTATGTAAACTCCTTGGACTGCATCCCGTTATGAAGATGAGCCAGAGCAAAATGGTCACGATCGGGGTAAGAGGCGGCAGACTTGAGGGCGCATGGAAACGTTTTATCCATTATCATCTGCGGCGTAAGAAAAAGATCAGCAAAGACGTTATTTTTATCACGCATGCCGGATGCAGCGTAGAGCAGCAGGAATTAATACGCCATGAAGTACTGCGCTGTATTCCCTTTGAAAAAGTCATTATGCAGAGGACTTCCGTATCCATCGCCTGCAACGCGGGAATCGGGACATTTGGTCTGGCCTATTATCTGGACTCCAATAATTAATGTGATTATTTCAATTAAGTTATAATTATTTTTTAAAAGAATAGTTTACAAACCTGCTTTTTTAGTATATTATGGTTATGGAAAACGATTTCCGGAAAACCTTTTCCGAGAACCCTTTCCGTGCTCTTTGGGCAGAGAGGAAAGACAATGGTATCGATCAAAGACGTGGCAAAACAGGCAGGCGTGGCGATTTCCACCGTATCCAAGGTATTGAATGATTACCCGAATGTCAGCGAAGAAACGAAGAAAAAAGTAAATCAGGCAGTAGAGGAACTGGGATTTGTCCCCAACTCCGTAGCAGCAGCGCTTTCTTCCAAACGATCGGGCCGGGTGGCGATCCTTTTAAATCTGGATAATACAGCGCAGGCTGTGGATGAGATCAATATGCAGTATCTGGCAGGCGCCATCAATCAGGCGGTGCAGACGGATCTGGACGTGATCACCATATTTTATTCGATGATAAAGAATATGACGCTGGAAGAAATTGTCCGTTATTTAAAAGCGCAGAGTATTACCGGTCTTATTATTTTCGGTATGTCTAAAGATGATAAAGTACTGCATCGTTTGATAACATCTGAAATTTTTAAGATTGTTACCGTGGATGCACCTCTTATAAACGCGAGTACTTCCTGTGTCTGGATCGATCAGACAAAGGCCCAGTACGAAGTGGCGAAGAAGACTGTATTGGAAAACGACAGCAAAAGCATTCTCTATCTTGCCGGTAAAAAAAATGGCTACGTGAGCGAGGGACGCTTAAAAGGCATCCGGATGCTGGCGGAGGAGATGGATCTGCCGCTGCTTGTGCGTAACGGTAACTTTTCTGAGCTGGAGGCCAGAAATCATACATTCCGTTATGCCAGAAAAAAAGATGCCGTGGTCTGCGCATCGGATCTCATGGCGATCGGTGCCATGAAAGCACTTATCGAAATGGATATTTTTCGTCCGGTCTGCGGTTTTGACGGTATTACGCTGATGGGATATGCCGGCAAACAGATGAATACGGTGCGTCAGAATTTCGCCGGGATCGCAGCCAGAGCCGTCAGCGAACTGAAAAGACTGTTAGAGGGCGGCAGCGGAGAAGAGATTATTTTAGGCTATGAACTGATTCGTATGCAGTATCTGGATATTATCTGCTGAGAACAGTCAAAATACTATAAAAGAGGAAAACAAAAAAGCAGGAGGTATTTTATTATGGCACAGGCAAGCAACCTGAAAAGAGATGTGTTAGTGATGAATCTGGAAAAAGAACTGGAGGATCAGGCGAAGGATACTTATGGTAAGAGTATCGCGGAATGTTCTAATGAAGAACTTTATTACAGCCTGCTTCTCCTTTCCAAGAAATTGATGGCGGTTTCCGAGCCGATCGAGGGGGAGAAAAAGATTTATTATATTTCCGCAGAGTTCCTGATCGGTAAACTGTTATCCAATAACCTCATTAACCTGGGAATTTATGACAAACTGGAAGAAATTTTACAAAAAAACGGCAAGAACTTAAACGCCATTGAAGAAGTGGAACCGGAACCGTCCTTGGGAAATGGCGGTCTGGGGCGTCTGGCGGCTTGTTTCTTAGATTCCATCGCAACATTGGATCTGCCGGGTGAAGGAATCGGGCTCAACTATCATTTCGGCCTATTCAAACAGGTATTTAAGGATAAATTGCAGAAAGCGGAGAAAAACGACTGGATTGAAGATAAATCCTGGCTTACCAAAACAGATGTTACGTTTGACGTCTGCTTCGGAGATAAGAAAGTAAAGTCCAGATTATATGATATTGACGTGATCGGATATGACAGTGGTGTCAATAAACTCAGACTCTTTGATATTGAGACGGTAGACGAGAGTCTGGTGAAAAAAGGCATTGACTTTGATAAAGAAGATATCGAGAAGAATCTGACGCTTTTCTTGTATCCGGATGATTCCGATGAAGCGGGTAACTTACTGCGCATTTACCAGCAGTATTTCATGGTCAGCAATGCGGCGCAGCTTATCTTACGGGAGATGAAGGAGAAAAAATACGATCTGCGCAGAATGTACGAGCATGCTGTGATCCAGATCAATGATACGCACCCGACGATGGTAATTCCGGAACTGATTCGGATCCTTGTGGAAGACAAAGCCTTTACCATGGATGAGGCCATCGAGGTTGTCAGTAAGACATGCGCTTATACAAACCATACTATTCTGGCAGAAGCGCTGGAAAAATGGCCTCTCGAATATCTGGAGAAAGTGGTGCCCCAGCTTGTGCCGATCATCAAGGAACTGCATAAGAGAGTGGCGGCAAAATATAAAGATAAAAAAGTACAGATCATTGATAAAGACGACAGAGTGCATATGGCCCATATTGATATCCACTACGGTTTTTCCGTAAACGGTGTGGCGGCTATCCATACGGAGATTTTGAAAAACACGGAACTGAACGCTTTTTATAAGCTCTATCCTGAAAAATTCAATAACAAGACGAACGGTATCACTTTCAGAAGGTGGCTCTTATCCTGTAACCGTGAACTGGCGGCTTTTCTTTCTGATACGATTGGCGATGGTTATAAGAAAGACGCCGACAAACTGGAGAAATTACTGGAATATAAAGATGACGAGAAAGTATTGTCCAGGATTGCAGAAATTAAGATGAACCGCAAGAAAGACCTTGCCGCTTACGTAAAAGAAGTGGAGGGCGTGGCGTTAAATCCTGATTCAATTTTCGATATCCAGTCCAAGAGGCTGCATGAATACAAACGTCAGCAGATGAACGCGCTGTATATCATCCATAAATATCTGGAGATCAAAGCCGGTAAGAAACCTGTCAGACCGATGACTTTTATCTTTGGCGCCAAGGCGGCTCCCGCTTATGTGATCGCGCAGGATATCATTCATCTTTTGCTGGTGTTACAGGAAATTATCAATAATGACCCGGATGTAAGTCCTTATATGACGGTTCTTATGGTAGAAAATTACAACGTATCCTATGCGGAAAAGATGATCCCGGCCTGCGATATCTCCGAGCAGATCTCGTTAGCCTCCAAAGAGGCATCCGGAACGGGCAACATGAAGTTCATGTTAAACGGCGCCGTAACGCTCGGTACTTCCGACGGTGCAAATGTAGAAATTCACGAGCTTGTCGGCGATGACAATATATATATCTTCGGTGAAAAGTCTGAGCAGGTCATCAAACATTATGCCAAGGCTGATTATGTGGCCAAAGACTATTACAAAAAGAGTCCGGTCATCAAAGCGGCGGTTGATTTCATTGTCAGCAAGGAGGCTCTG
Source organism: Ruminococcus sp. (assembly GCA_023663085.1). Classification (GTDB taxonomy): domain Bacteria; phylum Bacillota; class Clostridia; order Lachnospirales; family Lachnospiraceae; genus UBA3282. The sequence continues at coordinate 36,442 of JAMPIB010000008.1, read as the reverse complement.
AAAGTCGGCCATAAGAAGAATCTGGAAAGACTGCATAAAGAACTTCTTAACAAAGACTGGTTCATGACCCTGCTTGACCTGGAAGATTATATCGCGGTAAAAGATAAGATGATAGCGGATTACGAAGATCAGGACAAGTGGAGAAGGATGATGCTTGTCAATATCGCCAAAGCGGGATTCTTCTCATCGGATAGAACGATTGCGGAGTATAACAGGGATATTTGGAAGTTAAAATAGGATTTAAGAATTATATATAGGATTAAATGTAAGGCCACGGAATGTACCTTTGTCACGCAGGTACATTTCGTGGCCTTATTTGCCCTTTCTAAAAAAATAAAATTTATGCTTGACAGATGATTTTGATGGGAGTATTATCAATTCATATAAAACCTACTGAATAAGTAGAGAATAAAAATGGAAAGCAGAGGGAACGGAAATGGCAAATATTAAAAAGAGTGCAGCGGAACTGATTGGTAAGACTCCGCTATTGGAAGTGACAAACTATGAGAAGGCAAATGAGATTACAGATGCCACTATTCTGGTGAAACTCGAATATCTGAATCCGGCGGGGTCTGTGAAGGATCGTATTGCCTTAAGTATGATCGAGGATGCGGAGAAGAAAGGTATTTTGAAACCCGGAGCAACTATTATCGAACCGACTTCCGGCAATACAGGTATCGGATTGGCGGCGGTAGCGGCGGCTAAGGGGTATCGGGCGCTCTTAACCCTCCCTGAGACGATGAGCGTTGAGAGAAGGAAACTGTTACAGGCTTACGGTGCGGAACTTGTGCTGACAGAAGGAACCAAAGGTATGAAGGGGGCTATTGCCAAAGCGGAAGAGTTACAGGCCGCGACCCCCGGTTCTATCATTCTGGGGCAGTTCGTAAATCCGGCCAATCCTGAGATACATAAGAAGACGACAGGCCCTGAGATCTGGGAAGATACAGATGGGAAAGTGGACATTTTCGTGGCGGGAGTCGGCACAGGCGGTACGATCACCGGAGTAGGCGCTTATTTGAAAGAAAAGGGTCCGGATATTAAGATCGTGGCGGTCGAGCCGGAGAGCAGCCCTGTTTTATCGGGCGGTGCACCGGGAGCGCATAAGATACAGGGGATTGGTGCAGGATTTGTACCGGAAGTGCTGGATACGGATATCTATGACGAGATCATCAAAGTATCGAATGAGGATGCTTTTGCGGCGGGCCGTCAGATTGCGGTAAAAGAAGGCGTGTTGGTGGGAATTTCTTCCGGCGCGGCGCTCCATGCGGCGACAGAACTGGCAAAACGCCCAGAGAATAAGGGAAAAGTCATCGTGGTCCTGCTCCCGGATTCAGGCGACAGATATCTGTCTACGCCGTTGTTTTCGGTAGAAGACTAATATACATAAATAGCATAACAGTAGTTATCAGAGCCTGCATAGACGGCTCTGATAACTTTATACAGATTCATCATCTGTAATTCCGTGTTTTTTCAATAGCGCGCGCAGGTGTGCTGTTTCTGCGGCGGCTTTTTGGAGTTGTCTGTTTTTTTCAGAGATAACTGAGTCTTTTTCAGAGATGACCGAGTCTTTTTCAGAGATAACAGCATCTTTTTGCGCGATTGCCACGTTTCTTTCTGCAATAGCCCTCTCATAATTACGAAGATCCTCATAGTATTCTTCCCTGTCGCGACACTGTTTGCGTATCTGCTCGTCTGCGGTAAGTTCAAATATCGTATGAGAAGCTTCCTGTAAATATTCATTTTTTGCCGCTAACATAATGATCTCCTCCCAGGTAGTGGCCTTAAACAGTCTGGCCCAGTAATCAATATGATACTCTTTATCTTCTTCGGTTGCCAATTCTATCTGAGATAAGTCTACCACACATAGGGTAAAGTTGTCATTATAAATCGTATGATTTTTTACATTCATGAGTTTATAGGTGCTATAAAATTCCGGACATTCTTCAAAAAGTGTAAAATCCAGAAAACCGATATGTATAACGGTCGGCATATCGCTATAATTCTGACCATGGTGCAGACGATCGAAAGAGCGGCAAAGATAAAGTAAGGAACGGTTGTTCCAGTTTAACTGATTGACGACCTGCATCTCCAGATTCATAAATGTGTTATCATTTAATGCGACGTTAATATCCAGACGAAACTCTTTCTTTTCGATGGAATCTCCCAGAATAATAGGGTTGGTGATTTTAACAGAAGTGATCTCATTTTCGCTAAGGTGCAGAAGCGAACAGACAAGACCGCGCAGGACTCTATTGTTAGTCTGCAAAACAGCCCGGAACAGATAGTCGTTCGTCATATTGTATGGCAGAGGGCCATGTGCATTTTGAAATGAAGATAAAGAAGCGTCCGCCAGATGTGCGGGAACAGAATGGTTTTGAGTCATAGATGTGTCTCCTTCGTAAAGTAGAATGCAGGTATCAAAGCATATACCCGATATGGAATATATTTTTTATAACATAATTCATAACAAAACGCAAAGCATTTTTTTGATAATCCATGTAGAAAAAATAGTGACGTAATTTCGGTAATTTATTCAAATTGTCTATAACTAGATTAGATTCGTTTTCTTTGCCATAACAAAACACAAAATATAGTATTGTGCAATTTTTACATCTAACTCCTGATTGGGATTGCGGCAGTTATGTTTTTTCAGTTTTGTTTTCGGTTTTGTTTTTGCCTCCGTCAAACCATGGAAGCGTTATTGCTATCCCTCTCAAAAAATGATACAATAGCGCTGGATTATAAAGTGCATTCAAGAGTATGAAGATACGATCAGGAGCATAAAGATATGAACGATATGGAGAATATAACGGATAAAGAACAGCTGCAATTTAATTATCTCAAAAGCTATGATTTCATGAAGCTGGGTCAGGCGCTCAATCATAATAACTGGCAGATCGCGGCCATGACATTACAGCGTATGCAAAAAGGCGCGCAGGAGGCGGAACTTACTATATTTGAGCGGCAGTTTACGAATATCCGACAGTGCATTCTTCATAAACAGGGAAAACAGGCCAAGGATATTCTGGCTCTGGTGATCGCCAGACGGGGGCAGCTTTTAGGGCAGTATACGGCGAAGATGCAGATTTAGGATCCCAAGATTTCGCAAAGCGGAATCTTGGGATCATGGGAGGATAGATTGAAATGGCGCTTCAATTTTATTTCGGCGGTTCGGGCGCCGGCAAAAGTAAAAAACTTCATAGAGATATGATAGAGGCTTCTTTGCAGGAACCGGCGCGCAATTTTTTGTTGATCGTGCCGGATCAGTTCACGATGCAGACACAGATGGATCTGGTTCTGGAGCATCCCCATAAAGGAATCATGAATATCGACGTCTTAAGTTTCGGCAGGCTGACACACAGGATTTTAGAAGAGGTGGGGGCGGAAGAGATACCAGTTTTGGACGATACGGGTAAGAGTCTGATCCTGCGGAAGATAGCGGAGAAAGAAGAACAGGCGTTATCTGTTATCGGAAAGCATCTGCACAAGATAGGCTATATCCATGAGGTGAAGTCTGCGATCTCGGAGTTCATGCAGTATGGCATCGGTACCGGAGAACTTGCACAGATCGCCGCCTGCGCCGGAGGGCGGGGAGCGCTTTATTATAAGTTAAAAGATCTGGAAGTGCTGTACAGCGCTTTTTCCGACTATATCCGGGAGAAATTCATCACGACGGAAGAGACGCTGGACAGACTGCGGGAGGCGCTGCCGAAATCGGAGATCATAAAAAAGTGCATAATTGCTTTCGACGGGTTTACGGGATTCACTCCTGTGCAGTACCGTGTAATACAGGAATTGATGCGGCTGGCAGATAAGGTGATCGTTACAATAACGATTGATATTAAAGAAAATCCCTATATATTGGATGGCGAACAGAAACTTTTTCACTTGAGTAAAAAGACGGTTGCCGATCTGAAAAAATATGCCGCGGAGGTTGGCGTAGAGATACTCCCGGAAGTAAATTGCGGGGAAGACAATGTCGGAGGAAACAATATCGGAGAAGACAATGTCAGCGTACTGCCCCGATTCACTGATAATCCGGAACTGGCCCATTTGGAACAACACCTGTTTCGTTATCCGGTAAAGCCGTATGATAAACGGATGGAGCGCATCCGGCTGACAGAGGCGTCCACGCCGAAAGAAGAAGTCAGACAGACCTGTATTGAAATCCAGAGACTGTTGGAAAAGGGACTTCATTACCGGGATATCGCGGTGGTGATCGGGAGTATGGAGACATACGGGAATGTGATAGAGGAAGAATTTGCGAAGTTTTCCGTGCCGATTTACATGGACAGGACAAGAGGAATTTTATTTAATCCTTTTACAGAGTATATCCGCAGCGCCCTGCAGATCATTTTGCAGGATTACAGCAGGGAGGAGGTCTTTCATTATCTGCGGACGGGACTGTGCGATTTTGCGGGAGACGATATCGACAGACTGGAAAATTATATCCGCAGGTACAATATCCGCGGCCGGAAAAAGTGGAGCGAACTTTTTGTTTTTAAAGAAAGCGGCGGGGAAGAAGGTCTTGCGGAGCTGGCGAAATATAATGAGATGCGTGAAAAACTCATGGAGCAGCTGTCGCCTGTATCTAAGGAACTCCACACGGCGGAGGAACTTGTGCATGCTCTGTATGATTTTCTGGTGCGGAATAAACTGCAGGAGAAACTGGCGCGTTTTGAACAGAAATTCAAGCAGGAAGGAGAACTGGCAAGAGCCAAAGAATACGGGCAGATTTACGCTCTGGTCATCGACCTGCTCGATCAGATCGAGGCGCTTTTAAAAGAGGAAGAGATGAGTTTGCGGGAGTTTGCGGAGATCCTGGATGCAGGGTTTGCCGAGATTTCAGTAGGAACGATTCCACAGAATGTAGACAGAGTGGTGATCGGTGATATAGAAAGGACTCGCCTGAATCAGGTACGCGCGCTCTTTTTTCTGGGCATCAATGATAGCAATATTCCCAAAGGCGGAGGAGGCGGCGGCATTATTTCGGATATCGACAGGGAGTTTCTGCAGGAGGCGGGATTTGAACTGGCGCCGACGCCGCGTCAGCAGATGTATATCCAGCGGCTGTATCTGTATATGAATATGACGAAGCCTTCGGAGTATCTGCATTTATCGTATGCCAAGGTTGGCAACGATGGCAAAAGCATACGGCCGGCATATCTGGTCGATACCATGCGGAAACTTTTCCCGCAGCTTACGATCGGACAGCCGGAGTATGAACCGATAGAAAAACAGTTGTCTAACGCTGAGGACGGTATTGCCCATTTTACGGGATTATTGCGGGAATATGCGGCGGACAGGCTGAAAACAGAAGAGGAAAAGAAACTTTTTACCTTTTATCATTGCTATCATAAAGATCCCCGCTGGCGCGGCCGGGTAGATGAATTGATCGACACGGCTTTTTACCAGTACCGGGAGACGCCGTTATCAAAGGCGGTGACGACGGCGCTTTACGGCAGTATTCTGCAAAACAGCGTCAGCCGTCTGGAAAAATATGCGGCCTGCGCCTACGCCCATTTTCTGCAATACGGCCTGTCGCTTAGAGAGCGGGAGGAATATGATTTCGAGGATGTGGACATGGGAAATGTGTTCCACGGCGTGTTGGCGCTTTTTGCGGATAAACTCGTGGAGCATCATTATACATGGTTCGACTTTCCCAAAGAAGAGGGGGAGCGGATACTCGACGAGGCGCTTGAGGACTATGCGGTCACTTATGAAACGGCTTATCTTTACAGCAACGCCAGAAATCAGTATCTGCTGCGGCGGATCAGGCGGATTTTGAGGCGGACGATACAGACATTGCAGACGCAACTGCAGAAAGGGTCTTTTTTACCGGAACATTTTGAAATGTCGTTCTCTGTGCTGGAGGATCTGGAGGCGGTCAATATTGCCCTGACGGGAGAGGAAAAGATGAAACTGCGCGGCCGGATAGACAGGATAGATACCTGTGAGGACGCAGATACGATTTATGTGAAGGTCATTGACTATAAGTCGGGAAACCGGAAATTCGACCTGGCTGCTCTTTATTATGGCCTGCAATTACAGCTTGTCGTTTATATGAATGCCGCCGTGGAGATAGAGCAGAAAAAGCATCCGCTAAAGCAGATCATACCGGCGGCCATGCTCTATTATCATATCGCGGACCCGATCGTAGAAGACGGGCAGGAACTGACGCCGGAGCAGCTTAACCGCAAGTTGCTGCAGGAACTTAAAATGACCGGAATCGTCAGTGAAAATGAGCGGGCGATTTCTCTGTTAGATAAGGAATTTGTTGATAAGTCCGACATTTTACCGATAGAACGGAAAAAGGATGGCAGTTTCTTTGCATATTCGAGTGTTATCAAAGAACAGGATATGGAACTGGTATCGGATTATGTAAACCAAAAGATCAAGGAGCTGGGCAGCGGCATCTTACAGGGGAATATTGCGGTGAATCCCTGTGAACTAAGCGGGAATGATGCCTGTACCTACTGCGCGTATAAAAGTGTCTGCGGGTATGATACGGAACTGCCGGGCTATGAAAAGCGGGCGCTGGAGAAGTTGTCGGCGGGGGAGGCGCTTATGCGTATGGAGGAAGAACTGACAGGTAAAGAAAGAGCAGAGGGATAGAAAATGGGCGTTACCTTTACGGATCAACAGCAGAAAGTCATAGATACGCATGGCTGTAATCTTTTGGTTTCGGCGGCGGCAGGTTCAGGGAAAACGGCGGTATTGGTGGAGCGCATCGTCAAAATGGTCAGCGAGGGTGCACACCCGGTAGATATCGACCGCCTTTTGATCGTGACTTTTACGAATGCCGCGGCCGCCCAGATGCGGGAGCGCATCAGCAATGCAATAGGGGATAAACTCATAAAGGAGCCGGAAAACGAGCATCTGCAAAGACAGATGACGCTTTTGCATAACGCGCAGATCACGACGATAGACAGTTTCTGTCTGTTTGTGATCCGCAATCACTTTCATACGATCGGCTTAGACCCCGGTTTCCGGATCGCGGATGAGGGAGAATTGAAACTGCTGAAAAACGATGTTCTGGCGGCGGTGCTCGAATCCTGCTATCAAAAGGAGGAACCTGCGTTTCTTGACTGTATGGAATATTTCAGTACCGGAAACAGGGACAGCGCGGTGGAAGAGGCTGTTTTGAAATTATATGAGTTTGCCATGAGCAATCCTTTTCCGGAAGACTGGCTGGCGGAGCGGAAGAAAGATTATGAAGCGGCAGGATCGGCGGAAGAGTTATCGCAGCTTGACTGGATGAAAAGCCTGTTGGAAGAGACCGGCCTGCTTTTACAAGGATATATTGACCGAATGAGTCAGTGCATAGCGCTGTGCGAAGAGCCGGATGGTCCCTATATGTACGGCGAACTGCTCGAACAGGAAAAAGAGCAGATACGCAGACTCCTTGCCGCGCAGACCTACGAAGCGCGCTATGCTGCTTTTACGGCGCTTTCTTTCGGCAGATTATCATCCAAAAAGGACGAGACGGTCTCTGACGTGAAAAGAGAACTGGTCAAAAATATCCGCGCGGAGATAAAAGAGAAGTTACAAAAGATGCAGAAGGATTTTTATGCGCAGTCCGCAGAAGCGCTCATCAGGCAGATGGAACCCTGCAAGGAGGCGGTCTGTGCCTTAGTGGAGATCGCGTTTTTGTTTAAGGCGGCGTTCGATGAGACGAAGCGGGAGAAGAATATCCTGGATTTTGATGATGTGGAGCATTTTGCGCTTGCCATATTATTGAAAAAGACGGAAGACGGCAGATTAGAGGCTACGGAGACCGCTTTGGAGTACAGGAGTTATTTTACAGAGATCCTCATCGACGAGTATCAGGACAGCAATCTGGTGCAGGAATATCTGTTATCCGTGATATCAGGTGAAGAACAGGGTAATTATAACCGTTTCATGGTGGGGGACGTCAAGCAGAGTATATATAAGTTCCGTCTGGCCAGACCGGAACTTTTCATGGAAAAATATCATACCTACGGGCAGGAGGCGGGAGAATGTGCCATGCGCATTGATCTGGACAGGAACTTCCGCAGCAGAAAGCAGGTGCTGACTGCCGTCAACGCGTTTTTTTCACAGGTGATGCGCAAAGAACTCGGCGGGATTGATTATGATGAGAAGGCGGCGCTCTATCCGGGCGCGACTTATACGGATAGTGGCGCAAACGATACAGAACTACTGTTATTTGTGGGAGAAGATAAGGAAACGGAGGCTTCCGGTATCGCCCGCAGGATTAAAGAACTACTGTTATTTTATCAAGTGACAGACAGTGAGACAGGGCAGCTCAGGCCGGCAGCTTATAAGGATATCGTCATTCTGCTGCGAACGACGGCCGGATGGGATGAAGAATTTAAACAGGTGCTGGAACAGGAGGGGATTCCCGTTCATGTCACCTCCAAGAGCGGGTATTTTGCAGCCACGGAGATTCAGGAACTTTTACATTTTCTGCGGATACTGGATAATCCTTTACAGGATATTCCCTTTTATGGTGTGGCGCATTCTTATTTCGGCGGCTTTACGGACGAGGAGATTGCCATGGTGAAGGCTGCCTGCCCGAAACAGAAATATTTGTGCGATGCGTTCCGGGAGTATGCGGGGAATGAGGAGGATGAGGAGACAGAGAAAACGGCAGGAGAAAGCGAAGCAGCAGAGGTGCGGCGGTGCAGTAATTTACAGCTCCGCATACGTACATTTCTGGAGAAGATAGGCAGATATCGGGAACTGGCCGTTTATATGGCGGTGCATGAACTGTTGCAGACGATTATCCGCGAGTATGCTTATCTTTCCTATGTTTCGGCCAGACCGGGCGGCAGCAGACGGTGTGCCAACGTGGAGATGCTGCTGGTAAAAGCGGCCGACTATGAGAAGACGAGTTATTATGGACTGTATCATTTCCTGCGCTATATCGAACAGTTGGAAAAATATGATGTGGACTACGGAGAAGCGAATCTGCAGGATGAAAATGCCGATGTTGTGCGTATCATGAGTATTCATAAGAGTAAAGGACTGGAATTTCCCATTTGTTTTGTGGCCGGATGTGCCAAAAGTTTTAATATGCGCGATGTGAGCGGCCACCTTGTCATGGACGTGGAGCGGGGGATCGGTGTGGACTATGTAGACCCGGATAAGAGGATACGAAGTAGAAATATCAGGCGTAATTTTATTGCGGCGGGACTTAAAAAGGACAATCTGGCGGAGGAACTGCGTATTTTATACGTGGCCATGACAAGAGCCAGAGAAAAACTGATCCTGACAGGTACGTTGAAATCGCCGGAGAAAAAAATCCGTCCGCTTATGTTATTGCAGAACGTGAGGGAGAGAGCTTTTTCTTATGATATGCTTTCGGAACTGGGGAGTTTTCTGGACGCGGCGCTTTATGCGATGGCACGTAACAGGTGTTTTGATACGATATGGCAGGCGTGCGGCGTCGCGCCGGACAGCCGGAATCCGTTTTATCAGGAGGATATGCAGATACGGGCGGAAATCCTAGAGTGGGAAGACGAGGCACAGGCTGTGTTAAAAGAAGAGATCGGCCGGGAGACGAACCGGAGAAAGCTGCTTTTTTCTGATGCCGGAAAAGACGAAACGCGGCTGGATAAAGAACTTATGACACTAATGTCAGAAAAATTCGCATGGCAGTATCCTTATATGAATTTAAAAGACCTTTATACCAAAACGACTGTTTCGGAATTAAAGAAGGCTGGCATGATGCAGGAGACGGAGTTTGCTTTTCCCTTGTATGAAGAAGAACCAATCGTTCCCTATCTGCCTAAGTTTATCAGACAGGAGGAGAGCGTCAGCGGAACGGACAGGGGCAGCGCCTTTCATAAGGTTATGGAGCTGTTTGATTTCACCAGACTGCTGTCTGCGGAGGGCAAAGCGGATAAAAAGGCGCTGGTACAGGCTGAACTGGACAGGATGCTTGCGGAAGGGAAACTGACGCAGGGATATTATGATGCTGTATCCGTGCCGAAAATTACGGCTTTTATGGAAAGTGAAATAGCGGAACGCATGGCGAAAGCGGCAGCAGCAGGGAAATTGCATAAAGAACAGCCTTTCGTTTTAGGCTTGCCGGCCAGCCGGCTGAACGAGGATTTCCCGGAGGATGAGACGGTACTGATCCAGGGTATCATCGACGTTTTCTTTGAAGAGGATGGCGCTTATGTCGTGCTGGATTATAAAACAGATGCTGTAAAAAGCGCGGAAGAGCTGGTGAAGCGGTATAAAACGCAGCTTGATTATTATGCGGAGGCATTAGAACAGCTTTCCGGTTTTACTTTTACGGGGAAGGGAAAGCGCACAGCACAGAAGGTAATTTATTCGTTTAAGCTGGGACAGGAAATTTTAATATAAAAAGAATGCCCAAAATACGGGCATTCTCCATGGTATGTAGTTGATTTGTTTTTCGATTTACTCGCCTTTATAATTTACAATCTCATCAATCAGCTGCGGCAGTTTCTCGTCCATTACGTCGTCGCCAAACTGGCAGGTTCCTACGGCTTTGTGGCCGCCGCCGCCGTATTTTAACATCAGACTGCCGACATTGACGTTAGACGTCCTGTTCAGAACGCTGTAGCCGACTGCTGCAGAGCAGCCGACACCGCCGCGTCCGCTGACGATCCATACGGAGATGTTCTGTTCGGGATACATGCTGTAGATCAGAAAACGGTTGCCTGAATAGATCGGGTCAACGCCGCGCAGGTCGGAAATGATAACGTCTTTTTCCACACGCGTGTGCGCGCGTACCATTTCTTTGAACTTGGCGTCCTGTTCGTGATAAATGGCGATGCGCTCCTGTACATCCGGCAGGGCAAGAATTTCTTCCGTATCCATGGTACGGCAGCATTCCATTAATTTTTCCATTAACTGATAATTGGAGATCGTGAAGTTTCTCCAACGGCCGAGTCCAGTTCTGGGATCCATGAGGAAACCGACCAGAATCCAGCCGGTCGGATTCTGAATTTCATCAATCGTTAAGTTGCCGGAATCTACTTTATCAACTGCGACCATCATATCATCAAAATGGGAAAAGCGTTCCTCTCCGCCGTAGTATTCATAAATAATACGCGCGCAGGAAGGTGTGATACGGCTTTCTCCCTTATATTTTCCTGCCAGCTGATTACGTTCGTGTTCGCTGGAGTGGTGGTCGAACCAGAGGCCGCAGCCTTCCACAAAGGGGACGTTGGCCAGTACATCGTTTTCTGTAATTTCTACAAGGCCATCCTGCAGATCTTTCGGATGCGCGAATTTCCAACTGTCGATCAGGCCGATCTCTTTTAATAATGCGCCGCAGGCTAAACCATCAAAGTCAGAACGGGTAACTAATCTCATAATGAACTCTCCTTTTCTAATTGATAGTATTTTTATGTAAAAAATAATATAAAAGACTTACTTAAAATTATAAAGGAAAGCACAGCGTTTTTCAAGGTTGGAATTTTATCGGATAGTTTCTTCTATCATAAGGCTGTATGTTTTTTTATTCTGTGTTATACTGTTTGTGTGATCTGGGAGCGGATTCTTGTTCCTTTCAGTCACAAATGTCGCAGGTTGAGAGAAAGGCATGGTTATTTTTATGATAATTGAAAATGCGGGAATCGCAGATATCGATCAGCTGATAGAATTAAGAGTGGAATATTTAAAAGAGGATTACGGTGGATTGAGCGAGGAGGATATCAAGAAAATCAGGCGTGATCTGCCGGAGTATTTTAAAAGAAATCTCAATAAAAATATCTTTTGTTATTTAATGAAAAATAAGGAACAGGCCGTGGCCTGTGCTTTCCTGCTGATCATTGAAAAACCAATGAGTCCTGCGTTTATAAACGGCAGGACAGGAATGGTGTTGAATGTTTATACACGGCCGCCATATCGACGCAGGGGATATGCGAAAATGCTGATGCAAAAACTGCAGTCAGATGCGGTCGAAAAAAAGGTATGCGTTGTGGAACTGAAATCCACAGAGGATGGATATCATTTGTATCAATCGCTTGGTTTCGTGGACGATAGGTCGAAGTATCATGTTATGAGGTGGGATGTAAAAAACGAAAATAAATAATATGATTATGACAGGAACCTCTTTATTGTGGTGAAGATTATTTTATGATAGAATCTATAATAATATCAGGATAGTTATCTGACTATGGGGGTGCAGGATGACGGATATAAAAAGTATAGCAAAAGTAGTTACGCCTATTGCACAAAAATATGGTGCGGACAGAGTGGCATTGTTTGGTTCCAGAGCAAAAAATACAGCAACCGAAACGAGTGATTATGATTTTGTTATATCGAGAGGAAGTATACAAACACTGTTTCAATTAGCTGCTTTTATTGATGAACTTGAAAAAGTTTTCGGAAAGAACGTGGATGTCATCACAGATACATCAAATGATATTAACTTCCTTGAGCAGATAAAGGATGATGAGGTTGTTATTTATGAAGCAAAGAGATAAGATGATTTTGATAAAAATTCTGGACTATTGTATGGAAATTAAAGATACACATGATTATTTTAAACATGATAAAGAACTTTTTATGAATGAAAAAAGTGGCTTTATCTATAGAAATTCAATTACTATGCCAATACTTCAAATCGGAGAACTCACTAAAACGTTATCTGATGACTTTTTAGATAAATATACAGGAATACCGTGGAAAATGATTATGCGTATGAGGGATATTGTAGCACATCATTATGGAAATTTAGATTATGAGATTGTCTGGAATACATCAGTAGCAGATATTTCAGAACTTTATATGGGAATAAGGGAAATATTAGCTGCATAAAAATACGCATCATTACGCACAAGACAGCGGAGAGCCTTAAAACCGGCTTTCGCTGTTTTTATGTCGTGGTTTGGAACAGGAGGCATACATCCATGAATGAAAATATACATAAAAAGAATGTATCCACAGTAAAGGACATGACTGTTGGTAATCCTTATACGCTAATGCTGGGCTTTGCGCTGCCGACTTTCTTAAGTCAGGTTTTTCAGCAGCTTTATAATACGGCGGACGCCTTTATTGTGGGCAGATATTTAGGAACGAACGCGCTGGCGGCGGTCACTTCGTCGGGGACGCTGATCTTCTTGCTGACCAGTTTTTTCATTGGCACGGCGATGGGCGGCGGTGTAGTGATCTCCCGCTATTTCGGGAGCGGGAATGCGGAAAAGGTATCGCGGGCCATCCATACGATCATGGCTTTCGGTATTGTCAGCGGACTGATCTTAACGTTGATCGGTGTGGCTTTTACGCCGACGTTCCTGACCTGGATGCAGACCGACCCGGAAGTCATGCCTGAGGCGGTAGAGTATTTCCGTTATTATTTTCTGGGTTCCCTGGCCATGGTCATGTACAATATCTGCCGAAGTATCATGAACGCGCTCGGAGACAGTAAACGTCCGCTTTATTATCTTATTTTTTCTTCTATATTAAATATTATATTGGATATGTTATTTATTGCCGTATTCCACTGGGGCGTCTGGTCAGCGGCGGTAGCGACTGTTATTTCTCAGGCGGCCAGCGTAGTCCTCTGTATGGTATATCTGCTGCGGAAGGGGAATGTTTTCACGGTGGAACTGCGCAAAATCCGCTTACATAAAGATATGCTGATCGAGATCATGCGTTATGGTGTGCCTTCCGGCGTACAGAATTCGGTGATCGGGTTTGCCAATGTTATCGTGCAGTCACAGATCAATTCTTTCGGACGTCTGGCGATGGCGGCGTATGGAACGCATTCCAAGATTGACGGTTTTGCCTTTTTGCCGATCACAAGTTTCAATATGGCCAGTACGACGTTTATCAGTCAGAATCTGGGGGCTAAGCAGTATGACCGGGCCAGAAAGGGCGCGCGATTCTGCATTCTGTCGGCTGTGCTCATGGCGGAGGTCATCGGCGTCTTTTATTATATTTTTGCACCGCAGTTAATCGGTCTGTTTGATAAAACACCAGGCGTTATTGAATTGGGAGTACAGCAGGCGCGCACGGTTGCGCTGTTTTACTTCCTGTTGTCGTTCTCACATTCTGTGGCGGCGGTCTGCCGCGGTGCGGGCAAGGCGTTCGTGCCAATGGTTGTTATGCTTTCTATCTGGTGTGTGCTGCGGATTACTTACATCATCGTGGTAATGAAAGTATTCGGTGACATCCGTTATATTTACTGGGCATATCCGCTTACCTGGGGTATCAGTTCGGTCATCTATCTGTTTTATTATCTTTTCTCGGATTGGGTACACGGGTTTGAAAAAGACGGTGTAAAGGCAGCGTAAAATGGCGTGAAGATGGTGTAAGGACAGCGTAAAATGATGTAAAGGCGGCATAAAGGAGCAGGAACGGAGCGGCACAGGAGCCATAGGAGGACCCACGTGATAACAGAACAATTATATACAGAACTAAAGAAGATCACGCCGGAGGAGAGGCGGATCTTAAGCGGATACACAGAAATAGAGAAGCATCTTTATATGTCGCAGGAAGATGAGATACGAAATAATAACACCATTGATGCCGGAAAACTTTTAGAGGCCGGAAAACTGATACAGGTACGGCCGCATACCAGATTTATCCATTTTCCCAGACATACGCATAATTATATTGAAGTTATCTATATGTGCGCCGGAAGTACGCACCATGTTATCGATGGAGAGGATGTGATTTTACGGGAGGGGGAACTGCTGTTTCTGAATCAGAGGGCGCAGCAGGAAATCTATCCGGCGTCGGAAGAAGACATTGCAGTCAATTTTATTATTCTTCCGGAGTTTTTTGAGCATAGTCTGAAAATGATCGGTGAGGAAAAAAATCTTCTGCGGGATTTTGTCATTGACTGTCTGAAAGGGGAGAATGCCGAGTCGGGCTATATGCACTTTAAGGTGGCGGACGTACTTCCTATCCAGAATCTGGTGGAAAATCTGATCTGGACGATCTGGAACAGGCAGCCGAATAAAAGAAGTATCAATCAGACCACGATGGGTCTTTTATTCCTGCAGTTGATGAACCACACGGAGTTTATGGAGACGAATGCACAGAATCATCATCAAAAGCTGATGATAGAGGTATACAGATATATTGAAGAGCATTACCGCACCGGAGAACTGACAGAACTGGCAAAGCTGCTGAATTTTGATCTCTATTGGCTTTCCAAGGAAATTAAAAAAATTACCGGGCGTAATTATACGGAACTGGTACAGGAAAAGCGGATGCAGCAGGCAGCCTGGTTATTGAAAAATACGGCGATGACGGTCATGGATATCGGTCTGTCGGTAGGATATGAGAACATAAGTTATTTTCACCGGCTTTTTCAAAAATATTACGGCATGACGCCCCGACAATACAGAGTTGGCAAATAAGGACACTTTTTTGAACAAAAGGTGTTCTTTTTTTATGCCGCGGGGCGGGATAGTATAAAGATATACATAAAACAGGAACAGGATAAAAACAGGGTAAGAGCGAGAAAAGGGGGCGGAAACAGTGGAGCAATATTATCTTGCAGTAGACATTGGCGCTTCAAGCGGCCGTCACATACTGGCACATATGGAGAACGGAAAAATGGTCACGGAAGAAATCTATCGTTTTCCGAACGCTATGAAAGAATGTGACGGAGAGAGGATCTGGGATGTAGATGGTCTTTTTACGGAAATAAAGACAGGAATGAAAAAGTGCAGCGAAATCGGCAAGATACCGGTCTGCGTCGGGATTGATACCTGGGCGGTGGATTTTGTGCTTTTGGATGAAAAAAAGAAACGGATAGGAAATGCTGCAGCTTATCGGGATGAGCGGACCAAAGGCATGGATGAAAAAGTATTTGCACTGGTCCCGGAGCAGGAACTTTATGACAGGACAGGAATCCAGAAACAGACATTTAATACCATTTATCAACTTATGTCTTTAAAAGAAAACAGGCCCGAACAGCTTGGGCAGGCGGCCGTGATGCTGATGATACCTGATTATTTTAATTTTTTACTGACAGGAAAGGCCGTGGCGGAATACACGAATGCGACGACGACGCAGTTAGTAAACGCAAAGTCAGGGGATTGGGACGGGGAAGTGATAGAAAGACTGGGCTATCCATTATCCATTTTTCCTGAAATAAAGGCGGCCGGTACTAAGATCGGAGATGTAAAAGAAGAGATTGCCAAAGAGATCGGCTATTCCTGTACAGTAGTCCTCCCGGCAACACACGATACCGGTTCAGCCGTAGTGGCAGTACCTTCCAATGAGGAACATGTGCTCTATATCAGTTCGGGAACATGGTCTTTGATGGGAACGGAGTTACGGGATGCGGAATGCAGCGAGAAGAGCAGGCGGCGCAACTGGAGCAATGAAGGCGGTTTTTTGCATAGATTCCGCTATTTAAAGAATATCATGGGACTCTGGATGATCCAGTCCGTAAAAAAAGAGATCGGCGGTGCGTTATCTTTTGGGGAGATCTGTGAGGCGGCTTCAAAAAGTAATATCACGTCAACCGTGGATTGCAATGCCGACCGTTTTCTGGCTCCTGTCTCCATGATGGAGGAAATAAAAGCGGCCTGCAGGGAGTCCGGGCAGCAGGAGCCGGAAGGAATTGGAGAAATAGCATGCGTTATTTATAATAGTCTTGCCAGATGTTATGCGGAGGCCAAAAAAGAACTGGAAGAAATGAGCGGCAGACATTATGACTCGATACATATTATTGGCGGGGGGTCTAATGCAGATTATCTGAACGAACTGACAGCAGAGTATACAGGGTGTACGGTGTATGCAGGCCCGACAGAAGCGACTGCGATCGGGAATCTGGCAGTACAGATGATAAGCGGGGGAGAAATAGCTGATCTGAAGGCGGCCAGACACCTGATACGGGAGTCTTTTCCGGTCAGGACATTTTCACCCTGCTAAAAATAAAAAGCGGCCATAGGATAAGACCGCGGAAAAGAGGGAAATATGAACCAGAAAGAACGTTATGAAATGACAAAAGAAAAGTATGCGGCAATCGGTGTTGATACGGATGCCGCCATTGCAAAACTGAAAGAAATACCGGTATCGCTGCATTGCTGGCAGGGAGACGACGTATGCGGCTTCGATCAGGATGGCCCCCTGACAGGCGGCATCCAGACTACGGGCAACTATCCGGGAAAAGCAGGGACGCCCGAAGAACTGATGCAGGATATGGATCAGGCGTTAAAGCTGATGCCCGGAAAGAAGAAACTGAACCTGCATGCCAGTTACGCCATTTTTGAAGAAGGGGAAAGCGTTGACCGTGATGCGTTGGAACCGAAACATTTTGCCAAGTGGGTGGCCTTTGCCAAAGAAAGGAATATGGGGATTGATTTTAACCCTACGTTTTTTTCCCATGATAAGATAAAAGATGGACTGACACTGTCAAGTCCGGACGAGGAAACGAGAAACTTCTGGATCAGACATGGAAAAGCCTGTGTGCGGATCGCGGAGTATTTTGCCAAGGAGACGGGAATGCCCTGTGTCATGAATATCTGGACAGGCGACGGCTATAAGGATATCCCGGCGGATCGTATGGGGCCGCGTCTGCGTTATAAGGACGCTATTGAACAGATTTTAGAGGAGCCTTATGATAAGGCATTGGTCAAACCCTGTGTGGAATCCAAGGTCTTCGGGATCGGCGTGGAATCCTATACGGCGGGCAGCGCAGAGTTTACTCTGTCTTTTGCCGCGTCGCATGAGGGCTGCCTTCCGTTAATGGATAACGGACACTATCATCCTACGGAAGTCGTATCGGATAAGATTCCGGCGCTGCTCTGCTTTTTCCCGGAGATTGCCCTGCATATCACGCGGCCGGTACGCTGGGACAGCGATCATGTGGTGCTCTTTGATGATGAAACAAAGGAGATGGCCAAGGAGATCGTGCGAAATGATGCGCTTGACCGTGTTTATATGGCGCTTGATTATTTTGATGCAGGCATCAACCGGATCGCGGCATGGACGGTCGGTTTCCGCAGCTGGCAGAAGGCCCTGTTAAGCGCGCTTTGTACGCCGAACGACAAACTGAAAAAACTGCAGGATGAGAACCGGCTCACAGAACTTATGGTCATGCAGGAAGAGATAAAAACATATCCGTTCGGCGGGGTGTGGGAAGAATATTGCAGACAGTGCGGCGTAGCGGCAGGACAGGAATGGTTTAACGATGTAAAAAGATACGAAGAAGAGGTCTTAGTGAAACGGAATGGAGGCGCAAGATGAAATTTTTAGATGCTGAATTTGTACAGGGCTTTATCCGCATGGCTGACGATGGCTGGGAACAGGGCTGGCATGAACGCAATGGTGGGAATCTGTCATACCGGGTAAAGAAAGAAGAGGTAGAGGCGGTAAGAGAAAACTTTGCGGCCAAAGAATGGCAGCCGATCGGCACATCGGTTCCGGGACTGGCCGGAGAATATTTTCTGGTGACCGGGAGCGGCAAGTATTTCCGTAATGTACGGATAAAACCCGAAGATTCTATCTGTATGATCGAACTGGATGATAAAGGGGAGAACTATCGTATCGTATGGGGGCTGATAAACGGCGGAAAACCTACCTCGGAACTGCCTTCGCATCTGATGAATCATGAGGTGAAAAAAGAGATGACAGATGGCAGATACCGCGTTATCTATCATGCGCATACGACCAATATAATTGCGCTGACATTCGTATTGCCGCTTACAGATGAAGTTTTTACCAGGGAACTGTGGGAGATGGCCACCGAGTGTCCGGTCGTCTTTCCGGATGGCATCGGCGTGGTACCGTGGATGGTGCCGGGCGGAAGAGCGATAGCGGTAGAGACCAGCAGACTGATGAAGACATATGATGCGGCGATCTGGGCACATCATGGAATGTTTGCGGCGGGAGAGGACTTTGATCTGACCTTCGGTCTTATGCATACGGTGGAAAAATCCGCCGAGATCCTGGTCAAGATGCTTTCCATGCGTCCGGATAAAAGACAGACGATCATGCCGGAGGACTTCCGGAACCTTGCCAGAGATTTCAAGGTCACTTTACCGGAAAGATTTTTATATGACAAATAATAACATGTGTTATATTATTATGCCTTTTTTACGGTATTCTGTCGGAGTCATGTGCATATGCTTCTTGAAAACACGGATAAAGTATTCCGTCGTTTCATAGCCGATCTGATCGGCGATATTGGCGACAGAGAGGTTGGTATCCTGCAACAGGGTCTGCGCTTTTTCAAGGCGTACCTGCTGCAGGATCTGTGTAAAGCTTCTGCCGGTCGTGGACTTGATCAGACGTGATGTATATTCCGGTGTATAATGGAATTTCGTGGCAATCTGTTCCAGAGTGATCGAGGCAAAATTTTCCTGAATATATTGCAGCAGAGCAAAGCGTTGAACATCCGCCTTTTGGGTAAAGGTCGGTACTTCAATGCTTTTTTCGTAATTTCTGATCAACAGGCCGAAGATCAGCATCAGCGTATAGGAGATCATTTCGTCCCAGTACAGAGACTGATTCAGTGATTCCCAGTACATATAAAGAACGCCTCTTTGTATCTCAAAATCCATTCCCGTATGAAAAACAATATAATCATTGCCGTTTTCCGAATAAATGTTATTTAAGAAAAAAGCGGTCAGAATGTTGGGATTGCTCAAAAAGTTAAAAAAGATCTTATGAAGCGTGCTTTTACGGATCAGACAGTTAAAAACGACACTATTGTCAAATACTCCGATGGAGTGTCTGATTCCCGGCGGAACGATACAGATATCGCCCATTTTCAGGTTCAGTCTGTTATTGCTGATGGTCTGTTCGCATACGCCGTCATAGACATAGATAAGTTCAAAAAAAGTATGCTCATGGACAATGGCGGGTGTGTAGCGGTTGTGGCGCATCGTTACAATGGCGGCATGCTTGTCAATATCAAAGAAGAAAGAGTCTTCAAAACGGGGCGGAATGGTATTTTTGATCTCCGGTACCAGCAGATGCTTCTCATAGACTTTGTCCATGTCGAGTTCGGAAAGGAATTTCTGCAGCGAGTATTCCTGCTGTCTGGCATAGTAATATTTTCTATAAAATTGTTCATCTTCGTTCAGTTTATAGATCTCGCTCTTTAATGTTTCATAGTCCATATGTGTTTTCTCCCATATTTCTATATCAGTACATGAATATCAAAAAAGTACAGTAAATATATGTCAATTTTAATATTAGCATCAAAAAAAGTCAATATTTTTAATCCCTGTAAACCATTGGAAAAAGAGTAGAGATATCTATAATTAAATTATAAAGACAAGGAGAGCGGAAAGCAATAAAAACAGAGGAAGGGACAGATACATATGGGGAAAGAAGTCATTGTAACAGTAAAGCATATGGATAAAAGTTTCGGTTCCACGATTGCCCTGAAGGATGTGAGTATTGAAGTCAGGCGCGGTGAGATCCAGGGATTGATCGGTGAAAACGGTTCAGGGAAATCAACCGTTACTTCTATTATATCCGGTATGCAGAAAGCGGACAGGGGTGAAATGTTTTTTAAAGGCGAGAAATGGGAACCGCACTCCATGCTCTGGGCACTGGAAAACGGTATCGGCATGATCGTACAGGAAAATGGTACGGTTCCGGGCGTAACAGTAGCGGAGAACATTTTCCTTGGAGAAACCGGACGTTTCAAAATGTTCGGACAGGGAGAGAAAAGCTGGGGGACTGTGAACAGAAAAGGCATGCTGAAAGAGGCGCAGAAGGCGCTGGATGAGATCGGCGCTTCTCATATCCGGGCGGAGCAGATAACGGCTTCTCTGGATATGCAGGATAGAAAGCTGATAGAGATTGCCCGGATCATGATAAAAAAGCCGGAAGTTCTGGTAGTAGATGAGACGACAACGGCTCTGTCACAGGTCGGACGTAACATCATATACGGCATCATGGAAACGATGAAAAAGGAAAATAAAGCCATAGTCTTCATTTCCCATGATCTGGATGAGATCATGAATGTCTGCGATTCGCTCACAGTCCTTCGGGATGGAAAGATCATCGTGACCTTTTCAAAAGAAGAGTTCGATGAAGAGAAGATCAAGACCAGCATGATCGGCCGGGAAATGAAAGGGGATTATTACCGCAGCGACTACGATGGAAGTTATGGAAAAGAAGTCGTGCTTGAGGTAAAGGATGCGCAGCTCGGCGATCAGTTAAAGAATTTTAATCTACAGATCCATAAGGGTGAGATCCTTGGAATAGGCGGACTTTCCCACTGTGGGATGCACACGCTCGGAAAGGTTTTATTCGGTGCATGTAAACCGGCAGAAGGCAGAGTACTGATAAGAGGCAGAGAACTTAAAAACGAAGCGGATGCCATGAAGGAACAGATTGGATATGCGGCCAAGGACAGAGATATCGAGTCGTTGTGTTTAAATGCAAGCATCAGGGACAATATTTCGATCGGGGGACTGGATCGTTTTGCCTTACATAATTTTCTGGTATTGCCCGGCAAAGAAAAGAAATATGTACAGAAGCAGATAGAGGATCTGAGTGTCAAGTGTGCGGAAATGAATCAATATGTTTCGGCATTATCCGGCGGAAATAAGCAAAAAGTAGTTTTTGGCAAATGGATTGGCAGAGGCAGCAGTATCCTGATACTTGACTGTCCGACAAGAGGGGTTGATATCGGTGTCAAACAGGCGATGTATCAACTGATGTACAAGATGAAACAGGAGGGAAAATCCATTGTTATCATTTCGGAAGAGATGACGGAGTTGATCGGTATGGCCGACCGTCTGATCATCATGAAAGACGGTGAGATCAAGAAAGAATTTCCCAGAAGCGAGACGTTAAGTGAATCGGATATCATACAATACATGATTTAGAAGGGTGGGATGGAAAATGAAAAATAAAAATCTCAAAAAATATATTATGAATTTGACCCCTCTTTTCGGATTGCTGGCCTTGTTTGCGGCCTTTCTGATCCTTGGGACAATGCGGGATATCAATGTTTCTTATGGATTGAAAAGTATCATGAACCAGTCGGTAGTGGTGGCTGTGGTAGCGACCGGCGCCATCTTTATTTATACGCTGGGATCGTTTGACATCAGTCTGGGCGCCTCCGTGGCGGTAAGCGCGCTGATAGGCGGAATGGTATACAACAGGACGGAAAGCATTTTAGTCATGACATTGGTCTGCATCGTGGTAGCGGTACTGGTAGGGTTGTTCAATTCCGTGCTGGCCTCTGTATTTAACCTTCCGGTATTCGTTACAACAATTGCCATGTTAAGCGTATTAAACGCGCTGGTATTGGTGCTGATCAAGGTAAACGGAACCGGTTCGGAGATCGCCGTTCCGGCAGCGGCGGTAAAAACGCTCAACAACACGCCCTTCAAGATCCTGATATTGGTGCTCTTTTTCCTGCTTTGCGTTTTTATCTATAGTTTTACCAAGGTGGGCAGGATGCAGAAATTTCAGGGAGGTAACCCGGTCTGTGCGAAACTGAGCGGTATCTCGGAGAAAAAAATGGCGATCATTGCTTTTGCAATGTCCGGAATAGGCGTTGGACTGGGAGCGTTTCTCTCTATTCTGTATGCGCCGACGCTGACAAGAAATACAGCTTCCAGCGTGGGAATGGATGTTATCATAGCGATCGTATTTGGCGGAATGCCGGTTTCCGGCGGTGCAAGGAGTAAAATCTATGCAGCCATTATCGGCGCATTCTCCATGACGCTCCTTAGTCAGATCATGGTGATGTTTAATCTGAACTCCGGTATTGGACAAATGGTAAAGGCAGCAATCTTTATACTGGTCGTATTTCTGGCAACCAGTGACCAGAGAGGAAAAATGTTACCGAGATAAAAATAACGGTATTTCGTGGATAACACTTAATACATAAAAGAACAGGAAAGAAAACAAGGAGGATATGAAATGAGAAAAATGAAAAAGTTATGGGCGTTATTGCTTGCTGGCGCAATGATAGTATCCATGCTCACCGGCTGCGGCGGGGACACAAAGACAAACGGGTCAGCGGCTGAACTTGATATGAGCCAGACCGTGAAAATGGGGATTCTGGTATCAGATGCGACAACTGCGGAGGCGCTGGCATTCCGTAATTATTACACAGAGTATATCCAGAAACAATATAACGTAGAACTGCTTTATTCGGATGAATTGACAGATGCGGCAGGGGAAACATCAGCGATTGATACATTCATTACCAATAACTGTAAGGCGATCATATCGTTTTCCTCTTTTGACCGTGCAGCCCAGCTTGAACAGTGCGAGGGTGCAGGCGTGTACTATGCGGTAGCCACAGGTACGCTGACAGAGGAAGAGTATGAGACATTTAAAGGCTATGAATATTATGTAGGCGCTATCGGCCCTTCTCTGGATGTAGAATATGAGACCGGTTACAACATGGCTAAATATTATCTGGATCAGGGAAAGACCAGATTCGCAATCTTTGGCGGTGCGATCCCTTACTATACGGAAATGCACATTTACCGTGCGGCAGGTATGCTGACGGCAATGGTTGAGGCAGGCGGAGAAGGCGCAAGTTATAAAGGCGCAACAGATAAGGCATCTATTATCGGACAGATCTTTGCAGACGGGGAAGTATCCACGGGCGAAATCGGAAGTATCAATGTATTAGGATACGTAGGCGGTTACGATATGGACGACGCATGGTTTGGTAAATGCGCACAGATGGCACAGACACCGGATCTGGAGGTTATCCTTGCTGTTGGAAACGGTTCGGATTTCTTCGGAACGGCAGCAGCCGGGACAGATGTTCTGATCGCCAGCGTGGATGCTTATGCAAGCAGTTATGGCGAGGCCATGGAGGCAGGAATGCTGGATTATCTGGCCGGAAAATTCTCGGCAAGTATCGGCCCTATCTTTATTGCGACATACAGGGCGGTATTAGGTTCTCCGATCCGCACAGCAGAAGGGAACGCGTTAGCTTTGAATCAGGGATACTGGATAGCGACTGATGCGGATGAATTTAATACATGTTATGCAGTAGACAGCAGCGTAGAATCTCCCGCATATACCAAAGAGATGCTGGATACTTTGTTGACGGCTGATTATGCGGCATTTGAAGAATTTGTAGGAAAATATGGTTTTGATGAGATCCAGAGTATGAACTAATAAAATAACAGATGATATCGGCGGCTGCACAGGCGGCCGCCGGGATATCTGAAACAGCATACAGGCAAAGGGGATATGGGATATGAAAACAAAAAACAACAATATGATAAAAAGAATAGCCGGGATCGTGGTAATTCCGGCAGGGACTTTTCTGGGTATGCTCATCCTTTGCGGAGTGCAGGGGGTGCAGTTGTTTGAAACAGAAGGAAACTGGCTTTTGTTTTTCAGGGCAACAGCGTCTGTTATGCTTACTACGTTTGCCCTTTCTTTAAACTTAAACAGTGGAAGATTTGATTTTTCCATAGGTTCTGTGGCACTGTTATCTTCTGTTATCAGCGCAGGTATCTGTATATCGGCCGGTCTGCCGGTTGGTGTGATGCTGTTACTTTCCATACTGGCGGGGGCATTGTTAGGGCTGCTGTCCGGCGTGGTCTATGTACTGGTGAAACTTCCGCCTATCATTGTATCGCTCGGCGTTGCCTTATTCTATGAAGGACTGGCATTTGCCATTACGGACGGGTACGGCGTATCATTTGTGGCCAATCAGGAACTGACAAGTTTTCCGAGCGTACTGCATTACGGAGTGATCATTGTAACAGGACTGGCAGTTTTTATCTTTCTTTTTGACTATACGCAGTTTGGTTATGAGTATAAAGCGCTCTTATCGGAACAGAAAGTGTCTGTCAATATGGGGATCAGGGAAATTCCCAACGCGGTGATCTGCTATACGATCGCGGGCGCGCTTATGGGTGTAGTCGGCTTTATCAGTGCTACCAATACGGGAACAATACAGATGGCACTGAATTTCGGGTCTATCGGGACAATGTTTACGGCCTTCCTACCGATGTTCATCGGAGGATTTATTGGAAGATTTTGTAATGAAAAGATTGGATATCTGCTGGGAGCGGTAACGACGGCATTTATTTCTCTCATGTATGCACGGCTGAATGTGGATGCCTCAGTCCAGCAGATCGTAACAGCATTTATTCTGGTAGGATTTTTGATTTATCTGAATAACGAAAACAAACTGGTGGAACTTGTGACGGGCAGGAAACACCATGCAGGAAAATAGATAGAACTATACACAGGCTGAGAGAAAGGCATGGTTATCATATGAAATATCAGGCAGTTATTTTTGACTTGGACGGCGTGATCTGTTTTACAGACCGTTATCATTATATGGCATGGAAAAAGATAGCGGACGATATGGGAATTTATTTTGATGAAGAGACGAATAACAGACTGCGGGGGGTAAGCCGCATGGAAAGTCTGGAAATTATTCTGGAAAAGTATGACGGCGTTCTTTCTTTGCAGGAAAAAGAACAACTGGCGGCCCAAAAGAACGATTTTTATGTGGAGTTACTGAAACAGATGAGCGGGAAAGATCTGTCCGGGGAAGTAAAGGAGACGCTGGATGCGCTGCGGGCCAGGGGATTGCAGTTGAGTATCGGTTCTTCCAGTAAAAATGCCAGATTTATTCTGGAACGCCTGGGATTAAAAGATTATTTTGATGCGGTCAGCGACGGCACGAATATTACGAGATCCAAGCCGGATCCGGAAGTTTTTGAGAAAGCGGCGGAATTTTTACATAGGAAACCGGAAGAATGTCTGGTCGTTGAAGATGCCAGGGCAGGGATAGAAGCGGCCAGAAGCGGAGGTTTTGACAGTGCGGGATTAGGCGAGGCGGCAGCCTGCGGACAGGCGACCTATGCTATGGAATCTTTTTGTGATCTGTTGAAAATTGTGTAAAAATATTGAAACTGTAAAGCGGAGGCGATATTATGGATTTAAAGAAAGAGCCATTTTGTCTGAATGATGCGGATGTTGCATGGGTGGAGACAAAACTGGGACAGATGACTTTGGAAGAAAAGATCGGACAGCTTTTTTGCCCGATAGGGTACTCTACAGCCCCGGAATATCTGGATATGCTGTTAAGTTTTCATATAGGCGGACTTTTCTTCCGTGATGGCGCGGGCGTCGAGATGCGTAAGACCTTTGAATATGCGCAGGGGCATTCGGCTATTCCGCTTCTGATCCCGTCCAATCTGGAGGCAGGCGGCGATGGAGCGGCGACCGATGGCACGCCTTACGGTAAGCAGATGGCATGTGCGGCGGCGGGCGATAAGAAATATGCCTATCGTCTCGGTAAGACAGCATGTGAAGAAGCGGCGGCACTTGGCATCAACTGGGCATTCGCGCCGGTGGTTGATATTGATATGAATTATCATAACCCGATTACTAATGTACGGACATACGGAGATGATGCAGAACGGGTCTATACATATGCCAGAGAATATATGAAGGCCGCGGCCGAGTGTAACGTTGCAACTGCTGTTAAACATTTTCCGGGCGACGGCGTGGATGAGCGTGACCAGCATCTGCTTACGTCCATCAACAGCCTTTCTATGGAGGAGTGGGATAAGAGTTTCGGAGAAATATACCGGAAACTGATCGCAGACGGGACATTGACCGTGATGGCGGGACATATCGCAATGCCCGCCTATCAGAATTATTTTAATCCGCAGACAAAAGGACATGTCATTCCGGCATCCCTGTCTAAAGAACTGTTACAGAATCTTTTGCGGGAAAAGCTGGGATTTAATGGCCTGATCGTAACAGACGCAACGCCGATGGTCGGTTTTACCTCGGCAATGGCCAGAGAGAAATCTGTGCCATTTGCGATCGAAAGCGGCTGTGATATGATTCTTTTTAATAAGGATTTAAAAGAAGATTATCAGTTCATGCTGGAAGGCTATCAGAAGGGGATACTTTCAGAGAAACGTCTCATAGATGCCAACAGAAGGATACTGGCGTTGAAAGCGGCATTGAAACTGCATGAAAAGCAGGCGGCTTCTACTCTGGTGCCATCGGAAGAGAGTCTTTCGGTATTAAAAAGCAGGCAGCACATTGAATGGGCGAAAGAACTGGCGGATGAATCCATTACGCTGGTGAAGGATACACAGAACCTTCTGCCGGTCAGCGCGCAGAAGTATCCGCGGGTATTATTGGAGATCCTTGGCAGGTTTCCTTCTAACGAGCGCGTTGTGGGACAGGTCAGGAAGGAATTGGAGCAGGCCGGATTTAAAGTGACTTTATACGAACAGGAAAATTTTGAGATGGGTGTGGATAATGTTGCTGATTTTAAAGCAAAGTACGATCTGGTCATCTATATCGGAAATGTTGAAAATGCGAGCAATCAGACGACAAATCGTCTGGAATGGTATACATTCTGGGGACAGGGGAACAATGTGCCGTGGTTTGTGGATGAAGTACCCACGCTGTTCATCAGTGTAGCCAATCCGTATCATCTGCTGGATGTTCCCATGATCCGGACATATATCAACTGTTATTCTAACAATGAGTATGTTTTGAAGAGTGTGGTTGATAAAATTCTGGGTAAAAGTGAATTCAAGGGGAAAAATCCCATAGATCCGTTCTGTGGAAGGGAAGAACTTCGTTATTGATACAAAAACAGGTGTTATTGGCTGGGGAGCCAGAACGCCGGATAATAAGCAGGAAAGGTGTGGACATCATATGAAAATAGGACATTTACGGGTAAACCATTTAAAAAATCCAATAGGATATGATTTCTCCTATCTGATATTTTCGTGGAGGATTATGGAATCAACAGCGCAGTTTTCGGAAACGGTGAGAGTACTTGTTTCTGACGATGCGGATATGGGACATCTTGTTTATGACAGTGGTGTCATGAATCCTTTCAGAGAATGCTGCTATCAGGCGTCTGTGCCGCTGCAGCCAAGAACGAGATATTATTGGCGGGTTATTGTCGGGACAAATGCCGGAGAAAAATGCGAAAGTACGGTGAGCTGGTTCGAGACGGCCAAACGGGATGAAAAGTGGAATGCAGCCTGGATCGCGGCAGCGGAAGAAACAGAGTATATGCCGGTTCTTTACAGGGATTTTGTGGTCGGTGAGCAGTTGAAGCAGGCCAGATTATACATATTCGGGGCGGGTCTGTATGAGGTGGATATCAATGGAGAAAAAGCGGGAGATGAATATCTGCTTCCGGGATACCATTCCTATGATATGCTGCTGGAGTATCAGACATTTTCCATTACGGAGATGCTAAGGAGTGGCGAAAACCGTATCAGTGTCCTTTTAGGGGAAGGATGGTATAAGGGAAGATTCGGGTTTGACGATGTGTACCGGAATCTTTATGGCGACAGGAAAAAATGTATCGCCGAGCTCTGGCTGGAATATGAATCCGGCAGAAGCGAATGGATCTATACGGATAAAGGCTGGAAGGCATATACGAGTAATATAGGTGAAAACAATATCTATGA
This sequence comes from Ruminococcus sp., assembly GCA_023663085.1. GTDB lineage: Bacteria > Bacillota > Clostridia > Lachnospirales > Lachnospiraceae > UBA3282. The sequence goes on along the minus strand of JAMPIB010000008.1, from coordinate 8,093 downwards.
TGGCGAGTGGCAGGATGATACGTTGGAAAAGACTTCTCTGGAGGTTGAGGTACTTTCCGATGATACGTCGCTGCTCATAGAACGATCTGATCCGCCGATCCGGAAAGTGGAGGAGTTTGCGCCTGTATCTGTGAAAATGCACGAGGATGGCTATCTGCTGCTGGATTTTGGAGAAACTGTTACCGGGTGGGTAGAATTTAGTGGAAAGCTGGAACAGGGGCAGAAAATTCGATTACAGTATGGCGAAGTGCTGCAGGAAGAGAAATTTTACAGGGATAACTTAAGGACAGCCAGGGCGGAATTTGTTTATGTCTCGGATGGAAAGTTAAAAACGGTACGTCCGCATTTTACATATTATGGTTTTCGATATGTGCGGGTGGATGGGCTGAAAGACGGGCAGGAACTGCTATTTTGCGCTTACAGGATCATGTCGGATATTAAGCGGAGCGGGCGGGTCGAGACGTCGGATGAAAAAGTGAACAGGCTTTTTGAAAATACGCTGCGTTCACAGAAATGTAATTTTCTGGATATCCCCACAGACTGTCCGCAGAGAGATGAACGAATGGGCTGGACAGGAGATGCGAATATTTTTGCTCATACGGCGTGTTTCCATATGGATAGTCCTGTATTTTTCAGGCATTATACGAAAAGCCTGGCATTAGAACAAAAACTGTTGGACGGCGTAATTCCCTTTTTCTCGCCAAGACCCAAAGTACCGGTGAAAGAGAATACGAATCCGTTTTATCTGGGCGGCGGAGCCTGCATCTGGGGAGATGTGGCGACCATGCTCCCGTGGACGCTGTATTGCTATTATGGAGATAAGGGATTATTGCAGGAGCAGTACCCGATGATGAAAGCATGGGTGGAATATATTCGTAAAAGGGCAGAAGAAAACGCGGTGCCGGATCTATGGCAGAATGACAGGCATCTGGGCGACTGGCTGGCGCTTGATACCGGAGACCCTGAGAGCCTGGCCGGCAGGACGGACTCGAATCTTCTGGCGTCGGCCTGCTATTACTGGTCGGTTTCTATTGTAGCAGAGGCGGCAAAGGTTCTGGGTTTGGAGGAGAAAGAGGAATATCGTGAACTTGCAGAGCGCATCAAAAAGGCTTTTTCGGCGTTTTACTTTACAGCGGATGGTGAGTTAAAGTCCGAGAAGACGCAGACAGCCTGTGCCTTTCTCCTTTATATTGGACTGTATCCCGAAAATGCGCGCGATGGTCTCATAAAGCTGCTGGAGAGTCTGATCATAGAAAATAATGGTCATTTAAATACCGGATTTGCGGGAACACCGGTTCTTTGTCCGGTTTTATCGGAAAACGGACTGAATACACTGGCCTATGACCTGCTTTTGAATGAGGACTATCCCGGCTGGCTGTATGAAGTAAATCTTGGCGCGACTACAGTCTGGGAACGCTGGAACTCTTTGGAAGAAGACGGCAGGATAAGCGGAACGGGAATGAACAGTCTGAATCACTATGCTTACGGGAGCATTGCCGATTGGATGTATCGCTATATGTGTGGATTTCATCCGGATATGGGCAGAGAAATCAAAATGCGCATCAAACCTGTGCCGGATAAACGCTTTTCCTATGTCAGGGGGAGCTGGGAATCGGTATATGGGACATATCGGAGCGAATGGACTTATGATGAAACGAACGGATTTCAATATGAGATCGAAGTACCGTTTAATGCAAATGCAGACGTTATTTTTCCCAATGGAAAAAGCCATAGACTGGATTGCGGAACCTATTATTTTGACCAGAACGGGGATATAAGGGCAGGCTGACAGGGAAATGTATGAAATGAAACAAAAGAAAGGGTTTGTGAAACCATGAAAAAATGTATGTCAATCCGTTTTAAATTTTTTATCAGCATGTCGGTGATATTAGCGGCAGTACTTTTTAACATTATCTTTTCCGGAAGTAATCTGGGACGTATCGAAAAGTCTGCCACAGAGATGAATACTGTTTATGTTCAGATCCAGTCGCTGCATGGTACGGTCGAAAAGAAAGTAGAAACCATCCAGAAATATGCTAATATCTTAGTGGGAAGTTCTGATGAAGATCTTGAAATAGCAGGTGATATTTATGGCTTACTGGCAATGGAAACGGAAACCGTACAGGGGCTTCTTACAGAACTGGAAACATACTGCCGGATGACGGAAAATGAAGAGTTGATATCCTTATACAGCCAGTATAGCGGCGGCTGTAAAAATCTTCTGGATTGTATGCAAAAATGCAGCGAATTGAGAAAGAGCGGCGATATGGCCGGCGCTAAGATGTATCTGGGGTTTGATGCGCTGGAAGTGATATTGGGGCAGGAACAGATCTGTATCAGTCTGGAAGAGAGTTTTGCAAAATGTCTGGAGGATGCACAGACAGATCTGGAGAGTAATATTAACAGGGCGGTAATGGGCAATCGGATAGTTTCGCTGGTATGCGTTTTATGTATTTTTGCGGCGATCATTTTGATATACTGGGAAATGTTAAAGCCGGTCGATCACATCCGACAGATGATGCAGGATATTGCCATCCAGGTATCAGAGGGAAAAGGGGATCTGACGGTGCGGTTTCCGGTGAAGAAAGGCGATGAAGTCGGGCAGCTGGCGGAGAGCGTAAATCGTTTATTAGCGGCATTTTGCATGGTGACGACCAGGATCCAGAAAGCAACAATATGTATGGAAGAGACAGCCAATAAGACGGAAGTGCAGTTTGCCGCGTCCAATGCGGAAATCTGCGGACTTTCATCAGTCATGGAGGAACTTTCCGCAGGAAGTGAAGAAGTTTCTTCATTGATACACCAGATGGAAAATGAGATGCAGGGAATCAAGGATGAAACCGGCGGTATCACAGAGGAAATGAAACAGGGCACAGTTTTTGCGGAAGAACTGAAAGAAAGAGCCGGATATATCCTGCAGAAAACCACAGAAAGCAGACAGCGTTCGGAGAATGTAGCGGAAAATATCAAAGAAACAATGGTAAAAAGTATTGAAAAAAGCCGCAGTATTGACCAGGTCAATGAACTGACAGGCGCAATCCTGGAAATTGCGGCCAAGACGAATCTGCTTGCGCTGAATGCGGCGATCGAGGCCGCACGGGCGGGAGAAGCCGGCAAAGGTTTCGCTGTGGTGGCAGAGGAAATACGTTCTTTGGCGGATAACAGCAAGCAAAATGCCAGCGCCATACAGGAAGTGAGCAATAAGGTCATTGAAGCGGTACATTCGTTATGTGCATGTAGTGAAAAGATGGTCGGTTTCGTGGATTCGGAAGTTATGGAAGATTATAAAAATTTTGAATCCATGTCAAAAAGAAGTTTTGATGATGCGGATACTGTCTCTGATATCATGGGTAAAATTCAAGGCAGCGTTGATTATATCAACAGGCAGATCAGTGTTGTTACCGATAATATAGGCGGGGTATCGACATCTATTAAGGAAAGTGCGACAGGTATCCAGAATGTAACGGATAATGTGATCGGGATTTCCAACAGTACGAAGTCTATTTATGAAGAAACATGCAGAAACAAGCAGAATGCGATCGAACTCAAACAGGTTTCGGAAGGGTTTGTTGTCGGCTGACAGAGATCATAGCAATAGAGATCGTATGCCGGATAAGATGCTTTGGAGAAAAGGTCTTGTCCGGTTTTTCTTTTAACATAATATCAATATTGAATTTTTACTTTATATTTTAATCTGCCTGTGTTAATATAGTGATAGTGGGTTAAAAGGAGGTAGTATAAGCTGTTGCGGATCACACTATGGAACGTGACAGGAATGACGACTATGGACGAACAGACAATGACAACAGGGGAAGAAAAAGAAGTAGTTTCCAAAAATTTCATTGAACAGATCATAGACAAGGATCTGGCGGAGGGTGTATACGATACGGTATGTACGCGGTTTCCGCCGGAACCGAACGGTTATCTTCATATCGGACATGCCAAAAGCATACTCTTGAATTACGGACTGGCCAAAGAATACGGCGGACAGTTCAATATGCGTTTTGACGATACGAACCCGACGAAGGAGAAATATGAGTTCGTGGAGTCTATCAAGGCCGATGTGACCTGGCTGGGAGCGGATTATGAAGAGAGACTCTTTTTTGCTTCTGATTATTTTGAACAGATGTATGAGGGTGCTGTGAAGCTGATAAAGAAGGGCAAAGCCTATGTGTCCGATCTGACGGCGGAGCAGATGCGCGAATACAGAGGAACGCTGACGGAGCCGGGAAAAGAAGACCCCAACCGTGGCAGGAGCATAGAAGAGAATCTGAAACTGTTTGAAGAGATGAAAAACGGAAAATATGCGGATGGCGAGAAGACGCTGCGTGCGAAGATCGATATGGCGTCGCCGAATATCAACATGAGAGATCCCATCATCTATCGTGTGGCGCACCTGCCGCATCATAATACGGGCGATAAGTGGTGTATTTATCCGATGTATGACTACGCGCATCCGATCGAAGATGCGATCGAAGGGGTCACTCATTCGATCTGTACGCTTGAATTTGAGGATCACAGGCCGTTATATAACTGGGTAGTGGAAGAGTTGGAATATCCGCATCCGCCGAAGCAGATCGAGTTTGCCAAGATGTATTTGACCAATGTAGTCACCGGAAAGCGCTACATCAAGAAACTGGTGGAAGATGGCATAGTCGATGGCTGGGATGATCCGAGGCTGGTTTCTATCGCAGCGCTCAGAAGAAGAGGATTTACACCGGAGTCCATTCAGCGTTTCGTAGAATTGTGCGGCGTGTCCAAAGCCAATTCTTCGGTAGAGTATTCGATGCTCGAATATTGTATCCGGGAAGATCTGAAGTTAAAAAGACCACGTGTTATGGCGGCTTTAGACCCGATCAGACTGGTGATAGACAATTATCCGGGAGGGCAGACGGAGATGCTGACCGTAGCCAACAATCTGGAGAATGAGGCTCTCGGAACAAGGGAGATCCCTTTTGAAAGGGAACTTTATATTGACAGAGAAGATTTTATGGAAGAGCCGCCTAAGAAGTATTTCCGGCTTTTTCCGGGCAATGAAGTCCGGCTGATGCACGCCTATTTTGTGACCTGTACAGGGTTTGAAAAGGATGCGGATGGTAACGTAACGGTCGTTCATTGCACATACGATCCGGCCTCTAAAGGAGGCAACAGCCCGGATGGGCGTAAAGTAAAGGGTACGATCCACTGGGTGCCGGCGTCTTCGGCAGTTACGGCACAAGTCAGATTATATGAGAATATCATAGATGAGGAAAAAGGCGTTTATAACGAGGACGGCAGTCTGAATTTAAATCCCGATTCCCTGACTGTATTAAAACAGTGCCGCATAGAGCCATCCATAGCAGATGCGAAAGCTTATGAGAGTTTTCAGTTTGTAAGGCAGGGATTTTTCTGTGTGGACTGTAAAGACTCTAAACCGGGAGCGCTCGTATTTAACCGGATCGTATCATTAAAGAGTTCTTTTGTTTTGCCAAAACAATAGGAAGGCAATAGAATAAAAATAAATGTAAAAGGATTGGGAGGAAAGTACAAATGGCAGATTTATTGTCAGGATTGGATCAGTTCGGGCTGGGCAATCTGAAGAATATGAATTTATATGATGAACCGAAGAAGGAAGAAGGCGGTGGCGGAGAAGGCAAAGCTGCGGCGCCGGTGATGCAGGAACAGGATTATCTGTTTGATAAGGCTTTTAAATGTCCGGTCTGTGATAAAGATTTTAAATCCAAGACCGTAAAGGTCGGAAAAGTAAAACTGTCAGGAACCGACTTGGATCTCCGTCCGAAATACGATCAGGTCGATCTGCTGAAATATGATGTTATCATGTGTCCTCACTGTGGTTATACTGCATTGAGCAGATTTTTTAAATTTGTGACATCTCCGCAGGCCAAACATATTAAAGAAACCATTTCCGCTTCTTTTAAACCACAGACAGAAACAAGAGAAATTTATAATTATGAAGATGCGCTGGAACGCTATCAGCTTGCTCTGGCCAATGCTATCGTAAAACAGGCAAAACCGAGTGAGAAAGCTTATATCTGTTTGAAGACAGCCTGGCTTCTGCGTGGTAAGGGCGAGCATATGGATGCGGATGCGCCGGATTATGAAGAGGCGAAGAAAAAACTGGATGATGACGAAAACGAGTTTCTGCACAATGCGCTGGAAGGTTTTCTGAGCGCAAGGCAGACAGAGAGTTTTCCGATGTGCGGTATGGATGAGCCTACAGTAGATTATCTGATCGCGGTACTGGCCATGCGTTTTGAACAGTATGACGTATCTTCCAGACTGGTATCGGGAATCATCGTCAACCCGTCAGCCAATCCTCGTATGAAGGATAAGGCCAGAATGATAAAAGAAATGCTTGTCAAGAAGATCAAGGAAAAGAATGCGGCTAAAAAATAACGATAAATATAAAAACATGTGTTATTGAAAACAATATAACAAAAGGAGCAGCCATCAAAACTGCTCCTTTTTTTGGTACTCTCCTATTTCCGGTAAGCGATCTGTTTCATCATCGTAAGATAGCTGACGGTCTCTTCATAGAGCATCTCCGGATGGAACGAGGAATCCTGAAACCGTTCGGTCATCAGTCCCTTGACGGTATATTCGAGCATGGCGTCCAGCTTAGCCACATCCAGATTATCTATAAAAAGTGTTTTATCCGCCTGCGCCAGAATATCCGCATAAACTTCCTGTAAGACATTACGCTGATCCTCGATAGCCAGCAGAGCCTCGCTTACATTCTCAAATTTACAGCGGTCGATGAACTGCTGCATATAAGGGTAATTTTTTAAAACCTGCATCTTGGCAAATTCAATCTGCCTGCGCAGTTCAAAATAATCCCTGGAGCTGCCTGTATCCGTGACTCCTCTGGTCAATTCCAGTTTCATAAATCTGACACTGTAGTCATACAAAAAAGTATATAAGCCGAGTTTGCTCCCAAAATAGTGGAATAACAGCCCCTTGCTGATGCCGGCCTCACTGACGATATCGTCGGTACTGGCATGTTTATATCCGTTAAGCGCAAAAATCTTTAAAGCCGCATTGATCATCCTGTCCTGTTTTTCTTTTTTCAAATCAAAAAATTTTTCGTTCATTCCTTTATTCCTTCCGGTGTAAAATGTATCATGACAGGCATGCAGAGAAGAGCAGTCATCCATGAAAAAAATAGAATATATTGACTTTATGAGTCGAATTCTAATATATCATAAAAAAGCTTCAGATTCAACGATTTAAAAAAACTAGTACAAGGTTTTTTTGAGACTACAAGATGTTGTAGCATTGGTTCGTGTCTTCTGGAAGAATTATCCAGTATATGGAAAATTAATTCTTTTTTTATACATATTCCCTTTTCATTTTCGCAAAATAGTATTAATATATTAATATATCGATAATAAAAGAAACGGTGAAGGGAGACTTCCACATGGCGAAAAAATTTGGAAAGTTTTTAATGACTACGGCAACTCTGAGTGCGCTGGCGGCAGGTGCATACTATTTTCTTTGTAAAAAAGATGCCCAGATAGACGACGATCTGGATGATGAGGATGATTTCGACGATTTTGAAGAAGATCTGGATGGCGATGAGACTTCCGCAAAACCCGAAGCGGATCGTAAATATGTAGACCTCGATCTGGCAAAAGCGGCGGATGCAGCCGGTGAAAAGGCGGAAGGCTTTAAAGAGGGCTTAGAGGCCGCTAAAGCAGAAGCGACGGATAAGGTGGTCGGCACAGTGAACGATGCTGCCAGGGCAGCAGACAACGCAGCTACGAAAGTAGAAGAGTTTTTCGATGACGATGACAATTCGCTGGATGCAATGTAAAATACGAAAAAGGTTCCGCTTGGCTGCGGAACCTTTTTCGTATCCAGAACCAGTTAAAAGAGGATTTGAAATATGACCAAATGATACTAAAAGAGTATATAGATAGACTTGTTCACAGATGTGTCGGTAAAACAAAGCAAAGAAAACGGCGGCTTTGATCTCTCAAAAGCCGCCGTGTAAGAATAGGCGTGTGAAAATACCTCTGCTGTACGACGGCTTTTTTCTTTTGCCGTCGTGCGGCAGAATATAAAATGTGTTTATTCTTCTGTTGTAAGATTGC
>JAMPIB010000089.1 GCA_023663085.1 Ruminococcus sp. | reverse complement strand
AATGCCATGCCGTACTTCTGGTCTTCCGTCTCGAAGCAGTCGCCGAAAAGTTTCTCTTCAATCACGATCGCTTCATCCATGCCGACTTCCAGTCCATCGTTGATGGCCTTCTTGCAGTTGCGGACTGCGATCGGTGCGTTCTTTGCGATACCCGCCGCCATCTTCTCCGCCGCCGCCATCAATTCTTCCTGCGGATATACAGCGTTTACCAGACCGATTCTCAGCGCTTCATCGGCTTTGATATTTCTCGCCGTGTAGATCATCTGTTTCGCCATGCCGGGACTTACTAATCTGGCCAGTCTCTGCGTACCGCCGAAGCCGGGCGTAATACCGAGTCCTACTTCCGGCTGGCCGAATACCGCGTTATCAGAGCAGATCCGGATATCACAGCTCATGGAAATCTCGCATCCGCCGCCGAGTGCAAAACCGTTTACAGCCGCAATGACGGGAATCGGGAAAGTTTCCAGTTTACGGAACACGTCGTTTCCTTTTTTACCAAACGCCTCGCCTTCCGCCTTGGTCAAAGTGCTCATTTCACCGATATCGGCGCCCGCTACGAAAGATTTCTGTCCCGCGCCTGTCAGGATAAGGCATCTTACATTATCCAGATCGACTGCGTCCAGAGTCTTGTCCAGTTCATCCAAAACAGTGGAATTTAAAGCGTTGAGCGCTTTTTCACGGTTAATGGTGATCGTTCCCACCTGTCCCTTTACTTCATATAATACAAACTCCATCGTATTTGTCTCCTTTTAAAATTTACTCTTCCAAATTAATCTCTTTCGACGATCGTTGCGCAGCCCATACCGCCGCCGATGCAAAGCGTAGCCAGACCTTTCTTGGCGTCGCGTTTCTCCATTTCATGAAGCAGCGTAACAAGGATACGGCATCCGGAGGCTCCTACAGGATGTCCGAGTGCGATCGCGCCGCCGTTTACGTTCAATACATCGTTGCTGAAACCAAGATCTTTCTGTACAGCAAGTGACTGTGCCGCGAACGCTTCGTTTGCCTCGATCAGATCGAAGTCGTCAATCTTCATGCCCGCTTTTGCCATTGCCTTCTGTGTAGCGGGTACAGGTCCTACGCCCATGATAGACGGATCGACACCGCCAAGCGCGCCTGCTATGAAAGTTGCCATAGGTTTTACGCCCAGTTCTTTCGCTTTTTCTTCGCTCATAACGACGATCGCCGCCGCACCATCATTGATACCGGAGGCATTAGCCGCCGTAACGATACCATCCGGTTTGAAAGCGGGACGCAGTTTGGAAATATTTTCCGCCGTAACGCCTGCACGCGGGCCTTCGTCTGTATCTACAATAACTGTCTCTTTTTTCTTCTTTACTTCCACGGGAACGATTTCGTCTTTGAATCTGCCTTCCGCTCTTGCTTTTTCACATTTCTGCTGTGACCATGCCGCAAATTCATCCAGCTGCTGTCTTGTCAGACCATATTTCTCCGCAACATTTTCAGCCGTAATACCCATATGATAATCGTTGAAAGCATCCCACAACGCATCGTTTACCATCGTATCAACCAGCGTGGCGTTGTTCATTCTGTAACCGTAACGTCCCTGCATTGCCGCATAAGGAGCCATAGACATATTTTCCATACCGCCTGCCACTACAACATCCGCGTCGCCTGCAAGGATCATCTGTGCCGCCATATTGACACAATTAAGTCCCGAACCGCAGACTACATTGACTGTAACAGCCGGAGTCGTGATCGGTATACCTGCCTTAATAGAAGCCTGACGGGCTACATTCTGTCCCAGACCCGCCTGAATAACACACCCCATATATACATGTTCTACAGCATCCGCGGGAACGCCCGCTCTTTTTAACGCCTCTTTAATAACGATAGAACCAAGAACCGGTGCCGGTGTCGTACTGAGCCCACCGCCCATTGTGCCGATCGCTGTACGGCACGCGCCTGCTAAAACTACTTTTTTTGCCATATTCTTTCTCCTCCATTTAATAAAAATACCTTTTTTCAGGCTCTGCAACGACTGTATTTTTTGTCATCGCCCATTGTTTTTATTGTATCATAGAGACGGCGGTTTTGCAATTTTATATTTCAAACCGATCCATCAATGCTACCATAGTTTCTACCTGCGACTTCTGTTCTGTACTGACAGCGGCTGTTTCCTGTGAAGTCGCCGAGTTGTTATCGACAGCGGAAGAAACCTGGGATACATTTTCATTCAGTTCCTGCATACGTTTCGTATCTCGTTTCAGTATCTGCTCGATCTGTCCCATCTTTTCCGTAGCCGCCAGTGTATCGGTCATGACCTCGTTCATATTGGCTTCTGTCTCCTCCGCAATGGAGATACTCCTGTTCATTACTGTGACAGTCGTCTCGATCAGTTCCGTTGTCCTGCCCGCCGCCATTGCCGATTCATTGGCCAGATTCTTCACCTGTTCCGCCACGACAGCGAAACCTTTGCCGGCCTCGCCTGCCCTTGCCGCTTCAATCGCCGCATTTAAGGCTAAAAGGTTTGTCTGGGAGGCAATATCCTCTATCGCTCCTATGATCGTACTGATCTGCTCCGAGCATCTGCCTATCTCCTGAATGGCATCTTTCAGTTCCTGTAACTTCGCATTGCCTTTTTCCAGCATCTCGCCTGCTTCTGAGGCCATCCTTGCAGATTCTACCGCTTCGCGCGCATTTTCTTCCATACTCTTTGTCATGGCGTCAAAGGCCGTCATCAGTTCCGCCACCTGGGATGCCTGTAAGGTACAGTTCTCGGCCAGATCCTGCGCTGCGTACTCCAACTGCTCCGAACCGCTGTCAATCTGTCCCGAAACATTGCGGATCGTGCGGATTGTCTCGCGCATCTTTTCTCCGATCTGCTCGAAGGAATCTTTAATGGTCACAAACTCGCCCACATATTCCTGTTTAATTTCAATCTGATAATTGCCGTTGCCCATCTTTTCTAACGTCTGTGTGATCTCTTCTATCATGCCTAACAGATTCCGTTTCATAAAGGAGATAGCCGCCACCATCTTTCCGACTTCACTCTCATCTTCTTCCATATCAAGATCCTCATGAAATTCACCGCCCGCAAGTACGGCCATCTGGTCAGACACCTTTAAGATCGGCGCCAGAAGTTCCCGTTCCGAAAACTTTATCGTCATGATAAACTCTCTCACAACATACAGAAACGACAAGGCAAACAGAAACTCCAAAATGTACTGCAAAACTTTCAATCCGGCCTGCCTTTCATCCTTTCTGGTTAAAATAGCCAGAATCGTCTCGTCCGTCTGCTCGTTGATCCGATCAACCGTATCCCCATACTCGGTACTGAATACGCAGGCCTGCGCCGCCGCCAGATCACCCGCCTGTACATAGGCAATGGCTTCCTGCTCAAGCGGGACAAGCTGATTGGACATTTCCGCGATCTGGTTCAGGCTTGTCCATTCATCAGCCTTTAAGGAACAGTCCTTTAAAGTCTCCAGAGCCTGTTCCCTGTTTTTGTCCTCGTTCAGCTCCTTCATATAGCCGTCGTAATACTCCTGCTCCCCGGTGACAGCGTAAGACTGTATATCGTAAGTCAGCGTCTTGGATGCGACACGATACTGGTTTAAAGCCACCGTTGTGTTAAGCTGTGCGCTATGTATGCTCGACATCGCCAGATTAAATAAAATAAATCCCAGCAGCAGTACGGCCCCCGCCCCCACTGAAATAAGCGCCTGATGCACTACTTTTTTCAACTGCGCCGCCTGACTCTTTTTTTCCGGTGCTACATTTCTTTTTTCCCCCATGATCCTTCTCCTATTCCTGAAAAAATTAATAAACCTTTATATAGTTCCATTATAAAAAGTATAGCCCAATCAGGAGCCGTTTTCAATCTTTTCTTTCTCAGGATTTGACGATGGCTTATTGTTTTCAACCGCCGGATCTTTCATGTCATAAACGCGCCTCCACTCCTTTGTCTCCTCGTCTTTCCGGGTCTCGCTGCGGTTGCGGTAGAGAAATTTCGTCAATTCATAACAGTCTATCCAGATTTCGTTATCGCTGTCTTTCTGCGATTCGTCAAAAATAAGCTGCAGGCCCCAGTGCAGATGCACAATATCAATATTATTCACATTTTCCGTCGTACTGTATCCGGTATGCCCCATGTAGCCGATCACCTCGCCGGCCGTCACAATGCTGCCTTCTTCCAGTTCTTTATTATAGGGAAAATTCTGTCGTAAATGCGCATAGTAGTAATATCTTTTTCCGTCAAAACTGCGGATGCCGATACGCCAGCCGCCATATTGGTTCCAGCCAAGCGCTTCAACATAACCGGACTCGATGGCGATGATGGGCGTACCAACCTGAATAAAATATAGAATCATTTTTAGATTAAAAACTCCGCTTTACGCTCACGTTTCCATTATCATTTCGCGCCCAATAACGGGTTGATCTGCTATCCACATGAACAAATGTATTA
>JAMPIB010000088.1 GCA_023663085.1 Ruminococcus sp. | reverse complement strand
GATTTATCGCTTCTTTCATCGCAGAAGAAGCCTTTATAATGGCATCGAAATCATATGTATTATCCCGAAAGCCATAATTAGCCAAAATAGCGGCTCCACCAATCAAAATGATTTCAGCCGGCATTTTGCTTCCATTTAATTTACGAAATTCCTTTCCTATTTTTTTCAAATAAAAATCTATATCATCTTTTGTGAATCCTTTAGCACTATCAGACAACATCCCTTACCTCACATTCAATGATGTTAAATCTTGCAAATTCCGGAATTGCATTTTTGACTGCTTGTTCTACATTCAAGGTTGTATGCATAGCTGTATCCAAAATGATCGAACCAACTGGATATACAGGCTCTTCCAATTTCCTGCACCGGAGATCATCATAATTTGTACAGATCGGTATGTTGTTCTGACGTGATAAATAATCCACCATAGCCAGCAAATAAAATGCCTCCGGATACCATGCTGAATCATACAGTTTACGGATTTCATTGTTCTTTAAGGTATCTAGGATAAAAAGCAGATCCCCTTTATCTTTCACCAAATGACATACATTGCTTTTATATACACCGAAAGAAGTTCTATATGGCTGCTGTTCTGCCTTTTTTGTTGCAATCATGACTATCACCCCACATTAACCTGTACTTCTTTATTTTATCATAAAATATAATCTATATCTTTCAAAAACGCTTTGTGAAAAAACATAGTATCAACAACCTTACACAAGTTGTTTCCCATACTGTTTCATATACGTTTCTGCCCTGTTTAACGGCAGACCAATTATCTTTTCCTGAAGCCTTTTCAGAATAGCCTCATCATCAAGACCATCTTCCTGTCCCAATTCAATAATAAGTCTTATTTTAATCTTATCAGATTCAGTTTCAATAACAGTTCCACCCATAATGTTTACCAGCCTTTCTTCATTTTTGTTCCCATTTGTGATATGTGTAACAATAGTGTTTACAAATCCTTTCAAATCTATCAGTTCATCGTCTGTTAATTCGCCTGCCTGATGTATACGTTCCATCTCATCCCTAAAATAAGCTAACGACTCTATCGCTCTTTCAATATTGCCATCTGATGCAATATCTTTTTCGTATCGGGCAATATAGAATGGAATATATAGGAATAACTTTTTTTCAATGATTATTTCCTTTGTCAAATCTTCCAGAATTACATTATCGGATTTATAATCAACTGTCTGCCCATCCGGGAATATAAAAGTAATGGTTGTCGTTTTAGGCGTCTTCTCTGTCCTCTTAACATAGATAATCGAAAATCTTGGCACCGGGATTGTCGCATGTCAGAAATCTGCTCTTCTATTTTCTTGCTGCCGTCCGCTGTCTCATTTTCAGTCAGATACCCTTCTGACGGCAGAATCTCCTTTTCCCTATTTATATTATACCCATCGGGTAGTAAAAAAGCAATCAGCTTTCAGTAACGTATTAAAAAGGATACCAAAGAAATTTTCTTTCCTTGATACCCTTTTTCTGCGTTTCTTAGTTATCTTATTTCAGTAAATATTCTATCGCTTAATAGTTCACAATCTTGCCAAAATCCGCCTTCAGCGACGCGCCGCCAACCAGTCCGCCGTCGATATCCGGCTGTGCGAATAACTCCGCCGCATTGCCTGCGTTTACGGAACCGCCATACTGGATACGGACTGCCTCTGCTGTCGCCGCATCATAAATTTCTGCGATACACTCACGGATACCTTTACATACTTCCTCAGCCTGCTCTGTCGTAGCTGTCTTGCCTGTGCCGATCGCCCAGATAGGCTCGTATGCGATGACCATGCCTTTTACCTGATCTGCTGTAACACCCGTCAAGTCGGATTTGATCTGTAATCTGATCCAGTCCATGGTAACGCCCATTTCTCTCTGCTCTAATGTCTCGCCGCAGCAAAGAATCGGCACAAGACCGGCTTCTAACGCTTTCTTTACTTTCTTATTCAAAAGCGCATCGTCTTCTTTGAAGTAATCACGTCTCTCAGAATGGCCGATGATAACGTATTTTACGCCAGCGTCTTTTAACATGGCCGCAGAGATTTCGCCTGTGTAAGCGCCTTTTTCCTCAAAATACATATTCTCTGCGCCCACTTCTACGTTCGTACCCTTTACAGCTTCTACGACCGGAACGATGTCAACTGCCGGTACGCAGTATACGACATCCACGCTGTCGGATCTTACCAGATCTTTCAATTCATCACATAACTTAACCGCCTCACTGGGAGTCATATTCATTTTCCAGTTTCCGGCCACAATTTTCCTTCTTGCCATTTCCCTATTCTCCCTTTCTATTCTACTCTTATTTCTTTTTTACAGCCTCAACCCGGAAGAATGGCTTTACCAAGCCATTCTTCCAGGCATAACTTAGAATATCTTAGCTGATGTCCTATATCAGCTTAGATATTCTTTATGCCTTTTTGTCATCCGCCGCCACAACGCCCGGTAACTCTTTTCCTTCCAGGAACTCCAGAGAGGCGCCGCCGCCTGTGGAAATGTGGCTCATCTTATCAGCGAAACCAAGCTGGTTTACTGCCGCCGCACTGTCGCCGCCGCCAATAATGGTAGTTGCATCTGTTTCAGCGAGAGATTTTGCTACCGCAATCGTACCTGCTGCCAGCGTAGGATTCTCGAATACGCCCATAGGCCCGTTCCAGACAACTGTCTTCGCGGATTTCACAGCATCAGCATATAATTTAGAAGTCTCCGTACCGATATCCAGACCTTCTTTGTCCGCCGGAATCTTATCTGCCGCAACAACCTCTACGTCAATCGGGCCGTCGATCGGATCCGGGAAGTGGTCTGCAATTGTTGTATCAACCGGCAGAAGCAGTTTCTTGCCAAGTTTCTCCGCTTTAGCCATCATTTCCTTACAATAATCCAGTTTCTCGTTATCCACCAGAGAATTACCGACTTCCATGCCTTTTGCCTTTAAGAAAGTAAAGGCCATACCGCCGCCGATAATAAGTGTATCACATTTCTCTAACAGATTGTTGATAACGTTCAGTTTATCAGCAACTTTCGCGCCGCCAAGGATCGCTACGAAAGGTCTTACCGGGTTCTCGACTGCATTGCCTAAGAAGTCGATTTCTTTCTGCATCAAATATCCGACTGCGTTCTCGCCGCCTTTTTCGGAGATATATTTCGTAACAACAGCTACGGACGCATGTGCTCTGTGTGCGGAACCGAAAGCGTCGCATACATATACATCCGCCAGATCAGCCAGTTCTTTGGCAAAAGCTTCGCCTGCATCTGTGGGTTTTGTCTCTTCTTTGCCACGGAAACGTGTATTCTGCAATAAAACCACGTCGCCTTCGTTCATAGCCGCAACTGCTGCGGTAGCCGCCTCGCCTGTTACGTTATAGTCGGCAACAAAATTCACTTCCTTACCAAGTTTTTCCGATAATTTCTTAGCGACCGGTGCTAAAGACTCACCCTCGTTAGGGCCGTTCTTTACTTTGCCAAGGTGGGAGCAGAGGATTACCTTGCCGCCATCTTTGATCAGCTTGTTAATCGTCGGAAGTGCTGCATTGATACGGGTTTCGTCTGTGATCTCGCCAGCCTTTAACGGTACGTTGAAATCGCATCTTACCAAAACACGTTTGCCTTTTACATTGATATCATCTACGGATTTTTTATTTAATCCCATTTTTCTTTCCTCCAATTCTTTTCCTATACACCAAAGCTCCTCCTCAGGAGCCGCATCTGAAAAAAGGCCCGGCCCAACAAGGCCGGACCTTAAAAGATCTTAGCTTAGATTGCTCTTTGTATCAAATATTAGCCTAATTCAGCGAAGTATTTGATCGTTCTTACCATCTGGCTTGTGTAGCTGTTCTCATTGTCATACCAGGAAACAACCTGTACCAGATTGTCAGCGCCTACCATAGTCTGTGTTGCATCGAAGAGAGAACCAAATCTCATACCGATAACATCGGAAGATACGATTTCTTCATCATTGTAACCAAAGGACTCGTTCGCTGCCGCTTTCATAGCTGCATTGATCTCATCTTTTGTTACGGACTTCTCAACTGTTGCTACCAGAATAGTGGTAGAACCTGTCGGAGTAGGAACACGCTGAGCAGAACCGATCAGTTTGCCATTCAGTTCAGGAATAACAAGACCGATAGCCTTAGCAGCACCTGTGCTGTTAGGAACGATATTGATAGCACCTGCACGGCTTCTTCTTAAATCGCCTTTTCTCTGAGGGCCATCAAGGATCATCTGATCGCCTGTGTAAGCATGGATCGTGCTCATGATACCGGATTTGATCGTAGCCAGATCATTCAGCGCTTTTGCCATAGGTGCCAGGCAGTTTGTTGTACAGGAAGCCGCTGAAATGATAGTATCCTCTTTTGTCAGTTTTGTGTGGTTTACGTTGTAAACGATCGTAGGAAGATCATTTCCTGCAGGAGCGGAAATAACTACTTTCTTAGCGCCGGCATTGATATGCGCCTGTGCTTTTTCTTTGGATGTGTAGAAACCGGAGCACTCCAATACTACATCTACGCCAAGTTCGCCCCAAGGACAATTGTTAGCATCCGGCTCTTTGTAGATCTTCAGAGTTTTGCCATCAACTGTGATGGAATCTTCACCAGCTGAAACTGTATCAGCCTTCTCATATCTTCCCTGTGAAGAATCATACTTTAACAAGTGTGCCAGCATCTTAGGGCTTGTTAAATCGTTGATCGCTACTACTTCGTATCCTTCTGCGCCGAACATCTGTCTGAATGCAAGACGACCGATACGACCAAAACCATTGATTGCTA
>JAMPIB010000087.1 GCA_023663085.1 Ruminococcus sp. | reverse complement strand
GTCGATATCATCGTCATTACCGATACCATATTCCAGATGGATATTATAATTAATAGAAGCAATGATATCTTCTTTCGTAATATGCTTCGGGATCAGTTCATGGACATTTTTCTGGATCGCTTCGGCCAGAAGTTCCGGATCGTCGCTGTATTCATCCAGGATCTGCCGCAAAACAGGATAATAAACAAGTTCCGTAACGCCCAATTCCCTTGGCGTACACTCAACAAAGTGTGTAATGTCTACCATCATGTTAGACAATACTTTGACATTCTTTTCTTCTGTCTGCACCCACACATAAGG
This sequence comes from Ruminococcus sp., assembly GCA_023663085.1. Lineage (GTDB taxonomy): Bacteria > Bacillota > Clostridia > Lachnospirales > Lachnospiraceae > UBA3282. The sequence goes on along the minus strand of JAMPIB010000087.1, from coordinate 4,678 downwards.
AACCGCCGCATTCTGGATCTCATCCGCCATTTCAGCCGTCACTTTATCACCGGCTTTGGCAAGCACCTCTCCCGTCAGCGTATCCACAACATCTTCTGCAAGGATATGATGTCTGATCCGGTTTCGGAACATCAGTTTTTTATTGAATTTATATCTGCCGACTTTCGCCAGATCATATCTTCTGGGGTCAAAAAACATAGAAGTGATCAGACTTTCCGCGCTCTCCACGCTAAGCGGCTCGCCCGGACGGATCTTTTTATATAACTCTAAGAGACCTTCCTGATGATTCTCAGAAACGTCTTTCGTAAAACTGGCTTCTATTTTAGGCTCATCACCGAACAGTTCCCTGATCTCCTCATTGGAACCCACTCCCAGCGCCCTGAGCAGTACGGTGATCGGCACTTTTCTGGTTCTGTCAACGCGCACGTAAAAAACATCATTGGAATCCGTTTCATATTCCAACCACGCTCCACGATTTGGAATGACGGTAGAAGAAAACAGTCTTTTACCGATCTTGTCATGGCTTATCGCATAATAAATACCGGGGGAACGTACCAACTGGCTGACGATAACACGCTCCGCTCCATTGATGACGAAAGTTCCCGTTGCTGTCATAAGCGGCAGATCGCCCATAAAAATCTCGTGTTCCGTAATTTCGTCTTTTTCCTTATTGATCAGGCGGACTTTCACCTTTAACGGCGCCGCATAAGTCGCATCTCTTTCTTTACATTTTTCAATAGAATACTTGACGTCGTCTTCGCACAGTTCAAAATCTACAAATTCCAGACTCAGATGTCCGCTGTAGTCTGAAATAGGAGAAATATCGTCAAAAACCTCTTTCAGTCCCTCATCCAGAAACCATTGATAGGAGTTCTTCTGAACTTCGATCAGGTTCGGCATTTCCAGAACTTCTTTCTGTCGTGCATAAGTCATACGCGTGTTCTTGCCTGAAGCAGTCGCACGGATTCTGTTCTTTTCCATTGACAATTTCACCCCGTTCTTTATGATTCATGACTATAGAAAGCCGGTAAAAACGCAGCTTTCCTAAGATTTAGCGTATGTTTATCTGGAAATTACAGCCAAATAAGCATACCATTGCACAATAGTGCATCATACATTGTACTACAAGAGGGGGACGGAGTCAATGATTATTTTCAGAAAATGCCAGAGGGGGTATCCCGATGCCATAAAAAAGCGAACAAGTTCGCCTTCTGATTCCATGTCCATCTAACGACGGACTTTCCTATAAGGTAAAAAGACCTTCCGGAACGGCATCTCTCACCGTTTCAGAAGGTCTGTATCTTACTTTCTTATTTCAGTGTAACTTTAGCGCCTTCAGCCTCAAGTTTAGCCTTGATGTCGTCAGCTTCTTCTTTAGAAGCGCCTTCTTTGACCATCTTCGGTGCGGAATCAACAAGGTCTTTTGCTTCTTTCAGTCCAAGACCTGTAGCTTCACGAACGACTTTGATGACTTTAACTTTGTTCGGGCCAACCTCTGTCAGCTCAACATCAAATTCAGTCTTCTCTTCTGCCGCTGCGCCTGCATCGCCTGCGCCTGCTGCTGCAACAACAACGCCTGCTGCCGCGGATACGCCAAACTCTTCTTCGCATGCTTTCACAAGATCATTTAATTCTAATACTGTCAACTCTTTGATTGCATCAATTAATTCCTGAGTGGATAATTTTGCCATGATTATTTACCTCCATTATTTGTGATTTGTTTTCTTACTGATTATTGTAGTTTACTCGGCTGTAGTCTCTGCCGCAGACGCTTCCGTTTCAGCTGCCGGGGTCTCTTCAACTGCCGGAGCCTCTTCGACCGGTGCCGCTTCTTCTGCTGCCGCGGGTACTTCTTCCGCTGCCGCCGCAGGTGCCTCGCACTCCGATGCGCCGCCTTTTTCCGCTAACTGATTCATGACGCGGGCAAAGTTTGTAATAGGTGACTGGATGCTGCCAAGCAGCTTGGAAAGCAGTTCTTCTCTGGACGGAATCTTGGAAATATTGGTGATCCCTGCCGCGTCATAAGCAACGCCTTCCACAATGCCGCCTTTGATCTCCAGCTTATCTGCTGTTTTTGCGAATTTGCAAAGAACTCTTGCAGGTGCTGTCGCGTCTTCTGTGGAAATCGCCACCGCACTCGGCCCTTCCAGATACGGAAGAAGCGCCTCGCAGTCAGTACCTTTGAACGCAAAGTTCATCATCGTGTTTTTGTAAACTTTGTAGTTGATGCCTGCCTCGCGAAGTTCTTTACGCAGAGCCGTATCCTGTTCTACCGTAAGTCCGCGGTAATCGACCAGAACAACCGACTGTGCGTCTTTGATGGCTGCGGAAATCTCGTCTACAACAGTTTTCTTCATTTCAACTTTTGCCATTGCTTTTACCTCCTTATAGATTTTACGCCGATCAGGAGTTATAAAAAAACCTCCCCAAAGACAGGAAGGTTTGCATACATATCATAAACTCTTCTCCTCGGTAGGCGGAATCCTTACGCCATAACGGCACCTACTGTCTTCGGCATGGTCTTTCAGAAATGCTTTCAACAGAAATCATATCTGACGACCTTGTATAATATATCATAGCAGGAAAAGGATGTCAACACTTTTATTTCGGCGGCAATACCAGACAGCCTTCCGTGTCGATCTGCACACTTCCCGACATTCTGCGCATCTCACCGAGCACCCGTTCTTTTTCCTCGCCTTTAAGCAGTACCGTGCGGCAGTTACTCTGCAGGCAGGGGATAAATTGAAAACTTTGCAGCCCCTCTTCCGTGAGCGTCACTTTTACCATCCCCGTATCGAGCGGTTTGGAGTTAAACCAGAAATTTCCCAGACTGTATATGACAGGCACACCGTTGATGATTTCAATCCGCTGCAGGATATGCGGGTGGTCGCCGATGATCAGATCAGCGCCCGCTTCTACCAGTTCAACGGCCTGCTTATTCTGCGTCCAGTCGGTCTCTTCCTGGTTCTCGGTCCCCCAATGGACATAGACGATGACAAAATCACTCTCCGCCCTGGCCTCCTGCACTTTCTGCATGAGTCTTTCACCGTTCCAGCAGCGGAAAACGCCCGGCGAAACATCGGTTGCCTCTTTCGTATCGGGATTATCCAGCCGCTCGATCTGCGTCGCCGAAATAAAGGCAATTTTCATATCATTAATGATATAATAGACCGGCGCACATGCCTCCTGTATGTTCATGCCCGCCCCCACATAAGGGATACCCGCTCCTTTTAAGCATTGCAGAGTGTCTACGAGCGCTTCTTCCCCGTAATCGTAAGCGTGATTATTGGCTAACGACACAATATCCACGCCCAGATCATTTAGATAAGACACCGTAGAGGGAGCGGCCCGGAACGTAAACTGTTTTTCCGGCGTGGGTGTTCCTCTGTCGGAATAGGGAAATTCATTATTCAACATCATGATATCCGCGCTCTGCATCTGCGCGATCACTTCCGCATCAATGCCGCTTTGTATGCTGCCGCCGTTTTGTATCAGTGTGGCCATGACGCTGTAGTTCGCATCAAAAAGGATATCGCCCGCAAAAGCGATCGTCACATACTCTTCATTTGCCGCTTCTTTGGCATAAATATTATGTTCCGCCATATAAGCGGCATCCTGCAGGATATCTCCGTACTTCGTGCTTTCTTCGACGATCTCCTGAGCCGGAACCTGTTCTTTTACCGGAGCCGTTTCCTCCCTGACCAGCTGAAAACTACTGGAAACGGGCTCCGCCTCTGTTTCCCGCGTAACCCACAGATAAGAAAACAGCGCAAAAAAACCTGTTAAAAGAACAAGGCCCAGCGTAACGCAAAAAGGTAGTATGAAATTGGAATGCTTTTTTCCAGATCTACGTTTTCTCATATTATCAGTATACCACAAAATTCAGATCATGTTTCTTATATTAAAAAATTCCCGCCGTCTCCGACAGGAATTTTTTTATTAATATTTTGCTGTGTTGATCTTCACGCCGGGGCCCATTGTTGTCGCAAGGGTGATACTCTTTAAATACTGTCCCTTTAATGCCGACGGTTTTGCCTTGATGATCGCCTCCATTAAGGCATCCAGGTTTTCCTGCAGTTTTGCTTCATCAAAAGAAACTTTTCCGACAGGCACATGGATGATATTAGCCTTGTCAAGTCTGTACTCGATCTTACCGGCTTTGATATCGTTGACCGCTTTGGTCACATCCATTGTTACCGTACCGGCTTTCGGGTTCGGCATCAGACCTTTCGGGCCGAGGACTTTACCGAGACGTCCGACAACACCCATCATATCCGGTGTTGCTACTACAACGTCAAAGTCTAACCATCCTTCGTTCTGGATCTTAGGGATCAGCTCGTCGCCGCCTACATAATCTGCTCCGGCTGCTTCTGCCTCCGCCAGTTTATCACCTTTGGCGAATACCAGGACTTTTACACTCCTGCCTGTTCCATTCGGTAATACTACCGCGCCACGGATCTGCTGTTCCGCATGACGTCCGTCGCAGCCTGTTCTGATATGAACTTCTACAGTTTCGTCAAACTTTGCTGTAGCTGTTTTTTTCACTAATGCAACTGCTTCTGCCGGATCGTACTGTACTTTACGGTCTACAAGCTTCGCAGCCTCCTGATATTTTTTACCATGTTTCATATCCGTTCCTCCATTACTCTTCTACTGTGATGCCCATACTTCTTGCAGT
>JAMPIB010000086.1 GCA_023663085.1 Ruminococcus sp. | reverse complement strand
TCATGGAATACTCCCGGAACATATTCAGCGCCGAATGCTGCCCGTATTTCTTTACAGGAAGGATGCCTGTCATATAGGCCAGTGCCACATAGGGCTGATCCTTCAGCAGGTCGCGCAGGAAATCCAGATATTGCTTCTGCAAGACTTCCGATTCCTGCCGCTCCCGCATCACACAGTCCCATTCATCTATCAGGAAAACAAACTGCTTGTCTGTCTTTGCGTAGATTTTTTCAAGCGCCGTTGCCAAAGCCGTCGTCTGTTCCGGGAACAGACTGCCATAGGCTTCCCGAAGCTCCTCCAATACAGCCTGTTCCAGATATTCTGTGATATCCCTGTCCTTTGCCCGGATCAGAAACTGCTGCATGTTCAAGAATATCACATCATATTGATTCAGATGCTCCTTATAGGACGGGCTTTCTGCAATCTTATACTTTATAAACAGCTCTCCAGAATCACAGCCCCGGCTATAGTAAGCGGCCAGCATTTTCAGCGCCATGGACTTTCCAAAACGCCGCGGTCTGCTGACACAGACATATTTCTGCTCCGTGTTGACGCACTTGTTTACCTCTGCGATCAAGCCTGTCTTATCGACATAAATTTCCGAGCGGACAGACTCCCAGAAGCCCTTATTTCCCGGATTCAGATAGATACCCATACGCTTTACATTCCTCCTGCCTGTTATCCTGCTTTGCCGACGTCAACATTAAAACAATTTACCTGTATACATCAATCTCACTGGTTATCTTCTGCAGACATCATTCTATCATAAATGCAGAATCAATGCAATGAAGGCCTACCCAAAACAAACCTATCAGAAACTGCCCTCTCATAATTCGCCCGAAGCAATTCCAGCTATGATATCTTTCAGCTTGGGTTTCACCTTAAGCTCTATATCATTTGAATCAACAATTGGCTCATAGCGAAAACCGTTAAGATCAAACGGCGGTTTTTCCGCGCCTTCCATTGATTCCGAATATAATAGCATTCTTTCCAATCCCACATTCTTTATAGCATATCCTACTTCGACCATGACATTATGTCTGTTACCTGTCAGGTCTGCGATAAAAATATCGGATGCTCCGATTTCTCTATACATCAAATCTCTGATAGAGTATGTTCCGCCGCCTTGAGTTCCCAAATCAATTAACTGCAGCCTGAAATCCTCTTCTACGATTCGCCTGATTACAGCTAATCTTCCGTTCGCTTTACTTAAATGCGGCTCGCTGTCCGGATACCAGCGCGCTAAAAATACCCGTTTGGGTATATGTGCATATACAGAATCATAAATTGAAATCACATCGTTAATATGTAATTTATCAGCAATGCCAATGTTATTTTTCTGCACCCAGCGTATAAAACTTTTATATTTTCCTTCATTCCCCTGCAGCTTATAAAATGTCATTGCTCCCAAAACAGCAATGTTCTCCGTCACATTTGCAATACCTGATTCTCTCAACGCGGTGTTGATATCTGACAGCTTTTGAATAATGACATCAACACATTCCGGCTCGTTTTCAATCAGCCTCTGCTTCAACAAATGCTCGAAAATACCGACAAAATAAGTATACTTGCTATCCCCGATATACTTTTGAATCAGCGGATAGTGCGATAAATCTGTTTTGCCGCAAAGTTTTCGGGTATACAGGTACGGTGTTCCAAAGTTAGCCGCCAGGTCTTCATCAGAAAACACGGCAGTACTTTCAATAATAACATTTAAATTTTCTTCATCTTTCAGCGGAATCTGCTTTGTATTGATATTGTGGAACAGCGCCCGACAGAACTTATCCGTTTCGCTTACCCCGCTGAACAATAAGAGGCAAAAGGAAATGGCCTTATCCTTATAAGATGAGCCCTCGTTGACCGCGCTTAATCTGTGATTGCCGTCAATACGCAGAAATTTAGCTGTTTGGGCCTCGTCAAAATCCATATAAACAGTCTGCACATTATCCTTTTTACGGGAGTCCTCCTTACTCTTTAATTCATATCCTTTCACAGCAAATTTAAACGGGCCAACCCGACCGTAAAAATTCTGCTTTTGCCGTACCGCCATCCGGAAGGATGCAATGGCGTCCTGTCTCGCTCCGTTTGATGCCAAATCAGAACACAAAATGACTTCAGGGAAGAATGTAAATTCTCCTCCCGATAAAAACTTATCCATTTCACCGGCATGATCAGATAACAGGTCACGCTGAATTTCCGGAATCGTCTCAGATATATCAGCCAACTGAATCATCGGACAAAACCCTCTTATACAAAGGAAATTTCCCATAGAATAATCAACAATCCCCGTTAATCTCATTCTTTTTCTCCCAAAAGTATTTTTTCAACTCTTCTTTTTGCATCTTCAACGATCTTTTTGGCTTCGATCTGTAACTCATATGCCTGTTTTCTCATCCGGGCAGCATGTACTGCAATTTCCCGCTGTTCATCAGGTTCCGGTAAAAGAATTATCTGCGTGAAATATTCCCGCATAATCAGATTTCTGATACCGTTGGTCTGCGTCTGCATAACTTCCGTGATTTTTATATTGTGCATCAGGCGCAGATATTCAAAAACATATTCAGGAACAGCTTTTTCCTCGTCGATTCTTATACGATGAATAAAATTGCTGAAAGCCAACCGGCAGGAATCCAACCTGGTCTTCTCGATAAACGCAACGCGGCCAACAGGCTGATCTTCGCTGCCGCCCGACTTTTCAATCAAGATGTCTTTTTCGGTCAACTTGATTTTATCGAATAATTCAGGACGGTACTTCCTGAATTTAGTTCTGCTGTTATCTAAATTCAGATTGAATTTATTGTCAAACTCTGTACCCCTGATCGTAAGACAGGAAATCAAATCAGGATCTTCTGCAGAATCATCCATTCCCCAGTCTCCGGATGTATCCTCCTTTATAATTTCCTTTAGCGGTTTCCTGTCGCACGATGCCGACTCTATTGCGCTCAATATCTGCCTGTACTTTTTGCTGTATTTGCGCGGGTCAAATCTCCCGCCCAGTAAGTCAACGGCATGTACATAAAACATGCGGCCGGATAAATTGTCAGCGTTTTCAGGCGGCAATGCAATACCAAGCGCGTCTATTAAATAACTGTTTATACCGTCGAGTAATTTTTGAACCTGGCATTCCTTTTGCCGCTTCTGCTCATATGCAGATTCCATGATTTTAACAATGTCTTCCTTCATTATTACAGGAATGGAACGCAGTGCGGCGTAATCCAAAGCCGGGCGTGTTCCGCCAGTTGATCTCCTGGATGCCAGTTTCTCACCGATATCAGAATTTAAATATGCTGCGATCCATTCGCTTGTCTGACGATCTTTTGTTTTAATAACAACTATATGCTGATTAATGTTTCCGTCAAACGATTGCGGCGCAACAGAAGAAACCGCCATCCTGCCCACGCCGGTAATTTTAACCAAAAGATCGTTTCCCTTCACCTTGCTGCGGGAAAGCATATTATTATGAGTATACTCATTAATAAACACACATTCATTTAGATTTAACCCCTCCGGTGTCAGGTTCTGGACTCTGATGAAAGGAATACCGGAAGCGTCCGTATAATACTTTCCCTTTTCGTCCTTACTCGGCGTTGCACCGCCAGCCATATAAATGATAAAATCACGCAGCTTATGCTTTGTGTTTTTCAGAACAGCCTTTTCCAGAAGCCGATAGTCCGATTTATAATAAAACGGATCTATCCTGCCCTCCATTTCGCCCCAATTTATTAGAAACAACTTATTCTCATCAAAAATGGGGCTTAGAGAAAAAAACGGTCTTTTCCGTTTTCGATTGCTTCAATGAATTTACCTAACTCTTTCGCTATCGAAATTAATTCGTTATTGCCGGTTTCTTTTCCCGTGGCGTCGAAACCGATATCTTCTGCAATCGCCATGAATATGGGATAATTGATTAATGACGTTTTGTAATACGCTTCATAGGATTCTATTAACTCTTCTTTCAGTTTTTCAATTTTTTCGTCAAAGTCGTCAAGAACAGACTGCCGCACCTCTTTTATTCTTTGAGAATCTGCATCAGAATCCCTTTCTGCGGTTCTGATTAATTTATTATATTTTGCAATTTCTTTCTTCTTTTGCTCCAACAGCGAAAACAGTTCCATACCGTTATCCGATTCTGATAACAAAAAGGATTGAATCTCTGCCCGAACCGTCTGTCGCTTTTCCTTTTCGGTTCGACTGTACTTTTTCAGGAATAGCACGGAACTTTTTACGCCGGCACCCGTTGCCATAAATGCGGTTTGAGGCAAGGAAACAACCGCCACAATCCGAAAGGTGTCGCCGATGTAATCACGCACATACTGCATACTGGAATTGGTTAAAATGCCGTCCGGTAAAACAATTGCCAGATAACCGCCATCCGTCAGATACTGCTCTGCCTGCTCAATGAACAACACCTCGCTGCTTTGGCTCGGACGATCCGCTGCTTTACTCGCGGGATTCAGCCAATCTATGTCCCTGGTTGCCAGAGAGTATTGATGCAGATAAGCTTTTTCCGTTTGCTTTATAACCGAACCGAACGGCGGATTCGTAATAATAAATTCGAACGAATTACTTCGAAAGCCCGGATTGCCAGTCTTTTCCTGCAGATCTTCGGGAGGGAGCAACCCGTCGGATGCAACAACATTCGTGTGGCCGTCATCATGAATAATCATATTCATTTTGGCAGTACGAGCAATTTGTTCATTGATTTCTATGCCAAAAAGATTATTTTCCGCAAAGTCATGCCAATACGGCCACCATCTTGCATGTTGCTTCACATCCGTTTTGTGATCGGGATACCTTTGTGTCGCAGCTTTACGCACCTTATCCAATGCATGCAGCAAAAAACCGCCGCTGCCGCACGAGGTATCCAAAACTCTGCTCTTGTTCGTAATAGGAAGACTGTCTACGATAAAAGAAACGATATTTCTTGGTGTGAAATATTGACCGAAATCTCCACGGAAAAAAGATCCCATAAAGGTTTCGAAAGCCCGGCCTTTACTGTCAAGATCCGTACTTAAAAGATCAATTCCTTCCAGATAACTGACTACTGTTCTGGCTTTTGCTGCATTTAATTTAATGTTATCCTTAAAAATTTCGGGATCGTTTTTTCGCTCACCGATTCGACGTCCTTCTTCATAGAGCGCATTCAAACGTTTTAAGAGCCGCGCGTTGGTTTCCGATTCTGCTTTTGCTTTTGCCGCTTCGGTATTATTTTCCGGTTCAACAGGTATTACCTGAAAATCATACGGTTCACCGATATCACGATCCTTTTTTTCGTCATATATTTTACAGAAAATAAGCTTATCAAGCTCGTCAAAAGCCTCCGAAGGATTTAATTCCCCGCCGCCCCAAAGCGCCTGATGTGCCTGCTTGAATATATTCGTCAATTCGCTTTCGGAAACCTTCGTAAGCGGGAACAACTGCTGGCCGCTTTCCGTAGTTCCTCCGTTATATGCATATTTGTACGCGCTTAACTTTTTGACGCCATACTGCGGAATGTCGGAAACAGTTTCTCTGACACTGCTTTCTTTGTCGAATTTAAAATATGCATTTTTGATTCCTGATGTAGTCCACACATATTTAATTGTTCCCGATGTAAAGTAAGCATACGAAAAAGCCTGATTTACGGCTTGTATAAATTCCTGCTCGGATACATCCTCCTTTTTGCATTCAATAACAACAAGCGGTGATGTGTGCGCATTATCGTTATAGACAAAAATATCTGCCTGCTTTTTTGTTGAGCCATCCGTAACGGGAACATACAATCCGATTTTTTCAGCCGGATAATTGTACCAGAGAATTAATTTACAGAAAATTTCTGCCTGCACTTTTTCTTCCGGATTTCTGTAATTTCGGGTTATATTATGATGAATATAGGTAATACTGCTTCCGTCATCCGTAATGTGAATCAGTTTTTTTTCTATGCCTTCCCGCGTATAAATCCCGTAATGCATATCATGTATTCCTCCGCTTGTTTCTCTTTCTCACTGTCTCTATCACACAGCTATGCGGCCTGTTGACGTTGTCCCTGTCGTAGTT
>JAMPIB010000085.1 GCA_023663085.1 Ruminococcus sp. | reverse complement strand
CCGGGCTTTCCCATACATCTGTGTATACCGGAAACCGTGGTTTTCTTTTGCCGTCTCAAACACCCTTTCCTTGCCACCTCTCTATTACCGCCCGCACGTCTTCTCTTTCGCACAGTTTCGCACAAAACGGGTCTGCCGTAATGCTGCCAAGTAACATCTCTTTAAATTCCCGCGTAGACACAACTTCTTTCCCGGCCTGACAGACCGTCGGCGCGAACAAAAGCGGATTGGGCACAGGAAGACTCGTCTCATGGCTTTCCAGATAAGAGATCAGATGTGCGGCCGCTTCTTCCTCCCGGCCTGCTTTCGCCAGGGCGATCGCCAGTACAAGACCGCTTTCTCCCGTGCCATCATAAATGATCTCGTCCAGTTTCTGATAAACGGAACACAATTTGAATAATCTTTCTTCTTCCACTTCTTCCGGCTCTATCATCACCAACAGACAGCTGTTCATCTGTGTTGCCAGAAAAAACAGCCTCTTTTGCAATATCTCTGTGACTTTCTGCATCTCGCCTTTTTGCCGGAAAAATTTAACCCACAGCCCGGTCGTATCAGAAGTCATATCGTTTGCAATATCCGGCAGTTCTTTCAGATATACCTCTGCTTTTTCCAGATCATTCTCCTGCAAGGCAAAAGAAGCCAGCATGGCGGTCGCCGCCTGCCTGTATTCCAGATCTCCGCTCTCGTATATTCTTTGCACCAGCGCTCTTTTCTCCTGATTCCATCTTTTGACCTCTTCTTCCCCCGCCTGCACGTTTCCGACTTCAAAAACCGTATAGATCGCAGCCGCCGAAAATTTGAGCGCTATGTTGTTCGGATACCTGTGCAGTATGGTTTGCAGTTCTTTCTCCGCCGCTTCTATCCCCTCTTCCTGCCTGATACGGAGGATCTGTTCCATATACGCATTGGCCTTTTCCCTGCTCAATATTTCCTCATATTCCAGAAGCGTATCCACATTCGTTCCCAGCGCCCTTGCCAGAGGACATAGAATCGTAATGTCCGGATAAGACGTATCCGTTTCCCATTTACTGACCGCCGGCGCCGACACCCCCAGTTCCCTGGCCAGCTGTTCCTGCGTCATCCCTCTTTTCTTTCGTAATTCTGCAATTCTGTTTCCAATATACAATTCCATAACATCTGTTATTCCTTTCTCTCTTTTCATTCCGATCGGTAATACCAGTATAATGTCAAATCTTTGGAAACACAATGGACGCGCAGTTAACCATGATTCATTTTCATTTAACCAAAAAGAGACCCCTTAGCCCAGATCTGCGCATCAGAATCTCTTTTCCTCTCTATCTTTTTATCCCTTCTTACTCCTGCAAAAACCTGCAATATACCTGTACAAACTCCCCGTATTTGCGCTTCGCCAGATAAATCGTTTCCCCGCTGCTCACGCTGATGCTCGTACTGTCATACCCTCTGATCTCTGTAAGCGATACGATATAGCTTCTATGACAGCGATAGAATCCCTCTCCCAGATTCTTCTCCAGTTCTTCCATTTTGCCGTAAAATTCCAGTTTTTCTTTTTTCGTATGCAGGATGATCTTCCTGCCCTCGCTCTCCGCATAGAGGATATCCGTAACATTCAGCCTGCGATAACCTTCCTGTACTTTTATCAACATGGATTTTGGTCTGGCCTTTGTCTTCTCCGCCTCTGCAACAGCCCTTTCCATGACCGCAAGCAGCTTTTCTTTTTCCACCGGTTTTAACAGATAATGAAAAGCGCCTACATCAAAAGCTTCGAACACCTGTTCCTTAACGCCTGTTACAAAAATAAGCAGCGGATCCGAAATCTCCCGCAGTTTCCTCGCGGTCTCCATACCATCCATATCCTCCATTGCAATATCAAGCAATACGATATCCGGCGCATACTGCTCATTCACCGCCTGCAACAGCGTACTTCCTGTGGCAAACTGGCGTATCTCTGTTTCCGGGAACGCCTCTTTCAGCAATCTTTCTATGCCTTCTCTGATCCTGCTTTCATCATCACAGATTGCAATATTCATATATATCCCGATAACTTTCCTTCCTGCCCCTCCGTGGCCGATTACTTTCAAAATCCATTTTCCGGTATCTTATATTATTATCGGGTGTGTTGCAGCAGTTTCTTAACCTCCTTGTCACGAAACGCACGGTTTTTGTCATAAGTGAATGGACGCATTCTTTTTATAAAACACCACGGACAGCATATAGAAGCATACCAGCACTACAAAAATAATCGCGATACTGGCAATATTAACGCTCTTTAAATTATTAGACATAATAAGTTCCAGCGCATGGATGGCAAAACAGGAAGAGATCGTCATCAATACAAACGGCATGGCATACGCCGTCCGCAGTTCCTTAGCCGCCGCCTTACCGAGCACTTTTCCGGAAACACCGATCTTGCGCAGAATATCGCAGCGCTCCTTTTCCTCAAAAGCATCGTTATAGAGTTTCATGAACAGTATGCTCCCGCTCGCTAAGACAAACACCAGAAATACGAATACACACAGCGAATATTCCACTTTGATCCAGACGGTTTCGTCATCCTCCGGGTCGATGGCCACGCGGCCCGTATAGCTTTCTTCCGTGCTGTGTACGATCTTGTCCAGTTCATCCAGCGAAGCAGCGTAATTATAAATATCTTTTATTTTATAGTTATAGGTGTAATTTTCAGAAAATTTCCCCTCCTGCGGGTCCTTCTGCCTGCACAGGGAAAGCAGTTCTTCATATGTCCGGTCGCTTACGATATAAAAACTGGTGCTTTCCTGCAGATATCCCATGTACGGCACCTGCGTCTCTTCTATGACACGATAGGTCTTGCCGCCAATCGTCTCGCTGCGGCCGGACTTATCGGTGATAAAAGACATCAGATAGATATGCGTTGCACAGATCATCTCATCATCCCCCAGACTTTCATAAGGGAAATCCAGACCGGCATCCGCCGCCGCTTTTTTTACATTGGAAAAAGACAGAAAACCATAGCCGAAGCCGTTTGAAAAATAACTGCCATCCAGCCCAAACCAGGGAAGGAAACTGCTGTATTCGATATCGTTGTCCTTTTCTATCAGTTCCGCCGTCTCTTTTTCCATATCCGGGATACTGCTGACGATCTGAAAGGTATAAGTATTCCGGAAATGCTGCATATTTTCATACTGTTCCTTCGTCGCAAAAGACGCCGCCAGTGCGGTGACCGAACAGGTGAGCAGGATACATGTCATGGCATACGTCCTGTAGTTTTTGCGCATACGGAAAATCACATTGTTGACCCACAGATTCCTTTCATGCCTGTACAAAAAAGACTTGCGGCCCGCCAGATACTGAAACAGCATTGGTAAGAAACCGCCGAAGACCAGATAAGTTCCGGCACAGACAAGGACTGTGGCTCCGAGAAGATTCTCGATCACGTAATGGCCGCTTTTATATACGGCCAGATAGTAGCCGCTCCCAAGAACTATAATACCCAGTATGGCTTTCAAAAGCAGAAACCGCCCATTTATTTTAACATATTCGTTCTGTCTGGAGGCAGAAATCATCTCTAACACGCTGCTTTTTACGATATTCAGATAGCCTTTCAGTACGAATAGCGCATAAATGAGCGTATAGATCAATGCCGTCAGCAGAATCGGCTCCCACGCAAAAGAAAACGATATGTCGATAGCTATCTCGGATATTCTTAACAAGATCATCTGAAAAAGCTGTGTTGTCACGATTCCGGAGCAGATACCGAGGATAAGCGCCGCAATGCCCGTCATAATAGTCTCCAGCATATACAGACTGGCGATCTTGCGGTTGGTCAGTCCCATGAAGATATAGATACCGATCTCCTTTTTCCGGGTCGTTAAAAAAACATTGGTCGCATACCAGATAAAGAAAAACATAAAGCAGAACAATACAAAAGAGATCACCTGAATGATGATATCAATATAGCTTTTATTCCTCTCTCCCAGCGCGCGGAACGTTCCCGTAAAAATAAGATTGATAAAATTAAAGACGATCAGGACTGTAAACGCCAGCGAAAGGATCATGGAAAAATAATTGCGGAAACTTTTCTTAAAATTATACCAGGCGAGTTTTCTGATGCTCATGATAGACCACCTCCCGTTTCTTCCCCAAACGAATCCCCCATAGAAGCCTGTACGGAGATGATGCGGTCATAAAACTCTTTCCGGCTCTCTCCTCTGCTCAATCTGCATTTCATCTGGCCATCGTTTAAGATATAAACATCTTTGGCATAAGAAGCGCTGAACGCGTCGTGCGTGACCATAAGGATGGCCGCCTGCTTCTTTTCATTGACCGCCCGGAAACATTCCAGCAGATCCCTGCCCGACTTAGAATCTAACGCTCCTGTCGGTTCGTCGGCAAAAAGAATCTCCGGCCCGGTGATCAGCGCACGGCAGACCGCGCCCCTCTGCTTTTGCCCGCCGGATAACTGATAGGGATATTTGTGCAGATGCTCCGTTAAACCGAACATCTTCGCCAGTTCTTTGGTCTTATCCATGCACTCCTTTGAAGATACACCGTTTAGTGATAACGGCAGGGCAATATTGTCTTCCAGCGTCATGGTATCCAGCAGGTTATAATCCTGAAAGACAAAGCCGATCCTGTCCCTGCGCAGTTTCGATAATTCCTGATTACTGATACTGTTGATGTCTTTACCGTCCAGCAAAAGGATGCCCTGCGTCGGTTTGTCGATAGACGACAGGATATTGAGGAGCGTCGTCTTTCCGGAGCCGCTCGGCCCCATGATGGCGATAAAATCATGGGCGTAGATCGTCAAGTCCACGCCCCGCAGCACTTTCGTGCGGAACCCTTTGGTCCCATAGTCTTTGGTCAGATTCTTCATTTCTACGATCTTTTTTTCATTCATAATAGTTTCCTCTCTGATTGGATTGATGAGGCACCGGCGGGTTTTCGGATGAGCAGGCCGGCAGAGGAAAAAGGATTCTGCTGACAGGCCCTTGAAAAACGCCGGTACTTAGTGAGTGGGATGTTCTGCATCACACGAACTTAGTACCGCTGCGATTTTTCACGGAGCGAAAGCGTGCCTCGAAGCAGAAACTTTTTCCTCTGCCGGCCTGCTCATCCGAAAACCCGCCGGTGCTTTGAAACTATTATAAATGATCACAGACAAATAATCCTTACAGTAACCTTACAAAAGAAGCCCAAAACTTACATTTCTGTCTGTTATGAATGTTTACTGGAAAAAATATTCTCTGTTGTCCGAAAAGGTGATAATAAATCTGCTTCCTTTTCCATATTCGCTTTCCACTGTAATATCATGTCCTAACTTTTCCAGGATAAGCGCCGTCATGTAAAGGCCCATGCCGGTAGACTTATATTGTCCGTTGTGATAGTTACTTCCGGTGTATCCCTTTTCAAAGATCCGGCGGATATCGCTTTCTTTGATGCCTTCGCCGTTATCTTCCACATAAAGCCGGATTGTTTCATTTTGCATTTTCGCATATATCTTCAATACAGGCTCGTCACCCGCATATTTGACCGCATTACTGATAAGCTGATCCAGCACATAGACAAGCCAGGCAGGATCGGTGTATACGCGGATACCCATAGCGCAGTCTGTCTCTGAAGCTTCTGCTTCGGTCCCGTCCACAACATATCCGGTGTCCGCCCCTCCTGTATTTTTTATGTTTTCCGATATTTTTAAAGTAAAATGCTTTTTAACCAGAAAAAACTGATTGTTATGAATGGATTTTTTCACACATTGAAAAAGATTTACTTCACCAATCTGCAGATCAAAAAGACTGCTTTGCAGTTTTGCCCCCAGCAGTACCGAGTTTAATTGTAAGTTCATCTTCTCTAACTGCTCCTGCATAACTTCTTTCACGTCAGCCTCTTCTATCTTTTCGGACATTAACAACGCCGCGGATAGCGGTACTTTGATTTCATGACACCAACCGGCCATATAATCCTGCAGTTCGCAATTTCTGGAAAATTCATCCTGTATCTGCGTTTCCAGAATCCTGATATCATGTCTGGCAATATCTGCGTTTTCCCTGTCCTCAAATTCCTGAGATATCAAAGAATCCATTTTTAATAACGCACGTTTTTTTCTTTCTCTCCGGCTTTCTTTTTGATAATCTGCAACGAAACAGACTGCCATGACCAGACAAAGCAGTCCGTCCAGATAAAGAAGAAAAAACAGCTTTATCCCAGGGAGCAGTAAGATAAAATAAAGATTATAAGCGATGCACGGCAATAAGATACACAGACCTGCCTTGTAATGTTTTCTGCAATAACTCATTCGATATAATACCCCTGCCCTTTCTTTGTTTTTATCAGTTCGCTGCCGCAAAATGCAGAAAGTTTATCACGCAGCCTGCTGACCAGTGTAGTCAACGTGCCATCCGAGACAAATTCATCCGTACTCCATAACGCCATCATAAGTTCTTCTCTGGCCACGATATCCGGCCGGCGTTCTAACAATTTCTCCATGATCCGCTTTTCTGATTTCGTCAGTTCGATCGACCTGCCTTCTTTCCATAACGAAGACATATTCTGCTCGAACCAGATATCATCCTGTAGATAAATCCGCTCTTTTACCTTATACTGATAGGTTCTGCGCAAAACCGCCTCTATCTTGGCCTTTAGCACTTCCAGCCGGAAAGGTTTCTCCACATAATCATCTCCGCCCTGAGCAATCGCCATGATCTTGTCATTGTCACTTCCTCTGCTGCTGATATAGATGATCGGCACGGCCGAGATCCCGCGAATCTTTCTGCACCAGTAAAAACCGTCAAAATAGGGAAGATTGACATCCAGCAAGACTAAAAAAGGCTGACATTTTATAAAATCAGATATAATGTCATCAAATTTTCGGACTGCTGTTGCCATATAGCCCCATTTTTGCAGAAAGGAAACGATTTCTCCGGCCAGTGCTTCATCATCTTCCACCAGCATGATATGAACATTGTTTTCCATAATAACACCTGTCCTTTTATGATGTTTTTCTTTGACTTGAGAATATTGCATACTTCTCACTATATAACGGCGTGATCAGTGCTTCTTCTTCAACTTTATCACATTTTTCCTTTTATTTTTTTAGGATATTCTTAAAATTCATTTAAAACCGGGGAAAAATACCGGAATACGGAGTTACCATCGATTTACAAGAAAAACTTTGAAAATATAAAAAATCACAAAAACAGGCATCAAATGTAAACTGATCTTCTTATGCAGTATGCACATTTTTATCAGCTATATGAATGTTCAAAATGCCGTGGACTCTCTCGACTTCATCCAGAATAGCCGCGTCGTCGCGATGTAAACGTTTCATGTCACTTTTCATGCCACTCATATCATCTTTCAAGTCAGCTATGTCGTCTTCCATAACCGCAAGCTTATCTTTGACTTCCGACATACCAGTTTTTAAATTTACGATATCAATCTTCATACCTGAGATATCAAATTTAAATCCTATCATGTCAGCTTTCAATCCTGCTACATCGGTCTTAAGAACTTCTACATCTTCTTTCAGTTCTGCTACATCGGTCTTAAGCCCTGCTACGTCCGTCTTAAGAACTTCTACATCTTCTTTCAGTCCGGCTACGTCGGTCTT
>JAMPIB010000084.1 GCA_023663085.1 Ruminococcus sp. | reverse complement strand
ATAAGGAATTTCAGTTTGCGTGTGGGATGTGTATTATCCAGATAGGAGAACTTGTCGTAGGATTAGATAAGAACTTTGCAGAAAAATATCCGGATATTCCGTGGCGCCAAATAAAAGGAATGCGTAATATTTATGCACATGACTATGATATTATTGACAATGATATCATATGGGAAACAATCACGAAAGAAATTCCGGAACTTAAAGAAAAATTACAAATAATCCTTTCTGCACTGTAAGCAGATTGTGTATAATTGAAAGGAAAGATGCGAAGGAGAACAGATGAGATGGATTTCACCAGAACAGATGGAATGAATAAAGATTTTATAGAAAATTGCAGGCTTCTTGATATCGATCTGGATAGGCGTGTGGGGAAAAAGATAAAGAGAGACAAATACAAAAAATATAATCAGTTAGATGAAATACAGGAAGCGATCGTCGTTTATAAAAATAATAAGGCGATTGGCGGTGGCGCGATCAGAAAGTATGATGAGGAAAATGTTGAATTAAAAAGAGTGTTTGTGCATACGGAATATCAGGGGCAGGGGATTGGGAGCAAACTTGTTTCTTTGCTGATAGAATGGGCTGAGGAATTGGGATATAAAAGGATGATTCTGGAAACGGGGGAGTTGTTAGCGGAATCCTGTGCGGTATATCGAAAATTAGGATTTGAAGTCATTCCTAATTATGCTCCCTATGAGAATATGCCGGAATCATTGTGTATGGTGAGGAAATTGAAAGTTTTATAAATCCGGGCATAACCCCTCAGAACACTTCATACAATGTAAAAAAGTATTCTGAGGGGTTTTCGCTTGAAGGATCATATTGAGTACAGTACACACCGATGGTACTGAAAAAGAAAGGCACTGTCAGTTTCGCCGGTTTTTCCTCCGCATGGTAAAAAGCACCTCCCAGAAAAATTTTACCTACTACAATCTGCCGTACAGTTTCGTCATTTTCCGGATGCGCAGGGCAAGTTCCTCATCGAATACATCCGGCAGCATTCTCCACTTCCAGTTCGTTCCCAATGTGGAAGGTATGTTGATGCGCGCCCTCGCCCCAAGTCCGAGATAATCCTGCATGGGAATAATACAGGTATCAGAAACACTGGCCATGGCCGCTCTGATAAATTCCCACTGGATATCTTTATTTGAGCGAACGTTCAAATATCTCTTGGCAAACGATCTGTCATGCCGGTTTAAAGAATCCAGCCAGCCGAGAACGGTATCGTTATCATGCGTTCCTGTATAGACGATGCTGTTGGCCTGGTAGTTATGCGGCAGGTAATCGCTTTCCTCTCTGGAATCAAAAGCAAACTGCAAGATCTTCATACCCGGAAAACCGGTCTTTTTTACCAGTTTTAGGACCGAATCGGTCAAAAAGCCGAGATCCTCCGCAATGACCGCCTTCTTTCCCAGCACTTCCTTCATGGTTTTGAAGATATCGTATCCCGGCCCCTTCTCCCAATGTCCGAACTCGGCAGTCTCGTCGCCGTAGGGAATGGCATAGTATTCGTCAAAACCTCTGAAATGGTCGATCCGGACTACATCATACAATTTATAGCAGTAGGCGATACGCTTCATCCACCACGCATAATCTGTTTTTTTATGATAGTCCCATTTATAGAGCGGATTCCCCCACAACTGCCCCGTGGCGGAAAAAGAATCCGGCGGGCAGCCTGCAACGGCGATCGGCTCGGAATTTTCATCCAACTGGAATAATTCAGGATTCGCCCATGTATCAGCGCTGTCAAAGGCCACATAGATCGGGATATCGCCGATGATCTTAATCATTTTTTCATTCGCATAAGCCTTCAGGGCAGACCATTGTTTCGTAAAAAGGTACTGTTGGAACTGATAAAAGGCAATCTCTGTCTTATACTTTTCCCGATAAGCGGCCAGCGCCTCCTTTTTGCGCAGCTTGATATCCTCGTCCCATTCGATCCAGCTTACGCCGTCAAAAGAATTTTTCACCGCCATATAGAGCGCATAATCGTCCAGCCAGTAGCTGTTTTCACGAACAAAAAGCTGAAAGTCTTCTTTTTTTTCAATATGACTGTTCTCAAAGGCCGTCCGCAGTACCTTGAATCGGGAAAGATAGACTTTCTCATAATCCACGTATTCCGCATTATCGCCGAAATCATACTGCTCGCAGTCTTTACGTGTCAGATAACCGTCTTCTATCAACGTTTCCAGGTCGATATAATACGGATTACCCGCAAACGTGGAAAAAGACTGATATGGAGAATCGCCGTATCCGGTCGGCCCAAGCGGCAGTATCTGCCAGTATGACTGCCCGGCCTGCGCCAGTCGATCAATAAACTCATATGCCTGTCTGGAAAAGGTTCCGATCCCGTACTTTGACGGGATGCTGGAAACCGGTAATAATACGCCGCTCTTTCTCATTTTACATGTCCCCCTCTATCGTAACTTCAATCTTATCAAATTTACCATCTCTGACTGCTTCTGCATCAGCCCTCATTAAAATACCACCCGTTATTGTGCGACAGTTTCCATCCGACCCGCATAAAACGATCTCACGTACCTCATATCCGCCCGGAACATAGTCTTTCTGCTCCGCCAGATGATAAACGACCTGCGTACTTCCCATAAATACCGCAGACACCGTCTTATCCTCTCCGATCAGATAAGAAGGCAGCACCGGTGCAAAGGCCAGCTGCAACTGCCCGTTTTCCACGGTAAACGGATGCAGACCAAACATCATTAGCGACCACATATGGATAAATTCCACGGTCGAACCGCTCAGCCTTGCCACAAAACCTTTTCCGTGGAAATGCACGTTCGGATTTTTACTGCTGGCAATGAAAGAAGAATTTTCATAAATGCTCCTGCCATAGACTTCCGGATCCAGAAAGGGGATCGCCGCCTTATGGAAATCTTCTATAAATTCCTGATACATACCGGATTTTAAGATTTCCAGCAGATATTTATATTCCATATGCAGCCAGATCGACTCATTTTCCAGCCAGCCCGGCGTGAAAGCCTTCGCCCGCCCGATCTCAAAAGAAGCATCTTTAAGCGAAGCGTTCACCTTATACATAGACAGCTTGTCATCATACAGATCACTGCTTTTCACCTTCTGGTATAAGCGGCTCTTTTCTTCCGGCGTATTGTTAAGCTTTAAGAAACGGACAGGGCCTTCCAGGAAAAGAGGTACAGGCCGCAGGGCAAAGTGCAGCGGCAGGATACCCTCTTCATCCTCCGTATATTCTGTCACCTCATAGCTGAAATAAGTCGGACAGATGCCTTCCTGTGTCGCGCAGGCTTTCGCAATACCGGCGTGGACGATTCTTTGGAAACTCTCCAGCACCTCCACCAGTTTCTGCGCCTGCATTTCTATCGTATCGCCCGAAACACCGTCATAGATTTTCTCCCAATACGACTCCTTGATATCGTTTATCTGATTCCAGTAGGTGACTACTTCTTTTTCCCGCAGTAAAAGTTCCTTTTCTTTATCCACGAGCGCCGCGGCCTGCTGCATAAGATCAGCCGTTTCTTTTAACATAACAAGTGTTCTCGAATACTTTTTCAAAACGCCGATGGCATATTCTAACATTCTGCCCAGTTCATAAGTCTCGGCCATAGAAGAACCGAATAATCCCGGCAAGCCGTTTAGTGCATCGTACCATCCCGGCTTTCCGCCTTCCATCTCCACACCCATACCATACGCGTCAAGCGCCATGAACTTGGTCGTACACAGAAGAAGTATCTTTTCAAGCAGCGTGGAATATACGATATCTCCCTTTCCATACGCGCTGCGTACCAGTTTCTCCGGCGTATTCCTTTTGCTTTTCTCATTCAGAGAATAGTACTGCCTGATACCGCCCGGCGTCTTCGTATACCGTTTCTTCCGCTTATTAATTGCTATCTGGGACAAAAACCATGTATAAGTATTATCAAAAAGTATCTCTTCTTCTTTTTCCGGATGGATATGCAGATAACTTTCGATAAGATCCAGGTTATACGTCCAGTGATCCGACCAGTAGCCTTCTCCGAAACTGCCGTTCATCTGGCTGTGCGCCGCGCTCATTACCTGTTCAAAATAATTCTGCGCCTCTTTTTCTTCCATATCGCCGGCAATGCCAAAAAATGCCCCCGGTGTAAAGGGTTCCTGTAACGCAGAGACAATCCGGTCTTTCTCGGAACCGGGAAGTTCTTTAAAGATACGCTCTCCCGCCTCTTTATCCAGTCTGTAAGTCACTTTCTCGATAGAAAGAGGGTTATAGCCGTCCAGCTGGATCAGATTATAGAAAGTCCTGATGTTCTCCGTGCCCACATACGGGGAAAAGAAAGTATCGCATCTCCTGTTCTGGTTGACGTCTCTGTAACTGCCGTTGCCCTGTGAATAAAACTCCGGCATCATACTGAAATAATTATATTCTCTTTCCAGATCGCCATGTTTTCTGGAATAGATATAAAAAATCTTATCCTTACCGAGCACGATCGGATAACCGCCGCGCAGCACATTATCCATATATGTATAGCGGCAGTACGCGTCGAACGCCGCAGACGCCGTATGCGTGTCAATATGACTGCATAATTCATCCACAATCTGTCTGGTACGCATCAGTTTTGCCTCAAAATATGCTCCATCCATCTTCCGGGCGCTGAATTTCTGCAGCACCGCATAGCTCTCCACCTGTCCGATCATCTCATATATACTAAAACTCTCCCCCGGTGTCAGAGTTTTCTTCGTCCCGTAAAAACTGCACGGGAACTGATTCTGCGTTACCTGCTCCATAGCCTGTAATTTCTCTATACCGTGCTCCTTAAAATTGACTGCTTCGGTCAGTGCCGTGTTATAGGCAAATACGACATCCGGATCCACGACCGCCGGCAGCCTGCTGCCATCTTCAAGAACCGCAAATGAAAAGTTACCGCCCACTACTTCCGTTACGGACGCGGTATCTACAATACTCGCCCTGACACGATAAAACGGCACCTTCGTCTCTACATGCTCCACCTGCATCCAGGCCTTGACAAGCGATCCCATCGTTTTCAGATCCTCGTTGCTGACACCATAAGGAATACAGGCCGGCATCCCGTCCAGAACTTCTAAAGCCACCTGCTTATCGGCCAGATTTTCAAATGTGACCTTCCGCACAAGCGCTCCCGCCCTCTCTTCCGGCAGGGTAAAATACGTCACATGTGTACGCAGTTGATGTTTCTCATTAACTTCCTCCAATTCCAGACCATTCTGGTAAATTATCATCTTCTGCTTTTCATTGTCATCCGCAAACGCCTCAAAGTAAGCGCCGTCTACCCGCAAAAAGGTACGGAAACCGATACGCTTCACATTCTGGTAAGCCTGATGTGCAGGATAAAATTCCATAATGGCATGGTCTTTATTCTCCACGCCGAAACAGGAAACACACTGGCCGCGGTTTACATAATAACACCAACTCGGTATCCCGTGCACCCCTGCTATTCCGGGTAAAAAACTGGCAAACGTTGACTTTTTACCATAATCTTCAATAACAAACGCTTCCTTCTGACTGCTCATAGTTTTCTCCTTTTCTTTCATATTCATGCGCTATGTTTTACGGCAGGATCTTTGCCTCACAGTAACGGTATGATATCCCGCACCGACTCAAAGATCAGATGCGGCATGACGTCGGATGCCGATACATCCGCAAGTGACGCTTCGCCGCTTAAAACAAGAATACTTTTTAACCCGTTATTCCTGCCGGCCGCTATGTCGGTATAAAGCCTGTCGCCGACCATAGCAGTCTGTTCTTTTTCTACCCCGACACGGTTTACCAGATAATCAATGATATCGCCGCCAGGTTTGCCGATGACGCGGTCGGGATAGCGGAAAGCCGAGGCATGGATAAATGCGTGGATTGCGCCAATGTCAGGGATAAAACCGGTCTCCGTCGGACAGTTATAATCCGGATGCGTCGCCAGATATGGCAGTCCCGCTCTGACAAAATCGCACACTTTACACATTTTTTCATAAGTAAGCGAGGTATCAAACGCCGTCACGACCACTTCCGGCTGCGTATCGCTCAAAAGAATGCCTGCCTGTGCAAACTCTTCCTGTAATAAGGGATTCCCCAGCAGAAAGACCTTTTTTCCCGGAAAATGCCTTTGCAGATAGTAAATCGCAGCCTGTCCGGAAGTGACGATCTTCCCCTCATCGACATCCCAGCCCATGCGGTGCAGTTTCTCCACATAGACTGCGGCGTTTTTGGAAGAATTATTTGTCAAAAAAACATACTGACGTCCCGATCCTTCTATCTTTTTCAAAAAATCCTGCGCTCCCGCGATCCACTTTTCTCCCAGATAAATCGTGCCATCCATATCCAGTGCAAAACAACGTACCTCATCTATGATGTGCTCTTTATCCTGATTGACTACGGGAATGCGCTCTGACATAGTTTAGAAATCCTCCGGCTGAAAGCGACTGAATTTTCTTTGGACTCAAGTTCTTTTTAATTTCAGTTCTTTTCATTTTAACATAAAAGACTGGTTCTGCATAGAAATATATGCTAAAATTTTAGAAACAGCCTGTTTAAGAAAGCGAGGATGCCTATGAAAGAACAATTATACACGATTCCGCTCAATGACGCCATCAATGCACAGGACGAATGTCCGTTTTGCTTTATTGAAAGAAATGTGGAACAGGATCTGCTGGATTTTGTGCTGGGTTCCGGTTCCTCTTATATGGAAAGCGACGTCCGGGAGGCCACCGATAAGGCCGGATTCTGCCGCGCGCATTTTAAGAAAATGTTTGACTACGGCAATACACTGGGTAATGCCTGGATCCTAAAGACACACTACATCAAAATGAACCGGGAAATGCAGGCCCAGTTCAAAAACTACAAGCCCGGCAAAACTTCCCTGAAAGATAAGCTGAAAAAACAGACCGAACGCACCAACCCGATCGGCCTCTGGGTGGCGGAAAAGGAGCGTTCCTGCTATATATGCAGCCGTTTTAACGATACTTACGAACGCTATATGGACACCTTTTTTGTCATGTATAAAAAAGACGCCGAGTTCCGCGATAAGATCAAAAACAGCAAAGGCTTCTGCCTGCACCACTTCGGCGACCTGTGCGAAGCTGCCGAAAGCCGCTTGAACGATAAGGAAAAGGCCGAGTTCTTCGATATGTGTTTTAGGCTCATGGAGACCAACATGGAACGCCTGGCCGGGGATGTTTCGTGGCTGGTAGAAAAATTTGATTACCGTAACAAAGACGCCGACTGGAAAAACTCCAAAGATGCCATCCAGCGCGGGATGCAGAAATTAAAAGGGGGATATCCGGCGGATGCGCCGTATAAGATGAATAAATAGTCTTGCAGCCTGCAATGAACTTCTGTTCTTTGCAGGCAGTTAACTTCATTTATAATAATATCCCTTCTTATACCATATTTTCATATTTATCAATTATTGTCTGCCTCATTTCCTAACGTCATATTCAAGTTCTTTCAGCAATTTCACCTAAAACATAATTCATCAATCCTAAAAGAAAAGCATCAATCTTACCTGTTTTGTCCAGCTCCTTAAAATGGATGCCCTTTCTTGTTTTTAGATATGCTCTTACTTTATCACTGTTATAAAACTGTGTGTCATCTATTATTTCCATTCCATTTAAAGCCTGATGACTGCTAACCAGCAAAGACTGCATGGCCTGCCCTTACAGGGGGCAATCTCCGTGTATCGGATATTGTGTCAAAAAGATCAAGGGCGGGAAACTGCTGAACTACTGAAAAGCGGCGGCAAAAAAGTTTACATTTGGCTTTGCATAGCTCTCTTGTATTTTGCACATAATT
>JAMPIB010000083.1 GCA_023663085.1 Ruminococcus sp. | reverse complement strand
AAAAGTCTATGCGCCCTTTTTGTATGTAAAGGAGCAGAGAATGAAGAAAGCAGACACCACCAAGAGAGCGCAGGAAAAGCGCAAAGGTTTTACCAAGAAAAATTTTGATTATGCGAAAGAAATTTCTTTTGAAGATACTTGTGATTCTGTTCAATGTATTATGGACAGTATTAACTCATCTTTGGTTACAGGAAAATGGCGATAAATGTCGGACCGAAAATTTATATTTCAAGGTCAATAAGAAGAGGAAAAAGTATGAGAATTGAAAGCGAACGTTTAGTGATCCGCAGTCTGCTGACAACGGATGAGCAGGCATTTATTGAAATGGCCTCCGACAACAGTCTGCGTGAAATCTTTGGTGACTGCAGCGAGTGCCATATGTGGATGGGCAAATGGATACAGGAAAGTATGAAATTAGAGGCCATCAATGATCCGTATCAGGAATATCTTGCCTTTACAATAGAAGAAAAAGAACATGATCGAGTCATTGGCAGCGTTGGAACATCTTATTATGAAGATTTTAATAGAATCGGCATTACCTATTTTATCGGCGCTGATTTTAGAGGACTTGGATATATGGCCGAAGCAGTTCGTATATTTGCAGAGTTTTTTTTCAAAATTATGATGCGGATTCGCTTTTTGCCAGAGTCAATATCCAAAATAAGGCTTCTTGCAGGACATTAGAGCACGCCGGGTTTACGCTTATTGATACAAGAAGCTATCAGGATATGTACGACGAAACGGCACAGATGTCAAATTTCTATGAATTGAGAAACGAGAAAACATGACAGTTTTGTCCCACAATTAATTTATTGACACTTCTATCTTTTCGTTTTATTCTTATATTAATAATAGTTATTACGGCTGGCAAATGTCTGCCGTCCCATCACCTTGAAAGGAGGCCCCCCAACATGGCCAAAAACGAACGCGGAGCAGGAAGAAAACCCGCACTTTCCGCTGAAATGGTAGCTGTCATTCAGAAGCGGCGCCAGTCCGGAGAAACTGTCACGGCACTTGCCAAAGAATACGGTATATCCAGACAGGTACTGTCGGGCTACATAAACCAGAGCAATGAAAAAGAGAAAGAAAACTATAACACAGTAAAGTCCTGGGAGCGCTTAAACCGTGATTTCACCGGAATCAATCCCAGCGAATATCCGCTGCGCATGGAATATATGTGCGGAGATGACTGTTGCAGCGTGATCTTAGTCAATGCAGAAGAGGAAAAAATTGCCGTTCTCAACGAGACTGACAATCTGTTACACCGTGCCTTTGGCCTGAAAGCCAGACCGACATGGGAAGATTTTGAACAGTTTATGGAAAGCCGCTGTTTCCCGCGGGACAGAGAAAGTATAGACGAGATTCTGGACGATCTGGAATTAGACGAATACGACCCGCTTAAAATTATAGAAAAGACAGACGGCCGCATGGCATCTGACAGACAGTGGATCAAGATGAGGAAATATAAATAAAAAACTGCAATCGACCCACACAGTCAACCACACGAAAGGAGCACCCACATGAGCACAATAGAAATTTCTGACCAATATATCCAGACCGGAGCGGAGCATTCTTCTTCGGGCAGACAGTTGAAATGGCGGCAGGACGGTTACTGGTACAAAGCGGACAGGATGGGGTTTGAAAGCCTTGCCGAGTCGCTTGTATCACATCTGTTGCAACATTCCAATATCGAGGACTTTACGGCCTATGAGCCGGTGATGATCCGCTATAAAGACGAGACTTACAGAGGCTGCCGTTGTGCGGATTTTCAGAAGGAAAACGAAGAAATCGTATCCCTTGAGCATCTGGCAAAAAGCCATACGGGTTTTGGACTGGAAACGATGTTGGAGCGTATTACGGACGTCAGGGAAAAGATACTCTATACAGTCGAACTGGTGGAAAATGTAACCGGCTTGCAGGATTTCGGCGTTTATCTGACAAAATTACTGGAACTGGACGCTTTTTTCCTCAATACGGGCAGAGATACCGAAAATATCACGCTTTTGTATGATATAGAGACAGGAGAATACCGTTTTGGCCCTGTTTTTGATATGGGGGACGCTTTATTTTCCGATACGAAAGAAAAATGTCCGCTGACCAAAGGCATGGTGGAATGTTATCATGCCGTGGCGGCCCGGCCTTTTTCGGAAACCTTCGACGAGCAGCTGGCCATTGCAAATGAATTATATGGCAGTTACCTGAAATTTAATATCTCGACCACGGCCATGATCAACGCCGTGCGCGATATGGTGAGCAACAGGAAAAACGACGTTGACTATCAGGCCGTAGAGATCCGGAGGATAGGAGAGATCCTGCGTTTCCAGACCAGAAAATATCAGAAGATGTTTTCGAGATAGGCGATTAAGACAGATCAGGAAAACAATGATAAGATAACCGAGACAGATAAAAACTGTGCCCCGTCATTTGTGGCGGGGCATTTGGTATGTGCGCCGGAAAACTTCTAGGAATAGAAGTCGGATAAATCTGGAAAAATTTGTTTTTTAAAAAAAATTTGCAAATTTTGAAGACATACGAAAGGTTTGACCGTTTTAATATATGAAGATGCAAAAACAGAGGGGAGGCGGAGCATATTCGTAAGGAAGAACAACTGACAGCGCTTATTGATTCTTACCAGAATCTTGTTTTTTCCGTCTGCTATAAAATGACCGCCGACTATTTTGCCGCCGAAGATCTGGCGCAGGACACTTTTCTCTCTGCCTACGAGCATCTGAAAAGTTTTGATGGACAAAATGCGAAAGCATGGCTTTGCAGGATAGCGACGAATAAATGTATTGATTATATGTCACATTCCGGCAGGCGCAGCATTCCGACCGAGGACGTCCGGCTGGAAGAAGATGTGGGAAACGCCTCCCCACAGGATACGCCGGAGGCGGTCTGTATCGAACAGGAGACGAAGGAAATGCTGTTGAGGAACTGC
This sequence comes from Ruminococcus sp., assembly GCA_023663085.1. GTDB lineage: Bacteria > Bacillota > Clostridia > Lachnospirales > Lachnospiraceae > UBA3282. Next base: position 4,896 of record JAMPIB010000083.1, on the reverse strand, counting down.
AATATGCTAAAGCCGCCGTATAACGAAGTGGCCAAAGCTTATTATTATGATGAAATGGACGTAAAGGAGATCGCCGCTAAGCGCGGGCAGAAAATGAAAACGATACAGACCCAGATCTACAGGGCAAGAGCCATGCTTCGCAAAATCTACAGAAAGGAGAACAGTGCATGAATCGCGTAACGAGTATGAAAAATGAGATAAAAACCAGTATGCCGCAGTATCTGAGTGATGAAGCGCTGGAGAGGCTGATCGCCGGGACAGAAGCAGGGCCGCAGCTCCATCCGCCGAAAGGTTTTAAGGACGAAGTTTTTGAACAGATACGGGCAAAGAAGAAGCGCACGAAGAATCGGCAGATGTTTTCCTATAGTATGAAAGTAGTCGTAGCGACTGCGGCCGCGGTAGGCATCGTTTTAGTCGCGCCGGCGAACCTCAGAAACCCGGAGAGAGCGGAGCGCATAGAGAATGCGGAAAGCGAAAAGACCGGGGAATATGGAACGTCTGCCGGGGCCGGGCAGTCCGAAGGATCCGGACAGATGCGTCAGCCGCAGAGCGACGGTTCTTATACTTTCCGTCTTAACACACAGATGGATGACTACTGTAGTCAATTTAATGAAAAATTAAATCAGATATTCGGAATGGAGGTTTATTATTGATGAGAAAGAAAAAAAACAGATTTTTACTATTTTGTTGTTCCTTTTGTCCGGGAGCGGGAGAATTGTATCTTGGTTTTATGAAAATGGGGTTGAGCCTGTTGCTGATCTTTGCACTGTCGGTGATGTTCGTTTCCTACAGCGGCATAGGCGTGCTGACTTTTGTGCCGATGGTGATCTGGGTATATGGCTTTTTCCATGCCAATAATCTGGGGGGCTTGAGCGATGAGGCTTTTATGCAGGTAAAAGACGAATATCTTTTCGGCATAGGTGCGGAAGATACCGAGTCGGTCAAAGATTTCTTCACAGGGAAATACCGTAAAGTGTTTGCCGTTATCCTGATCCTGCTTGGCGTGTCTATGGCCTGGCAGACTGTCTGCCGCACGATACGCTATGTTGTGGGCAATGACTTTTATTTCCAATATATTTCTCCCATCACGGGCTATATCAGCAATGAAGTGCCCAGAGCCATTGTGGGGATTGCGGTTATCTGGATTGGCGTTAAGATGATTCAGGGTAAAAAGCGGGAACTCGATCAATTAGAGGATATGGAAAGCAAAACGGAACAGGAAACGGAAGGTGAGCGCCATGAATGAAATGGAAAAAACACCAGAGAGCATCCGTATTCATAGAGTCGGCACCATTACCAGCGGATTGACACTCGTGCTGTATGGCATTCTTTTTCTGGCGCGTATGTTCTTTCCCTCGCTAAGTTTTAGGGTGATCTTTGACCTGTGGCCGCTTATTCTGGTCATTTTGGGGACAGAGATCCTGCTAAGCTGTACCGGGAAGAATGTAAAAGAACAGAAATTTATCTACGATTTTCCGGCGTTTCTTATTGTTATGGCGATGATGTTTTTCGCGCTGATCATGGCGGCGGCGGATTACGGAATGCGGTACGGCGGCGTATGGTACTAGGTTGAAAAATTAAAAATTTTTCATAGACAAACTTGTTTGTCTTGCGAATATTGTGCCTTTCAGTCACAAATATCGCAGGCTGAGTAAGATATTATGGGAGGTTTTTATGAGATATTTTGGGAAAAAATGCGGTTACTGCATAAGAAATTTTTCATTGGCATGCGGCGTGTCGTTGGCTCTTGCAGGATGCGCGGGCGCAGGCGGGGATATGGTGTCAGAAAGCTGTATAGAAGAAGCGTCCGCGCGCGTTTTTAGTAATTCCGGCGGCTGTTATGATGATACGGCAGAAGAGTCTGGCGGCGCCTTCATGATATCCGACATCATGTATATGAATGATGGCCGGGATTTTTCGCTCGGAGAAATAGCTGACACTACGGAAAGTATAACAGAGATGGCAGAAATGGGCGGGATAGAAGAACTGAACTTTCCCATCATAGACCGCTGGCCGGAAAGTATAAGCTGCGTTTCGGACGGCATGACGGCGGAGCCGCTTTCTGTGCCGATAGCGATAGACGAGCCGATGGTATTATCCATTTCCTGCATCGGAGAAGCGGGTAAAATAGCTGTGCGGATCACGGATGCGGCCGGAAACCTGTTTTTTGATGAAAAAAAGATGCAGACAGGAGACTATGCGGTTACGATTGAAAAGACAGGAGATTATGTGATTTCTATCTATGCGTGGGAATATTTCGGAATGCTTAAGATAGAGGCGATGGAATGAAAAGGAGAATCACTGCTATGGAACATAGATTGAGTAACGGAAAAACAATTATAATGGTGGTTTCTGCAATCGTTATATTGGTGATAGCGCAGAGTATGGCATTGGTGTGTGGAGAAGCAGCGGTTGCGGCAGGATGCCCCATCACGGCCGGAAATCTGCTGGCAGGCATCCTGTATCCTGTTGTAACGCTTACGCTGGTTTGCTTTTTATGCGATAAAATAGTTCACATTACAAGGAACGAATGTAAAATTACCAAAGTTTCCCTCAAACCGGTATGGTGTATTACCGCAGTTATTATGCCTATGGCCGTTTGCGGTATTCTGGTCTTAACAGGCGGACATTGGGAAAATAATGTAATGAGTACGGCGGATACAGTGGCTCTTGTTACAGGAAGTGTTATGTATCTGGGTCTGGGAGCCGGGATTGTGGAGGAAGTAGTTTTCCGTGGTCTCATTATGAGTGCGCTGGAAAAGCGCTTTAATAAAATAGTGGCTGTCATAGTACCCTCGGTCTTATTCGGGGCCCTGCATGTGATTGGAAATGAACTGGATATGCGGAGTATTATTCAGTTATTGTTTGCGGGCAGTATGGTAGGCATCCTTTTTTCTCTTGTGGCTTATGAAAGCGGTAATATCTGGAACGGTGCACTGATACATGCCATCTGGAATATCTCTGTCGGCGGTCTTTGGCATATCGGTGAGACCGCGGATGCGCAGGCGCGGTATAATTACGTTCTGGATACAGATTCATTTCTTTTGACTGGAGGTGATTTCGGGATAGAAGCATCGGTGGTTTCGGTAGGAGCATATGCGCTGTTTGCAGTTTTGGCGTTTGTACTCTGGCGGGCCGCGCGTAAAGGTGTGTGAGGGCTGAAAAGATGCACAATGCGATATCTTGTAGTCAAATATTCAAATATGGTAAAAAAGATTTTGCACTTTATTCATATCTATGGTATAAAAATTATATCCTTATTGGATGCGTGATTTCATGTCTTTTTTAAGGATAATATTCCTCTAATAGAGTTTGTTTTGCGTATTATTACCAATAAACAACGGCAGAGAAAGAATAGAATAAAAAAGGGAGCTTTTATGAAAATAGACTTTTATTACTGGAATTACATGTGTCCTCTTAATTATGAAATGATAGAACTTTTAAAAAAATATCAAACCCAACTAGAAATCCACTTTCATGACATAACTAATAATAAGCAACTAGCAAAACAACTGCGTATTTTTTACCCGACATTAGCGATAATCAACGATACATATAGACACTACAGTCCTATTACTCCACAGTTTTTAGATTCCTTATGCGCTGGCGTAATTCCAGAAGACATTCCATATAAGCCAAATCTTGGTGAAAAAGAATTTATTGGCAAAATTATCCCAATAACACGAAAAAATTATAGTATAGCTGGTTGTTGTACAGGAAAAAACTGTTTAGAAAATTGCATCAGGAAAATGTCCTCTCCCCTTTACGACCAATTACCTATACTTGGTTTTATGAATATTGACTCCGATATATTACTGGGTGGTGTTGAATATATTCCTTCAATTTATGTTCCTTATGACATTCCTGGTGAAAAAACAACTGCATTTATTACTTGTGTTTATTTATCTGATACACAATATGATTATAAGTCACCTTGCTTAAGGGCTTTAGAAGAATATCTTTCAGGCGATTACAAAAAAATACTTGTAATCTCAGATGAAACAGGTATTTTCCCTAATGGTAACTTAAATTTTTTCAAGAAAAACGGATATGACGATCTGGGGATTCTTACTTGTGAAAAGAACTATTGTACCTTACATCTCATGAGCAAAAAAATAAGTTAATAACTCAACTTTCCCACCTGCATAACGGGCGCAGGCTGGCTCATATTTTTTTTATTGTAAAGTAAAGGGATATGTATATAATATAAATAGAAGAAATTAGAAAAGGAGATGGCGGTTATGTGTGTTGTTTCGATAAATGTTCCAGAAGAAATATTATTGGATTTACATGAAAATGAAGATGATTTTGCAACATATATGAAATGTATGCTTGCTGTAGATTTATATAAAAACAAGAAAGTGTCATTGGGATATTGTGCAAGTATAGCAGATATGACAAAAGAGGATTTCATAAAATATCTTGGAAAAAATGAGATATCTATATTCTCTTTTGAGAATGAGAAAGAATTTTTGGAGGAAGTGAAAAATGCGTAAGGTGATAGCGAACACTACACCTTTAATTGCGTTATGTCATGTTGGACAGCTTGATGTATTGAAAAAATTTATGGGGAAATTTCAATCCCTCAAGCAGTATACTGGGAATTGTCAGAAAAGAAAGAATCCATATGTAAGAAGCAGGTGGATAATTCCCTTGATTGGATTCATGTGGAAAAGATAGAAAACCAGATGGCAAAATACTTAAAGCTGCCTGTGACTGGTACGCTCGGTGTTCTATATACTCTAACGCTATTTTAATTTTGCCCCCGATGGGTGCAAAATTATGAGTTAATTCTATTTTCAATATCTTCAATGGTTGGTAAATTTTTCTGCAAATCATCTGAAATCTTATTGGAGAGTTTATAATCACTAATACCCATTGGTTTATTTACATCTT
>JAMPIB010000082.1 GCA_023663085.1 Ruminococcus sp. | reverse complement strand
CCGAACATCTGTCTGAATGCAAGACGACCGATACGACCAAAACCATTGATTGCTACTTTTACTGCCATTTTCGTTTCCTCCTAATAAAATATATTATATTTTATATTATTTTACCCGGCCGAAAAAATCAGTCTGGTAAAATTTTGTCAACAAAATTATTTTACCTAATTTGTCCCTAAAATTCAAGGTGTAAATAAAAAATATTTGGAAATTTATGATAAATTTTCCATGAATACCGGATTTGCGCATTTTTCTCCCTTATGCTATAATTCCCTTATAAAATTATTTCACAAAAGGAGACTTACTATGCCTATTACAGCCGATTATCATATGCACTCCTCTTTTTCCGGAGACTCCGATGCGCCGATGGAAGAAATGATCTTAGAGGGCATCCGGCTCGGACTGACTCATATGTGTTTTACGGAACATCATGATTTTGATTTTCCGGTGTCAAAAGAATGTCCCGCAGGATATTTTGAAATAAATCCGGATTCTTATCTTTATGATTTTCTGAAATATAAAGAAAAATATGCAGATAAAATAACACTTGGTTTTGGTATCGAACTCGGCTTACAGCCGCATTTATCAAAGAAAAATGCCGCCTTTGTCAAAGCGCACGATTATGATTTTATCATTGCTTCGTCTCACCTCTGCAACGGACAAGACCCCGCCTATCCGGAATTTTATGAAGATAAAACACAGGAAGAAGGCTACCGGGAATACTTTGAATCCATTCTTGATAACTTAAAAGTTTTCAGCAATTTCGATGTCTACGGACATCTGGATTACGTTGTCCGCTACGGCCCGAACAAAGACGAAGGATATTCTTATGAAATGTATCGTGATATTTTCGATGCCATTTTAGAAAAGCTGGTCGCAGAAGGCAAGGGAATCGAGATCAATACGAAAGGACTCTCCAAAGGACTGCGGGACTGTAATCCCTGCAAGGCCATTATCCGCCGCTATAAGGAACTGGGCGGAGAGATCATCACCACAGGTTCCGATGCCCATGCGCCGGAACAGATCGCCGCGCATTTTAACATAGCATGTGATATTTTAACAGAATGCGGTTTCCGTTATTACTGCACCTTTGAAAAAAGAACGCCTTCCTTCCATAAACTATAGAATCGTCCCGCCGCCCAGCACATACCCGTCTTCATAGAAAACGACCGCCTGTCCGGGCGTAATGGCGCGGACAGGCGCTTGGAACGTGCATCTTACACAGTCCTGCCCGATACTCTCGATCAGACACCTCTCTCCGCGGTGGGCATAACGTATCTTGGCCGTCACTTCCCTTGGCCCATCTAACGCTTCTATCCCCATCCAGTTTATATGATTACATACTAACGTATCCCCGAAAACATCCTCCGCCTCGCCGATCACGACCTCGTTACTCTCCGGCCGTATCCCGGTAACGAAAACAGGATGTCCCATCGCCAGATTTAAACCCTTGCGCTGTCCGATGGTATAATGGGTAATGCCCAGATGTTCTCCCAACACCGCGCCCTCTTTTGTCACATAACTGCCCTTACCCGGCACCCTTCCCGCCGCCGCTTTATCAATAAAAGCCGCGTAATCATGATCCGGGATAAAACAGATTTCCTGACTGTCCGGCTTATGCGCCACCGGAAGGCCCTCTCTTAGTGCGATAGCACGGATTTCCTCTTTCGTATATTCCCCTGCCGGCATCAGTGTATGCGCAAGTTGATGCTGCGTCAGATTATAGAGCGCGTAAGTCTGGTCTTTGGCCGCCGTCGCGGAATTGGCGACAACATATCTGCCGTTTGCCAGCCGTCTGATGCGCGCATAGTGCCCCGTAGCAATATATTCCGCGCCGATCTCCATGCTCCTTTTTAGCAAAGACTCCCACTTCACATAGCGGTTGCAGGCGATACAGGGATTCGGCGTCTCTCCTCTTACATAAGCCTCCACGAAATAGTCTATGACATTTTCCTTAAATTCCTTTTTGAAATTCATCACATAGTGCGGAATATCCAGCTGCTGCGCCACCAGCCTCGCATCATCGACCGCGGATAAGCCGCAGCAGCCGCCGTTTCCCGACTGTGCCGCGATCTCTTCATCCTGCCAGACCTGCATGGTGACGCCGATGACCTCGTATCCCTGCTCTTTTAAAAGATAAGCGGCCACGGAAGAATCCACGCCGCCCGACATTCCTACTACTACCTTTGTTTTCATATAATAACACCCGTTCTTTTATCCAGTGCTTTCCTGCTCTTTGCACAGTCTGCACCATGCTCTTATCACCATTCGATTCTGTCCGGTTCTGCTTTTCTCCATTTTCGCATACTATGAAGTAATGACCGCGATACATGGTGTACTATGCAGCATAAAAATCCTCTCCTGACCGGAACCATTATTTTGACCGTTACCGGACTGCTCAGCCGCTTCATCGGCTTTTTCTATCGAATTTTCCTCTCGCAGACCTTCGGCGCGGAGGGCATGGGCATCTATCAGCTCATCTCCCCGGTGCTGGCGCTCTCCTTTTCCCTGACCGTATCGGGTATGCAGACCGCCATCTCCAAATATGTAGCCAGCGAAACGACGACCCACGACTATAAAACATCTTTTCGCACGTTATGGGCAGGTTTTCTATTTTCCATGGCCCTGTCATTCGGCTGTGCGGCTTTCATCTACGAATATTCGGAGTGGATCGCCATCTCTTTTTTAATGGAAAAAAGAACCGCGCCCCTGCTGCGCATCATCTCCCTTTCCATTCCCATGGCCACGGTGCACTCCTGCATCAACGGCTATTTTTACGGAATCAAAAAGACCGCCATCCCCGCTCTTTCCCAGCTCTCGGAACAGATCGTGCGGGTCGGCTCCGTCTATCTCATCAACCATATCTGCCTGCTCCGCCACATGACGCCGACCATAAATTTCGCGGTCGTCGGTCTGGTGATCGGCGAGGGCGCCTCTATGATCGTTTCCCTGCTGGCGATCCTGGCCCGCTCCTTCCATGTTTTTGACAAGCCGCTCTCTCTCGCATTTTCATCCGCCAAAAAAAGCGTTCCCGGCGTTGGAAGTTCTGTGTCTTATACGCAGATCACAGGGAAACTTCTGCGTCTCGCCATTCCATTATCGTCAAACCGTATTATCATAAACATCCTGCAAAGCGTCGAAGCTATCTTCATTCCTAACAAACTCATGGCCTACGGCCTGAGCAATGCCGACGCTTTAGGGGTCTACGGCGTACTCACCGGCATGAGCCTGCCGCTTATCCTCTTTCCGTCTGCAATTACCAACTCCATCTCCGTCCTCTTACTGCCTATCGTCTCCGAGGCGGATGCAAGCGGCAACCGCAGCGCCGTTACCAAAGCCATTTTAAAATCCATCAAATACTGTCTGCTCCTTGGTTTCGGCTGTACCGCCGTCTTTTTGCTGTGCGGACGGCTGGCCGGCAGGATTTTATTCAAGAGCGAACTGGCCGGAAGTTTTATCTTAACGCTCAGTTTTATCTGCCCTTTTCTTTATATCGCCAGTACCCTGAACAGCATCTTAAACGGACTCGGCAAAACGGCGCTGACCTTTTTTTACAGTATCCTCAGTCTGCTCGTCCGCCTGCTGTTCGTCTTTTTCGCCATCCCCCTCTGGGGCATCAAAGGATACCTGTGGGGCATGTTAGCCAGCCAGATGGTACAGACGTTTCTGTGCACCTTTTCGGCCCTGCGCATCTCTTTGCGGATGCAGGCTGACTGATGCTTGCGATTCTTTCTTTAATATACTATAATAAGTCTGTTTAGGCAACACAAGACAAGATACTTACGAAAAAGGAGCATACTTACCATGTCGTTTCATTATGTAAACCAACTGCCGACCCCGGCGGAGATCAGAGAAAGTTTCCCGGTTCCGGCACATCTTGCCGAATTGAAGAAAAAGCGCGATCAGGAGATCGCCGACGTCATCACCGGCAAAAGCAATAAATTTCTGGTCATCATCGGCCCCTGTTCCGCAGATAACGAAGACGCCGTCTGCGACTATGTGAGCCGTCTGGCCAAAGTAAGCGAAGAAGTAAAGGACAAGCTGATCCTCATTCCCAGAGTCTATACGAACAAACCGCGGACGACCGGCGAAGGCTACAAAGGCATCACCAGCCAGCCCGACCCGGAGAAAAAACCCGACTTTACCGCCGGACTCATCGCCATGCGCAAAATGCACATCCACGCTATGGAAGAGTCCCTGCTGACGGCCGCCGACGAGATGCTTTATCCCGATAACTGGGGCTATGTGGAAGACATTCTCTCCTATGTGGCGATCGGCGCGCGCTCCGTGGAAGACCAGCAGCACCGCATGACCGTCAGCGGTTTTGACGTGGCCAGCGGCATGAAAAACCCTACCAGCGGCACGCTTTCTGTCATGCTCAATTCCGTCTATGCGGCGCAGCACTCCCATTCCTTCATCTATCGCGGCTATGAGGTGAAGACTTCCGGCAATCCGCTCGCCCATACGGTACTGCGGGGAGCCGAGAACAAGCACGGACAGTGCATCCCCAACTATCATTATGAAGACCTCATCAGGCTGCTGTCCCTCTATAACGAGCGCGACCTGCTCAACCCGGCCTGCATCATCGACGCCAACCACAGCAATTCCAACAAGGAATACGCACAGCAGATCAGAATCGTCAAAGAAGTCATGCACAGCAGAAAGTTAAGTCCCGATATTTATAAACTGGTAAAAGGAGTGATGATCGAAAGCTATCTCGAAGAAGGTTCACAACCGATCGGCGGCGGCATCTACGGCAAATCCATCACCGACCCCTGCCTCGGCTGGGAGGCGTCTAAGCGGCTGATCTATGATATTGCGGAATATGATTAAGCATTTCCTATTATAGGAAAAGGGCTCACCCGCGCGGGTGAGCCTTTGCATATACTTCTCTGATATGGCTGTGATGCAGATTTGCATAGATCTGCGTTGTGGAGATATCCGAATGACCGAGCATTTCCTGTACGCTCCGTAAATCCGCTCCGTTCTCCACCAGATGCGCCGCAAACGAATGACGCAGGGTATGCGGTGTGATATCCGCCTTGATATCCGCTTTTTTGGCATAATATTTGATGATCTTCCAGAATCCCTGTCTGCTCATCGGCAGGCCGGAACAGTTGGCAAACAAAATATCTGATTTCTTATCTTCTATCATGGACTCTCTTACGCCATCGAGATATCTCTCCAAGGCCCCCTTAGCCGCGCCGCCAAAAGGGATGACCCTTTCTTTATTGGCGTCTCTGCAGATCAGATAACTCATCGGCAGATTGATATCGGATACTTTCAGCGTGATCAGTTCCGTTACACGGATGCCCGTCGCATAAAGAAGCTCCAACATGGCCTTGTCGCGGATCTCCTTATCGGAATCTCCGCCCGGCTGTTCCAAAAGCCGCACTACCTCTTCGGGTGTTAAAATCTCCGGTATCTTCTTCTCAATTTTAGGCGCTTTCAGTTTCCCGCTGACGTCCTCTTTTACGATACCTTCCTGCATCATAAAATGATAGAACGCTTTTAAGGAGGCCACATTTCTGGAAACGGTCGCCGCGGCAAAATGACTGTCCTCCAGATAACGGATATAATCACAGAGTCCTTCCGCCGTTACCTCCTGAACCTGTGAGATACCTTCCTGTGCCATAAAGGTCTGCATCTTCTCTAAATCCCGTCTATAAGACATCTCTGTATTGTTTGAAGTTTTCTTTACATTATGTAAATAGGATATAAATGCTGTGATCTCTTTTTCCATCTACCGGAAACCCTTCCTTGGCCTGTGGTTTTATGTTAATGAAACCAACGTCCATTTAATATTATAAGCAGATTTTCCGTGAAAAGCAAATGGATTTTTCCCGATTTTTCGGGCATTTTTGGCATATTTTTGCCAAAACACAACATATCGGCAGATTAACATTTTATGTCTACCATATCTTGAAAAAAATAACGAAAAAATTTTAAAAAATTTTCAGGATAAAATGAATGATTTTGGGGTTTACATAACTTTCTACAATGCAGCCGGTAAAAATGATAAAAAGGATTCCTGCCAGTCTGACTCCTTTTTTCAGAAAAAACTGTTTCCCGATCAGATAACGTCCCTCAAGCCCTTCCATGCGGCCGTACAGTTCCCGGTGACAGTCCAGGCCCCATTTAAACAGCAGAAAATACCCCGGTACCAGCAATAAACCCTGCGGAAAAACAGCCGCGGCCATGAAAAAAAGTCCCCGGATACCATAGCGCACTACGGCAATTGTCAGAATACAGCCCGCACTGACCCCCAGATAACAGACATATCCGCAGACGATCGGCAGTCCGATCACCGTAGAAGCCAGCATGGCGATCACAAATACGACCAGTATCCGGTGTTTGATAATATAACCAAGCAGATAACTGCCATCCGGCTCGCTGCTCTGTAAGCGCTTCATCATCGCCGCATTTAAAAGCCCCTCTTCGCCCGTCCAGATCTCATAACGGACATTAACTAACAATATCCCCAGAAACAGACCTGCCATAAACAGATACAGCAGATAATACCCGCTCCTGTTCATTTGCCTTGCAAACATATACACTCCCTCTTTCCGACTACCTAAATATATGTCGCAAAAAGGGAGTGTATACACCATTATGAGCAGTATTTATTTTTATAAGCCATAATGGCTGCTACCGTCTTACTGTCCTGAATCTTACAGTCATAGATCATCTGTATCAGTTCTTCGATATCATGCGCTTCTACATCAATGGACTCGTCCTCGTCCAGATGCTGGCTGCCGGGTTTTAAATCCGTGGCCACATAGACATCTATTTTTTCGTTGCAAAAAGCTACCGTCGTCCGCAGAGAAATGAGAAGTTCCAGCTTTCCGGCGCTGTATCCGGTCTCTTCCTGCAATTCCCGTGCCGCCGCCACCGACGTCGGCTCATCCACACCATCCAGTGCGCCTGCCGGTATCTCCAACGTTTCCCGATCCAGCGCATTCCGGTACTGACGTACCATCAGAAGTTTTCCTTCCTCATTGACCGCTACCACGGCCGCCGCGCCTTTATGTCCGATAAAATCCCATTTCACGATATTACCGTTAGGCACCTTCACCGTATCCTGATAAAAATCAATGATAACGCCTTTATACACCAGCGTCCGCTCTAACCGTTCACATTTTTCCATATTATTCTTCCCATCTCCCTTTTCAACCTATTCGCCGAGCAGTTTTTCCACACTGACCAGTTTCACACAGAGCACGAACAAGTCCGTTGCCGCTGCCATTTCCTCCGGCGTCGGAAATGTCGGCGCAATACGGATATTGCTGTCTTTCGGGTCTTTTCCATAAGGGTAGGTCGCACCCGCACCCGTAAGAATAACACCTGCTTCTTTACATTTGGCCACGATTTCACTGGCACAGCCTTCCATAGCGTCAAAAGAGATGAAATAACCGCCGACAGGCTTCGTCCATTCCGCGATCCCCAGACCGCCTATTTCTCTCTCCAGAACATCCAGAACCGCCTCGAATTTAGGCCGGATAATCTCCGCATGTTTCCTCATATGCTCCAACAGTCCCGCTTTATCTTTAAAATATCTTGCATGACGCAGCTGATTGACTTTATCATAACCAATTGTCCGAACCATCATGGATTTTTTAACAGCCTCTACATTGGCCAGAGAAGAAGCGAATCCTGCAATTCCCCCGCCCGCAAAAGTCACTTTGGAAGTGGAGCAGAATTCATACACCATATCCGGATTTCCGGCTTTCTCACACTCGCTTAAAATTTCCAGGATCTCATCCTGCTTCTCGTCATATAAATGATGAATAGCATAGGCGTTATCCCAGTAAATCCTGAAATCTTTGGCGGCAGGCTTTAAATGGGCAAATCTTCTTACCACCTCGTCCGAGTAGGAAATACCTGACGGATTAGAATACTTCGGCACACACCAGATGCCTTTTACTGCCGGGTCATTATTCACATACTGCTCTACCATGTCCATATCCGGGCCTTCCGCCGACATGGGTATATTAATCATCTCAATGCCAAAATACTCCGTAATCTTAAAATGCCTGTCATATCCCGGCACCGGACACAAAAATTTCACTTTATCCAGCTTACACCAGGGTGTAGAACCCATGACCCCATGTATCATGGCATGAGAAACCGCGTCATACATAATACTCAAACTGGAATTCCCAAATACAAGCACATTCTCCGCCGGAACATCCATCATATCGCCCAGCAGATGTCTTGCCTCCGGAATACCCTCCAGCAACCCGTAATTTCTACAATCAACGCCTTCCGCCGTTTTCAGTTCAGAACCGGCATCCAAAGTACCGATAACGCCCATTGTCATATCAAGCTGTGCCGTAGACTGCTTTCCTCTGGACATATCCAGTTTTAATCCTTTACTCTTTGCCTCTGCAAACTGCTTTTCCAGTTCCACTTTCAATGATGCAAGTTCTTCTTTACTCATCTCTTTGTATGGCTTCATAATTTCTCTCCTCCAGTCCTGCATAATTGTATACAATCATACACCGCCAATTATTCTACTACAAAGTGGCCGGAAAGACAAGTCCCTATTAAAAATTCGCTTTATAAAAATCTTACTGAAAATCTTACTGGTCTTGCTAAAAATCATGCACGAGAATCCTGCATAAAAGTCGG
>JAMPIB010000081.1 GCA_023663085.1 Ruminococcus sp. | reverse complement strand
ACCTGCTGGGAATCATAGCACAGATCACAGAGATACTGCTCGAAAAACTGAATGTGCCGCAGGAAGAGGCGGAGGCGTTTGCCGAGCGGATAAAGGAGCGGAAAATGGGCGAATTATTAGCAAATTTCGAAGGCTGGGATGTACAGGCGCTTCGAAGAGAAGCGAAAGAAGCGGCGGAAAAAGCCAGAGAAGAAGCAAAAGAAGAAGCTATTGGGAAAATGTTGAGTGTACTCAAGACATTTAACATTCCCAAAGATGCCGCCAAACAGCAGTTAATGAAGGAATATGAACTGAGTGAAGCAGAAGCGGATGAAAAATTAGAACGGTACTGGTAAGTTGTGGTTCACAGAAGAAAATTTCATATCTTACATTTGAAAAGTGACAATTTGTTAAATAAATGAATAAACGTTCAACTAAGATTGAAATTTTGCTTGCGTTTCTTCTTTTTGTGTGTTAAAGTAAGGGTACAAAATTGATCTCGTACAACAACTTTCTAAATTCAGATGTGCACTGTACTGGTTATTTTGATGTCTGCTTTTTCACCAGAGATTCATGACATTAATAATTGTATGACAGAAAGAGATTTCCGTGATACACACAGAAGGAGGAGAAAAAATGATAGACAATGAAATGCTTGCGGCAATAGCGGAATTATTAGACCGAAAATTGGAAGAAAAATTAGAGGAGAAGCTTGAAGAGAAGCTGAAGCCAGTTTATGACAGACTGAACAGTTTAGAAACGGATATGAAATATGTCAGAGGAGTTCAGTTGGAAAACATTGTCATACCACGACTTAATACAATAGAAGCATGTTATTTGAATGCTGCTCTGAAATTGATAGAACGCACAAAACAAATCGCTGCCCTCAATTCAGATATTGTAGTTTTGAAACAAGATGTGTCAGAACACAGTCAGAAGTTGGATAAGATACCAGTATAAGTGTCTGGTAAACCCAAAGACACTTCGTCCATATGTTCACCGAAAAGCGTAATTCGGATGTAGTCATGCAGGTATTCTAAACGAAGTAACGGCTGACACACCGGAATACCTGCTGGGAATCATAGCACAGATCACAGAGATACTGCTCGAGAAACTGAATGTACCGCAGGAAGAGGCGGAGGCGTTTGCTGAGCGGATAAAGGAGCGGAAAATGGGAGAATTATTAGCAAATTTTGAAGGCTGGGATGTACAGGCACTTCGGAGAGAAGTGAGAGAAGCGAAAGAAGCGGCGGAAAAAGCAAGGAAAGAGGCATGGGAAGAAGCCAGAGAAGAGGCAAAAGAAGAAGCAAAAGAAGAAGCTATTGGGAAAATGTTGAGTGTACTCAAGACATTTAACATTCCCAAAGATGCCGCCAAACAGCAGTTAATGAAGGAATATGAACTGAATGAAGCAGAAGCGGATGAAAAAATGAAGCGGTACTGGTAAGCAGCGGCTTGACAGGAAAATCAGCAGACCGGATAAAAAATTCGTGCATTCTCATGCAAAGTATGATATGCTATTGATGATATACAAATTAGATATAAGGTATATTGTCAATAGCATATTTGCGTTGGAATACTATCTGCGCAGGAGGAGAATCTTACTATGCCCTCAACGTATAAACATATCCGGTTAATGGAAACAGGGATTTATCTGCTGCTTGTCTGTTCCATGCTTTTTGTATCTGATATAGAGCTGGCAGGTTTTCCGGTTTATACCTTTTTTTTATTGATAGCAGCATTATATTTTATGTTTATAAAAATTGTTTCAAACAGGCTGGAAGAGCGATCTTTTAAGAAAAACTGGTACATGACGGATATATTAGCGGCTGCCGCGATAGTGATCGCACTCTCAGATATGATCCGGAAGTTGTTTCGAGATCCCGATGAAGGAGCGATTGATTTTTCGATTGATGCAAAAGTCATAGCATTTGCCTTGTTATATCTGGTATTTATGGCCGGCAGTCAGTTTAAAAAGATTTATTTTGATTTGATCGCGTACTGCGGACTGCTTGTAACCGGCGCCTATAGCTATGTCTGTCTGACGGGAGAACCGGTTGCCGTATCAGCGAAGATAGCCGAAGCAGATTCAGGGGGGATCGCATCCTATTTTATGCTGTTTTGTATGGTCGGAATTTATTCTTATTGTACTTGTAAGGAAAGATTACGTTCCTATTTTTATCTGGCAGTTTCGTTGCTGGGATTTTTGGCTTTATTGTTAAACCAGAATATCCTCAGTTTCTGGCTGATGACAATTTATTTTGTAGCCATGCCGGTCATGCTCAGACCGACTGCGCAGCTGGTAAAAAAAGATATGCAGTTGTTCTTTTTGTATGGATTTATGATGAGTAATATGAGTCTGATAACAGGGTACACAGATATCATTTTCAAGGAAACTGCTTATTCGCTGGAACATAGTGTATATCTCGATCTTTTGCTGGCGGTCGGAGGAATCCTCTTTTTTCATTACTGGGAGCGTATTCCGGAAGGAATTGATCTGGAACGTCTGGTGATGCGGCGTATGAGAAAAGGATATCGGTTGTTATTGAAAATAATAACAGTTCTTTTGGCAGGGATAATGGTAAGTGCTGACAAATGGACTTTTTTGAATGATGATATGTCCGGTAAAGTGTTAAAAGGCTTTATCCTGCCGCTTGTGGAGTCTGTCAGAGAAAGTGAAAGCGGATTTTTCGTTTTGTTCCGGGAAACAGGAATGGCAGGAGCGGCGCTGGCGTTGTTTTTTCTTATATTACTCTTTATACGGTTATGGAAAAACTGGGGATACGACAGGCCGGTAACAGGAATTCTGATCCTGATATCTTCGGTTTTTATGGTGCAGCTTTTGTTCTGGAAACCGGAGATACATACGTTGACGGTTTATTTTATGCTGCTTTTATTTGCGGCATTCAATAACGAAGAAAAGGTCAGGGTAAAAAGTATAAAAATTCGGGAAGAAACTTTGAGAGAGCAGGCAATATTATATGGCGCCGCCAGACAAACGATGGAAAAATGAAATAGGCAGAAAATGTTTAAGAAGGAGTATGAGTATAATGGGAGAGATCATTATGAAAAAAAGAAACAGTAAAAGAACATATGTTATTAAAAATACATATGTTATTAAAAACATAGGGGCATTATTTTGTCTGATACTGCTATGTTTTTTACCGTTTATCAGTTCAAAAGCGGAACAGGCACAGAGCGCAGAAAATATGCAGGAAACGGAGCTGAGCCAGATCATGGTGGCCGATGAAGTGACGCCAATGAAAGCGGAACCTGATTATGGATCAGAAACAATTATGACTTATGACAAGGACGCTTTGGTTTTTGTCATCGGCGAAACGGCAGATGGCTGGTATCATGTCACTTATCAGGGTAAAAAAGGTTATGTGCAAAAGAAGGCATTACGTTTACAGGAAATTGATGTGGAAGGTTTAGATGCGGAAATGGCAGCCAATGAAGAAGAAGGTAAAATGGTAGTAGAGGCCGTAGAGCAATACCGGATAGCATCGAGACGATCTAAAATATGGGGCAGCATCATTATCGTACTGGTAGTCGGAATTTTTGCAATAGGAATCTTTTCTGCGGTAAAGCCGTCGAAAGGTGATGATAGCAGCAGTAACAATGGCAATAATAAAAAGAAAAAACAGATAAAAATAGAAGACTGGAACTGACAAAGTAAGGCGTTTCACATATGTGGAATGCCTTTTTAGTTGCAATACAGAAAGAATCTTGCTAAAATTGTAGCAGAATATTGAGCAGGCAGGGATGAATATGGACGCAAAAGACGATTTGATAGTAGATGGTTATCACTTTGCAACGCTGGCGGATGCAGAGACAGCAAGACTGGATGCCAAAAGGATAAAAAATCTGGAAGATAATCTTGATTATAAAAATCCGAACAATGTCCTTATGCTTTATCATAAGGCACTGGATACCCGCATCTTGCAGACGCCGATCGGATTTGCTTATCTATTGCAGATACAGGAGCATCTGAAACGCTGTGGTATCCCGGAGGAAAAGATCAGACCGATTCCATTGAATATGACTTTCAGTAACAAAACGGATGCCAACCGTTCCATAAGACAGAGCGTGGCGGCCAGAAAACCGCAGTATAAGGGACGTTTTATTACCTCGGTCTGTCTGAATATCCTTATGGTGTTCGTTATCATTGCCATGTTTGCGATCGCCTTAAAGAGCGATTCTCCGAACATCATTAATTATAGAAGAGAAATTGTCAATGAGTATTCAGAATGGGAGCAGGAACTGATGCAGAGAGAACAGGCTGTGCGTGAAGCGGAAAGGCAATACGACATTGATCCGTAGAAAACAGAAAGGATGACACCTGTTATGGATAAGTTAAAAATATTGGTAGTTGATGATGAAAGCCGGATGAGAAAACTGGTCAAAGATTTTCTGGTCAAAAATAATTATGAGGTTCTGGAGGCCGAAGATGGCGCGCAGGCATTGGATATTTTCTTTGAACAAAAGGATATTGTACTGGTCATTCTGGACGTTATGATGCCTAAAATGGATGGCTGGCAGGTATGCAGGGAAATCCGTGCCTATTCTAAAGTACCTGTCATCATGCTGACTGCAAAGGCTGATGAGCGGGATGAACTGCAGGGATTTGAAATGGGCGTTGATGAGTATATTTCCAAGCCGTTCAGTCCTAAGATTTTAGTGGCGCGTGTAGAGGCAATTTTACGAAGGACTAATCAGATAAATGCTGATGAAATCCTGGAGGCAGGCGGGATCGTGATAAACAAAGCGGCGCATATCGTCACGATAGACGGTACGCAGGTAGAATTAAGTTATAAAGAGTTTGAACTGCTGTCTTATCTGATAGAAAACAAAGGTCTTGCCTTATCCAGAGAAAAGATATTGAACAGCGTATGGAATTATGATTATTTCGGGGATGCCAGAACGATAGATACCCATGTGAAAAAACTCCGCAGTAAAATGGGAGCCAAAGGCGATCTGATCAAGACGATATGGGGAATGGGTTATAAATTTGAATGTGAATAAAGGTAATATGGAACAATATACATTACCGCAGGGAACCTTTTCCTGTCTGGAACAGAAAAACGGGCGTTATTGTATCGCGGGATATGAAGGTAAAGCGGGTGAACTTTCTATACCGTCGCAGATGGGGGCTTTTCCTGTTTCAGCTATTGGAAAGAAGGCATTCTGGGGAAATTCTTATCTGCGCCATGTCCTGTTGCCGGATACGATAGAAGAAGTTGGCGATTGGGCTTTTTCCGGATGCAGCGCTCTTCATACGGTCAAGATGAACGGACAGAAAATTTTATTTGGAAACCATGTTTTTCAAAAGACAGAACATTTGCGGGAAATTTCTTTTGCGGGGAGCAGCCCTGCTGTGAACAGGCTTCTGGCCGCAGCAGTAACGATTCTGGGCGCAGAATATCTCTTAGACCCGCTGGCAGCCGGAACCGATAGCTGGTATCATAGTCTGGATGCCCGTATTCTGACGTTTATAAAAGAATCGGAAGACAGTGTCTTAAAGGAACTGGTATATTGTGCGGAAGAGGATATGATGGCTAAGCAGGAGGCATGTTTAAGAAAGCAGGCGCACGAGAAAGCACGGATTGCCTTTCTGCGGCTGGCTTATTCTGATAAAATAGCGGATGATATGTTTGAGGAACTGGCAGAGTATCTGCGGCGAAGGACAATCGGATGTGCAGAGCAGACAGCCTGGGAAGTAGTCCGGGAAACGACAGATGACCAGAAGTCATATTGTGATATTTTATTAAAAACGGGCGCTATTCATACGGATAATTTCCAGAAAGCGCTGGATGATCTGGGAGAAGAGGCCGTAGAATTGAAAGCTTACTTATTAAAGAAGAAGCAGGACAGGATACAAAAGAAAGCGCTGTGGGAGAGCCTGGAGCTATAGGATGCCTTGGAAACAGCAGACGCGGCTGGAAAGAGTGAAGGTTATGGAAAGAAAACAAAATGGAGAAAGTATCTTGATTCCGACAATGGAGGATGTATATTTAGAACAGATCGTGGCCATGCTGGATGATTTTGCCGGTTCTGATGCGGATAGGATGAAAATCAACGTTTCTGATGAATACGCACAGGGAGAAGTGAAAAGACAGTATCATCACGGCCGCTGCGATATTGGCAGTCCTTTTGCAAGAGGATGTGCTTTCGACGTATTAGAAGATGAGTGATCTGGTCAGGAAAAGAAGGATAACGTATGAAATTTTCCATTAAACAGCAATTTGCAGGTGTTTTTTGCCTTCTCATCATAGGGACGACAGCAGTCTGCTGGTTTATCAACAATACATTTCTGGAAAACTATTATATAAGAAACAAACAGAATGTACTCATGAATGCCTATGACTATATGAATACAGCCTCTAATGAAGGGAAGATCGTTACGGAAGAATTTGATATCGCCTTTCAGAAGATATGCGGAAAATATAACATCAGTTATATTTTGCTGGATGCCGATACACGGACAATAAAAGCGTTTGCCAATGATTATGAGATACTCGGCAGGCAGCTTTTAAACAATCTGTTTGGACAGGATAGCGCACCGAATACGCAGATACTGGAAACCGAGAAAGAATACGAGATCAGGATCACACTGGATGAACGGACGCAGACGGAATATATGGAAATGTTCGGCATTCTGGACAATGGCAATCTGTTTTTATTCCGCAATCCGTTAGAAAGTATCAAGGAAAGTGTAAAACTGGCCAATCGTTTTCTGGCTTATGTGGGAGTTTTTGCGGCTTTTCTGAGTATGCTGATAGGATTATGGATATCTGGTAAGATTACGGAACCTATCAAGGAGTTGACCGGGATATCCGAACGAATGCTGCATCTTGACTTTGATGCCAAATATACCGGAAAGAGCAGAACGGAGATCGCACTTTTAGGACATAATATAAACGAACTGTCCTGCATTCTGGAAAAAACAATTTCCGAGTTAAAAACAGCCAATAATGAATTACAGCGGGATATTGAAAAGAAAAATGAGATCGACGAAATGCGCAAAGAGTTTCTTTCTAATGTCTCGCATGAACTGAAAACGCCGATAGCCCTGATACAGGGATACGCGGAAGGTCTGAAGGAAGGGATCAACGATGACGCGGAGAGCAGGGAGTTTTATTGTGATGTTATCATGGACGAAGCCGCCAGAATGAACAGTATGGTCAAAAAACTGCTGACGCTCAACCAGTTGGAGTTCGGCAATGATGCGGTCGCCATGGAACGGTTTGATGTTGTGTCCCTGATCCGGAATTTCATACAGTCGTCCGAAATCCTGACAAAACAGAAAGAAGTATCCGTCCGCATGGAAGAATATGAGCCGGTCTATGTATGGGCGGAAGAATTTAAAATAGAAGAAGTTTTCATGAATTATTTCACCAATGCCATCAATTATGCGCTGTATGAAAAAATTATTGATATCAGGTTAGAAAAGCGGGAAGGTGCCATACGGGTATCCGTTTTTAATACAGGCGATCCGATACCGGAGGAAAGCCTTACCCATTTATGGGAAAAATTTTATAAGGTGGATAAGGCCAGAACGCGGGAATATGGAGGGAGTGGGGTCGGTCTGTCTATCGTAAAGGCGATCATGGAATCCATGAACCGGGCGTATGGAGTCAGAAATTATGACAACGGCGTGGAGTTCTGGTTTGAACTGGAGCCGGCATGACGGCTTGTAAATGGATGCCTATGCCTCGTAGCTGATTTTTATGAATAAATAATTTGTCATAAAACAAATTATGGGTTATAATGTAATTTACGGAGATATACAAACTAGTATGGGGAGAATGAGATTCCAGTGAAAAGATTAAATGTATTATTATGCGGTATCGCAGCGGCCTGCATATTAACGGGATGCGGACAGACGGTACCCGAACTTACCGAAGAAGAAAATGATATCATTACGGAGTATGCAGTCAATCTGTTATTAAAATATGATAAAAATTATAATGACCATCTGGTAGAACTGCCCGCTTATGAGGAACCGGTCATAGAGCCGGAATATGAGGAGCCTGAACCGGAGGAGATACTGCCGGAAGAGGAAGAAAACATACCGGAGACAGAGGTGATTGACGCTACGGAAGAAATCGAGCCGGTAATTTCGTCTATTGAGGAATTTTATGGAATTCCGGATTTCACGTTCCAGTATACGGGATACGAACTGCTTTCGGAATATCCGAGTATGGCGCAAGATTCGGCAAGCGCTTTTTTTGCTATGGAGGCGACGCCCGGAACGCAGTTGTTGATCGTCAAATTTCAGGTGACGAATCAAAGTGGAATGGAATCTGTATTGGATACTTTCCAATATGGTGTAAAAGTCAAGATCGCAGTCAATGGCGAAGCTTCTAAGAATGCCTTATCGACAATGCTCCTGAATGATCTGCAAACTTACAGAGGGACACTGGAGGCTTACGGACAGACAGAACTGGTAGCAGTCATAGAAGTACCGCAGGGAACTTCCGTAGCCAATCTTTCATTATTATTAAAGAGCGATTCCGACAGCGCAACGATGACGCTGCAATAACCTTTTCACAGCATATAAATAATGTAGACAAAATTTTTCCATTAATTTGAAAAATTTATCAAATTATCTGTTGACAAGGAGAATTTGGGGTGATATACTCTTATTCGTTGCTGAAGTCAACAGAGAGAAAAAAGCAGTAAAGATCAACAGCAAAAGCAACACCGTACCTTGACAAATCAACAGTAATGCAACCCTGAAAATTCATAAATTATCTAAG
>JAMPIB010000080.1 GCA_023663085.1 Ruminococcus sp. | reverse complement strand
TATCAGAGTTCATTACGAAATGTTATGGATTACCATGAAAAGGGCCGTATTCCTTCGGGGATACGGCCTTTTTCCCATTAAAAAGAAATTTGTAATTTTATGGTATTGGTGTTATGATAATAAAGTAGCGGTAAACCACAAGGAAAGTACCCATGACAGGGTGGCAGCCTCCCGGGCCAGTGCCTGGTTACACCAGGAGAACATAGGAAGGGAGGTGCGTAATATGACAGCGTTTGAGATTATCTCAATTTTCATTGGAATACTGACATTGTTAGTAACCTTTGGCAGCCTGATTGTTGCGTTTCTTGCTTTTCTCACAAGAGATAAGGATAACAAGAAGAAATAAAAATGCCTATCCTGTCTGACCCACAGGATAGGCGATGTCCTTTAGGACATTTTTGATCTCCTCGGGAGCATCCACTTTGGAGTGGGTGCTTTCCTCTTTTAATATAACATAAGAGCAAAGAATGTTCAAATAAATTTTTGAGACACAGGAATCTGCTTGAAAAAACACTTGAAAAAATTTGCCTTGAAAAAATTTACGCTGGAAAAAATTTACAAAGAAAAATCAATCCGGGAGTTGACGGGAAATGATTAAGCCGATATAATTTGTTTCATATGGAGACGTATCGAAGTGGTCATAACGGGGCTGACTCGAAATCAGTTTGCCTTTCGGGGCACGCGGGTTCGAATCCCGCCGTCTCCGCTCCAGATAAGATGAGCCTGTAAAGTTTCGTGCTTTGCAGGCTTTTTTTCCAAAAGAAATCGTTGTGATACGTTTCAAAATATTATATAATTTATTGTAGATGGTTTTAAAAAGATATGTTAAAGGAGGAATTGGGATGAAAAGAATTGGGATGTTGACAAGCGGCGGAGACTGCCAGGCTTTGAATGCTGCCATGAGAGGCGTTGTGAAATGTTTATCCTGCAGCGGGGAAGAAGTGGAGATCTACGGATTTTTAGAAGGCTACAAAGGACTTATCTATGGAGATTTCCGGATGTTGACAGGTATGGATTTTGCAGGTATCTTAACCAAGGGCGGCACGATCCTTGGAAGTTCCAGAACTCCGTTTAAGCTGATGCGTGAGCCGGATGAAAACGGACTCGATAAAGTCGAGGCCATGAAGCAGAATTATTATAAACTGAAACTGGACTGTATGGTGATCTTAGGCGGTAACGGTACACATAAAACGGCGAATATGTTAAGAGAAGAGGGCTTGAATATCGTTACGCTGCCCAAGACCATCGATAATGACCTGTGGGGGACGGATATGACGTTCGGATTCCAGAGTGCGGTCGATATCGCGACGGACTGCATCGACTGCATCCATACGACGGCGGCATCCCACGGACGTATCTTTATCGTGGAAGTTATGGGACATAAAGTTGGCTGGCTTACGTTAAATGCCGGGATGGCAGGCGGCGCGGATATCATTCTAATCCCGGAGATTCCGTATGATATTGATAAGATCATCAAAGCGATCGAGGGACGTACCGCACGCGGTTCCAAATTTACAATTATGGCGGTTGCCGAGGGCGCAATCTCCAAAGAAGATGCCAAACTTTCCAAGAAAGAATATAAAGAAAAAATGAAAAATTACCAGTATCCGTCTGTTTCTTATGAGATTGCGGCACGCATTCAGGAGAAGACCGGACAGGATGTGCGTGTCACGGTTCCGGGCCACACACAGCGCGGCGGAAGTCCGTGTCCGTATGACCGTGTATTTGCAACCCGCCTCGGCGCGGAGGCTGGCAAGCTGATCTTACAGGGCGAATATGGCTTTATGGTAGGATATAAGAACAGAGAAATTGTAAAAGTGCCGCTTGAAGAAGTTGCAGGCAAGCTGAAAATGGTATCGCCGGATGCGACCATTGTTCAGGAGGCTAAGATGACAGGTATCAGTTTCGGTGATTAGGAGCGTTATTATCAATGTCGTATACAGCACTTTATCGGAAGTTTCGGCCTGACTGCTTTGAAGACGTCAAGGGACAGGAGCATATCGTAACAACACTTAGGAACCAGATCAAGAGCGAGAGAGTCGGTCATGCTTATCTTTTCTGCGGAACGAGAGGAACGGGGAAGACGACGGTGGCCAAGATCTTCGCCAAGGCGGTGAACTGCGAGCATCCCGTGGACGGGAGTCCCTGCAGGGAGTGTGCGATCTGTAAGGCTATCGCGGCAGGCGTGAGCATGAATGTGATCGAAATCGACGCGGCTTCTAATAACGGCGTGGATAATATCAGGGAAATTGTAGACGAGGTATCATATTCGCCGACAGAAGGAAAATATAAGGTTTACATCATTGACGAGGTGCATATGCTCTCTATCGGCGCTTTTAACGCGCTGTTAAAGACGCTGGAGGAGCCGCCCTCATATGTTATCTTCATATTGGCTACGACGGAGGCCCACAAGATACCGATCACCATTCTTTCCCGCTGTCAGCGCTATGATTTCCGAAGGGTGAGCGTAGAAACGATCACTGACAGACTTCGTGAATTAATGGGGATAGAGCAGGTGAGTGTAGAAGATAAGGCGCTGCGCTATATTGCCAAAACAGCGGATGGGTCGTTTCGTGACGCGCTGAGTCTTCTCGATCAGTGTATCGCCTTTCATTTCGGACAGGAACTTACTTATGATAAGGTACTTGACGTATTAGGAGCGGTGGATACCGAAGTTTTCAGCAGGCTCTTCGGTTATGTGCTCGAACAGGACGTGCCCGGCTGTATCTCGCTTCTGGAAGAAATCGTTATGCAGGGAAGGGAACTGACGCAGTTTGTCACGGATTTCACATGGTATCTGCGCAATCTTCTGCTGGTCAGGACTTCCGGCGCCATAGAAGATATTATTGACGTTTCTTCCGATAATCTGCTTAAGTTAAAAGAAGAGGCACAGAAAGCGGAGCCGGATGTCGTAATGCGTTATATCCGTATTTTTTCGGAACTTTCCGGGCAGATAAAATATGCTGCGCAGAAACGTATCTTAATTGAGATCGCACTCATCAAGTTATGCCGGCCGGCTATGGAGACGGATACGGTCTCTTTATCAGAGCGTGTGCGGACATTGGAAGATAAACTGGAAAAAGGTGTGACAGTGGTGCAGGCACCGGGAAATGGAGGAAATCCTGCGCTGGGAAATGAGAGCATGGCCGCGGCGCCTAAAGAGCAGATGCCGTTACCGAAAGCGATCCCTGAAGATGTCAAAAGGATCGTGGAAAGGTGGCAGACCATTGTCGGTGATACTTCCATGCCGATGAAGCAGTATTTAAAAGGTGCACGTTTGAGCCTCGGCGGTGATAATAAGCTGATGATCGTCGTAGAAGAGGGATTGGCGTCAGATTACTTTTTAAGGCAGGAAGGCCATAAAGAACTGCTGGAACAGACCATTTCCGAACATGCGGGTAAGGCGGTGGAAGTGACGATCCAGAGCATTCAGAGCGAACAGAACTTTGAACAGAGTTACGTGGATCTAAGCCAGGTCATCCATATGGAAATAGAGACAGAGCCGGAATAAAAAATATATTTAAGGAGAGAAAGCGATATGGCAAAACGCGGAGGTTTTCCGGGCGGAGGAATGCCAGGAAACATGAATAACCTGATGAAGCAGGCGCAGAGAATGCAGCGTCAGATGGAAGAGAGCCAGAAGGAACTTGAAGAGAAGGAATTTACGGCTAAAGCCGGCGGCGGAGCGGTGGAAGTGACTGTGACCGGCAAAAAAGAAGTTACCAAAGTGAAATTATCAAACGAGGTAGTCGATCCGGATGATATTGAAATGTTAGAGGATCTTGTCATGGCGGCGACCAATGAGGCTCTGCGCATGGCGGAAGATGCCAATGCGGAGATCATGAATAAGATGACTGGCGGACTGGGCGGAGGATTTCCCTTCTAATGGACTTATACAGCGGACATATCAATAAGTTAATCGAGGAATTGTCGGGACTGCCGGGTATCGGTACAAAATCAGCGCAGCGGCTGGCTTTTCATTTAATTAATCTGCCCAAAGAAAGAGTGCAGCGGCTGGCGACAACCATGCTGGAGGCAAGGGAGAATGTCAGGTATTGCAGGGAGTGTTTTACATTGACAGACAGGGAAGTCTGTCCGGTCTGCGCCAATGCGGGAAGAGACCATAAGACGATTATGGTGGTTGAGAATGCCAGAGATCTGGCGGCCTATGAGAAAACCGGAAAATATACGGGTGTTTATCATGTTCTGCACGGCGCGATCTCACCTATGCTCGGCATCGGGCCGAATGATATTAAATTAAAAGAACTGATGCAGCGTCTGCAAGCAGAAATAACAGAGGTTATCATTGCTACCAACTCCAGTCTGGAAGGAGAGACGACGGCAATGTATATCAGTAAATTAATTAAACCTACCGGTGTGAAAGTGACCAGGATCGCCAGCGGCGTACCTGTAGGCGGCGATCTGGAATATATTGACGAGGTTACTTTGCTGCGTGCTCTGGAGGGAAGAACCGAACTATAGGAATACAATAAAATCCGGAAAGGAAGAATTATATGAGTGTGACGAAGGAATTATTTGGCGTAGCCAGAGATGGTAAGGAAGTATATGCTTTTACATTGGCAAATGCAAACGGCATGAAAGCAAGGGTGATCAATTTTGGCGCCAATCTTGTGAATCTGTATGTGCCGGATGCGGACGGAAAAGTGGAGGATATCGTATTAGGGTACGATAAGCTGGAAGACTATTATAGAAACGACAGCTTTTTCGGAGCGACGATCGGGCCGAGTGCCAATCGTATCGGTAACGCCTGTTTTCAAATAAACGGTAAGACTTATCAGCTGGATGTGAACGACGGGCCAAACAATCTGCACAGTAACAAAGAACTGGGATACCACAAACGCGTGTGGGATATCGCCGGAGAAAGCAGCGACAGCGTGACCTTTTCATTAGAGGCGCCCGATGGCGATATGGGATTCCCCGGCAATAAAAGGATCACTATGACGTACAGCCTGTCGGAGGATAACCGTTTACAGCTTGCCTATCACGGGACGTCGGATGTAGATACGCTGATCAATATGACCAATCATACATATTTTAATCTGAGCGGGCATCAGGCGGGAAATATAGAGGATCATATTTTGACTATTCATGCGGCGCATTATACGCCGGTCGTGCCGGGAGCCATACCGACGGGAGAGATCGCGCCGGTAGAAGGAACGCCGATGGACTTTACGAAGCCGAAGCCGATCGGACGGGAGATAGGCGCTGATTTCGAGCAGTTGAAGCTGACGCTCGGCTACGACCATAATTTTGTGATCGACGGTGCAGACGGTACGCTGCGGGAGATCGCACAGGTGGAAGACCCTAAGAGCGGCAGGAAGATGAAAGCCTTTTCGACATTGCCGGGCGTACAGTTTTATGCGGGCAACTGCATTGCAGAAGAGGTTGGCAAACAGGGCGTGACTTATTTGCCGAGATGCGGCATGTGTCTGGAGACTCAGTATTTTCCTGATACGATTAATAAACCGGACTTCCCTTCCGCCGTATTCGGGCCCGACAGAGATTACAATGCAGTCACGGTTTATCAGTTCTCATAATTATAAAAATCTAAAAGGATGTGGAGATTTCCGCATCCTTTTAGATTGTATGCGCGGGATTTGCTAAATTTCGCGGGCCTTCTGTGCTATAGTGAGAAAAAAGTATGCCTGTTTTCTTAACGGGCGCAGGAAAGGCGTGATGAGCAAATGGAAACAACAGAGATTGTGATTCACAAAGGGGAAAAGGACGCAAAGTATCAACTGTATGTAGAAGACTATGTGATATCCTATTTGAAAAACTATGGTGCGGAAGATAACGGCAGTATTTTTTTCTATGGAAAAAGAGAACAGCAGAATAAAAGATATCGTGTATATGGAGCCGGAAAAGAAAGCGGAATAGCCTGTTTTGACGGGTATGATCTGCTGGATGAGATCACATGCCGCGTTGTAATGGACATGCCGGTATTTTACAGGAGAGAGTCTTCCGGCACCTATGAATTATCGGGGTTTTATATTTTTTACCAGGATAATGAGGCCATGCAGAGTTATATGGTTGAAAGAAGAAAAGAACTGGAGGCCAGAGAAAAAATACAGAATAAAAATAAAATACAGCATACCCCCATACATCAGGGACTGCCGGAGATACACAGGAAGGCGCCCGCGGAGAGCAAGCCTGCCCCCAAAGAAAAAAGCGGACTATTGGGTGTGCAGCTGACAGCAGTATTCGTTGTTTTAATAGCGATTGTTATTAATTCGACAAACAGTTTCGATAAATTGGAGGAATTAAATAAGGCGGCTGTTGAAGTATTTTTTGCTATTGAAAATCAGGAGGCTCTGCTGGAAGAGGATATGAGCACCGGTGGCCGGGAAAGTGCAGGAGCCGCTAACACAGACATGGAAGAGAGTATAGAGGTAGAGGCGCAGTCAGAGGGGACGATCCTGCGGCTGGAAGATCTGGACGCCCGTTTTGAGGAAGAAAATCAGGCGGCCAAAGGAGAAGAGGGTGAAACCGAACCTGTGGCGGACAATGCAGCGCAGGATGAGAACGGGCAGGGCGCCGCCGTTGGAGAGAGCGTTTTATCCGGGCAGGATACGGACGCTGGAGAGAGCGCTTCGTCCAGTCAGGATACGGCATCCGGAGAAGATGCTTCGTCTCCTAAAGAGGTGGCTTCTATAGAGGAAACGGCACCGAGCAGGCAGGCTTTTGCCAGAAATTTTGCTGAATATTATCAGATTGAAAAAGGGGACACACTTTATACGATCAGCATAAAAATATATGGGGATACTTCTAAAGTGAAGGAAATCTGTGAGTTGAACCAGATCGCAGACCCCGATAATATTAAATATGGACAAAAAATATTACTGCCCTGAGAGAATATGTGATACAATAAACGCAAGCTCGGCAGCTTGCGTTCTAAGAATTACTGCGTAATTCTTATTGGAATAATTTACACAGTTGCTTCTGTGAATATGATATAATGATAATACAACAATCTTACGAGGAATAACGGATGATAAACGTCAGGGATTACTTTAAAAATAAAGAGAAACATGAGAAAAAGACACCGCGCATTAATTATAAAGAAAAGATCAAAAGCCATAAGTTTATGATTTTTTATCGCAGCGTATTGCTTTTGCTGCTGGCGGCGGCAACGGCGGCGGTGATATTTATCCAGTGGAGAAATAAAATATATACACAGTATACAGTGACGTCTTCCGTGGCGACAACGAAGCCGCAGAGCGGCAGTATGGTTCCTTTTTCGGGATATCTGCTGACTTACAGCAAGGATGGTGCGAGTTGTATGGATGCCAAAGGAAATGCGGTCTGGAATGTGACGTTTGAGATGCAGAATCCCAGAATAGATATCTGTCAGAATGTAGTGGCGATTGGTGATTATAATGGAAGAGACCTTTATATCATGAGTACGAGCGGGACTTTGGGACAGATCACCACGAATAAGCCGATCAGGGATTTCAGGATTGCTGCAAATGGTGTTGCCGCGGTCATAGTAGATGATGCCGATCTTACTTTTATCTATCTGTACGATACCAAGGGAGAGGAACTGGTACGTATCAGGACGACGATGAAAGACAGCGGGTATCCGTTCTCATTTTCCATCTCGCCGAACGGCACCCTGTTATGTGTTTCCTATTTATTTGTGGACAGCGGAGAGATGAAGTCCAGCGTGGCATTTTATAATTTTGGCGAAGTTGGACAGAACAATACGGATCATTATGTCAGCGGCTATGATTATCGGGATGTTGTGGTAGGATATACCCGGTTTCTGGATGAAAAAACGCTTTTTGCTGTTTCTGATGACAGGATCATGTTCTTTGAGGGAACACAAAAACCTGTCAGCATAGCAGAGCGATTGCTGAACGAGGAGATTCAGAGGGTTTATTACGGGACGGACTCCGTGGGGCTGATCTTTAACAGCACGGATGGCAGCAGTAAATATCGTCTGGATGTATATAACCGATCGGGTCAGTTGACACATTCTATCGGTTTTGATATGGAGTATACGGACATTATATTTGCGGAAGGCCAGATTGTCATTTATAATGAATCAGAATGTCAGGTATTTAATATGGAAGGTGTAGAAAAATATAACGGTCATTTTGACAAGGCTGTTTATACGCTTATCCCCACAGCATCGGCCTATAAATATACATTGATCACAGCGGATTCTATTGATAACATAGAATTGAAATAGAATATCATGAAAATGGTTTTACATATTGAGAAAGGTGTTGAATACTGACTTGAAGATAGCTTTTATCGCCGCGGTGTGTTTTTTGGCAGTATGGCGGATAAAAAAAGGGTTTAGAAATGGTTTGATAAAGGAACTTATAAATATTCTTTCTATTATAGTAGCCTGCATGAGCATTTCTCTGATATTTATATCCATAAGCAGCGTAGTGGCGCATACTTTCAGCGTACTTGCCGTCTGTATCGTGGGACTTATCGCAGTGGGCATTGTTTTTAAGCTGTGTAATCTGATCTTTAAACCGATTACTGCTATCTTGAATGTTTCGCTGATCCACGGACTGGATAAAATAACAGGTGCAATCTTAGGGCTGGCCGAAGCGTTGGTTTTTTCGTATTTTATATATTATGGGATGAACTATTTTGGTATTCTTATCCGGTAGTTTTAACGGCGGTTTCTGTATCATCAGGCGTTATTTTATGTGATGTTTTCGGAAAAGGAAAAAATATAAAAAAATTGCAAAAAAATCTTGAAAATCTGTTGACAATTTTATTGTCATCTGATATCATGTGAAAGTCGCACACTAATGGATTATTCAATGGTGTAAGGCAGACGTACCTTGACAAATCAACAGTAATGCAACCCTGAAAATTCATAAAT
>JAMPIB010000007.1 GCA_023663085.1 Ruminococcus sp. | reverse complement strand
TTGCATAAAATGGATATGCCTTTAACCAATATCTGAAATGTTCATCAGATTTAGCGATAGGCTTGATATCCACATCATAATCCATATTGAAATCATAGGTCATACCTGACAACTGATGTCTGTAATTCTCAATTTCCAAATCTGTTATATTGAGCAGAATCATAATATCAATATCTGAATCTTCTTTGTAATCCCCTCTTGCATAAGAACCATATAAAATGACAGCCTTCAAATACTGTCCATAGATATCCTTTATTTTATTCACATATTGATTTAGCAAATTATTTATTTTAATTGGCATGACATCATCCTCCTTACTTCTTAGTTTCTTCATTTCAGTATTTTCCTGACTTCTTCCATATAGGCTTTTGTTACCAGTTTCCTGTCAAACTCCTGCTCCATCTTGCGTCTGGCCGCTTCACCCATACGGAGCCGGTCTTCATAAGAAAGCGCCAGGAATTTCTCCATGGCCTGCACCAGTTCGTCCGCTCTGCCGGGAGTAAATCCGAAGCCGGTCACACCCTCCTCGAAAGCCTCTCTGCATCCGCTGATAGCAGAAGCAATGACCACTCTTCCGGTTGCCGCCGCCTCGATCAGCGCATTGGACATGCCCTCATGAAAAGAAGCGACCACAACGGCATCCGCTGCCGCCAGATAAGAATGCACTTCCGTATGAAAACCAAGTTGATGGATGATACCCTTTTTTTCATACTCTTCCAGCATCTCCTGATAGTCTTCGTCGCAATATCCCAGAATATCAAAGAAGACTTTCCCGCTGTGCAGCCTCTCTGCCGCACTTAAAAACTCCAGAATACCACGCTCTTTCATCACGCGTCCCACGAACAGGAAATGTGTCTCTTCGCGCTTTGGATATGCTTCATACGTGTGTCTTTCCAGACTGACGCCGGAACCCATGACCAGCTTATCTTTTTCCCCTGTAATACGGAAATTTTTAAAAATATTTCTGTTTTCTTCATTCTGGAAAAAAACGCAGGCCGCCTTTTTCATTCCCGCACGGTACATATGGATGATCAGCTGCAAAAACAATCCCGTCCTGTCGAACGCACCGCCGAGTCCGGTTATCGTTGCAATATAAGGGATTTTTCTTCTGCCCGCACAGAAACCGCCGTATATGTTCGGCTTGATCGTATAAGTAATGACCAGATCCGGCTGCAATTCTTTCATCATATTGTGATAGGTCCGATACAGCTTCAGATCTTCCAGCGGATTGATGCCCCTGCGGTTGATCGGCGTTTTGATGATCTGACAGCCTTCATCAAGCAGTTCCTTTGTCCTGACATCATCCGGTACGCTGATAAAAACCTGATTGTTTTCCGTAAGTGCTTTCACAAATTCATTCCGGAAATCATATAACCCGCCGGAGGAATTTATTAAAACCAGTACTCTGCTCATCCTGCCTCTTTATCCCTTCTTAATCCCACAGTTTTTATCCTTGTGTCAAGTCCGCTATTCTACAATTGACACGTCTGTCATATCTTTGACCATAATCTCATTATACTTCATCATACAGATATGTTCCACATAATCCCCTATTGTGACCTCATTTTCTTTCCCGGCCAGATTGTTCAATACATACCGCGCCATATTCACACCGCAGGCGTATGCGTGCGGATAACCGCCGCCAAAGCGGGGATTGACCTCCGAAATATAATAGGTTCCGTCAATATCAAAGATATCAATATCTATCATCCCGCGAAAACCGCATTTTTCCACAAAATCCCGCAGCATGGCAAATAATCTTTCATCCTTAAAGGAAACCGACTTGTCCGTTTCTCCGGCACGCATTTTAATTTTCTTTTTTACGAACAGGGAAGTGCATTTCCCCGATATCATATCTATATAAACATCCGCGCCATATTCCTGTCCATCCATATATTCCTGTATCATCAGATCGTCGTATATGTTAAACAGAAGGTCTATCTCTTCTTTACTGTTCACTTTACTGATATTAATGCTCGCGCTCCCTTTGACGGGTTTCACGAAAACAGGATAGGAGATTTCTCCCGCACCGGCCGCCCGGTAAAATTCTTCTTTATCCACGAAGCATCTGCCGGTCGGAATCTGCATATCACATAACATCCGGTACATCTTATATTTATCAAAACAGGTCTCTACAAGTTCATAAGATGAAATGACCGGTACGGCGCCAATCTCCAGAAATCTGTCCTTCTCTCTGGCTAACAGACTCAGTTCCGGATCGATCAGAGAAAAAACACCGTTTATCTGCTCTTTTTTACAGATTTCCAGAATACGCTCCAGATAGCCGGGCGCTGTGATCCGCGGCACGAGATAAAATCTATCCGCCTCATAGACTGCAGGCGCTAAATTGCTGCAATCCGTGGCGACAACCATTCCCTCCGTTCCCACTTCTTCCTTAAAGTATTGTACCACCTTATCTCTTGTTCCTGCACTTAATATCAAAATATTCACGATACGCTCCATTCCTGTCCGCCCCGGACTTCTATCCCGCAAACAAAATGCCTTTTGTCAGACCATCAAAGAAAAGCGGCGCTCCGCCGGTATGCAGAAAAAGAATCTTTTTGTCTCTGATCCTCTCGTCTTTCAGATAAGCAAGCATCCCGCAAAAAGCCTTTCCCACATAGGTTGTATCCATCGCTATGCCCTCACGCTTCATTACAGTTTCTATTGTCCGTGCGACATCCTCTGTATAACTGCCATAACCGCCGCAGCGATAGGCATCCGTAAAGTTAAGGCACTCTTCCCTGTACAGATCGTCAAATCTTTCGCCAAAGTATTCCCGGATACTTTCTTTGACAACCTCCCTGCCCCTGTCTTTCTCTCTGGCAATACTGATCCCTACAATATTTCTTGACCAATCGCCGGCCAGCAGGCTGCCGCATATCAGTCCCGCCTGCGTAGTCCCTGTACCCGAAGCATGAAAAATATAGTCAAAATATATATCATTTTCTTTTTCGTAGGCTTCAATTTCACGATATGCCTTTACATAGGCTTCTGTACCATGATTCCCGTGACCGCCGCCAGTGATAAAATACGGGTGTTTTCCCTCTTTCCGATAGGCGGCTTTCCTGTTCTCTATTGTCTTTGCCACCTCGGATACCGGACAGGTTTCCACTACTGCCCCGAATTCCTGCACCAGTCTCGTGTTATTTAACAATTCTCTGTTTTCTTCCGGTGAAATGACATGACAGGCAAGCCCCATTCCCGCCGCCATATTGGCAATGATCCGGCAATGGTTGGAACTGTTGCTGCCGTATGTCATTACAACATCCGCCTTTTTATATTTGATATCTTTATAAAATTCGGCTGCTTTTCTTGCCTTGTTTCCGCCAAAACTAAAAGGAACAGCATCCTCTCTTTTCATATAGATCCGATTCGTTCCATAACTGTCCGACAATGCCTGTATACAGGTCGGTTCCAGTTCTTTTTCAAATACGGGGATTTCTCTCATATGCCCTCTCCTTCGTCCGCCGCCTTTACGCTGGCAGACATTTTTTTACGATATACATCGAAATCCTCTACGGTCTGTTCCGCCCCCGACAATGTTCCTGAACGCTTCACAACTTTGCCGACCGTCATCAACAGTATTCTGATATCCATTGCCAGACTGCAATGTTCCACATATTCCAGATCAAAGGCAAACCGCCCTTCCCAGCCGAGCGCATTTCTGCCGTTTACCTGTGCCAGCCCGGTAAGTCCCGGTCTCACATCATGTCTGTGCCGCTCTTTCTCCGTATACCAGGGCAGATACCTCACCAGCAGCGGCCGCGGCCCGATCAGACTCATATCCCCTTTTAAGATATTGAATAATTCCGGCAGTTCATCCAGACTGGTTGACCGCAACAGTTTCCCGAATCCCGTAAGTCTTTCTTCATCGGGCAGAAGCTCTCCTTTTTCATCCCGCCTATCCGTCATCGTGCGGAATTTACAGAGTGTAAATATCTTTTCATCTTTTCCCGGACGTTCCTGCCTGAATAACACAGGACTTCCGAGTTTTACTCTCACCAGAACCCAGAGTATGAGCAAAGCAGGACTTAAAACGATAATTGCACATAAGGACAGCAGAAAATCGAGTATTCTCTTTACATATTTTGCATATATCATATCGTTTCTATCCCTTCCTTCCCGCTCATCCTGCCTGTCATATTCTTTTCAAACAGAATATTTATCCGGCTTTTTTAGTTTCCAGTAAAACAGTTTCTCACAATGCCAATGATAAGTTCCATATCTTCCGGCGTATTCTTGATATCGCTCGGCAGACATAACCCTCTCCTGAAAATATCGCTGCCGACGCTGCTGCCATTTTCATTATGCGGGATAAAATCGCACTCAGCGAAAACAGGCTGCTCGTGCATCGGTTTCCAGATCGGCCGGGACTCTATATTTTCCCTGGCCAGCGCATCCATAATGTTATCCGGCGTCACGCTGCTTTCTGCTTTTATCGTCATGCAGGAAAGCCAGTTATTGGCATCGCCTTCCGGGTTCAGAGGATTCATGGTAATTTCTTCTATATCCGCAAAAGCCTCTTTATACTGTTTATAGATCTCCTGTTTACGCGCCTTATGCTCTTCCAAATGCAGTAACTGTCCTCTTCCGATACCCGCCGTGATATTGCTCATCCGGTAATTATAACCGATCTGCGAATGCTGGTAATGTCTCGCGGGGTCTCTGGCCTGTGTTGCCAGAAAGAGCGCTTTCTTAACAGCCTCTTCATCGTCGGAGACCAGCATCCCGCCGCCGGAAGTCGTGATGATCTTATTACCGTTAAAAGAATAAATTCCGAATCTGCCAAACGTCCCCGTATGTTTTCCTTTATAAGTACTGCCGAGCGATTCCGCGGCATCTTCTATATATGGCACATGGTGCTTTTCACAGATTGCCATGATCTCGTCAATCTTAGCGGGCGTTCCATACAGATAAGCGCAAAGGACCGCTTTCGGCTGCGGATATCTGGCGAAAGCTTCTTCTAATGCCTCCAGCGACATATTCCAGGTATCGGGTTCCGCGTCGATAAATACAGGCGTTGCGCCCTCGTATACGATAGGATTGCAGGTTGCCGAAAAGGTAAGATCGGATACGAATACGATATCCCCCGGCCCGATATTTAACAGTTTGAGCGATAAATGGATCGCTGCCGTTCCCGAATCCAAAGCCACCGCATGAGGCGCTTTTGTATACGCCGACATTTCCTGTTCCAGTGCCGTTACATTCGGGCCAAGCGGCGCTACCCAGTTCGTGTCAAAAGCCTCCTGCACAAACCTTTGTTCATCACCGTGCATGGTCGGTGATGACAGATATATCCTTTTTCTTTCCATCTTAAACATCCTTTCCTGTCCTTACAGACTCTTTGTATCCTGATAATGATAAGTCGGTACAATTTTCCGGATCAACGGTCTGATATCCGAACTCTCGATCATACATTCGTCTTTTAATTCTTTTAACTGTGCAAAAAACTCTTCTTCATCCAATTCAATCGGTTTACCGATATGGATCATCTTATTGGCCGTATCCTTCATGCCTTCTTCTTCCATCAGCAGTTCTTCATACAGTTTTTCTCCCGGCCGCAGACCGATAAATTCTATCTTGATATCCTCTCCTACCCGCAGACCGGATAAACGGATCAGATTCTCCGCCAGCGTTAAAATTTTGACCGGATCGCCCATATCGAGCACAAAGATCTCTCCGCCCTTCGCATAGGCGCCCGCCTGTAATACCAGCGACACAGCCTCCGGGATCGTCATGAAATAGCGGATGATATCCGGATGCGTGATGGTGACCGGCCCGCCCTCCGCGATCTGTTTCTTAAAAAGCGGGATAACGCTGCCGTTACTGCCGAGCACATTGCCGAAACGCACCGCTACAAACTCCGTATCATAATGTTTATTAAACGTCTGGATTATCATCTCACAGATACGCTTGCTCGCTCCCATGATATTGGTGGGATTCACCGCCTTGTCGGTGGATATCATGACGAAGCGCTTCACTCCGCTCATGGCTGCGGCCTGTGCCGTTTTAAAAGTGCCGAATACGTTATTCTTGATGGCTTCTGTCGGACTGTCTTCCATCAGGGGCACATGTTTATGTGCCGCCGCATGATATACGATATCCGGCCGATAATTTGAAAAGATCCAGTTCATACGATTGGTATTGCGCACGGAGGCAATTAAAACGACCAGATCAAGTTCCGGATGCTTCATTTTCAATTCCTGCTGCATATCATATACATTGTTTTCATAAATATCCAGAATGACAAGCCGTCTGGGTTTATGCTGCGCGATCTGCCGGCAAAGTTCGCTGCCGATGGAACCGCCGCCGCCCGTTACCAGTACGGTCTTACCCTGCACATAACCGAGGATGGAATTCATATCGACGCTGACCGGCTCTCTGCCGAGCAGATCTTCGACCTCTACGTCACGCAGCTTGCTGACGTTGACTTCCCCATTTACAAGCTGATACATCCCCGGCAGGGAACGCAGTTTACAGTTCGTATCCTTACAGATCTCCAGAATGTTTTTGATATCTGCTCTGGGCGCTGAGGGCAGGGCCACGATGATCTCGTCTATTTCATAGACATCGGCACATTCCACTATTTTATCCCGGCCGCCCGCCACTTTGATACCCTGGATATATCTGCCCCATTTTCCCTTATCATCATCAATGATACATTTGATGACCATGGTAGAAAAATTACTGTTGACAATTTCTTTGATGATCGTATTTCCCGCTTCGCCGGCACCGATCACCATGACGGAAATCTTATTTTTCTTATTCTGCTGCTTATGCTTATATCCCCGAAGGAACCGGTAAGAAAAACGGCTCCCGAAAATACAGGTGATCAGCAGAAACATATACAGGAAATGATAACTCCTCGGCACAGCCTGTCCCGCCGCTTTGAAAAACTGCAGGCCGATACCGTTCATGATCGTTGAGATCACGCAGGAAACAATGATATTCTGCAATTCCGTTTCCCCGGCAAATGCCCATAAACTGCTGTATAAATGAAAGAAATAAAATATGAGCAGCGTCAAAAGGACATTGATCGGCATG
Organism: Ruminococcus sp.; assembly: GCA_023663085.1. Lineage (GTDB taxonomy): Bacteria > Bacillota > Clostridia > Lachnospirales > Lachnospiraceae > UBA3282. The sequence continues at coordinate 76,487 of JAMPIB010000007.1, read as the reverse complement.
AACCGCTCGATCGGCTGTATAAAATGATCCGGTATCAGTTCCACATCCAGTTCATAACGGATCAGTATCGCCAGATAACTCGCCGCGATCACGCTGATGATATCATATATGATAAGCGCAGTTCTCCGATATAATATTTTTACATTAAACGGTTTTCGTTTCTTCTCCATTCCTACCAATTCCTTCTTTGGAAGCTCCCGCATCAGTTAAAAGCGGAGCCAATGATAACAACAGGCAAAAGGCGATCGGATAGCATGGATGGAATATCCACTCCGTCAGTCCGGCCACCGCAAAAGAAAGCAGCAACGCCAACGGCAGTATGGCGCACGCTCTGTCATTTTTACGCCTGATAAAATAGATTACCGCCTGTATAAATGTCCCGATCCCGAACAGGATAAAAACGATCCCTACCGGAATCCCGTGATCGTATGCGACCTGAAGATAAATATTATGCGCATGGACGACCAGCGAACCATTGGGCAGCGTAATACCCATATCATCATGTCCCGTCATATCAAGGTGCATGGCATATAATCTGAAAATATCCAGCCGGCCGTTCGTATAAGAGTCTGCATCGCTCTGCGGCTCCTCCGGGATCGCAGCCCCTGAAAGATCTGCTGACGCCACCAGCATCTTATCCGGCTTAAGGCGGTCGCTCATATCCTTTTTATCGGCCGCAGCAATATTATATTGGAAAATACATTTCTCTTCCGGGATCCCCAGCACCTTTAATTCAAAAACATGCAGGAAACGCCGGGGCGTTATATAATACCAGGAATCCATATCTCTTCCGTGTACGATCTCGCTCGGCAGTTCTTCGATCTCCAAAGTTTCCGGCTGTGCCACGACCGCAGGGAAAATACGCTGCATCGTAAATACCGGTACAAAGCACAGGACTGCCGACAGTAACATCATAGCGGCCGCTTTTAAGAACGCTTTTCCCTTAGACTTAAGCCCCAGACAGGCAAGCGGCACAATGATAAGCGCCATGATGATAAAGGCCAGGTAGCCTGTCCTGGACAGCGTAAAGATCAGATAGACACAGGCTATCCCGAAAACAATCAGTTCCTTCCATATACAGGAAAGCCTCGGATCTTTACGGTATCTATCAAGCAGTTTCACCAGCGCCGCACAGGCCGCCAGAAGCAGATAGACGGCCGAAACCGTTACCGTGTGGAAGATAAACGGATAACGGTAGTAAATATGAAACATATAGGGTCTGTGCAAAAGACAGTAACCTGTCATCACCAGAAAATGAAGCAGGATACCGTTGCATATATTCTGCAATATTCTTTCTTTTTTCTCCCAGACGGCTATACGGATATAAAATAACGTATAAATGCACACCAGATAAATGGGCCATCCCCTTGTGTTGCGGAATACGATCAAAAGCACGAAAAATATCGTTAAAAGCGCTCCATACCATAAATTGAGCGATCTTCCAAGCTTCCGGCTGCTCTCCTTACGCAGCAGCAGAGAAACCGTATTGATGATAACGATCCCCGCTATCACAGCCGCCCAGACAGTCAGTTTGAGCGCCTGTATCTTTTCGTCATCATCCAGCGATACGACCTGATTCTGATAATATAAATATCCCCCAATGCCGGCGATCACCACATAAACAAGATTAACGACATGAAATATCTCTTTGCGCTTATAGGTGACGATCACCGCCAGAGCAAGCCAGAGCAGCATCTCACGATAAGCTATCGTATGATGTATCTCATAAAGCCCGTTCATATAATGCACACCTGCCTGAATAGCGAATGCAAAACAGCCTGCCTGTAAATAATCCGTCAGATGATCGCGCAAAACAGATAATCCCAGGTCGCTGCTCTTATGAAATCTCTCCCTGTTGATACCATAAAGCAGCACACCGGCCGCCAGTACGATACCTATGATAAAAAATATATTGTTTTCCGCATATTCCGAAAACAGCTTACAGGGCCATACTGCAATGATGCCGACAAGCGCGGCAATGATGACCAGCGGCGAGGCCACATGTTTCCAGACCATTTCCACGGTGAGCAGTCTGTTCTTTTCAGGATATCTGCCGTAATATTTCTTCGCACATATCGTTATGATAAGTCCGAGCATCACAAAGAGAGCATCACACACCAGTGTTTTGCCCTTCCTGAGCGGGATCCTGTATTCATATTCGGCAATGATATTATGCTCCGTATCTTCCACATTGCCGTAATATAATGTGCCGTTATAAATTGTGCCAGAGGTTTCCGTATCTTCATATGCCACATAAAAGTCCGTAGATACGCCCTGCAAAAGATAATAATACTCCCTGCCGACCTCTGTTTCCTGATTGACCTGTATCGTGCAGAAACCCGGCATCTCTTCCATAGCATCCGTAGAGATGAACTGCTGCATCAGAATATTGTGCGAAGCGTCATATAATATAAAATTAAAAGTTTCGCCTGCGGACTCATTCAGCAGATACACTCTGATACTTTGCAGATGATCGTACTGTGCGACAAACATCTGCTGGACGGTATACTCTTCTGTAATAGCCTCCGAACTCATGGTTATCTGCCTGTTACTTCCGGAAACAATTTTTTCATGCACAAGGCGCAACGGCCACAGTGTGATCACGATACAGAAAATGATAAGCCAGAGCGTTCCGCAGACCGCCTGATATCTGTTGATAATCTTGTTCATTCCGACCAAAAACGCTTTCTTTAAATTTAAATACTAACTTATAGTGTATCATAACTGCCTTTTTTTTACAACTTGACAAACTTTTCTTCCTCTAACATGACTGCCGCGAACAAAGGCAGGCCAAACCAGAAGATCAGAACATAGCGGGGCAGATAGGTCGGCCCCAGCAATACCGTCAGCCAGATGAGCAGCACTAACAGATAGGGAACCAGTATATGATACTTTTTCCGGTAGAACAGGTAACTGAGTACAAAAAGAAAACACCAGAATAAACATCCCGGAGAATACAGCATGGATAAGATCGGCACTTTCTCCTGTTCCAGTTCCAACGACAATCTGCGGTACATTTCATCCAGCCAGGGAATCTTACTGTCCCTGACGCCGGGCAGTTCCACTTCATAGCCAAAATATGAACTGTCCTGATAAGTAAAAGTAAATACAGTATTCCCCGAATAAACATCTATAATCGTATCCGGATACCAGAAACCATAAGAATTGACCAGCCACGCATTGATATACGAAAGGGGTTTACGCAGACCGATCTTCAGCCACATTCTCATATAGCGGGATTTATCAGCCATAAAAGCCTGATTGTCAAAATGAATCTTCACCGGATCGGACAACTTCGGATTATAAAGTTCCAAAGCCTCCTCCGGCAATATCTCATGCAGCGCGATAATGTCCTCTTCATCGAAGGCTTCTTGATTGAACTTATAGGTTCTGGCCAGCTGTTGTATGGGTACCGTCAGCATTTCCTGATTTTCTTCGCTGTGCGCATCCAGTACAAATGTCAGCGTGGTATTGACCAGAAAATAAGAAACAAAAACAGCCGCCAGAAGTATCCCCAGCTTTTTTCTGTATTTTTTATGATAAAGAAGCAGCACCGGAACCATAACCGCAAATGCGTAAATACCGTTTTTACGAAACAGGAGCATCGTAAGCGCACTCAGCACGAAAAACAGCCTCCATATCTTTGAGGAAAAAAAGACTTCCGCCGAAATCCCCATCTCCAGCATGGCTAACAGCAGCAGCAGCAGCGCCGCCGTAAAAATCGTATCTTTGGCTGAACAGAGTGTAAACATGACAATGACCGGAAAAAAGGCAAAATATAAAAGCGCGGTCAGACATATCGCTATGGATACTCTTTTTTTGCGCAGCCAGATAAGCAGACCGGTAAAACTGCCGGCCACCAGAACCATCTGCACGATCATATAACAGGCGATCCCCATATTATAAGAATCCGTCACTTTGTGTACTGCACAGATGATACCGCCCAGCATCAGAACATGCACAAGCGGATGATGTGTCGTAAATGTTCTGGAGGCCACCTGCAGATATTCATCCTGCGCATCATATACGAAAAAACCGGGATAAACGGCCAGCAAAACCGGTATCCAGCACAGGATCAGAAAAAAGAACATGAAAATACCGGCATGTTTCCGGATAAACGAAGGCGCTTCCGGTGTCCTGATATGCAGGGCAATGCCCTGCTTTTTTTCTTCTATCCTGCCAAGAACATTCCAGAATTTGCGCACCAGAATTGTAAAAAGGCATGTCAGAACCGGCAGGGCGATCCACAGTCTCCCGTCCTTAAAATCCACATTCCCGACGGCCTCCAGCCTGACGCCGAAAAGCATGGCCGTCGTAAATAAAAAAGACAGCGCGCCCGCGATCTTCCATCCCCTCATATCTTTCAGATCAATGGTATGCAGCGACAGATCCACCGCATACAGACATAAGAGCCATACAAAAACAGAAAAAATACTGTTCGTAAAGGCAAGCGTATTTTCCCTCAGGTTAAGGATCTGCGGAAAGCACAGCGTTCCTGCCGTAGCGATGATAAGCGCGATCAGATTCAGTTTTAATTTTACTTTGATTTCATTCCCGTTCATCAATACACTCTCTGATAACATACTGCGGAGAATTATTCATGGATATATAGATCCTGCCGATATATTCGCCGATAATCCCCAGCATCATCATTACCATGCCCCCGATAAAAACAAGCACCGACATGAGCGAACTGAAACCGATCACCACATCCGGATTCAATAACTTTTTCACAATCGTATAGATTCCATATAAAAAACCCACTCCCGCCGAAACTGCCCCGATAGCGGTCGCCATTCTGAGCGGCTTGATACTGAAAGCCGTAAAGCCGTTAAACCACAGGGCCAGCAGTTTTCCGATCGTGTAACCGGACGTACCGACCTGACGCTCTCTGTGCTTTACGTCCACATTGGCGATATTCTTTGTTGTGCGCAGAACCAGTCCGATCACATACGGATAGGGATTGGCGTAACGTACCATCTCGTCTGCGATAAATCTTTTTACGGCAAAATAACTGGATATATATAATTCCTTCGGTTTTCCCAGCATCACTCTCGTCATCCACTCATTCACACGGCTCCCGAAATTGCGGAATGCGGAATGTTTTTTTACCTCATATCTGGCGTAGACGGCATCATATCCTTCTTCTATTTTATCAAGCAGCTTGGAAACCTCGTCCGCAGGCGTCTGTCCATCATCATCCAGACACACGACGATGTCTCCACGCGCCTGTCGGAATCCGGCCATCAGCGCCGCATGCTGTCCAAAATTTCTGGCCAGATTCACGCCGCAGATTTCTTTTCTTTCTTTACAAAGTCCGCGTATGACTTCAAATGTATCATCCGGCGAAGCGTCATTTACAAGAACAATTTCATATTGATACTGCCCAAGAGGTGCCATCGCGGAATCAATCTCTTCTACCACCTTCCCGATCGTTTCAGCCGAACGATAACAGGGTATTACGAAACTGACCAGCTTGCTCATATGAATAACCATACCTTTCTTTCTATTATTTTCTCATGCTATTTTCTCATGCTGTTTTCTATTTGGTAAAAGACCATTTCTCTTATGCCTTCCTCTGTCTCAATATTTTCTGTTTTTCCTTCTATCAGACAAAATCCCGCTCTTTCATAACTTCTCCTTGCCGCCGTATTATCTGCAAAAACCCGTAAAAAAAGCGAATCCAGCGCAAGTTCTTCAAAGGCATACGTGACTGCCAGCCCGGCCGCCTCAGAAGCATATCCTTTGCCGAGCGCATCCTCTTCTCCGATAAAAATACCATATTCCGCGCAGCCTTTCTCTCTGTCGATATCCCGAAGATATACGCTGCCTACCGCCCGGCCGGAAGAAGCCTCACAGATCATGAACTGTACAACATGTCCGGGTTCTATCTGGGTGCGGATCCAGTTTAAATGACTCTCGCGTGTAAAAGGTCTGCGGTATATGAAATTATCACGCACTCTGGGCGTATTCCGCCAGGTAATGATACTGTCCGTATCTTCAAGGGTCATGTGACGCAGGTAGATAGGCCCTGAGTCTGAATAAATCTTCACATCTGCTTTTTGCGTCATATCAAGTTCTTTCCTCTCCGATCCCATGTCAGGAATGAATTTACAGTCCCATAGCTGCAGGTTCAGCGGATATGCAGTTGATAAACCGCGTACTGGTCTGCAATCCTGTCAATCTGATTTATTTCTATCGCAATATTTTTCTCTGCATAGTAGTTCCGCAACCAGTCGGTACTGCCATCCGGCATTGTGATATCCAGAATAAAGTATACATCCGGATCATGGATCAGCGCATCTTCCATCGACACTATGCCGAATTGTCCCAACTTCTCTTTATATAACGGGCTTTTACATATCCACCCACCCATAATATCATAATTAGTAAGAGAATTGTCGATATTCTTAAATATTTTTTGAGAAAATCCCACGGTAGAATAGACGTCCTCAAAATAAAAGTCATCAGGATGCGCTTTGCAGTACTCGGCGATCGCTTCGGCGCCCAAGTTAGCATTTTCTCTGTTTTTCTTATCTGCATGGACTGATGCGCTATTATGCGGCAGATAACACAGACAGATCAGCACAGATAAGGCTGCAAATACAAGACAGCCAAACCCGCCTGCTTTCCCGGCGTTTTCTTTTCCTGCCGCCGTCTCTATCCGCCCGGAAGATGACATCCGCATCTCTTCAGGCCGGAGCAGACGCATACAGAGCATTCCGCTAAGGAGCACTGTTTCTACGAAATACAGAGAATGCGTGATACGTTCGGGATCTCTGCCTTTTATCAGAATATACATCCACGGAATTGTCCGGACAAGGCCGAGCAATACCAGTTCCCATATAAACTTCCAGTTTCCCCGGCATTTTTTGTGCAGGAAGGCATCATAAATACCAGCCAAGGCAACACACACATAACCGCCGAGTACCAGCCTGTTATACGGCGCATCCCCGCCCGCCAGAGTCCGATAAATATAGCCTTTGACCTGCCGCATCACCTCCGCCGGCTCTATCCGCTCATCCGCAGCATAGGCGGCGATCTCGCCAAGAACATTTTCGTCGATTTCTTCGTCCAGCCCGAAATTATAGTTGGCAAGCAGTTCCTGCGAAGCGTCGCTAAGACCGATAGAACGCAGATATTCTTTATGCTCTCCGCTTGTTATGATATCCATATGAAAATCATAAACCTGTGTCCTGTTATCAAAAAAAGCGCGGAACGCTTTCCATTCCTTACTGCCATAAGCCGCGCTGTCCGCCAGTGTACTTATGAGCATTCCCGCCAGAATAGCCGCGATCACAATGCCGTATCTGTAATAATTATCTTTATGGAAAAACTTTTCCTCCTCCAGCCAGCGAAACAGCCCCGACAGACAGATAAACGGAAACAGCAAAAGCAACATTTCCGAGCGTAACTGGTATGCCAGGATAACGAGAAAGACCGCCGGCAGATTCTGCATGACAAACTGCCTGCCGGTCAGTCCTTTTTTTGTCGTCATAAAAAGAAAAAGCGCTGTCCCCGCCAGCATACCGCAGGTAAGCGTATACTGCAAACTAACCATATGCGGCAGCATGACCCCCCATATAAACAGCGTTATCAGCACGGATACGCCTGCTTTGGCAAGTCTGCCCCTGCAAAAACGTAACAGACGGACACCGATCAGATACAGGCTGCCCATCTGAAATAAAAACAAAAACAGGCCATACCATGGAATACTCCTGCACAGCCTGTAACATAAGGCGATCAAAGCGCCCAATAGATATAGTGTCTGCATATTATGCCCATCCGGAGTCCCTGTATAGACTCCGGCCATGATGTCCTTCATCAATACATCATCATTCAGATCATAATAAAAATCAAAAGCAATGCTCATCGCCACTATATTGACTGTGATAGTCAATATGGCGATCATCCAATTTTCGTATGCAGGAGCACGCATTTTTTTCGTCTGCAACTTTGAACCATCGGGCGCATCTTTTTTACCCACTCTGCGAAAATCCATAAACGCCAGCCTCTCTACTGATAAAATGCCTTTATCTGATCCGTTATATATTCCACTTCCTCCGCAGTCAGTTTATAGAACATCGGCAGACGCAGAATCCTCTCGCTTTCCTTCGTCGTATACTTGTCCTCGCCGTGAAATCTGCCGAATTTAAGTCCGGCCGGAGCGGAATGCAGCGGAACATAATGAGACGCGGGAAGAATGCCTTTTTCCTTTAAGAAGGCATCCAGACTGCTCCTCTGTGCCAGATCCTTCGTTTTTATATAAAACATATGTGCATTGTGCGCGCAATACTCCGGTATATACGGCAGTTCAATCTTTCCTGCCTCCGCAAGCGGTAAGAGCAGTTCATGATACTGATTCCATCTGTCCATCCTCGCCTGCGTGATCTCGTCCGCCAGTTCAAGCTGGGCATACAAATACGCCGCATTCATATCGCTCGGCAGATAAGACGAACCATAGTTCTGCCAGCGGTATTTATCGACCTGTCCTCTGTAATATTTACTCCTGTCGGTTCCTTTTTCCCGGAAGATCTCTGCATCATCAATATATTTCTCATCCCGGATCAGGATGGCTCCGCCTTCGCCCATACTGAAATTCTTCGTCTCATGAAAGCTGAAACATCCGAACTCCCCAAACGTACCAAGCGCCTTCCCTTTATAGGACGCCATGATCCCCTGCGCCGCATCTTCAATAACGAACAGACCATGCCGGCCGGCAATCTCCATAATGGTATCCATCTCGCAGCCAACGCCCGCATAATGAACCGGTACAATAGCCTTTGTCTTCTCCGTTATGGCATCCTCGATCAATGTTTCATCCATATTCATGGTATCCGGTCGGATATCCACAAAAACAGCCGTTGCCCCGCGCAGTACAAAAGCATCCGCCGTCGAAACGAACGTATAGGAAGGCAGGATCACCTCATCCCCCTCTTTGATATCTGCTAACAGAGCCGCCATTTCTGTTGCATGCGTACAGGAAGTGGTCAGAAGGCACTTTGTCGTGCCGGTTTTTTCTTCTATCCATTTATTACATGCTCTGGTAAACTCACCATCTCCGCAGATCTTCTGTTTTTCAACTGCCTGCTTTATATACTCCATTTCTTTTCCCGTATAGGGCGGAACATTAAAGTTGATCATAATATTTCTTACCTTTCTTTTGCCAGCCTCAAAATTTATAATTAAAATAATTGGAAATTATGTTGTGGCATCATACAAATATACCAGATTCCCAACAACAAATGCAAAGTAAACAGGACAATTCCTACATTCTTTACTATTTCTTTATATTTAAAATCCGAATTTGTAATATCAATAAACTCTATACCGGAAAGTACAAAAGCCACAAATAATGCCAACATATAGGCCCATGCAAAATTCCCATGATTTCCACGCCTTCCCTTTTCAAACAAAAAAGCCATCTCACACCAACTTGCAAATAAATAACTGAACATTAATAGAACTCTTGGATTTTTTAATACCTCTTTCTTCTGCACAAAAATTGCCGTAATCAATACAAAAAGCGGAAATGCTATACACGCAAGCAAAGCAACATAGGGTGCATCTACATAATGAGTCACTATTTCCAGATATGAGATTTCTATTCCTTCGCTCAATGTATTGCCACTGTAGAATGTAAGCCATAACTGAAAAAGCATAATGCCAACAGCCGGAATAAACGTCGACGCCAATAACAAATACTTACGTAAACGCAGTTTTCTCATACATATTGTCTCTATTATTACATAGAGAGCCATAGCTGGCGCTATTCCCTGCAAAAAAGAAGGCTTAGCCAACATACTGAGCGTAAGACTGATTGATAAAAGGACATGCTTTTTCCAATCTGCCTTTTCTTCCTCTATAATATCAAGAATCAAAATAACCGAAAGCATGGCGAATGGTCTGACCATATTATTCGTCGGATTATGCCACGGATTCGGGGACCAGGCTCCTACATAACAATATTTATTTATCCACGGAAAAAATAAAGGCCCTACAAAAAAAGCTCCTACACCAAAATAAATCCATGTAGCGTAATCAACTTCAGGCACCTTTCTCTTTATATAATCCATAACAAAATGCAAGGTCACGACATTCGCCGATGCCGTTACCACTGCACTTGCTCCATGTAAAGTCACCCACCCGCGCCTGTGAAGCAAGCCAACCAGAGCACTCCACATAAAATAAGTATTGCCGCTCATTATTTCATTTTTGAGATTACTAAAATGAAATCCGGCCGCTATATTCGCATGATACGGAAAATCCGAAGCAGTTACTTCAAAATAAGACTCAATGATCATATATGTTACCATAAAAAGAATAATAGAAAATATCATTTTTATAACTAATTCTTCTCTACTCTTATTCATTGATTTCATAAATAGATTCTCCTTTATAATCAACAAAAATACTCTGTGTCAGTATATACCACCCTGTTATGTTTGTCAAATTATTTATAGACCGCATACCTCATATTACAAAACGTTTCCTCGTAGCCGTATGTATCCAGAAATTCCAGCAGGATTGCAAGCTTCTCATCCGCATCATAAACTTCCGTATCCACGCCAAACCACGCATACGCTTCGCCATCTTCTCCCTTATAAGCGGCAACGGCAGAGGATACAATAACGACGGGTCTTTCTTTATCCATATTCATTTCCACAAATTCCATATCCCGCTGGAAACGTTCCAGTCTGTAAGAATCCAGATCCGGCCAGGTAGTGGAAATGGCCGCAGGCATATCCAGAAAATAACTGATACCCGGAATCTCACCGTACAGGATTACCTTTTTACCGGCAAATCCCTCTTCTTCGGCATATCTTACCAGATCTGTAAAGGTTTCCGCATTTTCTTTATTCGTATAAATTCCGGCGGCCTTGGAGACGTCGGCCAGCAAAGTATCTCTTTTTTCGCCCCACACGCCATCCTGAAAAACGAACTGCGCATGAAAAACGATACTCTGTACAAAGACCATGATGCCAAACAGCAGACACATCGACTGCCACGGAAAATGAATCTCCTTTTTACCCGCCGCCGCAAACCAGCCGCCGCACACCCAGAGCGTAAAGGGCGCCGCCAGAAACATATTATTGATCATCGGATACAGGTCGTTATTACTGCCGATCGGCGTCAACAGCATCTGTAAGAGCACTATCACAGCCAGTACCTTATCTTCCATGCCACGCCTTTTATCTATTAATAATGACACCGCGCAGGCCGCTGTCACAAGCAGGAACAAGACCGCCCAGCCATAGATGCCGCGATAATTATAATAGCAGAACTCAAACATGCCCTGCCCCCAGTAAAAACGGATCAGCACAATTCCTGTCAGAATACAGATTACTTGATATAAGCGCCAGCCTTTATGTGGAATAAACTTTTTTTTCAGCCAGTATAGAACATACAATGCACCCAGACAAAGTCCCGCAAAAGCTAACCAGAATAACCCTCCTGCATAATCGCCAAACATTCCTGTCAGCATGGAGACCGGTTTATAGTCTGTCGCTTTATCCGTCATGGCAAACATCTCTTTTACCATCTCCGGATAGGCATGTATGCCGTATTTGATACAGATCGTCAAAAAAGGAACGCCGAAACCGGCAAGATAACCAAGCAGACAGATAAACGTATCTTTCAGCGTGCGGACAAACGGCCTTTTTTGTAGCCAGGCGCCATACCATAGGGCAAGGATAAAAGCCGCCTGCACGACATTCGGCATACGCACGGTCACATTGACTCCCAGACAGACGCCCGCACATAAAAACAGCACAGACCGCCTTCCTGAATCCTGCGCGCATATCCCCCGGTGCAACAACAGTACGCCCGCTCCCATAAACAGATACGTCAGATAATTATAAAGGATGACCGTCGGGCACCAGCACAGACAAAGCGCCAGCATCTCCCCCGCGAACACGATCCAGGCCGGCATCTTTTGACGCAATCTATAATAAAAAAGAATCGCCATAAACGAAACAACTAATCCGCTGTAAAAATTCATTCCTAAAAGCGTATCCCCTTTAGGAAGTCCGGTCAGAAAACAGCCGATGGCATTCGCCAGATACGTCGCCGTCATCCAGGTTCCATCCGCAGAAGGAAAATACTGGAAATTCACCAGACTATAAGCAGTATCCGACACGTCCAGCCCCTGATTTACCTTGAACAGCGGATAAAATGCCAAAACGATAACAAACAGACTGTTTTCTATCAAGCCACGATTTTTTTTATAAAACTGCTGCATTATCTCTATCATAACCGTTTCTCTTTTCTTCACATAAAGCGTTTCCTGCTTTTCCTTAACTGTGTCCGGCTCTGCCCCTATGACCGCTGAACAATAATACGTTTATCTTCCGGAACAGATATACCCTGACAAAATCGACCAACGTGCCCAGCGCATACACGATCGCCACGCACAACAGCATATGCGGCAGGAACCAGAAACTCCCCCGTACTTTTTCTATCTGCAACCACCCTGTCCACTCATAGCGGATCAGGATATGCTCATGCAGAAGATATACCCCGAACGTATACGGCGAAAGATAGCGGATCAGAGCCGCGGCCTTTCCCTCCCGTATCTTAATCTGGCTAAAGAGGCCAAACAGTCCGATTGCTCCCAGCAAACAGAATATATGATTATAAGTATAAGGCATATCCGCATAATAGGAAAACGCTTCTGCTTTATCCGCCAACAATCCCGCCACAGCAGAAACCCCGAAAATACACAGACACATTCCGATATACAAAAGCAGACTGTCACGTTTTGAACGCCAAAGGCGGCATCCGTACAGACGCAGATAAGCCGCGATCAAAAAAAGACATAAGAACCAGCCGTAATCATAGCCGTAACGATCGGTCACAAGCGGCACCGGACAGACGGATTTTCCCACGGATACCAGAAGAAGCAGTATCACGATAACCGTCTGCAACGTTTTTTTCTCCATCTTTTTCACGCCCACGGCCAGCACCGGCGCCAGCAGATACATAAACAGATAAGCAGTCGCGAACCAGTAATGCTCTGTTTCTATCGGCAGGATAAAGCCAAGCCAGTCATAAAACCCCAACTCATCTGGCGAGATCATACCAAACAAGATCATCACGACCGGTATTAACAGCGAATAAAAAAGAATCTGACCAAGCAGGGACACGACCCGCCCCGGCCTCCATGCAGATTCCACCAGAAAATAACCGCTTAGTAAAACATAGCAGTTGACAGCCACGATACAAAATGCCTCCACGAGCCATGCCGTACAATTTACCACACTCTGACTCTCTGTATAAGGCACGGCAACATTCCCTTTCACCAGATAATGAAGGGTTATGATCATAAGCATCGCCAGGATGCGCAACAGTTCAAAATTTGCCTGACGTTTTGAAGTCATGCCAGTCTCCTTATCCTTATTTCTTCTTAAAAATCCATAACTTACTCAACACATAATTGGTCACGATCACCACAACCTGACAGATAAATTTGGCAATATAGGAATTGATACCCGCCAGATCCACCATAAGATACATCAATACCAGTTCCAGTACGCCTGTCGCCACCCTCGCCCCGACAAAAGAAATAAATTCCTTTATTAATGCCGGAAACCCTGTGCTTTTACTTTTAAATACAAAGGTACGGTTTGTCCAGTAAGCAAAAACAACCGTCAACACCCACGAGACCGCCGTGGCCGCCATATAATGTATGTGAAAAACCGACTCAAAAACATAATACAGTATATAATTCAACACAAAAGCCAGAAAACCAAAGATCAGATAATTCAGACCCTCTTCGTATTTTTTATACAAGTCCCAGCAGCTGCGAAATAATTTTTTCATACTAACCATTTTGCCTTTCTTTTATCTTTCTCTGGCGGCCTTGCCGTTCTCAATACGATAGACCATATCGCATTTCTCTATCGTCTGCAATCTGTGCGCAATGATGATCAGTGTCTTGCGGCCATGCAGTCTGTTAATGGATTCCATGATCGCCGCTTCAGTATCGTTATCCAGAGCAGACGTGGCTTCATCTAATACCAGTACTTCCGGGTCTTCAAACAAAGCCCTGGCGATGCCGATACGCTGCCTTTGCCCGCCCGATATACGGATGCCCCTCTCTCCGATGCTGGTGTCCAGCCCCTCCGGCAGTCCTCTGACGAACTCGTCCAGCTGCGCTTCTTTTAAAGCCTCCCACACTTTCGCATCATCTATTTCCTCATCCGCATAGCCGAAAGCGACATTCCTGCGGATGGAAGCGTCGATCATAAAAATAGACTGCGGGATGTAGCCGATATTTTTCAGCCATTCACGATAATGCTCCCGTACTTCCACACCGTCAGCCAGAATCTCACCGCTTTGTAAACGCAGCAGACCCAGCAGGATATCCACCACGGTCGTTTTACCGGAACCGGAAGTTCCCACGATACCGACGCTCTTGCCAATTGGAATCTCCATATCGGCCGCATCAAATATCAGAACTTCGGTATTCGGATACTTATAGGTAATATTTTTCAGTTCTATTTTATCGTGGATCTCCAGTTTCTCTACGTCAACTTTCCTCTGATAAGTCTCCGCCGCATAATCTATATTCTCATCCCTGATCTCTTCCTGCAGATTATCGCTGACGCCCATAAAAAACGGCTCGAAATAAGCGATGGAAGTCAGATGATTATTAATCCTGTTCGCACAGGGGATCAGACGCATGGCCACCAGCGCAAGCAGCGTGATCTGCGGCATGATATCAATGACGCCTGTACCACGTAAAAGCTGCATCATCATATAAAGAACCATGCCTGCAATGGCAACGGTTTCAATCAGAAGTCTTGGCGTTGCATTGTACAGATTATAGCGCTGTACCGCATTCACATATCCCGCTCCGCATTTGGAATATTCATTAATAAAATAATGTTCCCTGCAGGCGATCTTGATCTCCTTGATGCCCATGACCGACTGGTCTATCCATTTATACAGCCCGCTGTAATAATCCTGATTTTCCTCTCCGGCCCGTTTCATGATCGGTTTCAATACACATTTTATCACCAGCAGGACGACTAACAAAAGCAGCGTGACCGTGATGCTCATCCAGACGTCAGTCACAAGACTGACCGCCACCAGACAGACGAACACGATGCACTCGCTGATAAGCTGTAAAAGCGCAAGGATCAATCCATACATATTATTGACATCCGAAGTGATACTTCTCTGGATGACCGCCGTATCCGCATTCAGATAATACTCATACGGCCGCTGCATGAAATTTATCATCATCCTGCGGGACGTCGCGAACTGATTCGTATACACAAACTTAAGCTGTATTTTCTGCTGGAAAAATAAAAACAGATTTTTGATGGAAAAAATAATGACCAGTCCCAACATGACAAGGATCATCAGATCCCTCGTATTATCAATCCCGAAAAACCGGCAGATAAACTGTAGATAAGCGTGATTTTCTACCGCATTTTCTTCCAGGACAACATTCATAACAGGCAGGATGGAAGAGACCCCCAGCGTCTCTAATACGCCGCCGATCAGCATGATGAAGATCAGAAGAAGCATTTTTCGCTTCTGTTTCTTATCTAACAAGACCATTAATTTCTTATATATACTTTTCATTTTTAATCCTGACTCCCATGCTGCGGCTGACTCCTATGCCCCGGCCGCATCACCTTCCGGTGCCGACTTTTTGCTTCTTACATATTATAGTTCTACCCTACAGCCCGCGTCAAGCAGGAAGTCGGGGATGCACTATATCTGCTCGTTCTGCCGATGCAGCGCAGGCTCTTCATACTTATCCATAAAGTCCTCGCCAAGAAAAATAATCTCCTCCGCAAATCGTATGGCGTTTGGCACGGTGAAGACCGACACCACTCTTTTAAAACGGAGTCCCGGTATAAAATTCATGATCTCCATCGGGAACATACCGTTTACCACAATATGCTCCGGAAATTCTTTTTTATAATCAAGCACATCCCGCGGATGCGGTTTGATCAGGATCTGTGCCGCATGTCCGTCAATTTCCCCATATTCGTTTATGATATCGGTGAAAATCTGCTTTCTCACCTGCAGATCGCATAAAGGCTCCGAAAGCACCAATACTTTTTCCTGCGCTCCCGCATCCAGCGTCTTCTGCAGTTCATCCATATCCTCAATGAAAAGATGGATCAGAATATCTTTATCTTCATCCGATAAATGCGCCGTCAGTTCTTCCCGCGGCTGTTCGATATGTTTAGCGATCGGATAAGGAAGAACGCTCTTATCATTGACCTCCATATCCAGACAATATTTCGCATACCCGTTCTGAATAAAGATCAGATTATGCGCCGCCATCCATGCCTTTAAACCAAAATGGCCTCTGTTATCGTATCTCGCGGTATCATAACTTTCCAGACAGTTCAATCCGTCTTCCAGCGCATGATAATAGATTTTCTTATAGCTTAAATAATATCCTATCGGGTCGGAATCACAGAAAACATAAATCTCTTTATATTGCTTAAAGTCTACCGGCACATAGGGTTCCTGCAATCTGCCAAGCATTTTCGTATATTTGATACGCGCCAGCATGTTAATAACAATATTGCCTCTGTCTTTATGATATTTCTCAAGTTCAGGAAAAAAATCAGACGTCTTCTCATCAAACATGAAGACTTCTGCAAACAGTCCGCACTTGTCGGCACGCTCTTTTAAAGTACCGAAGTTATTAGACATCATACTGAGTACCAGAGAAGCCTGTCCGCGCTTTTCTTTCGGCAGGAAAAGTTCTTTCAGGCAGGCTATATAAACATGATAAAAGGTATGACATATGTAGATTCGTTCTTTCATTTCGGGGCTCCTGGTTTGTAGTATTTTGTTTTGTTGGGAGGCGGGGTTTGCCTGTTCACATTATAGAATCTTTGGCTGATGAATAATAATATGTATCCGTTTATTCGATACTTTCTTTTCATAAGTCTTTTTAAAACCTAACGGGTTATCTATAATTTTTTCTTTATCATAAATGAAAAAATATATATTTTCAGCACTATAATGAACCATATCCGCTTCTATTTCTTCTATCAGTTTCTTTTGTGCCATTCCTTTTCTCGTGCATTTGACCTCAACTACAGTTTTGATATCTAATACAATGTCTACCCTGACAGTATTATATCCGGTATCTTCTGACACTTCTGTCCTGATCATTGGATAGAGCGGACGCAAATATGCAAACAACAGATGCTGAACATCATACTCATTTTGTATTTTTAATAATTCCAACTGTTCTTTTTGAATGCCTCCCTTTTTATGAGGTTCGCGCTCTATCAATCCTTCCAAAAACAGGTAAAAATTTTCCAGAATATTTATCAGCCACCTGTCTTCCATAGCTGAATTCATCCATTCGTCAATATATTCCTGCACCCTCTGCTTCGCCTGCTCTATTCTCTCTTTGGTGTCCTTTTGTGAAAAAGAATTAGAAAGATAATATGCCCGGCGTTCTACTTCCTGCAAACATTCTGCGCCTGCCTCTATTTCTTTCAAATATTTTTTTTAATCATAAAATGCGCTTTGAAATGTTTCTTCACTTTCTGCATTATTTAACCGACCAACAATCTGTGGCAAAGAACCCGCACTAATACTAAACATTAAGATTCCTGACCTCCTCCCCACCTTAAATAAAATAGGAATAAGGGATCTAAAATATAAAGTACCCCCTCTTTCCAGTCCAGTACTTTGAAAATATCTTCTCTCTCATTGAGCATTTCCTGAAGTTTAGCCAGACTTTCTTTAATAGACTGCTGCGTTGGTTTTTTACACTCATTGTCAATCATTTCATTGATCCGATCCCTTACAGTTTCAAACTCCAACCTCATCAGAGGCGGATTCTCAGCAATAGACTTTACGATTAATTCATATAAATCATATTGCTTTCCATCTTTAGCAAGAAACAAATTCCTGCTTTTTCCCCTTGTATTTGGCCCCTTTTTCATCAACATTACAACATCATTATACTCAAAGTTCGCAGTTGTATAGCGATATGCTGTTTCCAATAACTCCATTTCAACTACATCTTTTTTACAGGCATTCATTTCTAATATTGTACATATATTTAAACAAATATACTGCATCAATTGAGGAGATGACAAACTTTCCACAGCAATCTTCTGCGCCACTTCATCTGCAATATTTATATTTAATTTACCAAACCCTACCTTCGCTATCTCTTTTAAATCGTCTACTTCCCATGCCTCTATATTAATCAAACTCAATCTGCCTGACAAATCAGAGTTCTGTCGAATTGCCTCGTCCGCTCTATGGGGCAGGGATACAACAATCGCTTTAAATCCACGACGTATTGCATCTTTTAGCTGCTGGGCAACCAACATTCGTTTTTCCACTGGCGCATAATGAAAATCATCAATAACCAAAATCAAATTGTTCTTATTGTAATAATCAATAATCTTATCCTTTGTCAAAGAATATGTTTCCTTTTTTCCATACTTATCCTGCGTATCTGTAATAATATGCTCTGAGGAAAATTGTCCTTCATACGCCAGTTCCGCTTTTGCTGCCACCATCTCCCAAAAATCCAGATTGGTGTTAAAATCCGAACCGGATATCTCTACAATCCTGTCAAATCCTATCACTTTCTCACAAAGGATTGTTTTTCCCATCTTAGATGGCCCAACAAGCGAAGTCAAAAAACCTGATACCTTTATAGCCTGACCGAGCCTGAATTCATATGGCAAATTCGATACCGCTGATTTACGGGAAATATAAGTATATTCCGGAAATGCGCCCGGACGAAATACGTCTTCTGCCCTAAGTTCCATCTTTATTCTCCTTTATGCCTTTTTAACAATTATAACACTTTTTTAATCATTTTAAACCATTTTAACACTTTTTTAATCATTTTAATCATTTATAATCATTTTTTATTTATTTTAATATTATTAAACACATTTTCATTAAAATTCCACTTTTACAATTGTATTTTCACACCGTTTTTCCATAGCCACTTCATAAAATATCAAATCCTCCTGCCACACCTCTAGTGGCAGATATACGCCTTTTTTTACCCTTTCATAATCTCTTCCTGTAAGCAGCAAAGTCTTAAATATAACATCAATTCAATATTTTGGGCGTAAAGTCTTTTCTTTTTATGGTTGCAATACTTCCCAATATCCGTTTTTATTTGCGCCATGCCGTATGATTTTCCCGTTATCCTTCAGTTTAGCCAAAATACGCTGTGCCTGCCGCTCGGTAATTCCCACAGATATGGATAACATATGAGCTGACATCTTGCCATCCTGTGTTAAAAGAGCAATTATTTTTTCCTCATTTGTTACGACATTTAACCCGACATTTATTGCGACATTTATTCCGTTGCGCATGTCACTTATCTCTTTTAAAGCATCACGGATCATCCCCAGCATAAACTCAACAAATTCAGTAGATTCTCCCGCTACATCAGCCCGCTGCAATACCTTATAATATTCCTCTTGATTTTCATACACAAGCGTTTCTACCGGAATCCATGCAAAAACTTCTTTCCATTTCTGTAACATCAATGACTGCCAAAGTCGCCCTGTACGGCCGTTTCCGTCAGCGAAAGGATGGATAAATTCAAATTCATAGTGAAAAATACATGACTTCACAAGCGGATGATATTTTGATTGCTTAAGCCATGTAAACAACTGTTTCACCAAATCCGGCACATACTTTGCGGGTGTTCCTGCGTGAACCAACTCCGTCCCGGCATAAACCCCAACATTACCACTCCGAAAACTTCCCGCTTCTTTCACAAGACCCTCCATCATAATTTTATGGGCCAGGAGAAGATTTTTTATGCTATATGGATCAAGTACGGATATTCTTTCATAAGCTTCATACGCATTCTTCACTTCGCGAATATCTTGCGGAGGCCCCAATATGCGTTTCCCATTTATAACATCTGTGACCTGCTCCAAAGTAAGCGAATTTTGTTCTATCGCCAAAGAAGAATGTATCGTCTTTATTCTGTTTTCTTTACGAAGAATCGGATTGGGCCGCATGGCATCATAAGTCGTAATCATACCAACATACTCGCCTATCTCTACTATTAAGTTCGTTATTGCCTCTGTCATTGTAAAAGGCGGTTGATAATCTTTGCTCATGTTATTTCCCAATTTTGCATCAAAGCATCCTTACCGATATTTCCAACATTAAATTTTACTTTTTCTTATAACGTCTGTCTCGATTACTTCCAACTATCTCAATATAATCAGAAAGACCTTTCAAAATATCTTTAGTACGGCTTTCTTTTAAGTTCAACAATTCACAAAAATCCCAAATTCCATATTCTTTTCCTTCTTCCATAAATCCAAGAATTTTATCATACTGCATTTGCGTCTTTTTTGTCACTTTTTTATTGTGACTTTTTATCGCCGTTTTTTTATCGCCGTTTTTTATCGCCGTTTTTTTATCGCCGTTTTTTATCGCCGTTTTTTTATCTGTAGTCTGAACCAATAAATCATTGCTAATATTTTCAGTGTTATAATTCAGATTTTTAAATATTAACCAAAATTCACTATTACTTGACTTAAACTCAGGTTTCATCTCTTCTGAATAATGTTCCTGAAATTCATAAGCATCCAAAATTTTCTTAAAACCGCTGCCACGGCGATCCATATATTTCAAACGGTTAAATATATCGGCAATAATCGGATTGCGCCTTCTGGATGATACATTTCTTAAATCCAGATCTTGCACTTTACGACCATCCGGCATACCGCCCGGAGAGTAAATTTCTATCCTATCATCAAACATGTCTATATGGACTTCGCTGCCTAATTCCAAATAATCCCTATGAATAAGCGCATTCACAATTCCTTCAAGAATAGCCGTATCCGGATAATCTGGCATCTCAATTCTTCCGTTTCCTGTTTTTCTCCATGCTTTCTTCGTATTTCTAGATACAAAACTCATACTATTCTGTAAAAGATTCACAAGCCCACCACTATATTCTTCATCATCAATCGCATCAATCAATCCCGATGCCTTGTCCAAACCATTCCATCGCGTACAAAAAACTCTCGAATGACGGATTGGAGACTCATCTGCCAACAACGCCCCTGCATTCGTAAGGTTTCCTTCTTCATCTACAATTCCCCATGATTCATAATCGCTATCTTCAAAGTCTTTCCCAGTATTATGTTTACATACAGAACGCAGTTTCGTAAATGCCATATTCACAAACTTATAATCAGACACCAAACTGTCATAAGAGCGGTTTGTTCCTTGAAGAACCAAACGTTTCAAAGTAATATTATCCGCTGGAACGCTTTCATTCCCCAAACGGACATATGCAGTCATATTTCCTTCACCCACATAGTAGTAAGGTGTTTCTTTACCCGCATACACATCAAGAAGAATCAGCTTCTTATCTCCTTCCATGTGAAAATGTAAGTTCACTTTCGGAATGGTATCAATTTTCGCTTTGATTGTCTCGCTTATAAACTCTGCATCAGATTCCGCATCTTCTAACCCGATAACTTCATTATCATTAGTAATACCCCAAATCAAAGTGCCGCCAAAGCTGTTAGCAAATGCACTGACACTTTTCAGCCAACTCTTTACCTGTCTTCTTTCTAAACTACGTTTCTTATCATATTCGGTTGTTTCACCAATAATTTTCTTTGGGTCAATCTGCATCAGTTACTACCCCCTTAGCAACTAAATATAAAACTTATTCACGCATTCTAAACCTGTACGCTTTCTTTAATCTCTCAAAAATCTTAGAAGCCCCCAGACAAGTCTTTACCACAGCCAATACGTTCAACAGTCTTTCTAAATATATATGGTCATTTTTAACTGTCCGATTGTATCGCTTATTCTCTGCACTCTCCCAAAAATCCTATATGCCATAGCAACCTCAAATATAAACATTTTATTCATTGCTACAAAATTCACAAATATACACAACTTTTGGTTATTTTTATTGATAACTCAATTTTCCATATCTTACTCACAAACACCAAAACTAAACAAACGCCTTTTCGCCAATATGAATATATTTACACATATCTGGTTCTATGTTTGATATCACATTTTTGATATCAGCATTATTCACTGTAATGCCAACAATGACCTGACATTTTTTACCAAGTGCAATAATACTTTCAAAAAATGCCTTTGTATCTTCCGCTCCTATACTATGCTGTGTCGGCTCATCAAATATTAATACTCCAGGATGATTACCTATTTGCTTTTCTGAAGTTTGCAACAATGCCAATGTATACGCCCAAATCGCACGGATATTATCGCTTGCTGAAGAATCAAACTTCATATCAAATCTATCAATCACAGGCATATAATTATCTTTTGAAATCTCAATTGCACTTATATTTGATATACTTGTATATTTAAAATTTTTCAGATTAGTAATAAAATTATTCTCAAATACCTTTAATGTTTCTTCATCACTTTCTGCGAACTTTTTCTGAGACAGCATTTCTTTTTCTTGCAACAACTCATGCCATTTCTCACTCAATCCAATAAATTTATTTACAATTTCATTTATGCTTTCTTTAAACGCATTCAAATCTGCAATATGGTGTTCAATACTCATTCTTTTATAAATAATTGTTTCTGATAAATCTTCATCTACCGAGTATAAATCCCCTCTAATTGTTTTGGCAAGTCTAAATAAAGTCATTGTTTTGCTTCTTATATCTTGCAATGTACTATCCAACTCCATATTTCTATTTCTGTGATACTCCAATGCAAATTCCAGCATTTCTTTTTGCGCTGTTAAATGATTTATAGTTTGTTCTATAGTCATCAAATGTGACTGATGCTGAACCGGCAATAAGGAATCTTGTATCTTCTGATTACATGTAGGACATACTCCTTCAAATGATTTGCATTGCAAATTACTCCCTAACTTTTTCAATCTAAGTGCATCTTTATTATTTGAAATATCTTGCCTGATTACTTCAAGATTATTTTTCAATTCTAAAATTGTTCTTTTTTCAATAACTATTTCCGTTTGTAAATCATTTTCTTTATTATGATTTTCTGAAAGCACCAATTCAATTTCTTTCAACTCTTCTTCCAATTCATCATAATTGTCCACTACTCTTGGTTTTATTGTTTTAAGTGAATCGTGTTCCATCTGCAATTCCGTAATCCATTCATCTATTGAAACGGGGTCTCCTACACTTCTAATAATATGTACATTCTCTGCAAAATCTTGTGATAAAATTTCAGGTGATGCCGGAACATTCTTCACGATACATTGATTCCTATTTTGTGCGGAAACCATCTCATTATACAAACTATGCCACTGCTCTTTTTGGTATCGTTCCTTATTCGCAACCGCGTTCCTTTTTCTTTCATTTTCAAATATACTTAGTCCAAGAATAAATTCGGTAACTCTCTTTTTGGAATCCTTAATTGCTAAATAAGGCATTCCCGAATATATTCCTGACCAGCCATTTTTCTGCTCAATAAACATTGCCGCAAATACTAATTGAAGATATAATTTTCTATCCACGCCATCAGTAGCAGAAACAAGAGGTAACTCTATTCCAATGAATTTTTCTAAAAAGTTATGAAATCCTTTTATGTTATTAGCCGCATTCGGCATATGAACATAAAATTCATCTATATTAGTATTTTCAGCATATATATCACATAATTCAGAGAAATAAACTGTAACTAATTTAGTATCTCTGGTTTCACTTTTAGCCGAACGATAGATAGTAATCTCTTCAACACCATTTGAAATCTCTAAAAATACTCCCGATTCAAGAACCGACCAGATATTCTTTCCATCTTCTATCATCGTCTTATAAACAGAGGTCAATACTTTTTCATTTAAACCACCAATTATCTCTTCAAATCCAAGGCAGTAATAAATTGCAATTAACACAGAACTTTTCCCTTTTGTATTATCATCACTTGCCACAAAATTTAACCCACTACTAAATGCCTCATCAAAAGAATATTCTTTATTTGTAGCTACGATACTAACTTTTAATCTATTAATTTTAAACATTTGAATATTTCCACCTTTCTGAAATTTCTTTAATTCTTTCTTCAGAAAGTTTCAAAGAGATTTCATCTAATATATTTTTTTCATTTCTTAATACTTCTTCATCACCAGAAATTATCTTTGTCAATTCCTTTCCCTTGACAGACAATTTATATGTTCCATTTCCTTGTTGAACAATCAATTCATCTGATAATGCATATTCCAAAGCTCTATTTAATGCAGGATCAAATCGAACGATAAATTCATAATATAAATGAAAATTTAAAAACTTCATTAGTTTGTTATAAAATCGGCTATCTGCTAAAGCTGCTGCTATTATATGCATTTTAATTAGGGAGCAACCTCTTCTCCCACAACATTTATATATCAATAAACAAATTATAGATACTTTATAACTAATCCTATAATTATATGGAACCGCATCCGGCTTTGCATCAAAAATAATTCCGTTCTTCATCAATTCATCTGTATTAAGCATTTTCTCACCTACTCCTAAATTGCATCGAACAATCTGCTAGCCAACTACTAATTAAATCATCTTTTAATTCCCCAATTGAGCCACTTGGTAAATATGAAAATTCTTTCTCTAAGACTTCCTGAAAATCATTCAATATCTCTGTAAATATTTCTTGATTAATGGTGCTATTCGTATTCGTTTTTGTTTTTATTTCAACCTGCCTTTTATATGTAGTCTCCAACCCCATTATCTGCTCATATAAGTCTACTTGATCCGTTCTTAATTTTTCCATCAACTTGATTCCAATTACATAGGATTCCATATATATATTTACAATATCTATATAATCTTCATCATCGTCATCAATTCCATTCATAACTGCCTTGATTTTTCTTTTCACATTATTGACCTTGATATTATCACAATTTGTCCAGTCTACTTTTTCCTTTCGCAATACAGTTAAATCAAGTTTATAATCACAATCATTTCTTATAAGCTTAGATAACTCAATTTTAAAATCATCTACAACCTTAATCGTTATTGTAAAATCTTCCGATATATAATCACACTGTATACTATTCTTTTTCTTATAGTCTATAACCTCTCTTCTCTTTTTTTCAGCATGTTCTAATATTCTTTTATCCCTATACTCCGGAACAACAAAATGCCATTCTTTTACATCATGTATGCCAAGTCCTTTTAAAACAGGTTCGTAATCTTTATTGATAAATTTTGACACATCCTTTGTCATTTTATCACGCATATGCTCATACAATTCATCATCTGTATAAGCTTTTTCCGGACAATAACATTGATACACTATTCCAGTTTTTGTAAATCCTTCTATTCCACCATCACCTTTATATTTAGCAGGAATTTCCTGATAGCCTTGCTCTTGATATCGTATCCGATAGCAAGAATTACACAACTTTTCCCATTCTTCTCCAGATGATAAATATTGTTGAATAAATTCAATCATACAATTCCTCCAATCTTCTGTACCTACAGAAAGCATCTCTTTCACATTTTGTACTTAAATTTGCCATTTCTCTGATAATTCCTATGTTGCTCAATACTTACGCACTTTCATATAAAATTCTAATTAATCATCAATGACCTTACACCCTTAACTGCAAATATTTCCTATTAAAACTCTCTACCCATTCAGTAATATATGGATTAATATCTTTATCTTCAACCCCGATTTCCTGCAACATAATATAACGATACATTAATGAAAATTTGTAGATGTAAAATCCACACTGTTCTCCATTCAGCACATTTTCTGTATTTACATTTACATGGTCTACTTTATTTCTGACTTTTACAGCCTTTGCAATCAATTTTGTTTTTGCATCGCCCTTAAAAATGTTTTTTCCGTACTTTTTTAATATCGGTTTCAATTTATCCTTAAATTCTAATTCTTTATTTGGTACGGTTCTTGATACCGAACTGCCACAATTCTTACAGCTATTAGTATATGTTCTCGTTGGTGGTTTCACCAATGTTATAATACCTTTGTTGTACAAATCTTCCGCTATAGGTTCAAACGTTTCTAATAGTAATGCCATCCGTATATCAACCGGCATTCCTTCTAAATATACCGAGTACAGAAAAACAGGGTGGATAATTCTATTTTTCTTTTCTTCTTTTAGCCACGCTCTAAATAATTTCCGATATTCTCGGTCGCCCATGTTAATAGGTATATAAGCATATTGTTTTCGGCTTTGATAGTACTTCAACTGCTTTCTTTGCACTTTATCAGTATAATTTTCCCCATCCACAGTAAAAGAAACTAATGGAAAAAACATTCCTTCAAACAAATTTTCAAAACGAAGTATTTCATGAACAATGTCCAGCATCATATCAACCGAACTTATCGGTGCTGCCTCAATTTCAATCTTTTTACGATTTGCTTTAAGTACAATTGTGGTTTTATATGTAACATTATTTCTTTTCAATGAAATGCTATTTTCTCTGCATCTCATTAACATTGTCAACATATATTGTTTCTTATCATCAGTTTTATCATCATATTCTCCCAAGTAAATACACTGATGACATTCTATATTGCCAATCCATTCACTCATGCTCTGTTTTCTCTACTATTTATTCTTCCATTATTTTAGCCAAAATCTTATATAACGCCTCTGCCTCTTCTGCCGTTAAGGTAATCCCTTTTCCCATTTTTTCGTGATTGGGCGCCCAATCCCTTATATCATATTTGGGCGCTGCCCCATTCCATGAAATAAGATTTACTTCTTTTGTCCAACCTTTTGCACTTTCAGAAAGATTTCCTAACTCTTCTTTGATTTCAAATTTAATATCTGGCATAATGCTATCCCTCCTTATATGATTCTAATGCTGATTTGATAGTACCATTTTCTTCATCAGTAATTTGTAGTACATTTCGCAAATACTCATTAAATTCGCTTTGTGTCATATCATCAAAGATTTCTAACCTTGTCTCATCTTCCAATATTATAGGCATTTCCTTTAAAAAAGCATTTTTATATATTGAGTATCCATTTGCTTTTGGTACAGATATTTTTTTGTATATATAAGTTACTATATCACTATTTAAGTAAAGCAATAAATAATTATAATATTTTGAATATGCTTCTCGCAGTTCTGCCCCGCATGCGCTATCTGTATAAAAACATTCTTCTACTAATGCAAAATCATTAAACATATTAATTTCTGCAAAAACAAATTTTTTAGCAAAAAAATGCTCTTTCTTTCTCGGATTCCATAATTCGTACCACAGCTTACTACTCTTATTAAAATAATCCCTTTGTCCTAATTCCTCTTTCTTTGATAAAAGATAGTTATACATCATCGGTGCATTTACTTTTAATTGTTCCTCCGAAATAGATACTGTTTTCCCATTATTATCAATAGTGTATGGATAAAATATATATGTACCTGTATCAATCAACTTCCCATTACGTATATCTCTTCCTTTATACACTTGTTGCAAATATATCATTTCTAGTCCATTTGCGTTGATTGTTTCATTTGTCATCAAATATATATCATTAAATCCTGTAACAATTCCTTGTGAAATTGATTTAGTAATTTCTCCAAATTTATAAATCGCTTTATCCAAAACTTTGTTTAAAATAGAATTGTTTTCAGGTTTTTCAATATTCCAGTTAGGTTCTTTCAAATCATTCTGGTCGATATAATATGCACTATTTTCTGATAACTCTTCACCTAAAATTTTTACATTCTCATTTTGTTCTTTTCCATTTTGTGCCCCAAAAATACATGTATATGTAAGTGCTGAATCAAAAATCTGATAATCTGCAAAATCTGCAATATATCGAACATTGGTCTTATCTAATAACAGCTTTCTAATATTTTTTCCATAATTTCGTTTATAAAAATAAGAAGGACATATAAAAGATACAATTCCTTTTTGGGATAGCAGCCTTAAAGCCTGTTCTATAAATAAAACATAGAAATCATATTTGCCATTTGCAGCAAAATAATTTACCTTGTAATATTCTTTATCCGGAACATTGTGAAAACCTATATATGGTGGATTCCCAATAATTATATCAAACCCGCCATTATCCCTAAACACTTTCGGAAAATATAACTGCCATAAAACAAATGGCTTAGAGGATTCTGACAGCGTTTCAAAATAGGCATCTCTTAGTTCATAATCTCCACCTATCTGTTCTAAAATAATGTCATCATAAATCTTCTGTATCTGTTCCTTAATTTCTTCCTTATCATTGTGCTCTTTTGTGAAAAACAGTTTATCCTGCAACTCAATCAATTTAGAAATCATTCCATCAACGCCTTGCTGAAACATTACCTGTTGGCTGTTCTCTGAAACATTATTAAGTAACACGCTTTCAGTTATTAATTTATTTCCCTTAAATTCATCAATCAGACTATTCCCGCAGATAATATTGCAGTCCAAGTTTGGTAACTGTTTCGGTTTTGAATGTGCATCAAACTCTCCATTTCCTGCGTCTTCTGTAATCTCATCATCAATAACAATAGACAGCCATAACCTTAACTTTGCTATATCTACCGCACTCGGCTCTATATCACAGGCAAAGAGACAATTCTTAATCGTATTGACCTTTAAATCATAAGGCTTTCTCTCATATGAATAAAATGATTTTTTCTGAAATCCATTCATTTCTATGGCAAGATATTCCGTCAGTACTTGGCGTGCCTTTACAATTTCACCCAGCATTCCAAGCGGAAATGCCCCTGAACCGACTGCCAAATCCGCCACCTTGACGTTTGCCAATAGATCATCCAATTCTTTTAACCGATTGACATCACTTTTAAAACTAAAAATTTCTTCGGAAATCAATAGTTCTTTATTTTTATCAAATTCATAATGTACTTTTCCATTTTCATCAACTACTTTCAATGTTTTTACGGTATCTTCATCTCTAAGATATTCTCCGTAAAGAATAAAATCACGAATAGCATCTTCAGAAATACCGGTCTTGCCCACTAAATAATTAATAAGCGTTTCCTGACACATATAATGTACAATCTCACGTGGAGTATAGAAAGCGCCTTTCGATTTCCTATCCTTCACATCTAACAGATTTTCAAATACCTTTCCCAGCATTTCCGGATCAATCGCCACTTCACGCTCCATTGGTTCATCTTCATTCATGGTAAAGTTATATCTGTCAAAAATATCCAGGATGCCATCTGCATTTCTGCCCTTCTCGTCTGCATTTGAAAAAATATTGTTCGGGATATTGAAATTATTATTCTCCCACTCATAATTATCCAACTGTTCAAAAAGACCGCCATTAAGAAATGGTATGCGCCTATGTAGTGCCGGATAAAAACCATTTTCCCCACGATTTTTATTTAATCCTGTATAAAACAAAGGTTCTAAGTAATCATCAAAATAATTCTTTCCTGCTTCTACACAACCTTTAAAAATTTGGCGCATGAAATCTTTTGGCCCAGTTCCCCAAGGTTTACCCTTTACAATCCCCGCAAGAAATTCCTCGTCCGCATCTGATAAAGCTTTTAATTTATCCACCATAATCTTATACATACCATCTGGTTGCTGGATATATACAGAACCTACAATATCTCTGGACTTCTGACCTCTTGCAAAAAAGGCATTTTTGTACTCTTTTTCTGTCATATAAACCGGAATTGCATCTACCCCCAGCCAACCCTTTTTCTGAATAAAATATAAGAACACAATCTGTCCTAATAATTTCTTAGCAAACTGCTCACTGGTAAAATTCCGATACTGTGCCTCCTGCATAAAATCATCATTCGCTTCAAGAAACTCCCGCAATTGATGGTACTTTTCGCAATACTGCTGAAAAAATTCATTTGTAACTTTTTCAACGCTGAATGCTTCTTCCAGTTCATCAATATCCGGATTATTTATATCGTCATTAAATATCGGAAACAACCGTTGTTTCGCCGTATTACATGGTTCACCCTTTCCCACCAGATAAGAATATCGTTTTGCCGGGGTCAGTTTTTCTGTGACTTTGCCCTTAACAAATGCATAATCCAACCTGATAAATGATAATCTCCATTTTTCAGGCTCTTCTATCGTATAAAAAGCGACCAGTGCACCTGCACACATGCTGCTTTCCAGCAACGGCTTCACAAAGTTTCTCTGCATGGTCCTGGCTCTTTCCACGCTATCACCTTTTTTGAGCGCAACAGAAAAAATAGCAATTTTGTTTCCATCAGTGCCTGTATAATTTCCAATATGATAATATCCATCCACATAATAAGAAAAATTATTAAATACTTTGTTATATACTTCGGGCGCTACCTGTTCCATATTATTTAGAAATTCCTGTACAAAATTTACAAAAACGCTATGGTCATACGCATTTGTCAAAACATTTTCAAATTTTTCAGTTTTTCTACTCACCAGCTCTTACTCCCTTCATATAACATGATAAAATAACCTGTTTCTCTCCATCCTGCTTTATTGTAATCTGTTTCCGTCCATTTAAATACTTCTCATCTACCTGCTCAATAATCTTATAATATGCTTCTAAACCATCTTCTATATTTTTAATACTTTTTAAAATATTTTTTGTATCTGCTGCGGGGATATCTCCATTTTCCCATGCCTCAATCATTCTCTTGATTTTTTCTTCCTGTTCATCTGTAAACGTCTTTATCGTTGTCAGTAAGGCTCTCAGATAACGAATCATTTTTTGGTCATTTGCCCCTACTACAGTACGCCCTACTGTTATCACCTCTTCTTCTGTCAATGATAAGTCAAATGCTTCACTGTTTGCATCATAATGCTCAAAATAATTTTTGCCTACACTGATACGTTTTTCGTCAGATTCACACTTGAAATATCCAATCGCATCCATAAATGAAATCTGCCGCGTTTCCTCTTCACCAGCCATAAAAAACGTTTTCAAATAGCCTTTACGAATAAATGAAATGGTGGCCTCATCCTGCACTTTATCAGAATATCTTCCGGTTTTTGCTTTTTTCGGCAGCCGCTTTATTTTTTCAAAAAGCATAGCATCATTATCACGAATTTGTCTGATAACTGCCAAATAGGCCAATTCTGGATTAGAACTTTCCTCATCTGCTTCTAAATCTTTATTCAAATCCTGAAACAATTTCTGTGAACTGACTTCTTCTTCGTCTGACAAATATTTAAAATCTTCTCCCAAGGTATCATGAAATGCCTGCAACTTTTCAATAATTCTATCTTTTAATGGCAAATGTTTACTTGTTGCTGCTGTAGGGAAAAAATTAAATACATAAATTTCTTCATACGCAGAACCAACACGATTAATACGCCCAACACGCTGCATGATCCTAGTGGGATTCCAAGGAAGGTCATAATTGATCAACGCATTCGCCCTATGTAAATTAATGCCCTCTGCTAAAACATCTGTCGTAACCAACACATCAAATTGGTCGTTTCCTTTTACCGCAAATTTCGGATTAAAACTATCCTCAATAACACTTTTTAAAATCATACTGCTGGAGCCTGTATATGCAATCACTCTTTCTCCGTATATATCTATAAGTTCCTTTGCCAAATATTCAGCCGTTTCCTTTGATTCTGTGAAAATAATTTTCTTATTACCAATTAATTTCTTATTCGACTGCAATTCTTCTTTGAATTGAATCAGCTTCGGATCAGTACCGACATTTTTCCACATACTGCTAAGATACTGAAGTTTTGCCAAATCCCATTTTAAATCTTTTATAAATTTCCCATCAAATTCATCCGCTTTAAAACGCATAATGGTTTCCGCTTCTACCAACTCCATTAACTTATCATCATCACCATTATCCAACAAATCATAGACATCAACCCTCTTGCTTATATACACTTCTCCACGCTCATACATCTCAATAAATTTCTCATAGGATGTCTGAAATCTATCAAGCGTATTTCTGAAAGCAAAAAAACTACTCTCTAACCGTTTTACCAATATAGATTTCATGAACCCACCCATATTATGTTGTGCTGCTAACAGAGAGGCATACTTCTTTGTATCTTTCAAATATACTAACGGTTTATATCTGGAATACTTGAAATTTTTAATCGTATCCACTGTTTCATTGAATACCATATTAGTATCTTCGTCAAACACATAAGCAATCGGTTCCGGTGTGCCCAGCTTAGGAAATCTTAATCCCTGCTTTTCAAGGTCAGATGCGTAATATTCCATAATCTCATTTCTAGTTCTGCGAATCATAATATGGCGCAGAATCTTATCTCGAATTTCCTCCGAATTTTCCCGGACTTGTTCAAGATATATCTTTGTTCCTTTTGTATACTTTTTCTCCTTAGAACGCAATTCCCGAAAGAATGCTTCTAAATCTTTCAAACCAATGATTGTACTGTTATGTTTAGGTTGAAACAAATAAATCTGATTCTCTATATCACTGGAATAATTATTGATTGGTGTTGCTGATATCAATACTACTTTTTTTCCATAACAGATTTTATGCAGACTGCTAAAACTTTCTGTTCCCTGATTTCGGAATCTATGTGCCTCATCAATAAATATATAAGAGAATTTATCCACTCCTTTTTCTAAAATGGCATCTAATTTTCCTAAAGATTCAACCTCCGCTGCAACGTCAAATTCCAATAAGACTTCCTTCCAGTAATCCACCAACACTGGCGGACATATTACCAATTTTTTACCTTTTTTCAAACTTTTAGCCAGCATTGCACATATGTATGTTTTTCCAAGTCCTACAACATCTGAAATGAATACCCCGTTATAAGTTTCTAATATCTTCTTGGCCTGAACTACTGCATCCAGCTGATACTGTAATTTCATATAACCGTCAGGCATTAAATTTTCTGCCAGCAAATCTTTATCCGAATTTATCTCTTCTTTGAAAAATTCGTACAAAGTCTTTAAATAAATTTCATATGGCGTAATGTCGTTGCGCAGCCAGGTTTTGTGCTCTACCGCCTCAATATAATCCTCTGTAACCGGAACGCCTTTAACCCATAATTCTTCGAATTTTTCTAATGCAAACTGTACATCACGGCTATCTTTTAGTTCAACATTAAATTCAAGATTATTCTGTAAACCAGCCTCTGAAAAGTTGCTCGAACCTGTGATCACGCTCCCAAAAGTGTCCGGCGTTTTCTCCATGTCCTTACGCATAATATACACTTTTGCATGAATAGGCGATTCCATATACATACGCAGTTCTACTTTACCATTTTTAAGCCATTCAATAAAAGTTCTAACACCCTGCTCGACTTTTGAAGTTGGATCAACAGTTTCAAATTCATTTTCTACAGAATCTGAAAAAGATTCTTTTGCCTGTTTCGTGGTTGGAGCCCCATATGCTAATTCCATATTGGCCTTATCAATAATTTTAACAGTATACTTATCAACATTTAATCCAACCAATATGCGGATTTTCTCAACACTCTCCATAGCATTCTGCATTTTGAAAAAACCACTTGTCCTAAAATATCCCACAAGAATATCAAAAAACTGAGTGTTACTATTTAAAATTGTACTGAACCTGCTATATAAATCCCGTTCAGGTTCATTTGTAAAAAATGTTAAATCATTATGCACTTCTATTTCCTCCTCAGTCCCTTTGAAAATCCTATCATTTCCATTTATCTGTTTATTATGACACTTGTTGTATATATCCTGCTCTACACATACTTCTGTAACTCCGGATATTCAACTGCATGCCCGCGAACATAACATCTTTTAAACGCCGCAAATGCTGATTCCCGTCTTAACAAACTGTATATAGTACGCATAACTACTTTGGAATTTGGATTACTGCGTAGTTTTTCAATCTGCTTATATAAAATATTCATTTCTTTTTGCAATAATCGTAATCGTTCAGCGCTGGTATATGTCCGCATCCCTGTATTTTCTTTAGAAAATGTTTCTGCTACCAATTGAGCGGTTCTTTCATATATTTCATGATTCGACTTTTGCAGAGTGATTATCACATTGTCTCCTATCAGTCGAAAATTTAAATATTCTTCAGGATCCTGCCTGCAACAATCTATAATCCCAGCATCATACTTACTGCTCTTTTTAATACCATTACAATGTCCACACACCCAAAAAAGATTTTCCCAATCAAATTTTCTTTCCGGGTATTTCCCATTTTTATGCGGCAATAAATGTTCTACATTTGGGTCTTGCAA
Source organism: Ruminococcus sp. (assembly GCA_023663085.1). GTDB lineage: Bacteria > Bacillota > Clostridia > Lachnospirales > Lachnospiraceae > UBA3282. The sequence continues at coordinate 42,386 of JAMPIB010000007.1, read as the reverse complement.
TTCTCTCATTTCACATATATAACATTTATTATGAAAATCTTTTTTTAGCCTTGCTATAACATCCGGCTTATCATATTTTCCACTTATTTTTTTCGCTTCTTCCGCCAAAGATTCAGGCGCGGGAAAAGAGCGTTCTATTTTAACCATTTATATCCTCCCGATTCAAAAATTCGAGTTTTATCCTCTCGTATTCTGTTGAAATCCCAATCGCAAGATAGTCTGGAATTTCATCCAAATATAATTCCAACTCTGCAATTTCACTTAATTCATCATCAGACAATCTTTTCTTAACAACCAGTTTCTTATATTTCTCAAACTTTTCCTTCAAAGTATGGGACAGCTTGTCTACTTCAAAATATCCTTCTACCACGCCTTCATATGGCACATCATTTAATCCTTCTCTTACCAGAACTTGCTTTTCCAAATCATAAATTACTACATTTTCTACACTATTTAATATAAATGGAGAATGAGAAGTCACAATAAATTGTATATTAGGAAAAAATGTAGTCAAAAACGGCAAAATTTTTTTCTGCAACTCCAAATGCAAGTGCGTTTCAATTTCATCAATCAAGACAATTCCCGGAAGATTAAAATTAAACGAACGCTGTGTCTGATATTGCATACGCATCATGATATCCAATACAATATCAAGTACAGCCTGATATCCGCCGGATAGGGTATGAAAATCAAACGGCTCTTTTCCTTGTTGCAAAATATGAAATTCAAAAGTATCTTCATCAAATTCCAATTTTACGGTTTCATCATCAAATATCTCTTGTAAAAGCTCCTCTAACTTAATAAACCACGTCTGGATCTCATCTGCCTTCTCAGTCTTGCCGTTATTTCTCGCAAGTGCCTCTGTCATCTTTAAATCCAACAAATATTTCACAAATTCATTGCGGGGGCTTTCTGTTAATCCATAGTATTCTTTTAATTCCACTTTCTCAACATGTTTAGGCTGCTCCGCTCGAAACACTCTGTCTGCCTCATAATATGCCAGGATAAAATGATATTTCTCCGCCAATGCGGGAATATCGTTAATTCTATTATTGAGTTTTATATCCAGTTCTTTTTGACAATTTTTAAAAGCATTTTCTCTTTCTCCAATATAAATTTTATTTAAATATCTGGCCATAGCTTCGGTTACGCTTGTCTTTCCACTTCCATTCATTCCCGTAAAAATCAAATGTTTGACCTTTTTTTCTGATAACGGAATAGAAATGTCTTTTAAATGTCTGACTTTTTTAATTGATACATTTGTTAAAAAAAACTTTTCCATTTGTTCCTCCGTTCAAATTTTTATTTGCATACCTCTCTCTTACAATAATACGATAAAATTATAGCATAAACAGGCAAATGTCTCAATATTTCACTTCCCCATTGTATCCTTCCCCAAAATAAGGTAATATTTATATAACGTGAGAAGAACTTCTAACACTCATGCCAGAGGGCATTTCGCGAAGAAGTTCTAAGTCTCACGCTGGAGATTGCCGAAAAGCAGGCATGCTCCCATCGCAGCAGCAGAAAGGCACAACCTAAATGAATACATTACAAACCCCCTATTTCATAATAGATGAAGCCATCCTCCAAAAGTACTACGACATGCTGACCGGCTCTTTAGCCAGACACTGGAATAATTATCTGGTCGGTTATTCTTTTAAGACCAACTCCCTCCCGTGGCTTGTTTCTTTTGTGAAAAAAAACGGCGCTTACGCGGAAGTGGTCTCCGAAGACGAATACCTGCTCGCCTGTTATCTCGGTTATGAAGACCATGAGATTGTTTATAACGGCCCTTATAAAAGCGAGTCTTCTTTTCAGGCAGTTCTGCTTGCGGGCGGCTATATCAATCTTGATTCCAAATTAGAGATCGACTGGCTGGAATCTATCGCGGCCAGGCACCCAGAACAGAGATTCTCTGTCGGTATCCGTGTTAATTTTGATCTGGAAAAAATGTGTCCGGGCGAAACGACAATGGGCGAAATGAGCGGACGTTTCGGCTTCTGTTATGAAACGGGACGGTTTGCCGATGCTCTGGAACGTTTACGCCGTATCCCCAATGTATCCGTAACCGGTCTGCATCTGCATTCCAGCAGTAAATCCCGCAGCGTTAATATCTTTCGTTCTATCGCCCGAATGGCCTGTAAATTACAGCAGGAATTTGCGCTTTCTTTATCCTATGTGGATCTGGGCGGCGGTTATTGCGGCGGCATGGAGGGGCGGCCCGAATATCCCGATTATTTTCCGGTCGTGGCCGAAGAACTATCCAGATGCTTTACGCCGGAGCAGACTAAACTTATCGTAGAGCCGGGCATTTCTCTGATATCCAAATGCACGACTTTTGTCACCTCGGTTTTTGACGTCAGAGACATTAAGGGAACGCGCTATGTCATGACTGACGGCAGCCGTTTTAATATCGACGCTACCATGATTAAGACTTCTCATCTTTTTCATGTTCTTTATAAAGAGGATATTATGGATAACAATGATGTTCCGGATCAACATAATATTCCAAAAGAAACGCGTCCTCTCCTGCAATCGCAGGTCATCAGCGGTTATACCTGTATGGAATGCGACCGTCTGTTTGTATATGAAGACCGGGCTGCGCTCCTTCCCGGAGATCAGATCATATACGAAAATGTCGGCGGCTATACCATGAGTCTGAATCCGCTTTTCATACAATATTTTCCGGCGGTATATGTAAAAAGAGATAACAAACTGATACAGGTACGCAGGAAATGGACTCCGGAAGACTATGTAAGAGGATCTGAAATGATAACAGAAAATTAAGCGAGGCATGAATATTTCTATGAATATCTTAATTTTAAGCTGCGGCACCAGAAATAAGTTAATGCAATATTTTAAGGCTAAAGTAAGCGGTTTCGATAAAGTCATCGGCACCGATTGCAGTCCCTATGCACCGGCGCTCTATGAAGCGGATATCCATTATATCGTCCCCCGTATGACTTCGCCGGATTATATCGACGTGATCCTCGATATCTGCCAGAAAGAATCTGTCAGCGTCGTACTCCCATTACAGGAAGACGAACTTGCGCTCCTTGCATCGAAGCGGGATATTTTTCTGGCAAAAGGCATCCTGCCCGTAGTTTCTTCACCGGAAACCATCGAGCTTTGCCGGGACAAATATGCTTTTTATGAGCACATGCAGCAAAACGGGATACCTGCGCTGACAAGCTGTAGGAATTTTTCTGAATTTCAGAAATATTATGAAGAAAAAAAGATGGATTTCCCCGTCTTCACGAAACCGCTCCGCGGATGCGGCAGTATCGGCATCCAGAAGGTAAATAATATGGAGTTATTGTCTGTTTTATGCAAATACAGCGAAGAGGAACTATTGATCCAGCAATTCGCCGAAGGCGAAGAGTTCGGCGTTGATGTTTATGTGGATATGATATCCCATCGTCCTGTTTCTGTTTTTACCAAGAAAAAACTGCGGATGCGCGCCGGTGAAACGGAAAAATCCATTTCTGTAAAAGATGAGGCTCTTTTTGCGCTGATACAAAAGACTGTTTCCACTCTTTCACTGGCCGGGCCTGTAGATATGGATGTTTTTCTGGTGGGCGGGCAGTATTATCTCTCAGAGATCAACCCCCGTTTCGGCGGCGGCTACCCGCACGCCTATGCCTGCGGCGTCAATTTCCCGCGCCTGATCGCCGGGAATGCTGCCGGCAAAGAAAATGCAGATACGCTCGGACATTACGACGAAGGTATCTGCATGTTAAAATTTACGGATTTAATGACGATCCAACCATGACCGCACCTGTTCAGGAAAACATTTCCCACGCAAGCGGCGTACCTTTTTCGATATCACGGAGCGCTTTTTTTCCCAGGATTTCTTCATAGTACATGGTATGCAGCCCGTATCCCGGACGGATAGAGCGCACATTCTCCGGAGTCAGTTTTTCTCCCGCTTTGATGTCTTTTACTACGAATAAAGAGCGGGAACCGCTTCGTTCTTTCATCTGCTGTGCAGTCAATCCATACGCAGATACGCCGATTGCCTTTTCCAAGATACGGATGCCATCCACCATTTCCTTAAATTCTTCCGGCTCCATGGAAAAAGCGCCATCCGGTCCGCCATCGGCCCGTCTTAATGTCAGATGTTTTTCCACCATACGGATACCGAACGGTACGGCCCCTATCGGTACGACGCTGCCCATCGAATGATCGGATAAGCCCGTCAGACAATCATATTCTCTGGCCAGTGTCGGTATCATTGCCAGATTGATATCCTCATAAGGCGTCGGATAGGCGGAAACACATTTTAACAGCATCACTTCCTCATTCCCTTCCTCTTTGCAGACCTGCAGCGCCCTTTCAATATCTTCCGGCAAAGCGACTCCCGTTGCCAGTATCACAGGTTTATGTAAGGCGGCAGTTCTTCGTATTAACGGAATATCGTTAATTTCATAAGACGCAATCTTATAGGCCGGCATATCACATTCTTTCATAAAATCCACGGCCGCGAAATCAAACGGCGAAGAAAAGCATTCCATACCGAGGCTCTCGGCCAGTTCCTTTAATTTCGGCTGCCAGTCCCAGGGCGTGGATGCCTCTTCATATAATTTATATTCAGTCATGCCATCCCACAATCCGCCGTGTATCTGAAAATATTCTTTATCACAATCCAGAGAAAGACTGTCCGCTGTGTAAGTCTGTAATTTCACAGCGTCGGCTCCCGCTTCTTTGGCGGCATGAACAATTTCTACCGCTCTGCCGTAATCATGCAAATGGTTGCCCGATATTTCCGCGACGCAGAATACCGGAAAATTTTCTCCCACTGTTTTTTTACCAATCTGAAACTGTTTCTTCATCCCTGTGAACCTCCACGATCCTGCGACATCAGTTTACGGTATTTTAACTCCGCGATCTCCCAATCATCGGGACTGTCAATGTCCTGTACCTCCAATTCGCTCATGAAGACCGGCACAGTATGCGGTAAGTCCGTCGTCCCATATTTCATGAAAAGCTCGGTTTTACAACAATAGAACTGTCCGCAGTCATGATAATAGGGTTCTAAATCCTGCGAGCGGGTCCTGGCATGTTCCGGCCATTTCATACGCAGCTCGCCCTGTGCGTTTACAACTACACACCGTTGCGGCGGATAGGAAAAAGCAACCACCGGCATGACCGAATCAGCCGTCTTTAACATATCCATCGCCTTTTGCAGTTTCTGCGCCGTGACAAAAGGGGCGGTAGGATACAGACAGCAGAATGTCCCAAATGTCCTTCCCTGTTCCTCATATTTTTTCAACACTTCCATGATCACATCATCCGTCGAGGCGTAATCGTCCGCCGTTTCATCACTTCTCATAAAAGGCACCTTTGCGCCCGCCTGTCTGGCGATCCCGGCAATCTGCTCATCCTCCGTGGATACCATGACTTCTGCAAAAAGACCGGAATGCAACGCTGCTTCAATAGAATAACAGATAATGGGCTTTCCACAGAATTCTTTGATATTTTTATGCGGAATGCGCTTACTTCCGCCTCTTGCTGTGATGATCGCTATAGAAGATTCGTTTGTCATTGTGTTGGTGGGTCCTTTCTGTGATGTGAGATTTTATATTTATATTTATAATCATAAATGTATAATCTCTGCATCATTCTATCTGAACTATTTTTTTAAGTTCTTCGGGAATATTTTCTATAGAATACCCCTTGTCCATAAAGAGTAGTTTACTATATATCTTTTCATCATTTGCTTTCATAAAAATATGTGAGATCGTATATGCTTCTACACTTTTGGCAAAACAGTCTCCCTCTCTCAAAGATTCCACAACATAGCAGGAACTTTTCTCACAACCATTATGGTCTACTTCTTTATTCAGGCATAATGTAAATCTCAAATCCGTAGTACCAAACTGATATGTTCTGGAATTTGTTATGATCTCCTTAAGAATGAAACTTTCCGAGTTTGCCAACACGGCAATCTCGCATATATGATTCATTTTTCGTCTACATAATTCGTAAGGATGCCATTGAATTTTATCTGCAATTTTCTCTCGTTCTTTTTTCTTTGACATGCTTTCTTCCGATGTGTACTGATATTTATGTGCTATCATGATATACAGAAAGACACCAGATGATACATCCCTCATCTGATGTCCATGTGGTTTAGAAAAGCGGTTTTATGCTGCCTGTCAGCCTCAATATCCTTACGGATACCTTTTCGTCTCTGCATTTTACAGTCCTCAGAGCGGACTCGCCTTTTCTCCCCGGCGCGGGCTCAATACCCTTGCGAATATCTATCCGTCTCAGTATTTTACCTGTCTGAGTACAGTCCAGCTTATCATGCCGCTACATGGAGCCTCCGCTCATTTTTATTATATGCACATTATAAAAAAATAGCAATCCCTTTTCTTATTTTTATCCCATTTCAACACTTCTTGTGCTACAATGACAAAAAGCCCTCACGAAAGGAGTCCATCATGCCAGCTATTTATTTTAGAACCGATGGAAATGAAGATATTGCAACCGGCCATATCATGCGCTGCCTGTCGATTGCCAGAGCCTGCGCGGTCAGGCGCGCCAAAGTCTGCTTTCTTGTTGCGGATGAGACTAGTGTATCGGCTCTTCGGGAACGCTTTGTCAGACCGGATGAATTTACCGTTCACTGTCTGCACAGCGATTATAAAGAACCGGAAAGCGAACTTCCCGCTCTGCGTTCCATAGTAAGCGAATCGTCCTGCATTTTCCTGGACTCCTATTTTGTAACAAAAAAATATCTGCAGGAACTGCAAAAACTGTATAAGGTCGCTTATCTGGATGATCTGCTGGCATTCGACTACCTCGCGGATCTGATCGTCAATTATGATATTCTGGAACGGCCTGCCTGCTACCGTCATGCAGAAACTGTACTGATCGGCGCTTCTTATACGCCGCTCCGGGAACAGTTCAGCGCTGCCTCCTATGAAGTACACCCGCAGGTACAGAATATCCTGCTCTCTACGGGGGGAACGGATTCTTATGATATCGCCGGGCAGCTATTGGCTATGATCTTTGCCGGAACAGATAATCGTTTACAGTCTTATCATTATCATGTAGTTACCAGCCGTTTTAACAGGCATTTGGGAAAATTACAGGATTTCTCGCACCTTCATCCGACGATCCATATCCATGAAAACATACAGGATATGGCCGCCTTTATGTGCGGTTGCGATCTTGCTATCTCCGCAGGCGGCACCACTTTATATGAACTGTGTGCCGTAGGCGTACCGTCTGTCAGCTTTTCTACAGCCGATAATCAGCTGCACGCCGTAGAAACGATGTCGCATGAACAAATTGTCCCCTATGCAGGAGATGTCCGTTCCACAGGCCGGAATGCTCTTAACGCTATGCTCTCGTTTCTATGTGAATATGGCAGTTCTTATGAGAAGCGTAAAAAAAGCTCCCAAAAAATGAGAGCTTTTGTCGATGGAGAAGGTGCGACCAGAATCTCGGAGGCGCTGCTCCAATATGTGAAACGCTAATCAGACTGTCCTTCGGAAACTTCCTGCTTTTTTCCGGCTGCTCTGCGCAAAGCGCCCGGCCATTTCCCGCCGCGCAGGAAAATAATTCCCGCCAGTGTGAGCGCCGATATGATATCCGCTATGACAAATCCGGCCACCGGGCCGAAGCGGACATAAATTGTATGCTCTTTGCCATCTCCGGAAAGCAGAATACGGATACGCTGCTGCTCGCCTTCCACGATCTCCAGTTTCTGTCCCGTTTCATCACTGGCGCGATAACCGGCATAATTAAGTATCGGCAGTTCAATATAGGTTCCGCCCGCATCACACACATAAGTCGTCCGGGCCTTAGTCCCCTCTTTGCGGTAGTCCGATACCGTGACATGATTTAAGTCAGAAACGATAACACTCGTTGTCAGTTTCTCATCATCCACACCGTTCAGACGCCATTCATGCGGATAAAAAAGGCCGATATTCGCCGCCATCTTGCTGTCATGTCCTTTGGATGCCGTTGCCGTCACATCATCATACGGCATATGGATATTATCTGTCGGAACCGTCTGCAGCGTCAGCAGGTTCAAGCCGATGAGCAGGGCGAATATCAGATTCCTGTATGGTCTTAAGATCTCCGACTTCGTCAGCCAAATTGCCCCGACGAATAAAAAGCAGGTACAGGCCGGCCCTAAAAATCTCCAGGGAAACTGTAACATCGTCATGATAGAATTGAGAAATTCATTTTCCCGCATTTCCAGACTGGGGAAATAGCCGGTCGTCATATAGGTCAGAATACAACCGAGCACCAGTAAAAAGACCAGATAGCCATCCAGTTTCGTCCGCTCTTTCTTTTTATCACATATAAGATATATGACTCCTATGCCGATACAGCCAAGCAGCGGCAGCCCCAGTGAAAAATACTGCTTATTATACAGACTGATCGTCTGCGCCATGTTAGAGGGATTGATCGACTGTTCGAAATAACCGCTCCAACGCAGTATCTCAGTTCCCAACTCTTCTTTGAAGTAATAATACAGAAACGGCACCAGATACCATAGGTTCAACAGTATCGTCAATCCTGCCGCCCTGCCGATCTCCAGATATCTTTTTTCCTTCCATACATTGCGGATAAAAACCACGCAGGCAATGATACAAAATCCCATCACAAAAGTCACGCTCAGGATATGACTCTGCAAAACGCCGCTGAACCCGATCACCAGATAATACCACTTACGCCGGTTCCCAAGCATGATATGATAAACGCCCGCCACAACGAGCGGCCAGAAGGTGAGCGCCAGTGTCTCTCCCAGATCACCGCGGGAAAAAATATTGGTAAACCGGTACGGCATAAGCGTATACAAAACAACTGCCAAAATCACCGCTCTGCGCGATTTCGTGATGGATTTAAAAACATAATAAGCGCATAGCGCCGAACCCAGATTTGCCAGGAAAATGACTGTCTTATAAGACAGACCGATAGACACTCTGCATATTCGTAAAAAAGCCCCGACATACAAAAACAGATACGGATACATTGCATTCAGATAACCGTTTCCCTTTAACGCCTCCGGCATGATATTGACCGGGATCTGACCGTCTAAAATACCATCTTTTAATCCTTCCATTCTGGCCAGATGATAGCAGAGATCATCCCCATCATATAAATACGTGGAAAACATCGGCGACATGGCAAGCAGCGTCACGCCGAGTATGATACAGACATCGGTCAGTTTTTCCCCGGCGATCGGCTCCTGCAGATGTTTCTCATATAATTTGTATACAGCCAGCGCGCATATCAGAAATACGAGGATCATAAAATAAGTATCCGTATAAAATAATGCCGCCGGCGTCAGCGTGACTTTTTTTATGATAAAAGAATCCGTTCCGCCATAATTCAGTCTGACGGATAACTCCTTCGCATCTTTGGCCAGTGTAAAATCCGTTGTAAAATGTGTCTGCGTAGCGTCCAGCGTCCAACCGGCCACCTTGGCTCCCTGCTCCCACAACTCAATAAGATTGTTCTCCCCATCCGTCTCATAATCAAAATCCAGCGTATAGCTCCCTTTATTCATAACGAGTCCCGGCGTGGCCGCCACAGTTCCCGTTCTGGAAACGCTCTCTCTGATCACGAGCGCAAAATCAGAATTTAGTACACCCACGGAAAACTGCATTTCCGAGCCCACGTAGGCAAGCGGATTATCACCTTCATTTCCCAGCCACATAAAAAAGACGATACAGCATACACTGATCAGATAGATAACTTTTGATTTATTTGACATCTTCATGTATCAGCGCCTGCCTCCTGCCTTCTTTTCCTGAAATTCCGGTATGCCCAGAGCAGTTTATAATATAAAATAAACCACAACGTAGAACGCATCTGCATCCCGACCAGTTTCTTTTCTTCTTCCTGTACTCTCTCAAGATAATAGGGATTTTCCTGAAAATGCGGAAATGTGCGCTTCATTTCCTTGCCGAGTTTTTTTATAAATCCGTATCTGACGGGCCTTACACCCTGCATATACGTAAAAAGTGTATTCACATAAAATAAAACGGTAAAACTAAATTCCAGTTCTGCATGATAAGTTTCCAGATAATGATAAGTCTCGGCTTCTTTTATCATGATCCGGCCCGCCTCCATACGATCCTCACAGCGCTTCTGTGTAATCGTGTGGACAGTCGATACCGCATGCTGATAATAATAATAAAGCGGCTCTTCGATATATTCAAAATGTTTCGCACGCAGCATCCACGAATTGCCGAGCGCGTTATCTTCATAAAAAATACCTTCGGGAAATCGACCAGGATGGTCAATCACAATTTCCCGGCGATATACTTTTACGACCAGACTGCCGCTATCCAGTATCAGCGACTTATATTTTTCCTCATCCAATATACCCGTCTGTTCTTTTTTATTATTGTGTACGATCTGCCCGATCTCCATACTGTGTTTATCCGTCAGATGATAATCGCAGCCGACCATATCCGCACCGGTCTCTTCGCCCCTGCGGACCAGACGTTCATAAAAATCCGCCGTAACCCAGTCGTCACTGTCGATAAAGCCGATCCATTCTCCTTTGGCCAGCCCCATGCCGATATTTTTCGCACCGCCCTGCTTTTTATTGACCTGCGAATGGATGGCGCGGAACTTCTCCGGATACTTCTGCTCATACTGCTTCAGAATCTTTAAAGAATCATCTGTAGAAGCATCATCTACCGCTATAATTTCAAAATCCTCTATCGTCTGATGCACCAGAGACTCCAGACAATATTGCAGTTTACCGTCCGCCGCCATATTATAAACCGGAACAATGATCGACAATTTCATACTTGCGCCTCCCTATCTCTCCGGACACAAAATCCCATGAAAATTAACCATACTTTCCCAAACTATTTTACCGCATAATAGTAGACAATTTTTTCAACCGCCCTTATAACGCTCTCCACATCTTCATCCGTCATGGCATAATAAAGCGGCAGCGTGATGATCTCCTCATAGAGCTTCTCCGCGTTCGGACAGATACCTCTCTGATACCCCATTTTTTCATAATAGGGAAAATAATACGTGGGAATATAATGCACGTTGCAGCATACGTTTTCCGTAGCCAGCGCCGCAAAAAAACGTTTCCTGTCAATCGTAAGTTCCTCCGGTTTTATCCGCAGGATGTACAGATGCCTCGTCGTATCCGACTCCGGTATCTCCTTCTGGATGAATATGCCAGGCATCCCGGAAAAGGCTTCATTATAACGGGCGACGATTTCTTTTCTGCGGCTGCTGAACCTGTCGAGTTTGTCAAGCTGACTGATGATCAGTGCCGCCTGCATATCCGTGATCCGGTAATTATATCCGAGCGCAAGCTGCTCATAATACCACGGGCCGTCCGCCGGATGTTCCAACAGACTTTCGTCTCTCGTGATCCCATGGGAACGATATAATAAAAGTTTCTGATAATATTTTTCACTGTTCGTCAATACGGCGCCGCCCTCACCGCCGGTCACGGTCTTGACTGGATGGAAACTGAACGTCGTCATATCCGCTATGGAACCGTTGGCTTTCCCCTTATATCTGGTGCCGATCACATGCGCGCCGTCTTCGATCAACACCATGTTTTTCTGTCTGCACAATTCCAACAAAGGATCCAGATCCACGGACTGCCCCGTAAAATCAACCGCCACGACCGCCCGGCTTTTGTCCGTTACACACTTTGCCACTGAGGCCGGATCAATATTATAAGTATCCGCATCAATATCCGCAAATACCGGACGCGCACCGCAGTACAACGCACAGTTCGCAGACGCCGCAAAAGTAATGGGCGTGGTGATCACTTCATCCCCCGGCGAAATCCCGGCCGCCAGACAGGCAATGTGAAGCGCCGCCGTACCGTTACTGCACACTACCGCATATTTCGCCCCGGTCAGTTTACACAATTTCTGTTCCAGTTCACCGATCTTCGGCCCGCAGGTCAGCGCTTCGCTGCGCATAACATCCACGACCGCCTGGATATCCGCTTCGTCAATATACTGATGTCCATAAAAAATCTTACTCTCCCTGGCCGGAGTTCCGCCCTCTATTGCCGGTTTTTCCATATTCATTCCTCTCTTCTGCCGCTTCTTTCCACTTTATATTCTGAGTTGATGTTTTCTGAAAACGCTTTTCTTATACAACGAGAGAAAGGACATGCATTCCTACATGTCCTTCAATAATCTTCTGATATCTTCTACTGACAGCCACTCCGTATTATTATTGGAACTGTACGAAAAGCCTTCTTCCACTTTCCGGCCGCTTAAATCCGGCTGCTGTCTGTTATTCCACGTCATCTGCGGATAGACAATGAAATGTTTATCATATTCATATGTTGTCGCAGAATCCTCTGTTGTCACCATGATCTCATGCAGTTTCTCGCCCGGACGGATACCGATTTCCCTGATCGTACACCCCGGCAGCATCGCCTCCGCCAGATCCGTCACCTTAAAGGAAGGTATCTTACTGATGAACGTTTCCCCGCCTTTGGCTTCTTTAAGCGCCTTGATCACAAGTTCAATCCCCTGCGTCAGACTGATCCAGAAACGCGTCATCCGCACATCCGTAATAGGCAGTTCCTTCCCGCCGTTTTTAATGATATTATCAAAAACCGGAATGATGGAACCGCGGCTCCCCGCCACGTTACCATACCGCACGATAGAAAAATTTACATCTTTACTGCCCACATAAGCATTGGCGGCCACAAAGAGCTTGTCCGATACCAGTTTCGTTCCGCCGTATAAATTGACCGGATTGACCGCCTTATCCGTAGATAACGCCACCACCCTGCGCACACCGCAGTCCAGCGCCGCATCTATCACATTCATCGCTCCGTGGATATTGGTCTTGATCGCTTCGTTCGGATTGTACTCACACGCAGGCACCTGTTTTAACGCCGCCGCATGAACGATATAATCCACACCATCACAGGCTCTCCTTAAACGCTCCAGATCTCTTACGTCTCCGATGAAAAAACGCAGCTTCTCCGCGTACTCCTTAAAATCTTCCGCCATCGTCCACTGTTTGAACTCGTCTCTGGAATAAATAATGATCTTTTTCGGCTGATAATGTGTCAGCACATATTTGGTAAAACTTCTCCCGAAAGAACCCGTTCCTCCGGTGATCAATATCGTCTTATCTGTTAACATGGGATACCCTCCATAATCGTTGTCCACATCGCCTTTTAGTATAGCATAGGTCATTTCTGTTGGCAACATAACAAATTCTTTCTCTGGCGGCAGCCCTGAAATTTATGGTCATTTCTTCTTATGCCCATATTTCAGCATGACATCCAAAACATCATAAATCTGATTCTGTTCCTCCTGCGGCAGAATCCCGATCCTCTTGATATATTCAGACATCCGTATCTCATAACCTCTGTCCAGAACACCTTCCAGAATCTCATCCGAAGTTGAATCCAGCGCATTTGCAATGTGAACAAAGGTTTCCAGTTTCGGCACTTTCTCCCCACGTTCTATCATACCTATGTAGGAATTGGATAAATCCACTTTTTCTGCTAACGTTGCCTGTTTCCAGGACTTTGATAATCTTTTCTTTCTGATATTTTTGCCAATGCTCTGCCAGTCCATGATATTGCACCTTCCAGTTATTGTGATATACAAATAGTATATCCCGACAACATCACTGCCCTAAAGTAACTATATGGAAGTTATGGCAACTGTTGGTAATTCTATTATACATTCTTTTTCACATTATGCAATCAATGATTTTATTTTGCGCTTTAACCTTTGTTCCTTCTCTGCATCTGTATTGTACATGACTCGTATTATTTTGTATAAAACTCAAAATATAAAAACATTGATTTTTATGTACCATATAATTATAATAAAAGTGTGATTTATGTCACCAAAATCTAAATAATATTGTGAATGGGGTCTGATATATGAAAAGACTTATTATGGATAAACTGGTAAAATGGAAAAACTCTCCTTATCGAAAACCGCTGATACTAAAAGGCGTCCGCCAAGTAGGGAAAACCTGGATCTTAAAGGAATTTGGCCGACAATATTACGAAAATACTGCTTATTTTAACTTTGATGAAAATGAATCATATAAGCAGTTTTTTGAAACAACAAAAAATACAGACCGCATCCTGCAAAACCTTATACTATCCAGCGGTCAGAAAATCTTTCCGGAAAAGACACTTATCATTTTTGATGAAGTACAGGACTGTCCTCAAGTCATTAATGCCATGAAATATTTCTGTGAAAATGCGCCGGAATATCATATTGCCTGCGCAGGCTCTCTGCTCGGGATCACATTAGCCGGCCCGTCCTCATTTCCGGTAGGAAAAGTAAACTTTATGCAGATCGACCCTATGTCGTTCACAGAATTTTTACTGGCTAACGGCGATGAAAATCTCACCGCCTATCTGGATACCATTGATACACTAAAACCTCTTCCGGATGCCTTTTTTAATCCTTTGTATGAAAAATTGAAAATGTACTATGTTACCGGAGGTATGCCGGAATCAGTGTTAATGTGGACACAGGCCCGCGATGTAGATGCTATGCAGAATGCACTGTCAGATATACTTGCTGCATACGAACGGGATTTTGCCAAACATCCCAATATAAGTGAATTTCCCAAAATCTCCATGATATGGAAGTCTATCCCTTCCCAGCTCGCCAGAGAAAACAAGAAATTTATCTATAAGGCTGTCAAAGAGGGCGCCAGAGCCAGAGAATACGAAGACGCTCTGCAATGGCTTGTAGACGCCAGACTGGTGCATAAAATATACCGCAGCAGCGCACCGGAACTTCCGGTCTCTGCCTATGACGATCTGTCAGCTTTTAAAATCTATCTTGTGGACGTCGGTCTGCTCCGCCGTCTGGCTATGCTTTCGCCGACCGCTTTTGGCGAAGGAAATCGTCTATTTACGGAATTTAAGGGTGCATTGACTGAAAACTATGTGCTGCAGACATTGATTACCCAGTTTGAAGTCATCCCCAGATATTGGAGCCAAAATAATCCTCCCTATGAAGTTGATTTTCTGATCCAACGGGACAACGATATTTTCCCCATTGAAGTAAAATCTGAAACAAATATCACAGGCAAAAGTCTGAAAAAATTTAAAGAATTATTCGACGACAAAGTAAAACTGCGTATCAGGTTCTCCTTAAATAATCTGAAATTAGATGATGATGTTCTGAATATTCCGCTCTTTATGGCAGACCATACAGAAAGATTGATCGGACTTGCATTGAAGCGGAAACTGTAAAGACAGCTGATTTTGCGTTTCAATGCCTAATTCTGTATCTTTCTGGCAAACCAGTAATACGTTAATCAGCATATATCTCTAAAAATGATGTAATTTTGCCATGTGTGTACTCACCTTCAATCAAGCCGAACTCAGGGTCAAAATATTTCTTGTCATACAATAATGTCCAATGCGTATATCCTTCGCTTGTATGAACTGTTAAAATAGAATATTCATAGGGAGCAGGATTCTTTTTAGAAATCCGCTTATTCCTCTCTGCATGTTTAATACCATAAAAATCCAGTATTTCTATCAGTTGACCTATACTTGTTGGTCCGTCCGTTTTCATATCTTTGATAACATCCTCAATCGGTTTTCCTGCAATCATGGCAATACAGGCTTGTCCGCAAGTTGTAGAAGTTGGCTGCATAATTAATTCCATATCGGGATTCCTCCTAAATTCATATTTAAATCAGTAATATAAAATGTTGATGTTGAATCTGTAAAGCTGATCGCACTTATTGAGCCATTGATTTTTCCTCTAAAACTCTATAAACCTATATCTACCAGGACCTAATCCGGTTACTTTTACAATTACTCCAGCCGTTCTCATTGCATTCATAACATTTGTTGCTTTAGACTTTGAGCAATTTAACCATTCCATTACATTCGCCTGTCCGAATGGTATACTTGTATTGCATTTATCAAATATCTGCCTGATGTTGGTTATAAATTTCTCTGTTATTTTTGCATCCTTAAATCTGGGTAAGTATTTTTCAAAAGCATCGCCTACTTCATCTATAGCATTGCCCATATTAACAGAAGCTTTGCTTACTTTTTCCATATCATTGCTTACATTTACAAAAGGATTGCTCACTTTTCTAAATATTGTCACTTTAAAATTATTTCCAAACTCTTCAAAAAGAGGCTCAGACAGTCCATATTCCTCACACCTGCTGATAATTCTCGGAATCCCTGTTCCCCATGCTTCAACAATACGCATATAATGAAATGCTCCAGCAATCGCTTCGTTCCTGCACGTTGATTTTCCTCTTTTTGCTGTTTCTACATCCAATCCACCATAAAGTGTCCCCGGTGACAATACTTCTATTCTATCGTCAAAAATACATACCTGAACACAGGATTTATCCAAATAACTTCTATGCACGATTGCATTTGCTGCCATTTCTCTGATAGCCGATATGGGAAGTTCATAGAAATCATTTCTATACACCCCGCCTATTTCCGCTCCCATATTGATATGTCTTAACACAAATTGATATACATTTTCTACTTGCTCATAAATTGGCCCACTAAATTCTTTCTGATCTATAAATACATCTCTCGTTGTCCCTTTAAATAATGCACACTGAACTTTTGCCGACTTGTTTTTATTATCCGTCAACAAATCAAATGCATGCGTCGGATAATAGTTTCTTCCAACCTTACAGAGAATCCCCAAGTCTTCCAATTTTTCCAATGTCACATCTTTTATTGTTTCTTTTTCTTCTTCCGTTTTACAGGAATCAATAGCAATCTGTTTCATCTTTTGACAAAGTTCTAAAGCTTTCTCTCTTGCAAACTCTTGTCCAATCGCTTGCAGCGAATCATAGGAAATATTTTGTCCTTCTAATTCCAGTTCCTGTAATTTTCTTGCATCTGCTGTCCTACTTGTTCCATTGATCCTTACATAAGCAGTTGCTTCTTTTCCTTTTCCGGCAATATAATAAGGTCTAAACTTCCCTGGTACTATATCTATTACAAGTATTGTTTTATTTTCTATAGTCTGAATAGAAATATCCGGTTCTATTTGAGGAGTACAAGCATCGGAAATCATATTTGAAATAGAATCCGATAATTTAAACGGACTCTGTTCTCCAATTCCATATACAAGACCAGTTTCATCTTCGATACCGATAATAACTTTTCCACCGCTGCTATTTGAAAAGGCAATAACATCTTTAAGAAGTTTCTCATGATTGCCTGGAATTTCTCTTTTAAATTCTATTTTTTTTCCCTCACCAAAATACTCCTTTTTAATCATAACATCCTCCGCCTTTTCCTTTTAACTTCCCCTGCTTCAACGCAGCAAATACACATCATAATACTTTCCCCGGTACTGCAATTCGCTCTCCGCAAGCCCCGGATTCCGGCTCTGCACGCGTCGAAGCTGTTCTTCCGGCTCCGCCGTATTACTAAGATACACCACTATCTTTTCACTCTTTGCAAGCACCTCATCCTCTATCGGCTCTGCGTCATTCATACTTGCAAAATATATCTTATCATAGGCAAAAAATTCATCCGCGCAGTCCCACACACACCAGCTCTGCCCGGCATCATAGATACAGACAACCGGCACATCTTTCTCCGCCATTTCTTTGGCAAAAACACACTGTTTCTGTGCCTCCGGATAAAGAAATACCACCCGCCCGGATAATAACCCGCCTGCATTGACCGCCAGACACAGGAAAGCCAAAACCGCAACCAGCCATTTTTGCGCCTTCTTTATGGAAATTTTCATGGAAAGTACGGAAATGGCAAAGCACGCCTTTCCCATATCCGCCACAGCCGTAAATACGAGCAGTACCGCCATGCCGTAAATCGGCATCTGGTAACGGACGGACGTATTTCCAAGGAGCAGCGCCGTCTTTGCCACCGCCAGAAAATATCCGAGCACCGTAACAAGCAGCAGCGGGTAAGCCGCATTTTTTTCACCGGAAACTATATTTCCCCGCACATGCCCGTTTTTTTTGCGGAAAAGATACAAAAACAGGCACAATACGACTAGCAAAAGCACCGGCAGCATTTTCCCGAATACATATTCATCCAGCAGATCCCAGAAAAAAGTAAGCCGCATCCACGTATTGGATAAGTCAAAAAAACTGTTCGTCGCCTGTGCGCCGCGCTGTCCGCGAAACATCTGTCCCAGACAGGCCGGATAGGTCAGATAAGCCAGCAAAAAAGCGGCCGCCAGACTGCACGCATAGCAAAGACAGTTTTTCAAACTTCTGTCTTTCCATAACATATAAAGACAGAATGCCGCCGCCATAAAAAAGAGAAAGATAAAATAGTAATACTGTGTCAGAAATCCCAGATAAGTCACGAGCATGAGCGGTAACAGAAACTTCCTAAACGACAGTTTTACCTGCGCCGCGTCTTTCATGGCATAACGCTCCAGTGCCTTCACATGCAATATCGCACACAGATACACGAATACCGTCAGCAGCGCATACATGCGGATAAAGACCACGCCGCTCATGACCGCGGGCGTAAATCCGTAAAAAAGGCAGACCAGCCACGTTACTTTTTCGTTCTTTTCCGTCACTTTAAGAGCTAATATCCGCAGCAAAAACATACTGACGCCAAACGCCGCCAGATTGATGATAAGGCCGAACCACTTGGAAAACTGCTCCGGAAACAGTGAGCAGACTGTATGCAACACCCAGTAATATACCGGCGGATGCACATCCCACGACTGCACCAGCTTCACAAGTCCATATTGAAATTCTTCTCCTTCCAATACGACAAATTCATTATAATAATCGTCATGCTCCATCCAGGCGCCGTCTTCAATGGCCAGTCCGTAAGTGCGGGACGTCGAATAATAAGAGTAAAATTCATCCTCATGAAAACCCTGTTTCTGCACACAAAAATATACCGCTGTGAGCATCTGCACACACCAGATAATTCCAAAGCAGATAAACCATTTCTTATGTTCCGGCATTTTATTATCCGTCCCGGTACTTTCGGATTCATTGTGCATCGCCATACTTCCCTCTCCTCAACATCATTTTCTGTCTGTGGATCTCTCTTACCGTTTTCGGCGCCACGCTCAAAAGCAGCAGATATCCTTTATTTTTTTTCGTCAGATAGGGATTACGAAGCATGTCAAAGAAATGTCCGCGCAGATATTTTTTTACGTTCTGATAAAAGGCATTATCCCTGTTCATCTGTGAAATGGGGATATGCAGAAGATAATCCAGCCTTTGATATAGATTAAAGCGGAGGGCATATAAATGAAGCGACGGATAATAAGTATCCACCACTTCCTGCATCCTGTCCGCATTTTCCACGATATCCATGAATACTCTGGAAAAACTCTCCGCAGAGCGTTTTCTCGTCGTACTGTCGCTGCGGCAGACAACATGATAGCCCTGCTTTGGCAGGATAGCGACCCCCTCTATCTGCATGAGCATCTGTGTCAAAAGTTTGAAATCCTCGTTCAATTCTCCTTCCGGAAAACGATGTGTCTCAAACAATTCTTTTTTGACCAGTTTCGTACAGAACGAACAATCTCCCTGATGGAGCAGAAGTTCCTTTAAAAAAGTCTCCGTATCGCAGAAACGTACTTCTTTCGGCGGTACGCAGACATCTTCCAGACGGCCTCCCGCTTCGTCCCTTTCGTCTCTGGAAATCTGCACGATCGGGTAGTTTTTTCCCATGGCAAGCACCGTCATACTCTCGTAAACATCTTCATCAATATAATCGTCGCTGTCCACGAAGCCGATATAATCGCCGCCCGCTTTTTGCAGTCCGAAATTACGCGCTGAAGATGCGCCGCCGTTTTCTTTATGGTATACGCGAATCCTGTTATCAGTATCCGCAAGCGTATCGCACAATCTGCCCGTACCATCCGTAGAACCGTCGTCCACCAGAATGATCTCCAGATTTTCATAAGTCTGTTTACAGATAGACTCCACACATTTTTCAAGTGTGCCGGGCGTATTATATACCGGTACGATAACACTGATCTTTACCTGCTCCATACGAATTGTTATACCTTCCCATTATATCTTCCCGCTCATCATCGCCCCGTACATCTTCTTTGGCGCAATCGCAGGCGCTATACTGAGCGGCCCGCTCTCTGCCGGGACAACATCTCCTTTTAATAACGCCTGCGTAAAGCGCAGCAGTTCATCCGCAGCGTGCTGCGCATTCCACTCCCGCAGTATCGTCTGATAAGCGGCTGCACCCATCTGCTTACGCTCCGGCCAGTTTGCGAACAGATCCAACACCAGCTTTTCCATCTCCGGGTAAGAATCGTCCGGGTACACAAGCCCGTTCACACCATGTTCGATCAGATACGGCGCGGCCCCTGTCTGTGCGTTCACGACTTCCACACAGCCGCTGTTCATGCCCTCGTTGACGACCGCTCCCCAGCCTTCCAGATAATTACTGGTAAAAAGGTGGATATGACAGCGCTCCATGACATCCCGCACTTTATCCGGCGCCTGGTATCCGTAAAATACAAATCTCTCCGCCAGCCCCGCCCGCGAAACCTGTCTTTTGATATCCTCTTCCATTTCACCGCTGCCCAGCATATGCACCCGGAAATCATAACCTTCCTGTAACAGCCTCCCCGCGAGTCTGACAACATATTCGGGATGCTTTAGCGGAATAAAGCGCCCGGCCCAGACAATCTGCAGCGGGCCATCTTCTTTTAATCCGGCAAAAGTCTCTTCCGGATAAATCCTCGTCTCCGGAAAATAACCCCAGCGGAACATCTTCCCCGGATACGCGCCGATCAGATGAAAATCCGAGGCGGTATAGGCTCCGGCGCACAGCAGATAAACATTCTGATGTCTGTATCTGATATGCTCTTTATATTTAGCATACAACCCTCTTGGCGAGACTGCCTTCCACTGTCCCTCCCGGTAGAGCCTTTCACTAACCCGTATAGTCAATCCGTCGGAATCCAGACGCTCCGCCTCAATATCCGGCCTCTGCGTCCAGCCAAACAGTACTACATCACTTTCCGCAATGAGCTTGCGGCACTCGTATTCCTCCTCATACAGACAGCGTACATACGGAAGGCTGCCGATATCGACGCCCCATCCCATAGCCACCCGCTCCTCTTCCATGGGCATCGTCTGTATGAAATGATAATCTTTCCCAAGTTTCTGATACAGAGCCTCCGAAAAAGGAATCTGATGATGATTGATGTAGTTTGATACAAACGTTATGCTCATTGCACGATTTCCTCATAGATCCGTATCATTTTATAATAATTCTGATCCGCGTCATGCGTCTCTCTGGCATGTCGTCTGGCATTATCCGAATATTTCTCCGAGATCGCTTCTTTTTCAAAGATTTCAATGATCTTTTCCGCCAGTTTCTCGACATTGCCAGCCGGATATAAAATACCGTCCCCGCCATTGACCAGAAGATTATGGATGCCGCCCACGTCCGCGGCCACACAGGGCACACCGATCAGCATAGCCTCGCCAAGAGAATTGGGCGAGTTTTCCAGAGCCGAAGGACAGACAAACACATGACTGTTTATCAACTGTTCCTTCATGCCCTCCGCGTCCAGCATACCGAGCATTGTCACCTTTTCTTTCAGATGATTGTCTTTGATCAGTTTCTTTAAGTATTTCCCGTAAGAAGAGATTTTTAACCTGTCGTTAAAAGTATCGCTGCGGATGATATCATTGCCCGCCACGAAAATCTGTGCCTCCGGATAGCGTTCCAGAACTGCGGGCATCGCCTGCAGCAGATAATGGAATCCTTTTAACGGATAATCGCCCTGACTTAAGAAAATACTGTAGGGAATGCAGGCGTTCCTTTTCCATCTGCCCCTGTAAAAGCAGGAACGCAGCGTCTCGTTCAAAACATGGTACTGCGCCTTGGGATTGATCTTGGCCACCGTTTCTTTATCAAAATCCGTCCTTCCGGCTATATGGCCCGTAAGCCGTATCGCTTCTTTTTCGTAAAGTCCCCGTTTATAAAATTTCTTCTGCTGTTGTTTCAGACTGTCTTTTTTCACCAGATCGCGGAACGTCGTCTTTCGCTGCACCTTACCCGGCAGATCGGCCATGTAGGCTACGGAACAGGCGGAGACCAGTCCCTGAATGCCTATAAGCGTCCGCTCCGGTTTCCCGTAGGCCCGCACACAGGAGAGCGTATGCGGAAATTCCGTACCAAAAATATGTATCATATCGGGATCGAATTCCGCTATGATCTCTTTCATCCGTCCCTCGATAGACGCATCATACTGCTCCGGCGTTTCCAGATTTTCCACGAAGCCGTAACAATAGCAGGACTCCTCTTCCGTGATCAGAAGTTTTCTGCTTATATTTCCAATTTCCGGCGTTACCGGAAAAGCTATCCCTAAATTGATCCGATTACGATGCTGTTCCTGCAAAAAACGATCGAGCATTGCGCTCAGCCATCCTTCCCTGTTGCTGAAAGGTAATCCTAATTGTCCCGCTATCGCCGGCAGCATAATATTACATACCCATAATACCTTCATCCTTAAGCACCTTACCCCTTCTCATAGATTTTTTTCTTCAGTTTATTATAATACCCGGACGTCCGCGGATTCTTCGCAAGCCATGTGCGAAGCGGCGCAAGCGTTATCCACAGGATCATCCGATACTTCCAGATCTGTGCGGCGGACATATATTTTCTGACAATCTGCCTATGCTCCGCATCGGAAACTTTTTTATTCTCTTTCCGCTCCGAGAAACCGCCGCTTTCATAATACGCGGTAATAATATTCCCATAGGTAAAAGAGACTTTTCCTTCTAATTCCCTGGCAAAAAAACACCAGAGAAAATGTTCGTAATCCGCTCTTACGCGGTATTTTGTCTCAAACGGATGCGCAAGCAGCAGCTTTCTGTCATAAAAACATGCCTGATGACACGGCACGTTCCGATAACAACCAAACGCATCCATCTGCGGATTAGAAGGCACCATCTCCCCCGTCTCCTTCGTGCAGATATTCCCGTAATAGATTCCCAGATCCGCAGGATTTTTCATAATGAGTGCATGAAACTTTGTAAGCACCTCCGGGTGCGCGAACAGATCCCCGCAGTTTAAGAAATACACATATTTTCCTCTGGCCTCCTGCAGCGCCTGATTCATCGCATCATAGATTCCGCTGTCCTTTTTCTCCACCAGCCGCAGCGGAAGTTCCGTCTCCGTGAAAGCCTGTTTCCCGCCATATGCTCCATCCTCTTTTTTTAGGAAATCCAGCGAGCCGTCCGTCGAGAACCCATCCTTTATGATGATCTCATAATCTTTGAATTCCTGCACCGCAATGCTCTGCAGCGTCTCCTTTAACTTATTCCCCGGATTCAGACACACTACCAAAATAGAAAACATCGGCTCCATACTATCTTACCACTCTTTCTGACAGGGCGTACAGACCCCTAATTCCTGTCTGACAAAATATCCACCATATCATGGAACAGAAAACTCTGATACGGCAATATCCTCGTCCCATCGTCATACGCTCTTCTCATATAGATTGCAAAATAGAAAAGCGCCGCCGCGATCACTCCGGCCCGCAGAAATTTTCTTAACTTCTCATTCTCCGTCTCCCGCAGAAGTGCCGGCAAAAACAAAATATGGCTGATCGTCAGATAATATCCGATCCGGGATATGATCGGCAGAAAAGAGCAAAATACATATAACGCCAGCGCCCCCAGATTCAGATAAAAATAAAACTGCATCCTGCGATTTCCCTGTATACACTTTTTATAATACAGAAGCGAAAATACCAGCACCGCGCCGCAGCGCAGAATATTGATATAACTCGTTCCGCCTTCCAGATACTCTGTTTCTTCATAAGTAGAATACAGAAATACCACTACCTGTAAATAAAAATCCTGCAAAAACAAAAATGTCGTACAAAAGAGTCCGGCCAGCACAAGCTGCCATTTTTTCCAGGTAAGCGAAGCCAGAAAATATAACGGCAGGATAACAAGCAGCGACTTGTGAAAAAAGGATCCCAGAATAACTAACAGGATAAATCTGCCCCACTGTCTTCGTATCACAAATTTCATGCAATACAGCGCAATGGCCAGCGCCAGATAATAACGCACAGTCGTAAAGGACTGAAAATAATAGCCCAGTGCCATAAACAGGAAAAACGTAAACGGAAACTCATCGCTCTGCTCATATATGGCCAGCAGGAATAGAAAAACCGTTACAAAAGCGTAAATGGCAAACACCAGCAGATAATTCTCAAATCCCGACAGGCCATAGACGATCTTTACCAGCAGGTTGAAGCCCGCCTCTGTCGGCACATAGGAATCGCAATTAACAAGGTGCATGAACTCCACGTATTTCGCATAATCGTTTCCCACATTCTGTCTGAGCGCCGAAAGCAAAAAAAGGATCAGAAATATGGCCAGCAGGCAGACTCTGTTGCACATCTGCTGCCTCGTTATTTTATAAGGTTGTACAAGCGGCCGGTTGTTGACCATACATGCCAAAAGCACTGTTCCCGCCGCGACTGTCAGATATAAGATCATGCGCCTATCAATACTCCCTTTCAGAGCCGCCGCTGTGAATCAATTCCTTTTCTCATCAATCTGTACGCTTCTTGAAACGGAATCTTTTCGCACATTCCGCTCTTATTTTTTAACAGAAAACGGAGCGCGAAAACAGCCGCCAGTCTTCCGTACAGATAGTGATACAAAACGCCTCTGTCCGTAAAAAATTTCTCCGTAAACCCGTGAAACCAGGTGGACTCTCTTTCTATTTCCTCTCCGATGCAGACGGGCAGCGCGTATATTTTAAGTCCGGCACGCAGACAGTCCCGCAAAAAGAGGGAATCTTCCCCGTTGCTGTATTTAGCGCCGCCGCCGAATAAAACCGAAAAATATACGTTCGCTCTTCTCAATGCCTCCAACCTGCCGGAAATGCTGTAGGCCGGATAGCGGCCGTAATTATACCAACGGATCCTCTTAGGCTGTTCATTCCAGTATGTCCTTCTGGCAGACGATACTTTCACATTGAATAAGATCATATCGGCATCCGGATATTGTCGGTATGCGCTGCGGATTGCCTCCGCGTATCCTTTTTCCAGAACGATATCTTCATCGGAAAATAAGCAGATATCGCCATCCGCATGTAAAAGCGCCGTATTTCTGCTCAGGCCGACGCCCCGCTCTTTCATGAAAAAGCATCGTACTTTATAAGAAGCCTCTACAGACACGGCCTGCTCCGATCCCTGCTGCCCGGATAGCGGAAACTCACAGTAGTCACACTGATCGCATTGGTTTACCAATACCGCATCTGTCTCTATATTCATTTTTTCAGCCAGCGTCCGGGCATCCTGTCCAACCGCGGATACCAGGACCTGTATACTCACAGGTGATTGTAATACCATCTCATAAACCTCATATCGGCATCCCGGATCAAAATGCCGACGATCCTGCCTCCACGTAACGTAAGCTGTTCTATCCGATACTGTAATGTCGTCCTGTCCATTTTTCCATAAGGAACGACAAGCAGGATAGCCGCCGCTCCCCCAGACTCCACGGCACATTCTTCCGTTATTTCCCTGCCACGCTCTACCTCCAGTTTTACAAACGCTCCCGTCTCTTTGTTTATATGCGCCAGATTCTGCCGGGTATCATTTTGTAAAGCAGCCGCCACAGCATTCACTTCCTCCGTAAAGCAATACCCCGCAAAAGGGATATCCGTCACACATTTCAGATCGCCCGGCACATATATCTTATCATCCAGTACATAAATAAGCGCCATGGCCAGCAATGCCAGAATAAGCGCCAGTACAGCGCCGAGCATCACCGCCTGCCAAAATCTTTCGCCGGCTGCCACGACCTTTGGTGCAGTCTCTTTATAGATCTCAATATCCACAAATTCTTTGGCCTGTTTTCCCAGATCTACCAACGACAGATCCGTAGCCTTTAAAATCTCCGCCGTCCGCTCTGCCTCCGGAGTCGTGATAGTGATCGTCAGCAGCCGTATATCTGAAAGAATCTGCGCAGAGGTTGCCGCGATCACTTCCTCTTTCGTATAAGAATCCGGCAGATAAGACATCGTCGTATCCAGAATGGGTTCCGTGGACATCAGATCATTCCATGTATAACCGTTATAAGCCTGGTAGACTTCTCCCGATTCGTCTATCGCAAAATCAAGGTACAGTTTGGACTCCGCCCGGTACTCCCGGTTAGCGGCCGGCACCACATTAACAAGCAGATAGATACCGCCGCCAAGAAGCGCGCCCGCCAGCGCCGCCAGTACGGCTATCCACGCTTTTTGCAGAAAAAGAAGCATATATTTTTTACAATCCATACCTTCGTTTGCGTATTTCATCTTAATCAGTAACCATGCCTTTCTCTCATCCTGCGATACCTGCCGCCTTTTTACTGCTCTTTCTTTGCCGTGATCTGTGTGCTGTCCACGCCTTCCGTACTCTCCGGTTTGAATAAAATTTTCAATGTCAGAAGCATCAGTTTCAGATCCAGCCATACCGAATAATTTTCGATATAAGTTAAATCCAGTTTTAATTTATCATATGGTGTCGTATTATATTTCCCGTAAACCTGCGCATAACCTGCCAGACCCGCTTTTACTTTCATACGAAAGGCAAACTCCGGCATGGTCTGCATATATTCGGCAATGATCTCCGGCCGCTCCGGACGGGGCCCGATGAATGACATCTCGCCTTTGAGGATATTCAATAACTGCGGCAGTTCGTCGATACGCACCGCGCGGATGAATTTTCCGACCGGCGTGATACGCGAATCATTCTTGGCCGCCAGTCTCGCCACACCATCCTTTTCCGCATCCACGCGCATACTGCGGAACTTCAAAATATAGAACTCCTTAGAATCCCTTGTACAACGGATCTGCTTATATAAAACAGGACCTCCGTCATAGACTTTGATGGCGATCGCCGTCAGGAGCATGAACGGAGAAGCGATGACTAACAGGATGATCGCACAGACGATATCAATAAGTCTTTTAAAAAAACGCTGTTCTATCTTCAGGGCATATTCCCTTGTCAGCAAAATCGGCGTATCGAACAGATGAAGCTGATCGGAACCTTTTACCAGCACATCAGAGATCTTGGGCATCATATAAACGCGGATGGAATTGCTATAACAATATTTTAACAGTTCATTTCTTTCCTGAATGGGAATATCCCACAGTACGACCGCACCGTAACCGCTCGTGATCTCCTCCCGGACTCTGGACGTACCTTCGGCTATATTGATGCACTTGTTGATCCGGTACTTGTCCTTTCTGGAATGAAACTTATCAATGATATCGTCGATCGGCCGTTCTCCGTGAACCAGCAGGATCTCTCTGGGCGGAAATACTTTATGATAAAAAAGATTACAGATATAGACCCATACCGCCGAAAGTATGACCTGTATCAGCATCGTTCCCGCAATAGGTTTTACATCCATCAGCCAGTTGCCCATAAGCGATATCTGAAAATAGGAAAGTACATTTACAGCCAGAAGCGAGAAAAACTGCGAAAAATATACATCAACCGGCTTTAAGTAACCGATCTTTAATCCTCCGTATGTACTGGAGAAGAAAAAAAGCAGTACAAAATAAACCAGAAACATCAGTATATGTCCCTTGAAGAAAAAGTTCAGCCTGCGGTGCAGATGCAGAAACGGATAATACGCCGTCATCCAGAAATACGCATACACGCCTGTCTGCAAGATCAGTCCGACAAAAGAAAGCTGTAATATGATAAACCTTTTGAACGATTCTATCCTTTTCACTTCAACACCTCATCTATGGATCTGCCGTCAGCTCAGATACGCCGCAGCGTTGCGCGCACGGCCCATGCGAAAAAGCACATTACACTGACGGGCAGGGAAAGTTTTTCTTCCCTGCGGTATAAATTCCAGATCCGCTTCATCGCCGTAAATTTATTGGAAGAGAGGCTGGTCTGCGGTCTCCTGTAAACAGCAAGCACTTCATTTAATCCGTATGCCGTATATCCGGCCCGCAATATCTGCCACCATGTCGCGGTATCTTCACTCTCCACTACAGGCATCCGCAGCAGTTCCTTCGGTATCTGCTCTGTATCAAACATGACGGTCGTCGTAAAGATCACCGTCCGTGACAAAGCCTTTTTATAAGTCAGCCGCTCCGGCACGGTAACTACTTTTCCCGTTCCCTTTGCGTTTTCATCCCCAAACTCATAGGCCGTAAAAGCAAAGGCGGCGTTATTTTCTTTCATAAAAGCCAGCTCTTTTTCCAGTTTCTGCGGAAACCAGATATCATCCGCATCCAGAAAAGCGATATATCTGCCCTTCGCCGCATCCAGTCCGCTGTTTCTGGCTCTCGCCGCGCCCTCATTTTTTTCTTTGCAGATCAGACGGATACGCGAAGTCTGTCCGACGCCCTCTTCCTGAATGTTCCGCTCTCCCTGCCCATCGGCGTAAATCTGTTCCGAAAACATGGCGGAGCTGCCTGCCGCCACACGCTCTATTATTTCCACACTGTTATCCGGCGACGCATCGTCAACCAGGATCAATTCCCAGTTTGTATAAGTCTGTTTTTCTACCATCGCTATCGTTTCGGCAATATAGTCCGCCGCACGATAGACCGGCACGATAATACTGACCATCTCTTCCATCAGATATCCTCTTTTATCAGATAAATCGGTCTCTTCTTAACTTCCATATAGGTCTTGGATAAGTATTGCCCTATAATGCCCATACAAAACAACTGTACGCCACTGATCAGCGAAATAATGCAGACTAAGGACGGCCAGCCTGCTGTCGGATCGCCGAACAATAATTTCCGTACTATTGTTATGACAATGAGCAGAAAGGCCACGAAACAGAATAACACGCCCATGATCGAGGCAATCGCTAACGGCACCGTGGAAAAAGCCGTGATTCCGTCAAGGGAATATAAAAACAACTTCCAGAACGACCACTTCGTTTCGCCTTTTCTGCGCTCTATATTTTCAAATTCAATCCACTTGGTCTGATATCCTACCCAGCCAAAGATGCCTTTCGTGAAACGATTATATTCCGTCATGGATAAAATGGCGTCCACCACCTGTCTCGTCATCAGCCGGTAATCTCTGGCCCCATCCACGATCTCTGTTTTGGAGATCTTATTCATCAGACGATAGAACATCCTGGCAAAAAAAGATCTGACCGGCGGCTCGCCTTTTCTGTTCACTCTTCTGGTCGCCACGGAATCGTACCCTTTCTCAATATAAGAATACATCTCCGGTAAAAGCGCGGGCGGGTCCTGTAAATCCGCATCCATGATCACCGCATAGTCTCCCTTTGCTTTCTGTAAGCCTGCGTAAATAGCCGCTTCTTTCCCGAAATTTCTGGAAAAAGAAACCATATGCACCCTTTCGTCTCCGGCGTGGAGTTTCTTTATTTCCGCCACGGTCTTGTCCTTAGATCCATCGTCAATATAGATGATTTCCAGTTCTATTTCCTTCTCCGTAAAAAAAGAAGCATTTTTCAATAACTCATGATAAAAATCCGCTACATTTTCTTCTTCGTTATAACAAGGTACGATGACGCTTAACAGGCTCATTGCTTCCTCCATTCCGAAACAGCACAAACTTATCCATATTATGAATTATAACATGTCCGGACGAAAAAAGGAAGTAGCAGTAAAAACGTGCGCCGCAAAGCGCACGCGCAGAAATCAAAAAGCCGAAGGCATACTGCCCCGGCTTTTATCAATTTTTTATTTTCCTATAAGCAATTCTTATAAATAATTTTTACTTCATACTCACTTCCAGATGCAGTACGCTGCAGGCCGGGATCGTGAATTTTAATTTATTATCTACAACCTGACAGCCTTTAAATGCCTCCGTATGGACTATATCGGGATCCTCAAATGTATTATGCGCATCCATGGCTCCCGTCAGAATTGTTCCCTGCACGGAGTCGATGACCGCATCCGCCAGACTTCCTTCGATCTCATAATCCTCTTTCACGGACAGATTGGTAAGTGTAATATGTACTTTCCCGTCCGTTCCAAGTGAAACGGATTCATTTAAATTCGGCACCTTATATTCATCCTCAATACCAATCTTCTCCGTCTCAATATAACTGTCCAGAAGTTCCGCATCCTGATGATACTTGTACATGTTAAAGACATGATAGGTCGGCGTCAGGATCATCTTCTTTCCCTCCGTGAGGATGACCGCCTGTAAAACATTGACTAACTGCGCAATATTGGCCATCTTGACTCTGTCGCAATGTTTATTAAAGATATTCAGATTGATACCCGCTACCAGCGCGTCCCTCATCGTATTCTGCTGATAAAGGAATCCCGGATTCGTACCCGGTTCACAATTATACCATGTTCCCCACTCATCAATGATAAGACCCACTTCATGCGATTTATCATACTGATCCATGATCGCCGTATGATGGTCTATCATTTCTTCCATATACAAGGTCTTGCTCAATGTCTTGTACCAGTCTTTTTCATCAAATCCGAGTGCAAACCCTTTATCTTCCCAATCATTCGGCACTGTATAATAATGGAAGGAAAGACCGTTCATAAAGCCGTGCGCCGCTTCTGCTTTGCGGAAACAGGTCTTCATCACATTATCCGTCCAGTCATAGTCATCCCCGTTAGGCCCGCAGCATATTTTCCTAATGGCCTTTTTTTCATCGGAAGAATAATTTCTTACATAGGTCTGATATCGGCGGTAAAGATTGGCATAATATTCAGGCGTCATGTTACCGCCGCAGCCCCAGTTTTCATTACCGACACCGAAATAATCAACCGTCCACGCTTCTTCATGTCCGTTCTTTTTCCGCAGATCCGCCATAGGAGAAACGCCTTCAAATGTCATATACTCTACCCACTCGCTCATCTCCTGCACTGTCCCGCTGCCTACGTTTCCGTTGACATAGGTCTTACAGCCAAGCTGTCTGCACAGTTCCATAAACTCATGCGTTCCAAAACTGTTATCCTCAACCACTCCGCCCCAGTGGGTGTTTATCATTTTCTTTCTGTTCTCTTTGGGGCCAATACCATCTTTCCAGTGATATTCATCCGCAAAACAGCCGCCCGGCCAGCGCAGTACCGGAATTTTCATCTCTTTTAACGCCGCCACGACATCGTTTCTCATGCCGTTCGTGTTGGGGATATCGGAATTTTCTCCGACATAAAGCCCTTCATAGATACATCTTCCCAAATGTTCTGAAAAATGTCCCTGCAATTCAGGATTGATATGGCCTTTCTGGTTCTTTGGATTGATAAATAGTTTGAACATTCTGCTTCTCCTTTGTCTTTTTTATTATCTTATCTTAAACATATCCCTGCTCCAGACGGATATAGTCAGCTACCGAAGCAATATATTCACTGTTGGTCGGCCTGTTATGTCCCACACCGTTATTATAGCCGAACAACTTGTTAAACAGTTCTCCGTTTCCCCGTTCCCAGGATACTTCTATCGCATTGCGGATAGCCCGTTCTATCTTCTGGTCTGTCGTCATATAGCGCTTTGCCAGATCAGGGTACAACAATTTGGTCACACTTCCGATCAGTTCCATATCCTCCACACACATGCCGATCGCCGTCCGCAGATACTGATATCCTTTCAGATGCGCGGGAATGCCGAGTTCCAGCATCAATCCGGAGATCATCGGTTCCACTTCCGTCTTTTCCATCACACTACCGCCCATTGTATCATTCCCCTTTATATTAGATTTGGAACAAGCATATCACAGGGCGGCAGAACTTGTAAACTGTAAAGTATCGCATAATGCCTGAAAAATTTTCAGACAGTCTGCAATCAGCTATAGATACTGCCGTTTATTGCAGTCCTGTAAGGCTTCGACAATCTTTTTGACTTCCTGCGCTCTGTTCTTATCGCAGACAAGCACCGCGTCTTCCGTTTCCACAACGATAACGCTGTCGAGTCCTATCGTTGTCACCAGCTTATTTTTCGCATAAATGATGCAATCGTGCGTATCAATGTGCACCTGCTCGCCATAAGTGATATTTCCGTATTCGTCTTTATCATACAGCGCTTCTAAGGCATCCCAGCTTCCGACATCACTCCAGCCGAAATCGCCTTCTAATACCAGTACTTTTTCCGCCCGCTCCATGATGCCGTAATCGATGGATATCTTCGGTATCTGCGGATAGATTTCCTCAATGATATCCTGCTCTTTATCCGTTCCCATGACTGCGCCTATTTTCTGCAGGCAGGCATAAACATCCGGCAGAAGTTCTTCAAAATAGCGCATGATGACAGAGGCTTTCCAGATAAACATACCGCTGTTCCACAGATATTCTCCCGAAAGAAGGTACTCTTTAGCTTTCTTTAAATTCGGTTTCTCCACAAAATGTCTGACTGTATAATATCCCTCCGCCGTTTTTTCCTCCCCGTGGCAGATATAACCGTATCCGGTCGAAGGAAAAGCCGGCTGAATACCAATCGTTACCAATGCTTCTGTTTCTTCGGCGACACGTATGGCATTGGCCAGTACCCTTTTATAAATTTCGCTCTTTTTGATATAATGGTCGGAAGGCAGTACACACATGATCCCGTCACCGTATTTTTGCAGGATCTCCATCGCTGCATAACCGATACAGGCCGCTGTATTTCTGGCCGCAGGCTCCGCCAGGATATGATCTGTACGGACTCTGCCCGATGTCGCCTCCAGCATAAGCTGTGCCTGCGACGTATTGGTCACGATAAAAATATCTTCTTTTTCTACATTGCCCTCCAGTCTGTCAATGGTCTCGTTGACCATCAAATCTTTTCCCGTCAGATTGAGAAGCTGCTTGGGCAGTTCTTTTCTGCTGAGAGGCCAGAATCTGGTGCCGCCGCCTCCCGCCATGATAACACCGTATGTTTTCATAATCTGTCTCTTTATACTTTCTTATTTTTTTCAGAAGATCACAGGCGCGCCGCCTCCACATTTTCCTTAAACCAGTCGTAAGCCAGTTTAACGCCCTCTTCCAGTTCCACCTTGTGCGTCCAGCCGAGTTCGTGCAGTTTGGTAACATCTGTCAGCTTACGCGGCGTTCCATCCGGCATATCCTGATTCCAGACAATCTCGCCTTCATAGCCGACCGCCTTCTGCACCAGTCCCGCCAGTTCTTTAATTGTCACTTCTTTGCCCGTGCCGATATTGACATGGCTTTCACCGCTGTAATTTTCCAGCAGAAAGACGCAGGCGTCCGCCATATCGTCCACATATAAAAACTCCCGAAGCGGCGTACCCGTTCCCCACAATTCCACGGCAGGCGCATTGTTCACTTTGGCCTCGTGGAATTTACGGATCATTGCCGGCATAACATGAGACCCCTGCAGATCATAATTATCATAAGGCCCGTAAAGGTTCGTCGGCATACAACTGATAAAGTCATCCCCATACTGACGCTTGAAGAATTTACACATTTCCAGCCCGGCGATCTTGGCAATCGCGTAGGCTTCATTCGTAACCTCCAACGGCCCTGTCAGAAGCGCATCTTCCGGGATCGGCTGCGGCGCCATCTTCGGATAGATACAGGTACTTCCCAGAAAAAGCAGCTTCTTTACACCGAAATCATGACAACACTTGATGACATTACACTGAATCTGCATATTCTCATAGGCAAACTCCGCCGGCGCCGTATTGTTGGCATTGATACCGCCCACCTTCGCCGCCGCCAGAACGACCACATCCGGTTTTTCCGTTTCAAAAAAAGTCCTGACCGCTGCCTGGTTTGTCAGGTCAAGTTCCTTATGCGTCCTGCCGATCACATTTTCGTAACCTTTCGCCTGCAGATTCCTGACAATGGCACTTCCAACCAGTCCCCTGTGTCCCGCTACATAAATTTTATTTGTTTTCTTCATCATGAAAACCTTTCTCCCTTCTATATTCACTCCTGTCATATGCTGCTCACAGAAAATAGCTACTCGCCCGAATAATAAAAACCATCCCGAAGGCTCTCACCCCGCAGACCGATCTGCGCCTTGGTCGGTGACGATGGGAAACTCCGGTATCCCGTGCGGTCCCCTTCAGATGAATAATAAAACGTAACATCTGCTATTTTATAGTCTTCCGTCGGATACTCCTCATAATCTTCCTGACAGAACCAGTAATCCGTATTATTATATAGCACTATGATCTCCCGGCCGAAAGCCGCCGCCTTATATAACAGGAATACGCCGATGCATAATTTGCCTATTCTTACGACATACTTTCCATATCCGTCTTTCTCCGCCCGGACGGTCAGAAATTCTGTCAACATATCTCCCCACACCACAGCCGCACTCAGATAGACATATACGCACCCGTACCGAAGCAGCGGCGAACTGAGTAGCCAGAATAAAAAGCAGACGACCAGAACGCCTTCCGGCAATAAATGTTCTCTAAAGCCCCCTTTTTCATAACTGCTGTTATTTTTATGAGATAATCCACACACCAGTCCATATAGCAGACGTCCTATATACACAGGCACCGCCGCCAGTGCCAGAAGCAGAAAGACTTTATCCAGACCGCCGACACTCTTAAACCAGGCCGGGAACCAGTCTTTTATCGGCATATCATACAGCAGGACATCCGTGTATCCTCTGCCCCAGACCTGTATTTCTCTGGCGTCATATGCTGCTGTGCCCTCCGGGATCTTCCAGTCCACCGCGAACAGGTCGATTCCCGTAAACGGATAGACCAGCCAGCCGGAGATCAGAACATTCCGTATCAGAAAAGGCGCGGCAGTCAGGATGCCAAGTCCCAGATAGAGCATGATCTCCTTCCATCTTTTCTCACGGATTAACACTATGGCAGGCTTTAACGTCAGCAGAATAAGCAGCGCCGCAGAAAGCTTCAATGTCAACAGAAAGACTCCCAACACGCACAACATCGCGTAGGGAAATACCGCTTTTTCTTTTTCCTCCAGCAGATCCAGAAAACGGATCACAATATAAAAGGCCGTCAATACCATAAAATAATCAGAAGCCGGCGATACCATCTCATCAAAAATAATCAAAAGATAATAAATTGCCATCACTCTGGCAAAATCAGACGGCAGCAGATATTTCCTTTTCACAAGGCTTATCAGCTCACAACAGACTCCGGCCAGCAAAAGTGCCAGAAATCCCGCTGTACAATGAAAAGACTGTCCGCCCATGAAAGCCATACCATAAAGCGCCGTCAGGGCGAATGACGCGCTGTTATATGCCAGCCGGCAATGCAGATTGCCAAGTCCTTTTACCACACCATACTCTTCTATCCAGCGGATACTCTGCGCATGATACAACGCGGTATCGTAGTGCATGATCCCTCTTGATGTGCCGTACGCGAATAAGAGAAATAAGAAACATCCTGCAAGAATTTTCACAAACAGCCTCTTCCCTGCCTTATCCGCACTGTCTTTTTTCCCCGCCTGATCTTTCTCTTCCCGCAGCCGCTCCAGTGCATATTGCCAGTCCGTGCGCAGCTTTTTCCTGCAAATGAGCGCGATCAGCAGGCAGATGATGATAAGAATGGCATTCGCCGCGGCTCCGACCGGTGCAAAAATACTGAAAAACTGTGCGTATACGGTGACTCCCGCCAGCCCGCACATGAGATAGCTGTCCCATCTTTTGATCTGATATGGACACAAATGCGTCAGCCCTGTCAGGATTCCATATCCCAATAAAAAAACAGTCGTTATTATATAAATCCAGATCAAGATAACAGACAGCATATCTTTCCTCTACCAAAAAAGTGTTTCTTGTTTCTTATTCTCTGCTTCTATCAGTTATTGCTTTTATTACTTATTACTTTTTCTTTTTTCTGTTTTCTGTTTCTTATACTCCGCACAGCTAAGACCCGCGATATCCTGCAGGTCAGCGTCCATCATCATGGAAACCAGTCCCTTGAAATCGACTTTTCTCTTCCAGCCTAACTCTTTTTCCGCTTTCTCACAGTTTCCCCACAAAAACTCCACTTCCGCCGGACGATAAAATTCGGGATTAACGTCTACCAGCAGTCTGCCGGTTTCAGCATCATAACCTTTCTCGTTTACGCCGTTTCCCTCCCAGCGGATTTTTATATCCAGTTCCCCGAAAGCCGCTTCTACAAATTCCCTGACCGTATGTGTCTCATTGGTAGCCAGCACATAGTCGTCCGGCTTGTCCTGCTGTAACATCAGCCACATGCCCTGTACATAATCGCCCGCAAAACCCCAGTCGCGCTTGGCATTCATATTACCGAGAGAAAGTTTTTCCTTCTTTCCCGCAATGATATTTGCGATGGCCAGCGTAATCTTTCTGGTAACAAAGTTCTCACCCCTGCGCGGTGATTCATGATTAAATAAAATGCCGTTGCAGGTAAACATATTATAAGACTCTCTGTAATTGACCGTGATCCAGTATGAATACAACTTGGCCGCACCATAAGGGCTCTTCGGATAAAACGGCGTCTTCTCGCTCTGCGGCGCCGTTTCCGGGATCCCGCCGAACAATTCGGAAGTAGACGCCTGATAATACCGGCAGTTACCGCCATTGACACGAATGGCCTCCAACAATTTCAAAGTACTGACACCCGTTGCCTCCGCAGTATACTCCGGTACCTCAAAGGACACGCCGACATGCGACTGTGCCGCCAGATTATATACTTCCGTCGGACGGATCTCCGCGATCAGCCGCATCAGATTGCTGGAATCCGTCGTATCCGCAAAGTGCAGGAAAAATTTAATTTTATTATAATCAGACTGTAAAATATGGTCTATTCTTGCTGTATTGGTAATACTATGTCTACGCACAAGGCCATGCACCTCATAACCCTTTTCCAATAAAAACTCCGCCAGATAAGAGCCGTCCTGCCCTGTGATACCCGTAATAAGCGCTACTTTTCGCATAGATAGTTCTCCTTTTCTCTCTTCTTTTCCGATTCTTCCATCATCAGATCACTCTTTAAAGTGTAACATTTTGCTATTCCATATGCGAGTATACTACTGTATAATATAAGTATCAACATAAAATATTGCCTCATAATAGTAAAATATTGCTATCGTTAAAAAAGGAGTCCGCATATGGCCAAATCCGCATCCAACCGCATCATCGCAACACCCTCTTCCTATGCCAGAGAACATTATCTGTATGTGCAGGAAGTCGGCACATTGCAAAGTCTGGAACCACATATCAGCAGACGACAGAATCTGAACTCCTATCTTTTTTTTATTATTCTGGAAGGCAGCGGATATGTTTCTTATAATAACGAACGTTATTTTATTTCAGTCGGAGACTGCATCTGGCTGGATTGTACAAAACCCTATTCACACGAAAGCAGCGCCGCCGATCCCTGGAGTCTTATGTGGGTGCATTTTTACGGCAAAGAGGCGCCCTGCTTTTATGCCGACTTTTTGAAGCACTCCTGCTCTTTTTTGTTCCATCCGCAGAATACGCTGGCCTTTACGGATATTTTGCAGCATATCCATCAGCTCCATTCCGCCAAGGTTTCCCTGCTGGAATTATATACCAACCGTTATCTTACCGATCTTATCACCTTATGTTTTACGGAAAATATCGCGGATACGCAGGAAAATTCTTCGATTCCCGAAAAAATAAAACAGGTACACGACTATCTGGATACGCATTATGCTGAAAAAATAAATCTGGAAGACTTATCCTCCAGATTCTTCATCAGCAAA
This sequence comes from Ruminococcus sp., assembly GCA_023663085.1. Lineage (GTDB taxonomy): Bacteria > Bacillota > Clostridia > Lachnospirales > Lachnospiraceae > UBA3282. The sequence continues at coordinate 4,834 of JAMPIB010000007.1, read as the reverse complement.
TTTCATCTTGCCAGAGAATATAAAAAAAGATATGGCGTCACCATCGGAAATGACCTGACGAACAAACGCATCTCCCATGCCAAATCCATGCTCCGTTTCTCGGATGATTCCATAGAAAATATCTCGCTCGACTGCGGTTTTCAGGATGCCGGATATTTTATCAAAGTATTTAAAAGGGCGGAAAACATGACGCCGCTCGAATACAGGAAGAAATGGTAACGCATGTTATTATATGTGTCTTTGTCCGCTGCCATACTCTCTGCTTCTTAGAAAATACGATAACCTTCTACCATAAAATGGCAGGTGATAAATCCCGTCAATACGCCGAGCAGTCCTCCCATCCACACCTGAATGGGCGTATGCCCGACAAACTCTTTGAGTTTATCTTCCACCGACATCTTCGTTCCCATTTCCCTAAACAGGGACATCATCTCATTTAACACCCTTGCCTGGATCCCGGTCTCCCTTCTGACCCCCATTGCATCGTGCATAACGATGATAGCCAGAATGACCGCTATCGCAAAGGCAAAACTGTCGCTGCCGTATTGTATCCCGGTTGCCGTAGCCAGTGCGCAGACAGTCGCGGAATGGGAACTTGGCATACCGCCGCTGCCAACCATCCTTTCCCAAACCAGCTGTCTGGTTATCATCAGGTGTATCACCGTCTTTAGTACCTGTGCCACGAACCACCCCAGTACCGCGGCCACCAACACGGGATTTTGAACCATTCCCTTTAAAAATGCCATTGTTTTTTCAATCCTTCTCTTACGATCTTACTTTTCACATCTCTTTGATATATTTGGCGATTGCATCGTGCCAGTCTGCAAACATGAAATCCGTTGTCAATTTAAACATATAATTTTCCAGAATAGAATATGCCGGACGCGGCGCCGCCGCCCCGAACTCCTGAGCAGTAATTTTCTCAACAACGGTCTTTTTTCCCGCCAGACGGAAGATTTCTTCCGTAAACTCCGCCCAGTTACAGTCGCCCTCGCAGGTTCCGTGAAAAAGACCGTAGTTCTCCGTTGGCAGCAGACAGGCAATGGCTTTCGCCAGTTCCTCCGTACTGGTAGGCGAACCTACCTGATCGTATACGACGCGGACTTTATCATTACTCTCCGATAAACGCAGCATCGTCTTCACAAAATTCTTACCGTCTCCATACAGCCACGCTGTTCTGATAATAAAATATCTGTCCGCAAATTCTCTGACAAAATTTTCTCCCGCCAGTTTGGTGATACCGTACATTCCCTGCGGCTCTGTGGGATCAAATTCCGTGTAAGGCTTCGTCGCTTTTCCATCAAAAACATAATCCGTGGAAATATGAACCAGTTTAGCGCCCAGCTCTGACGCCGCAATGCTTAAATTACGCGGCCCGATCGCATTGATCTTATAGGCTTTGTCCCCTTCCGTCTCACAGGCGTCCACCGCCGTATGCGCGGCGCAGTTAATGATCGCGTAAGGTTTTATCTCTCTGGCAAACGACATCACATCATCAATACTGGTAATATCAAGTTCCCCTACATCCGTATTCACAAATTCATACGTATCGTTCCCGGCATATAATTGATTGACGGCACGTCCCAGCTGCCCGTTACATCCTGTGACTATCACTTTTTTCATGGCTGTTCCTTTCTCCTTCTCTCATATCGTCAGACCTTATTATAAATAATCATACATCCAAACGGGGTTATTTGTAAAGAGAAGTTAAATCCGCTAACAATCCTCGTTATTTCTCCCACTTTTTGTGTATTTTTTCAATTTTTTTCTAGTGACTACTTTATTTTCTTATGATATAATGAGCGTTAGCGAGAAGAATGAGCAAGCTCATTCAGACGTGTTTTTATAGAAAGAGAGGATCAAAGATGAAAAGATTACAGGTAATTCTTCTTGTAGCCTTATCTTCTACTCTTTTACTATTTGGTTGTGGCGAAGAACGTGAAGAGGTCGTTGAGCCTGTCGTTGAGCAGGTTGTTGAAGACGAACCGGAAACCATAGAAGAAGAAGTAGAAGCAGAAGTTCCGGAAGAAGTTGACGAAGATCTTCCTCCACAGGAAGGAATGGTTCGCAGCCGTATTACAAATGAATGGGTAACCGAAGAAGTAAACAATACACGCCCTGTCACCGTCATGATGCCTAATACCAAAACAGCGGCACAGTACGGCATTTCACGGGCAGATGTATTATATGAATGCAACGTTGAGGGAAGTATCACGCGTTTGATGGGATTGTTCCAGGACTGGAGCGGTTTCGACAGACTCGGCAATGTCAGAAGCTGCCGTGACTACTACATATACTGGTCTTTTGAATGGGATGCTTTTTATATCCACTATGGCGGCCCGTTTTATATCGAAGAGGTTATCAACCGTCCCGATACGGAAGATATTGATGGACTCTCCAGCAGCAACTTCTGGCGCGCCAATGATACCGGAAACTCCACCGATAACGCTTATGTTGATACCGAAGGCATCAAGGCGGATATAGACAAGCTGGGCTATAGTATGCAATACCGCAGCGGTTATGCAGATGAACAGCATTATCAGTTCGCACCGTACAATGAACCGAATACGTTAGAGCAGTACTCTGATGCAATAACGGCTAATAAAATTGACATGTCCCCCACCTATCCGGTGACCAACTGTTATTTTATTTATAATCCAGAGACCGGATTATACGACAGATACCAGCACTTATCCGGTGCAGCCGATGGCCCGCATATTGATAAAGCCAATGGCCAGCAGTTAGCCTTTAAAAATATTCTGATCCAGAACACTTATTTTGAGGTACGTGACCAGAAAGGTTATCTTGCCTTCCAGTGTATCGACTCCGCAAGAGACGGCTGGTTCTTTACAAACGGCAAAGGTATCCATGTAACCTGGGAAAAGACATCCGACTACGGCGCAACAAGATACTATGATGATAACGGCAATGAGATCCAGTTAAATACCGGTAAGACAATGGTATGTATCGTAGAAGACGGCGACTCCTTCCTGGTGGATGATGTGAAGATGAATTAAAAATCATAAAAAAGATATCCTTCTAAGTACTATAAACTTGAAGGATATCTTTTTTTATCATCTATTATTTTACTTTATGCACTCCGCCAGAAAAGCTTCGATGGCCCCATAATACGCCTCCGGGTCTTTATCCTGTGCCTGTGCGTGCCCGGCGCCTTCTACGATCAGCAGTTCTTTCCTGCCGCCCGCAGCTTCATATAAATCCTTTGACATCTGTACCGGGATCATATCATCCTGATCTCCATGAATGAAAAGTGTCGGTGTCGTACTCCGGGCAACAGCATCGACAGCCGAGGCCGCCTTCAGATCATAGCCTCCCCGCATCCGCAGAACGATACAGGCCGTATCCACGATCGGAAAAGGCGGCAGATAAAACCATTCCGTTATCTTTTCCCCAAACATGGAATACGCATCTGTATAGGCACAATCAGAAATTACAGCTGTAATTTTATCCGCTGTTTCCTCATCCCCTGCCATCATCAAAGCCGTAGCAGCGCCCATAGACTGCCCGTGGAGCACAATATCGGCATCGGTATCCTGCGATAAGATATACTCGATCCAGAGGACACAGTCAAAATGATCCGTCCAGCCCATACCGATAAAATCACCCTCGCTCTCGCCCTGACAGCGCAGATCCGGTACTATCACATGATAACCCTGCTCATGATACCAGTATGCAAAAGGATACATCTCTTCTTTCCAACCCGTATAACCGTGCAATAGCAGCACCCATTTATGACTCTCCTCTTTCGCAAAAAACTCTTTTGCCACCAATGTATAACCATCTTCTGTTTCTACGGATAATTTCTGCCCCTCTGTTTCCGCCAGCCATTCGTTGGTTTCATTGAGCGCCGTCTGCCGGTTGACTTTGATATCTGAAGTCTGTACCTGCGCCGCATAGCTTTCCTCCGTTATCCGCTCAAACGCCTCCAGTTTCCGCATAAAAGATGGCACTAACGCCGCACTGACAAGAAAATTTACTAAAATAAAGTACAATATGATAAATAAAATCAATATTACAACTGTTATTTTAATAATTTTCTTTTTCTTCATATGTTTTCCTCTACAGATATTGCTATCCTGATATCCCAATATGTACTTACGCAGATATTCATTCCCTTGAATACCGCAATAGCTTCTTATCTATATCATAACATACTTTCTCTATACTGCGCCCCGGTAAATTTAGGCTATTTCACTCTGTGCACTACATGTAGCAATAATGTCATTTTATGATTTGTAATCACATGCTCATAATTATCTGACACCAAAAACTGCAACGAAAATAATGCCATTTGATTCATCTGCTTAAATCGTTGTAATTTCTGTTCTGTTATAGTATTGGCAGATATATCACATACTACTAAATTCTGCTTCAAAAAATTACTACTTGTATGATACTTCCCAACACGTTTAGAAATATCTTTATCCACACCATTGATTTTGAAAGAAATCATTAAGGGAAAAGAACCAATATAAAAAAATAACAATGATTCAATGTCTATCAATAAATTATGTAATTTTTGAGGTGCTTTTCTTCCCAAAATATCTATTAAGAGTTCTTTTCCTATACTTCGTATATTAACTCTACTGTTAAAAATCTTTACTTCAAAAGGCTCCACACTATGTTGGACAAATATTTTTGAATTATATTTAACTGTTATCTGATTCAAAATGACTTTCACCTCTACATATGTACCTTAAAACAATATATTACTATCTATAATTTAAGCCTTCAAGTTGCTCAACTCAAAGGCTCTTTATTATCTTCACACTCTGAACATTCTCAGAATCTTTTCCTTGCTGTCTACCAGCAT
>JAMPIB010000079.1 GCA_023663085.1 Ruminococcus sp. | reverse complement strand
CTCCCGAAAGAAGGGCTAAAAATGGCTAGAGGTTAACCCGTGAATGGTAACCTCTATTGCGCTCTGTTGCGTTCCTTATTTCGCTTTTATTGCTCTGGCTTTCATTTTATGGTATCTTAAAACATATCCGCCGATATATTGATTCCCAGAAGAACGGAGCGCAACTCATGAACTATGACCTGACACAGGGAAGTATCCTGAAAAACCTCTTGAAGTTTGCTTTTCCGATCATGATCGGAAACCTGCTTCAGCAATTATATAATATTGTGGATACGCTTATCGTCGGCCGCTATCTTGGAGAAAATGCGCTGGCGGCGGTAGGTTCGTCCTATACGCTGATGGTATTTGTGACATCTATTATCCTGGGGCTCTGCATGGGCAGCGGCGCCTTTTTTTCCATGCAGTATGGCGGCAGGAATTTTGAACGGCTGGAAAAAGGGCTCTTTATTGCCTTTATCAGTATCGGTATGGTCGCGGCGGCCTTAAATATCATCGTTTATGCCGGCATACAGGGGATACTTGTTTTTATGCGTGTGCCGTATGAAGTTGCGCCGTTTATGAAAGAATATCTGATGTGGATATTTGCCGGTATTATGGGAAGTTTTTTGTATAATTTTCTGGCCAGCCTTCTGCGGGCGGTCGGCAACTCGCTTGTGCCGTTGTGTTTTCTGGGTGTTTCCGCGCTGCTCAATATCGTTCTGGATCTGCTTTTTATCAGGGCTTTCGGCATGGGCGTCGGCGGAGCGGCGAAAGCCACGGTTCTTTCACAATATATGGCGGGAATCGGTATTTTAGTCTATTATTTATATAAATATCCGTATCTTAAGGTAAAAAAGCATAACCGACGCTGGGATGCAGACATTTTTAAGGAACTGGCAGGTCTTTCTTCCCTGACCTGCTTACAGCAGTCGATCATGAATTTTGGTATCCTGATGGTACAGGGACTTGTCAACAGTTTCGGCGCGGTCGTCATGGCAGCCTTTGCGGCGGCAGTTAAAATTGATTCGTTTGCTTACGCGCCGGTGCAGGACTTTGGCAACGCTTTTTCTACCTTCGTAGCGCAAAATTACGGAGCGGGCAAAGAAGAGCGGATCCGTAAGGGAATGAGGGACGCCATGGCAGCGGTTTTTGTATTCTGTCTGCTCATTACGGTGCTGGTAGTCGGTTTCGCAGGGCCGCTCATGCAGCTTTTTATTGATAAAGAAAGCATGGGGACGATTGCCGTGGGCGTAGGATACCTGCGTATTGAGGCGGTGTTTTATTTTGGTATCGGCATGTTGTTTTTATTTTACGGCTTTTACCGTGCGGTCAATAAGCCTGGGATTTCGGTGATCCTTACCATTGTATCCCTCGGTACGAGAGTGCTTCTGGCCTATGTTTTGTCGGCGGTTCCGGCGATCGGTGTGACAGGCATCTGGGCCGCGGTGCCCATCGGCTGGATACTGGCGGATCTGACCGGAGCGTGGTATTATATTACAGGATATGGCAGGAAAGGAAGGAATAAGAAATGAAGAGTATAAAACAAACGAAAAAAACGCAGCAGACAGAAGCCTTACAGGAGTTGTCGGCCTTTATCGACCAGAGTCCGACGGCTTTTCATGCTGTGGCGAATCTGGAAAAGATGTTAGAAGAAGCAGGCTACAGCTGCCTGGAGGAAAAAAATCTCTGGCAGTTGAAAAAAAGAGGGAAATATTATGTAAACCGAAACGATTCTTCCCTGATCGCCTTTTCCCTTCCGGACACAAGACCGAAAGGGTTTCATATGATAGCGGCGCACAGCGATTCGCCCTGTTTTAAATTAAAGGAATCGCCGGAAATTGTTGTGGATGAACAGTATACGAAACTGAATGTGGAAAAATACGGCGGCATGATCCTCTCTACCTGGCTGGACAGACCGCTTTCCGTTGCGGGAAGACTCATCTGCAAAGGAAAAAACGGCATGGAGAGTTTTCTGGTAGATCTGGATCAGGATACGGCAATCATCCCCAATCTGGCGATACACATGAACAGTGAGATGAATAAAGGCGTCGAATACAATCCGCAGACAGATATGCAGCCGGTCATTGGTGAAGCCTCCGCCAAAGAGGCGCTTTTTGACAGGCTGGCGGAAATCGCAGGAAAAGATAAGAAAGAGATACTGGGGAGCGATCTTTTTCTCTATAACAGGGATAAATGCCGCCTGGCGGGTATAGACGAGGCATTCATCGCAGGCCCCAGACTCGATGATCTGGAGTGTGCCTTTGCTGGAATGACCGCTATAGTCAATGAAACATCCAAAGAATATGTCAATCTCTGTGTTGTTTTTGATAATGAAGAAGTAGGAAGCGGAACAAAGCAGGGAGCAGCCTCGACTTTTTTGCAGGATGTGCTGGTAAGGATCAGTGGGAGCTATAAGATGAGCGCGGAGGAATACCAATGTATGATAGCGGACAGTTTTCTGATCTCCGCGGATAATGCCCATGCGCTCCATCCGAATCATCCGGAAAAAGCGGATGTAACGAACCGGCCTCGGTTAAATGGCGGTATTGTCATCAAATATCATGGCAGCCAGAGATATGCTACGGATGCCTATTCGGCAGCGGTCATGAAAGATATCTGCAATGCGGCCGGCGTCCCGTATCAGGCATATGCCAATCGTTCCGATATAGCGGGAGGCAGTACGTTAGGCAATATCTCCACCTCGCAGGTATCTGTCCGCACAGTGGATATCGGACTTCCCCAGCTGGCCATGCACTCGGCGATGGAGACAGCAGGGGCAAAGGATATCGCTTATCTGATAAGGGCCTTTCGGACTTTTTATCATTAAAAGAGCGGGATGGCAAACGGTTCCATTTCAATGACCGAAGCTGTCTGTGCGACGCGCTCCCTGTATTCTGTCGGTGTACAGCCTAAATAACGCCTGAAAAGCTTGTTGAAGTAACTGATACTGTTAAAACCTACAGATAACGCCAGATCCGCCATGGAGTGCTGGTTGTCGTGGTCGTTTAAAATCTGTTTGCTGGCTTCAAAAATACGGTATTTCATCAGATACTCAAAGGGCGTCATCTGAATGGTACGCTTAAAACAGCGGCAGCATTCGCTCTTGCTGACGGAAATGCTGTCGGCAATATCATCTAAAGTAAGCGGTTCCGCGTGATGCAGGCGGATATAGAGCATGGCCTGTTTTACGCGCTGCTCGTTTAAGGATATGTTCGGCGGCTGCGGGATATTGGCCTGCGGCAGCCTGTTTAACAGCGTAGCCCAGAACTGGCATAAATAGCCCTTGGTAATGATCTCATAACCGAAACATTTGGTCAGATTGACAGAAAGCACTTTATCAAGCAGGTCTAACATACTCTTATGCCATGCGTTCTGTTCCTCGATCAACAGCGTTTTTAATATGGAAAAACTCTGCATCGGCAGCAGGAAATTGGTGCGCATGGAAGAATTTGTATGCCCGAATAAAAAGTCCGGATGAAATACAAGCGAGTAATATGAGCATTGATTATTCTCTATGCTGTGGATAGAGTGCATGACGTTCTGGTTTAAGATAAATCCCTGCCCCGGTAATAAGATCTGCTCATCATCATCGGTGGCTACTTTGGCGCAGCCGTTGCAGATTACCAGGATCTCCATCTCTTCATGCCAGTGCCAGCGGATAGAGTGCGTGTGGGAATGCCCCAGATCGACCTGATATACATTGACCGGATATTCCAGATTCCCGTGCTCCCTTTTTTCATAAAAATTATCATAAGTAGCCGTAGAATCCATTTCCGTGGAAGTCTCTCTCAAAATCTCTTCTTGCATCAAATAGTACCTTCACTTTCCTTGCCGCGTATAAGCAGGCAATATCACAGTTTCCAAACGTATGGATCAGTGATGAATCATGATTAACAGTGACGGTGATCGCTTAATTAACGGTGATAAAAACTGTGACGGGGTGTTACTTCTTAAAGTAGTGACAGGTTAATAATGTGACAGGCCGAAAAATAATTAATAACATTAATAGCGACGGGTTAACAGTGACAAATATCGAATGCCGCGTTTCGTAAGCCTTTTATATCTACATTGAATGCCATGCTTTGAGTCATTTTTACGTTTACGTCGAATATTCAGTACAATCAGTCATTCTTGTGTCAATAAAAATGTATTTCAGTAAAGGTGTCAGCATTGACAGAAAATTAAATTGATAAATTATGGTAAAAAATTAAAACATAATATTGATAGTAACTAAACATATTGTAGCATGTAGATAAACGTAAGTCAAAACATTTTTTATAAAAAAATAGTAAAATATTAACAGAAAATGCAAAAATATTAGTGAAACATATAACCATATTTGCAAATGTTGAAATAAACAGCAAAAAAAATTGCAAAATATACCGATAAAAGTGCAAAGTATACCATTTCTGTTTAAAAAAGCGCGCTTTTCTGCTATGATAAGCCAAAAGTTTACAAAATCTTAGTGACAGGATTAGGAGATGACAGAAATGGGAATTCCGATAACGGAGCTTGTGGAGATCGCAGAGACGGGGATTTCACTGGCAGAGTTAAGAAGGGCCATACGGGCGGGAATTTCATTGGCGGAATTACACAGAAAAGCCAGAGAGGAGGGGCAGACGGCGGAAAAAGAATATTTTCCTATAAATTAAATTATGTTTATACTTGTAATGAAAAATTGAAAGTGCTAGAATGAATTCAAGCAAAGAACAAATCTGAGATTCTTATGATATCTTAATGGATCATCCGTATTCAAAAACTCCTTGCTTACAACTAAATAACTGCAGGGAGGACGACAAGGTATATGCTCCCTGCCATTTTGGGAAAGAGAGGATATACTGTGAAACAAAAGATGGAAACAAAGACAAAGAAACAGCATACAGGGGATGTGCAGGTAAAAAAGGCACTGGAAACAACAGGTACTCAGACTTTGCTCCCGCCGGACTATCAATTCAATTTAAGTGATTTTGCGCTGTTTTTATCGGTCATGAAAGTGAAAGAAGCCTATCAGGATGTGCTTAGTATCATACTGGATGAACCGGATCTGCAACTGCGGGAAGTCAAGGTGGAACAAGTCGTATTAAATAAGTCCGGGAAACGTGCCATACGTCTGGATGCCTGGGCGCTGGATGTGCGGAGCAGATATTTTGATATGGAAATGCAGAATGATGTTGGTGGAGATGATGTTCGCAAGCGTTCCAGATTTTACCAGGGGCTCATCGACACACCCTTATTGAAGTCGGGAAAAGAAACCCGTTATAGACATCTGCCGTCAACGGCAATTATATTTATCACGCAGGAGGATATTTTTGGTAAAGATCTGGCGATGTATACTTTCAGTGAGTGGTGTGAAGAAGTACCTGACCTGCCGTTGGGAGACGGCACGAGTAAGATTTTCCTGAATATGACAAGTCAGAATGGGCGGCCGGAACTGATCAGTCTGCTGCAATATATGAAAAATTCTACATTGGAAAATCCAGGTATTACAGTACGGGATGAACGTATCCTGGATCTGAACAGGATCGTGGAAGAAGTAAAAGAGTCGGAAGAATGGGAGGCTGTGAAGATGAATATTCTTGAGATTGGGCTCGAACGGGGAAGGGAACAGGGGCGTGAGCAGGGAGAAGAACTGGGTAGGATGAAGAATATGGTAAACAGTGTAGGAGCGCTTATGAAAAATCTGAATCTGGATCTACAGCATGCATGTGAGAGTATAGATATTACGGTGGAAGAATATGAAAGCGCAAGACGGCGGATCGAAGTACAGAAGTGAGAAAAGAAAGAAAAGGGCGGCTGTGGTGAGAGGCGGCTCTTTTTTTGCGCCCAATCGCTTTATACAATATTTGTAATTTTCATGTTGACAGATACCCCCAGAGAGTATATATTATACTTGTTAGTATACCCTATAGGGGTATATGGGCGCAGAGAATAGAGATTATAGGTCGAAAAAGAAAGAACAACAGATAGAAAGAACAAGAAGAAAGAAAAGAAGAAAGAGGACAAATACCGGTCATGGAAAATGAAAAAATAGAAAACAGAACAGAAGATCAGGAGGAGAAACAGAGTTGTGCATGTTCCGGGAAAACAAAGGAACGTTCCGAGAAAGAATATAAGGATCTGCTCAATCGTCTGAAGCGGATCGAGGGACAGGTGCGCGGCCTTCAGGGAATGTTGGAGAAAGATGCTTACTGTACGGATATATTGATACAGGTCGCGGCGGTAAACGCGGCCCTTAACAGTTTCAGCAGGGAACTGCTCTCTGATCATCTGCGCACCTGCGTAGCCGACAATATCCGCGAGGGAAATGATGAGATCATAGATGAATTGGTAATACTATTGCAGAAACTTATGAAATAGCAAAATATTATTATTGTTTTGTATGACACATTTCAGAAGGGAGATATATTATGGAACAATATACAGTTACCGGCATGAGCTGCGCGGCGTGCAGCAGCAGGGTGGAAAAAGCGGTATCGAAAGTACCCGGCGTCACGCTCTGTTCGGTCAGTCTGCTCACAAATTCCATGGGCGTCGAGGGGACGGCGTCGCCCAAAGAGATCATTGCGGCGGTCGAAGCGGCGGGATACGGAGCCTCTAAGAAAGGACAGCATATAGAAGGACAACGTACAGAAGATCAGGACGGGAGCGGAGCCCTGACTGATTATGAAGATATGCTGAAAGACCGGGAAACGCCTCTTTTAAAGAAAAGAATGTGTTTTTCCCTCTGTCTGCTCATCCCGCTCATGTATTTTTCCATGGGACATATGATGTGGGGATGGCCGCTGCCCGCTTTTTTTGAAGGCAATCATATTGCGGTCGGCCTCGTACAGATGCTGCTTACCATCGTCATCATGATGATAAACAGGAAGTTTTTTATAAGCGGTGGCAGAGGACTGCTCCATAAAGCGCCGAATATGGATACACTCGTGGCCATGGGCGCAGGGGCCTCGTTCCTTTACAGTTTGTATGCGCTTTTTGCCATGACGGATGCGCAGGTAAAAGGCGATATGCAGGCGGTCATGGCCTATATGGATGAATTTTATTTTGAATCCGCGGCCACGATACTGACTTTGATCACGGTAGGAAAAATGCTGGAGGCACGCTCGAAAGGAAGAACGACGGACGCCTTAAAAGGCCTTATGAAACTGGCACCGAAAAAAGCGGTCGTCATCAGGGAAGGAAAAGAAGTTGAGGTTGACATAACTTATGTGATGCAAGGCGATGAATTTGTTGTCAGACCGGGAGAAAATATCCCGGTGGATGGCATTGTCATCGAGGGAAACAGCGCCGTCAATGAGGCGGCGCTCACCGGAGAGAGCATTCCGGTCGATAAACAGGCTGGCGATAATGTGTCCGCCGCGACCTTGAACCAGTCGGGATTCCTGCGTTGTAAGGCCACGAGAGTCGGTGAAGATACGACGTTATCACAGATTATTCGCATGGTCAGCGACGCGGCGGCCACCAAAGCGCCGATCGCCAAGGTGGCGGACAGAGTGTCGGGCGTTTTCGTACCGGCGGTGATCAGTATCGCGGCGCTGACCTGCGTCATATGGCTGCTTGCGGGAGAAAGTTTCGGCTTTGCGCTGGGAAGAGGGATATCGGTTCTCGTTATCAGCTGCCCCTGCGCGCTCGGCCTGGCGACGCCGGTGGCTATCATGGTCGGAAACGGCATGGGCGCGAAAAGCGGTATTATGTTCAAGACCGCACAGTCTTTGGAACTGACCGGAAAGACACAGATCGTTGCGCTCGATAAGACGGGAACCATTACCAGCGGGGAGCCAAAAGTCACGGATATCCTGCCTGCAGGAAACTATTCGCAGGAAGAATTGCTTACACTGGCCTTTTCCCTGGAACAAAAGAGCGAACATCCCTTAGCCAGAGCAATCATCCTCAAAGCGCAGGAGGAGGGTATACATGCTGAGCCCGTAGAAGACTTTGCGGCCGCCGTGGGCAACGGCTTAAGCGGTATCTGGCAAAAAGAAGAGGCCGCGGGCGGTAATCTGAACTTTATCCGTACCAGAACGGAAGTGCCGACAGATATCGCAAAGCGGGCCGAAAAACTGGCGAACGAGGGAAAAACGCCGCTGTTTTTCTGTAAAGGAAAGACTTTGGCCGGTATCATTGCCGTAGCGGATGTGATGAAAGAGGACAGTGCGCAGGCCGTGAAAGAAATGCAGAATATGGGCATAACTGTAGTTATGTTAACCGGAGATAATGAAAGGACTGCGGCGGCGATCGGCGCACAGGCCGGTGTGGATAAAGTAATAGCCGGCGTTTTACCGGACGGAAAAGAAGCTGTGATCAGACAGTTACAGAAGCAGGGAGCGGTGGCTATGGTCGGCGACGGCATCAATGACGCTCCTGCTCTGACGAGAGCCGATATCGGTATCGCCATCGGTGCAGGTACGGATGTAGCAATCGACGCGGCCGACGTCGTGCTGGTAAAAAGCAGGCTGGGCGATGTGCCCGCGGCCATCCGTTTAAGCCGGGCAACCCTGAAAAATATCCATGAAAATCTGTTCTGGGCGTTTTTTTATAACACAATTGGTATTCCGCTGGCGGCCGGATTGTGGTATCCTGTATTTGGACTGAAATTAAATCCCATGTTCGCGGCGGCGGCCATGAGCCTTTCGAGTTTCTGCGTTGTCAGCAATGCGCTGCGGCTTAACTTTTTCAAGATGTATGACACGAAAAAAGATAAAAAAATAAAACAAAAAAGAGTCAATAAAATAAATAATAAGATAAAGGAGAATGAAGAAATGGAAAAAACAATGGAAATCAAAGGTATGATGTGCGGACACTGTGAGGCAGCGGTGAAAAAGGCTTTAGAAGCGCTGCCGGAAGTGACAGAGGCGGTTGTCAGCCATGAAAAAGGAACGGCGGTTGTGACTTTAAATGCGGAAATTGCCGACGACGTTTTGAAAAAAACGGTGGAAGAGAAAGATTATGAGGTGGTTGCGGTGAGGTAGATGCAGGCTATGCTGCGAGATGTTTGATTTTTCGTTGATTTTTAAACGGATGTGATTTTAAAAAAACACTTGCATTTCCTTATGTTTTATGACATTCTGTACGAAATAAAACAAACCTTGATTCTTATACATGATAACTGCGATATATTTCAGCCAGAAATGCGCAGCTAC
>JAMPIB010000078.1 GCA_023663085.1 Ruminococcus sp. | reverse complement strand
TCCCTGCTGTTACAGGCGGGGATTTTTTGGATGGGTTAACCCGTGAATGGTAACGATAGGTACTTCCATTTCCGGCGTCTTGCTTTACAGCCGCTTGTCTAACTTTCCACTTTCTGATATGATGAAAAACAGTAATAGAAAAAATGACAGGAGATACCACATCATTATGATAGCCTTAAAGATCACCAATGTAAAACAATGTATGGGAAAACTGCTGGCTTCTGAAGCGTTTGATTCTTTTTTGCTCGAAGAAGCCTCGATCAGCACTTATAATACTTTTCTGATAGACGGCCATCAGAACAGGGACTTTTATACAAGCGAAGAATGGGAAGATAAAGAAATACGCCCCTTTGAGTTCAGCGAGTGGAAAAAAATCCGTCCCATCTGCTATTCTCTGATCAAAGGTACGCACACGCCCAGCGCCTTTAAATTTATCCTGCACCTGATCCCGGATCATGTGGCCTCCATCTTAAAAAGTGAGGACACGGCCGTTACACCACAGCAGATCAAAGCGCTCGTCCTGACGTTAAAATATGACGGCACAACACTCACTCTGATTACTGGAACGGCATTTCATACTTTTATTATGGACAAAAGCGTTGATATTTTGTGGGATAACGCTGTGAAAAAATTTCTGGATAAAAGAGAGATCGGCTATGAAGAACTCTGAGAAACTCTCTTTGCCGGAAAAGATACAAAATCTGACAGCATATGAACGATATTCCATAGATGATATCGGTATGTCGGAATCTTCGATTCTGCTTTTTGAAGATAAAGTGTTAAAAATACAAAGTTTTTCCAAAGAAGTGGAAAACGAATACCGCATGATGACTTACCTGCAGGGGAAATTACCTGTTCCCAAAGTATATGTTTATGAAACGCAGGGCGGCCGCTCTTATCTGTTAATGGAAAAATGTAAAGGACAAATGGCCTGTGATGATATATACATGCAAAACCCGCCGCTTTTATGCAGGCTTCTTGCCAGTGGCCTTAAAAAAATGTGGAGCATTGATATTGCAGACTGTCCCTGCGACCAGCGGCTGACACATAAACTCGCGCAGGCCAGATATAATGTGGAACATGGTCTGGTCGATCTGGACAATGTGGAACCTTCCACTTTCGGCGAAGGCGGCTTTGAAAACCCCGAAGCTCTGCTTGCATGGCTCTATCAGCACCAGCCGGAGGAAGAACCTGTTTTATCCCATGGCGATTACTGTCTTCCCAATATCTTTGGCAGACAGACGGAAGTAAGCGGCTTTATTGACCTCGGCAAAACAGGGATTGCCGATAAATGGTGCGATATCGCGATCTGTTACCGCAGTCTGTCGCATAATTACAGTGGCAAGTATAAACATGTGCAGGCTGTATACCCCGGTTACGACGATACACTTTTGTTTCGGGAACTGGGTATAGAGCCTGACTGGGAGAAAATACGGTATTATATTTTGCTGGATGAATTATTTTGACCCTATGCGTTTTCCTTGCAAAGCCTGTATGCGCATCCTGACATTCTCGGCAAATTCTTCATCGGAATACTTGGGGTCTCTTGTTTTCATCCAGATATCGCATGGCGCATCAGCGCATTCTCCGCAGTTTCCGAGTCCTTTATTATGAATACTGCATTCATAGATGGCGCACGCCTGTCCCTCCGGCGCGTGAAATACCTTACCGCTGCACTCATTACAGCCTGCGCACATTTGTCCATAACAGCCGCACGTACTGCAATCTGTTCCACATACACTTAAATTTGCATTTTTCATGGCTGGTCCCTTCCTTTTCTTATGTATTTGTATTATTATAAACCAAAATTTCCAGAAAAGTATTGTATATTTCCGACATGGGGAAAAAGTATGCAAAAATCTCGAAATCTCGAAAATATTATGTTTTCGGAGAGCTAGGTTTGACATCCACAGGGGAATCTGTTATACTGAAAAAACAAAAAGGGAGTACTGCCGATAGACGGTCAACCCAAATTAAAGATACTTACAAAAAAGTGACCTTACCTTTGGCTTGGGCGGTCACTTTTTTGTGTGGTTGATGTACGCTACCAGAATCGACACGATAATCCCCAGGACCATCAGCACGATTGTCAGCATTTCATAATCACTCATAAGCAATCCCTCCTTTCCCGGATTTATCCGTTGTCAAGAGGGACCAATCCCTCTTCTAAGAAGGACTGACCGCCTATCCCGTTATGGCAGTACCCATAGATATATTTTAACAAAAACAGACAGACGGCACAAGTCCCGTCTGACATTTTTTACTGTTTTTTCTTACAAAGTTTTACTGTAAAGCAATCACATGAATCACAGGGAATACTGCTCCATTCCCTGCAAAAAGCAAAAGGGAGTACTGCCGATAGACGGTCAACCCAAGTCTTCTGTGCTCATAACACTTCCGCGCACTCTTTCAGCTTCTCTATCACCTTGATCTGCTGCGGGCAGGCACTCTCGCACTGGCCGCAGGCGATACAGTCTGACGCCGCCCCCGCGCCTTTAACAGCCTGCGCGTAGTCCGCTTTTCCTTCTTCTAACTGCCCCCAGATAAGCTGTTTATTGCGTGCTGCGAAAATCTCCGGTATCGGGATCTGCTTCGGGCATCCGGCCGTACAGTAATGACACGCCGTACAGGGAATGGACTTTACGCCGTTAATGGCCTCCTGCGCCTTGCGGATCGCCGTCTGCTCTTTTTCATCCAGAGGCTTAAAGTCCTTCATATAAGAGAGATTATCCTGCATCTGCTCTACGTTGGACATTCCCGAAAGGACTGTGATGATTCCCTCCAGTGAAGCCACGTAACGGATAGCCCACGACGCATAGGAACAGTTCCTTCTCTCCGCGTCCAGAATCTGCCGTACAGCCTCCGGCGGATTCGCCAGCGAACCGCCCTTGACAGGCTCCATGACAACGATAGATTTTCCATGCTTTCTGGCCACCTCATAGTTGGCTCTGGCAGTCACATCCGGGTTTTCCCAGTCCGCATAGTTAAGCTGTAACTGCACAAATTCTGCATCCGGGTGCTCGGTCAGTATCTTATCGAGTATATCGGGCGTCGCGTGGAAAGAAAATCCCCAGTGTTTGATAAGTCCCTTCGCCTTCTGTTCTTTTACAAAATCCCAGATATGGTATGTATCATACATCTGATAGTTTCCTGCCTGCAGGGCATGGAGCAGATAATAATCGAAATATCCGGCACCTGTCCGCTCTAAACTGGTAAAAAACTGCTGTTTGGCATTTTTTTCATTATGATCCCCAGCCCATGCACACAGCTTGGTCGCCAGCGTGAAACTCTCGCGCGGATAGCGGTCAACCAACGCCGCTTTAGCCGCCCGCTCCGAATCGCCGCCATCATATACATATGCCGTGTCAAAATAAGTCTGTCCGGCCTCCATGAACAGATCGACCATTTTCTTCGTCTGCTCGATATCAATCTTGCCGGATGCCGTCTTGGGCAGTCTCATAAGACCAAACCCCAGTTTCGGTACTGCTTCGCCAAAATACTTTTCCATCTTGGTAATCCTTCCTTTCCTAAATTATGATGATTTTATCATCTCTGCTTCTTTTCAAAGTTCTACTGCCGATCCCGCATAGGCAGCGAAAGGCCCCGCGCACGGCTTCTCACCCCAATCCTCACCAAAATAATCCTTATCCATAACGATTGGCGTCCCGTCCGGATTTTCGTACTTTTGCTCCGGTTCAAAGGCCATGCCTAAGATATCCGTCGTGATCACCCGGCTTTCAGACTCTGGTATATATTCGTACAAATTCGTCTGCAACAGATAACGGCCGTCCTTTTCCTGTAAAGAAAACGTAACCTTATGCTCGTTATCCACATGAGCCTTTTCCCCGGACATAGGTCGGGCTCCGTTAAAATAGACATTGCCTTCCGCCCAGACCGGCAGCGGGTCGTAGTATCTGTCGCTCGGCGCCGAACCCATACCGCAGTAGCCTGCAAACTTTTCAATATACTCTTCATAAGAAGGATAGCCCTCATAAGGAACTGTGCCCACGATCAGATTGCCGTCCGTCCACTCGTCATCTTTCATGGCGTCCGCCATTGTTTTCAAGGCCGGACGCATTTCCTTTTGCATGAAAATATTATTGTAAAAACGCATATCTCCGTGCAGTATCGTCATAAATCCGGCAATCTCCGTGCGGTGCGGCAGATGATACGGTGTGTAGCGGGGCGCTGTTTTCGTAAGCGCGCCGTTTAATACGCCGCGCCCTACCGCCGTAAAGGAACCGGCTATC
The DNA here is from genome assembly GCA_023663085.1 of Ruminococcus sp. Lineage (GTDB taxonomy): Bacteria > Bacillota > Clostridia > Lachnospirales > Lachnospiraceae > UBA3282. Next base: position 5,056 of record JAMPIB010000078.1, on the reverse strand, counting down.
AGATTATGTACGAGCGCTACTCCCTGCGTCGCCAGTTTCATGGCGCAGTCCGAAAGCAGTACGTTGTGATCGACCAGCGTCGGTCCATGGGATACCTCGATAAAAATATCCTCGCCTATCTCATTTCCTGCGCTAAGGTTATAATCCTTTGGCAGACAGTTATTGAAAAACAGGTTCTGCGTCACTCGCGTCCCCTGCGCCTGCCAGTCAAGCCAGAGTCCGCGGGTACAGTTATGGATACGGTTGCGTCTGATGATAACGTCGATCGCCGCGTGCATCTTGATACCGCCAATCTCCGCTCCGGCCAGGTTCTGCTTATTATTGATATGGTGAATGTGATTATCTTCGATGATGGAAAAAACACCGCCCAGATGTCCGACGATCCCGGTCTGTCCGCAGTCATGGATATCGCATCTTCTGATGACATGCGAACCGATACGCTCTTTGCTCCAGCCCTCTAACTGCGCCTGACAGATACAGTCCCGTTCCGTCTGCGTTCCGTCCTTATATTTCCATTTCGACCACTTGTTGTCATTATTGCTTTGTAGATATTTTCCAAGCGAAATACCGCAGCATTTGGATTCGTAAACCTCACAGTCCTCAATGATCCAGCCTTTTGACCAGTGCGGGCCGATCATCCCCTCCTGATAAGCCGTCGGCGGTGCCCACTGTGTCGCCGCCTGCCTTATTGTGAAGCCGGAGAGTGTGATATAGCCGATACCCTCTTTTTCCGGGTAAAAGCAGTTTCTCCTGACGCTGAACTCCACATTCTCCTCATTAGGGTTCTTCCCCTGAAAATTGGCGTAAAGCAAAGTCTCGTTTTTCTCTTCATCCTGCACGGTATACCATGTATAAAGGGAAAAATCCGCATCCCAGGAAGTTTTACTCTTCTGCGGGCGCAGAACTTTCTCCAGTTCCGTCACTTCGTACAGGGACTTTTCGTTCAGATAAACGTCCCCGGTATGCGCTGTCATAGAAGCGATAAACCAGTCGCCGTACACCAGCGTCGTATAGGGATTATATTCTCCGAATATCGTATTGGAGATTCTGGCCAGCCAGACGTTATCTTCATACGGCTCCCAGTTCTTAAGCGGTTCCGCGCCTGTGATGATGGCCGCTTTCTCTACTTCGCAACGGTATGTGATCCGTGCTTCTTCGTTTCCTGCATTCACGGGACTCACCGCTTCTCTATATATTCCCGGTGCAACAATGACTTCGTCCCCCGGCATGGCGCATGAAGCGGCCTCCTGTATCGTGCGGAACGGATTTTGCTGACTCCCGGTGCCGGAAAGAGGAGCGGCGGCGTTTACGTAGTATTTCATTATAGTGTCCTCCTGTGGGTATCCATATAATAATCCATATAATATATAAAGTATACTGCTTTTTGTGTAAAATTAACAGAATAATCTTGTCATAATTTATAACTATTCTGCCAACGAGCATTGTCTTATTGGATTTGACTTGAGTTGGTGAGATAACAAAGCTGGTCTTTTAGAAGCAGGCAGGTTATAATAGGAGCATGAGAAAAAATATAATTATCTTGCCATTTATTTGCATATCGTTTTCTATGGCAGCGCTCTGCGCTTGTGGACAAAACAGGGCGGCGGAAGTTTTAGGAGTACCGGAAGATATTTCGGTAATGCCTGCTGCCAATATTTTAAACAAAACCGAGGAAAATGTTTCCGCCATAATCGCCGAAGAAACGGAGAAAACGCTTTTGCAGGAAAACGCTATGGAAATGTATGAGGCTTATCTGGATACCTGTACGGATAACGATTATCTGTACACTTATTACGATTACGACCAAGATGGCAGCGCAGAACTGTATGTCAGAAGAAAACCGAATGACTCCGGTAATTCCTATGGAGAAGTTTTGAAATATATAAACGGCGGATTGACAGACATCGAACATGGAATCGTACCTGACGAACATATCAAGACATTAGATTGGAGTGCAACTTTAGACGCTTCGCAAACAATCGATGAAGATGAATTGCTTCATGAAGGGTTTGATGCTTACATCCGGACAGAACCGAACATAACGAAACAGTTCTGGTATCCCGATAAAAATACCTTTTTATCAGCATATGGTTTTGCAGATGCCAATCCATTTTATACATATGCTCTGCCCGATAGCACGTCACGGCTTACCTTATATTATGATGAACAGACACAGTCCGGATGTGGAGTCCTTTTTCGCACATGGACTCTTTATACTTCTGATATCGTTTCAGATGAATATGGCTTTTCTTTTCACGGGCCGGAAAAATTACCGGAATCATGGGAAGATAATTTACAATTCGACTATATGAAACCGGAATCAATTGAAAATTACACGTATTCTAATCTTCCTGAATATACGGAAAATATCGAATATGACGAAAACGGACGCATAATACATTTTATTTCCAGCGGAGTCCTTGACTTTATGGATGCTGACGAGCCGGAAACGTTACTGTCCATTGATTATATTTATGACGAAAACGGGATTCTGACCGAACGGGATTACCATCACAATCCTAATGCGTATGGAACAGGGTATCAGGTGTGGACAAGTTATTTTGATGACCTTGGCAGACTGGTGCATGAATATATTTATATTACGCATGGCGCCTTGTATTACTATTATATTTATATTGATGAGGGCGATATGCCAGCGTACTGTCTGTATCTGGACGATAACGGCGGTTATTGGATTGCAGATTTTTATAAATATTAAGGCGCTCCGACCAGCCATTTCAGCGCATTGATTTTCCGTATACCCTCATAATCCGCCTCCGGATCATTATCCAACGTCAATATATATTTGGGATAATTATCAGAAACCTGCTGCAATGATGCCAGTTCCCGGCTAAGGACAGACTCGTCACGGACGGTTGCCGCTGCCTGAAAGTAGGCTTTTCCCTGTTCGTTTATTGCTACAAAGTCAATTTCCAGATTATTTATTTTTCCCACATATACGTCATATCCCCGCCGGAGCAGTTCCAGATATATTACGTTCTCCAATATGTGCCCGACATCCGCGGCCTTTGAACCAAGCAGGACTCTTCTTAAACCGATATCTACCACATAATATTTTTCTAATGTTTTCAGATATTGCTTACCTTTTACACGATACCTCTTTGCCTGATACAGAACATAACTTTCCAGCAAAGCGTCTATATATTTTTCAACAGTCTTTACATCAATCTTCCGGCCATCGGAAGTCATCACATCCGCTATTTTTTTGGTGGAAAGATAACTCCCTATATTATCAAACATAAAACGTACTACGCTTTCCAGCATCATCGGATCGTTAATCTTTTTTCTTGCCACGACATCATTTAACACAATCGTACTGTATACGCCGCTTAAATAATCCCGCAATTCTCTGGGGTTGTCTTTTAAATCCAGCGCATAAGGCAGGGAACTTTGCTCTATATATTTCCTATAAGCATCTTCCAGCGTTTCCTTTCCTCCGAGTGCGCCGACATATTCTTTAAAAGATAAGGGCAGCATTTTAATCTCCACATACCGTCCGGAAATGAGCGTAGCAATCTCACTTGACAGCATATAGGCATTAGAGCCTGTTAAATACAAATCAATATCTTTTTTTATAAAAAGACTGTTCACAACATCCGGAAAATCCTGCACATGTTGGATCTCATCCAAAAATACATACAACTTTTTACCTTTTATCATACGTTCTTTCACATAATGATAAAGTTTATGCGGATCGCGCAATTCATAGAAATCATAGTCTTCCAGATTAATGGCCAGAATCTGCTCTCCGGCAATTCCGCTATTTGCCAGATATTCCTGAAACATCTCCATCAACGTAGATTTTCCACACCGTCTGACTCCTGTGATCACCTTGATCAGTTGTTTATCTTTCAGCGCTGTCAGCTTATTTAAATATTCAACTCTTTCTATCCGCTCCATATGCAGCCCTCCTGCATATAGTATATTCCACTTTTTCATAATTATCAAATAATTTTTGGATTGTATTCCTAAAATCTTGCTTTTTATATATTTTTTGGAATATCATGCTATTTAATCAGTAAAAGCACTATGATAACTATACTGGAAATAAATAATACAATCAGCTATAATAAGGCTGTTAACGAACACGATTCAGAAAATACTAATGCTGACAGAAAGGACGTAACCCTATGAATATCATCCCCTATGACACCAGATATAAGGAGAAATTTATTGAATATAATATCGATTGGATCCTTGATAATTTCGGATTTCTGGAAAAAGAAGACGAAGAGACTTTTGAAAATATCGAACAGGATATCGCGAACGGTGCCATGATATACTTTGCCATTGAGGGGGAATCTGTGCTTGCCGCCTGCATGACAAAACCTATGCAGGGCGGCACATGGGAAATCTGTAAACTGGCCTCAAATAAACACAGGCCGCATAAAGGGTGCGGAAGTGCTGTCTTTTTAGCCGCCATGCAATGGGCCATAAACCACGGCGCTTCCAGATTATTTATCATCAGCAACCGTAAATTAAAAACGGCTATCTATATTTACGAAAAATATGGATTCAAAGAAGTCCAACTGACAAATTACAACTATATCCGCGGAGATATTGCTTTTGAAAAAATAATAGACTGATTTCCCGGGCATCTTTTTATCTCACTTACGGACGACTTGCACCTTATTTTGCTGAAATAACGACAGATTCCTGCCGTATTCTTCTTAATATTACCGTAACATTTTTTATTCCAGCATGCCGCCTCACAGATTTTTATAAAATAGGTGAATGTGTTTTTATAGGCTCGGTTTTAATGGATACACAATTCCGAAAAAGGAGTTATAAACTGTAAAAGGAATGAAAGCCGACAACAGGACAGATAACAAGGCAGGACTAGCGAAGAGCGGAAAAATTGCGACTATGAAAATAGTATTTGAATAATAGTAATTGGTGTATGAGTATGATACAATAATGGAAATCTATTTGATTGGAGAGCGTCAGAAGATGGTAAAAAAGAAAGAAATTATGATGGCAAATTATTTTGATGTATTAGAAAATGTTAAAAAATGTATTGTAAATTCGCAGTATA
>JAMPIB010000077.1 GCA_023663085.1 Ruminococcus sp. | reverse complement strand
TTGTTTGCCTCTGCCATCTTGTGCATATCTTCTTTTCTCTTCACGGCTGCACCTGTATTGTTTGCAGCATCGAGGATCTCGTTAGCAAGACGTTCCTGCATTGTCTTCTCGCCTCTTTTGCGGGAAAACATGGTCAGCCAGCGAAGTCCTAATGCCTGACGTCTCTCCGGACGGACTTCGATCGGTACCTGATATGTGGCACCACCGATACGTCTGGCTTTTACTTCGAGAACCGGCATGATATTGTTCATAGCCTCCTCGAATACCTCAAGAGCCGGTTTTCCGGCTTTTTCTTCCACTCTTGCAAATGCTCCGTATACAATCTTCTGTGCTACGCCTTTCTTACCATCTAACATAATGTTATTGATAAGCTTGGTAACTACTTTATTATTGTATAAAGGATCTGCCAATACATCTCTTTTTGCAACATGTCCTTTACGTGGCACGGTTCTTCCCTCCTTATTCATATTTACGGCCCTGCGCACTTCTCACGCCGCGCCGCACCAATAAATCATCGGTACTCACATGTGTCCTCTAATTCAATGTGTTCGTGCGGTTTTCTATCTATTTATATACAATACAAGAATCCCAACACTAAATTAGTTCTGTTTGTGACTACTTTGAAGCTTTCGGTCTCTTAGCGCCATATTTGGAGCGGGCCTGTTTTCTGTTGGCAACTCCCGCAGTATCAAGCGTACCTCTGATGATATGGTATCTTGTACCAGGTAAGTCTTTGACCCTGCCGCCTCTGATCAGTACAACGCTATGTTCCTGAAGATTGTGGCCTTCGCCCGGAATATAGCTTGTTACTTCGATCCCGTTGGAAAGACGTACTCTGGCGATCTTTCTCAGCGCTGAGTTAGGCTTCTTAGGCGTTGCTGTCTTAACAGCAGTACAGACACCTCTTTTTTGCGGAGAAGTTGTGTCGGTCACCGTTTTGTGAAGAGAGTTGTATCCTTTCAGCAAAGCAGGAGCGGTTGACTTCTTAACGGATGTCTGACGTCCTTTTCTGACTAACTGGTTAAATGTTGGCATTCTTTTCACCTCCTGTAAGATTTTCCGGCACGCAAAAAAACGCATTCGCGTGCACACTAAAATAGTATACTTTCCCGCAAATGCGTTGTCAATACATTTTTTTCAATTTTTTACTTTGTTTTCCGGTTCTTTTTGACATAATCGCGGATCACCGCATTATCCTCTAACATCCGGCAGCCAATCATGATCGTACCGTTTTCGTTTTCCGTCATACGGATTACGGAACCTTCAATTACATTCTCCTCTGACATCTCGAAATCGGAAATGGACAGTTCCAGATGACTTCCCTTGATATCGCCGACATCCTTCTGGGCGATATTGCAGGCAAAACCGCCGGCGCTGATGTTTATCATCCTTCCATGATAAGTACGCTCGGTTCCTTTTATTTTGATCGTGCAGGCATTATCCAGATTGATCCTGTCATATTTTCTGCGGTTGATAACAGATGGGTCTGTGTTTACGGTTATCCTGTAGCAGTTTGCGCCTCTGCCTTCCGCTTTGCTCATCTCAATGTCTTTCCAGTTGTAAAGTACATTATCTACTACGATCTGTAAGCGGTATTTCCGCATCCTGTCATCTGAGGGCAGTTCATTTCCTGCTTTTAATGCGATCAGTACGCTGCTGTCTTCCCGTTCCAGCACTTCGCCTTTATATTCTTTGATGACGCTGGCCGATTCATTTGCTAAAAGCGCCATTTTCATACCTGCTTTGACATCCTTCATGCCCATAAAGCCGCCGGCGCCGAGTTTTTCCAGAAGATCGCCGACTACTTTGCCGATGTTCTCGACATTGGCAGACGTTTCTTCATACTTATTCAGCATGGACTTGGTCGTCGTATCCGCATTTTCTATGCTCTGAACCATGACCTCCATAACGTCGCAGATCTGCTTCATATTATCGACCATGTTACGGTTGGAGCCTTCAACCTCTTTGACAGCGGACTCCACGATCTGGATGTTGCCGCCAAGCTGTGCGGAATCGGCTGTGATATTGGCCACGCTCTGGTTGACCTGCTCCACTTTTTCCGTGATCGCATTGATCAGATTCAATGTCTCGGTAATGGACTGTGTCATCTTATCAGCCGTCTCTTCCAGATGTTCAAGCGCCGACATGATGCGGTTAGAGGAACTCTGCGTTCCCATACTCAGGCTACGGATTTCTTCCGCCACAACCGCAAAGCCTTTGCCGGCTTCTCCTGCTCTTGCCGCTTCTATAGAAGCGTTCAGGGCCAGAAGGTTGGTCTTGGATGTGATTCCATCAATGGTTCCAGTCTCTTCTTTTACCATGGCAAATTCGTCTTTGAACGTGATCAGTATCTTCTCCACTTCCGAAGAAAGTTCAGCCATAACGTTAGTAGATTCCACAACGCCGGAGAGCTCTTTTGAACTGGTATCCGCATGGGTAACGGATTCTTCGATCAGATCGACCATTTCACTGATCAGACTCGATACGTTCCCTACCTGTTTGTTGATCTCCGATGTCATATCCATGGATGACATTGTTTTTTCATATAAAATATTATTCTTGTCGCTTAATTCTTTCATATTGTCAACGACCAGGCCGGCGCCTTCTTTATTCTCATCCGCCAGATCCCTGACAACATTTACGCCATCGACTACAGCGTTGCTGGCCTGTTTGACCTGATCCACCGTGGTAACGACCCGCTGCATGTTTCCTTCGACGGAACTCATGAGAGTGCTGTCCGAATTTATGATATGATCGACCGCAAAAACAGACGCAAGGCAGCATACGAGCGTACTGACAGCCTGCATCTCGTAACATGCCACATCAGAGGGTGTATTCATACCTGTCATATAATTTTTTACAATGGAAACATACAGTATCAGATTATAAAAGATCCCACAGCGGATCAGATAATTTTTATCTTTATATAAGATTAATATACCGACAAGCGAAAGCATACATGCAAATGCAGTCATAGACGTCTGGGTGAGTATGATATACGCATAAGAAACGCCAAAGCCAACGGCCGCGGCATGTTTATAGATATCCGTATCCATTCCCCGGAGTTTTAAAAAAAGCAGACCTGCCAGAAACGGCAGCCATACTGACACCGCAAAAACCACAAAGTATCCGATCGTGCTCGTTCCCTGAAAGATACGGGCCGCATCGACTACCGAAAGGAGTGCACACAAGATCAGCCAGATAAACATAGTTTTACGGTTTGCATTTTCCCTAAATACTTTTTCTTTGTATTCCATATGTAACCCCTAACTCTTTCTTTTCATCTGCATATAGAAAGCGGCAGTCTGACCCTCAAAGGCCAAACTGCACCTTCTTTCGTTTCAATTATTCTGTTAATTCTACTACCTCTTCAACTTCAGCCTCTTCCGTAACTTCCTCGTCTGACATATCCTCTGTCGTCTCTTCCGTATCCGTCATCTCTTCCGTGACCTTGACCTCTTCGTCTGTATTTTCAGAGACATTGACAGTCTCCTCCTCAGTCGTTCCGGAGCCATCGTCGAGTTTCAGTTCATCGCCTTCCGCCAGACGTGCCAGAAGATTCTCATCCGTTGAAAGATTCGTATTGCGGTATCTCTTCATTCCCGTACCAGCCGGAATCAGTTTGCCGATGATAACGTTTTCTTTCAGACCGATCAGCGGGTCAATCTTTCCTTTGATCGCTGCTTCTGTCAGTACCTTTGTTGTCTCCTGGAAGGAAGCTGCCGATAAGAAGGAATTCGTCGCCAGTGCCGCTTTGGTGATACCAAGCATGATCTGTTTGCCCTCTGCAGGCTCTTTACCTTCTTTTATCAGTGCCTCGTTCATATCTTCATAGTCCAGGATATCCACAAGCGTACCCGGCAGATATTCTGTGTCGCCGCTTCTCTCGATCCGGACTTTCTTTAACATCTGACGCACGATGACCTCAATATGCTTATCGGCGATATCAACACCCTGCAGGCGGTATACCCTCTGTACCTCGCGCAGCATATAATCCTGTACGGCACGGATGCCCTTGATCTTTAAAAGATCATGCGGATTGACGCTGCCTTCTGTCAGTTCATCGCCTGCTTCCAGAGTCGTCCCATCAATGTTCTTGATCCTGGAACCGTACGGTATCAGATAAGTCTTGGATTCACCCGTCTCGTCATTGGTGATCACGACTTCACGTTTCTTTTTCGTATCCTTGATAGTCGCTACGCCGCCAAATTCAGCAATGATTGCCAGTCCTTTCGGTTTACGCGCTTCAAAAAGTTCTTCAACACGGGGAAGACCCTGTGTGATATCGTCACCGGCAACACCGCCCGTATGGAAAGTACGCATGGTAAGCTGTGTACCGGGTTCACCGATAGACTGTGCCGCGATGATACCGACTGCCTCGCCGACCTGTACGGCTTCTCCGGTCGCCATATTGGCGCCGTAGCACTTCGCACAGATACCGATATGGGAACGGCAGGTGAGGACTGTACGGATCTTTACTTCCCGGATCGACTTTTCGGTCGGGTCTCCATTCTCATCCAGGCCGACACTTAAAATTCTGGCAGCACGGCTCGGTGTTATCATATGATTTTTCTTTACGATCACATTGCCATCTTCATCTTTGATATCCTCACAGGCAAATCTGCCCATGATACGGTCTTTTAACCCTTCGATGGTTTCTTTATCGTCCATGAAAGCCTTAACGGACATTCCCGGAATATCCTCGCGTCCCTCGCTGCAGTCCGTCTCACGGATGATGAGTTCCTGTGATACATCGACCATACGTCGGGTCAGATAACCGGAGTCTGCTGTACGCAGCGCTGTATCGGACAAACCTTTACGTGCGCCGTGCGCTGACATAAAGTATTCCAGAACGTCAAGTCCTTCACGGAAATTCGACTTGATCGGCAATTCGATCGTTCTACCTGTTGTATCGGCCATAAGTCCGCGCATACCGGCCAGCTGTTTGATCTGCTGGTTGGAACCACGCGCGCCGGAATCAGCCATCATAAAAATATTATTATACTTATCAAGTCCGGCCAGCAGTACTTCCGTCAGCTCTTTATCCGTTTTATTCCATGTGCTGACGACCTCACGGTATCTTTCTTCTTCGGTGGTAAAACCACGCCGGAAGTTCTGTGAGATCTGGTCTACCGTTGCCTGCGCCTCATCAAGCATTTCCTGTTTTCTGGCCGGCACGGTCATATCGGAAATAGATACTGTCATCGCCGCTCTTGTGGAATAATGATATCCCGTGGATTTGATAAGGTCGAGCACTTCCGCCGTCTTTACCGCCCCGTGGATATTGATGACTCTTTCCAGTATCTGTTTTAACTGTTTCTTATCGACATGGAAATCCACTTCCAGTTTAAGGAAGTTCTCCGGTTTGCTCCTGTCCACATATCCCAGATCCTGGGGCAGTATCTCGTTGAAAAGAAAACGGCCCAGCGTAGATTCCTCAATACTGGAGATTACTTCACCATCCGCGTTCTTTTTCTGCACTCTTACATGGATCCGGCTGTGCAGCGTACACTCACCGTTCTCATAAGCAAGGATTGCTTCGCTGATATTCTTATAATATTTTCCTTCTCCGATCACACCCTCACGTTCCTGTGTCAGATAATAGATACCAAGTACCATATCCTGCGAAGGAACCGCTACCGGGCCGCCATCCGAAAGTTTCAACAGATTATTCGGCGAAAGCAGAAGAAAACGGCATTCCGCCTGCGCTTCTACGGACAGAGGCAGGTGCACAGCCATCTGGTCGCCATCGAAATCGGCGTTAAAAGCGGTACATACGAGCGGATGCAGCTTAATGGCCTTACCTTCGACAAGGATCGGCTCAAATGCCTGGATACCGAGTCTGTGCAGAGTAGGCGCACGGTTTAACATGACCGGATGTTCTCGGATGACTTCTTCCAGAACGTCCCATACCTGCGTATCAAGTCTTTCCACCAGCTTTTTCGCATTTTTGATGTTCTGTGAGATACCTCTTGCCACCAGTTCTTTCATAACAAAAGGTTTAAACAGCTCGATCGCCATTTCCTTGGGCAGACCGCACTGGTATATTTTCAATTCCGGGCCGACTACGATAACGGAACGACCGGAGTAGTCAACACGCTTGCCAAGCAGATTCTGACGGAAACGGCCGGATTTACCTTTTAACATATCGGACAGAGATTTTAACGCTCTGTTTCCGGGGCCTGTGACCGGACGTCCTCTTCTGCCGTTATCTATAAGCGCGTCTACGGCTTCCTGCAGCATTCTCTTTTCGTTGCGGACAATGATGTCCGGCGCGCCAAGTTCCAAAAGTCTCTTCAAACGGTTATTTCTGTTGATGATCCTTCTATAGAGATCGTTCAAGTCCGATGTCGCGAAACGGCCGCCGTCAAGCTGTACCATGGGACGCAGATCCGGCGGGATGACCGGAATGGCATCCATTATCATCCATTCGGGCTTATTACCGGATTCCCGGAACGCTTCTACGACTTCCAGTCTTTTGATGATACGCGCGCTCTTTTGTCCGTTGGAATCTTTTAATTCTTCTTTTAACTCTTCCGTCTCACGGTCTAAGTCGATTGCTTCTAACAGTTCTTTAATTGCCTCGGCACCCATGCCCACGCGGAATCTGGAGCCCCAGTTTTCCCTGGCATCCTGATATTCGCGTTCGGAAAGCACCTGCTTATATTCCAGTTCCGTCTCTCCGGGGTCAAGTACGATATAGGCCGCAAAGTACAATACTTTTTCCAGTACTCTGGGGGAAAGGTCTAAAATAAGACCCATACGGCTCGGAATACCTTTAAAATACCAGATATGGGATACCGGTGCAGCGAGCGCAATATGTCCCATACGCTCTCTGCGGACGCTGGCTTTCGTCACTTCAACGCCGCATCTGTCACAGACAACGCCTTTATATCTGATCTTCTTATATTTACCGCAATGACATTCCCAGTCTTTACTCGGCCCGAATATCTTCTCACAGTAGAGGCCATCTTTTTCCGGCTTCAATGTTCTGTAGTTAATGGTCTCCGGCTTTAACACTTCGCCTCTTGACCACTCTCTGATCTTCTCAGGAGAGGCCAGACCGATCCTGATCGCATCAAATGTCATGGGTTGATATGCTTCCTGTTTTATTTCTGCCATGCTTAGCTATGCTCCTTTCAGCCTATTCGCTATATGATTCCTCAAAATCAACATCCATCTCCAGCTCTTCTTCCGGGAAATCTCCGTCCTCCGGGAAATCATCTTCCGAAAGATCGCCTTCCTCGCTGTTTACCAGTTCGCCGCTTTCTTCATCAAATTCCTGCTTCTGGTAACCCATGGAACCAAGAGACTCTTTCTCATAATCATAATTTCCGGAATCGCCTTCGATCTCATAGCGATAGTCATTTTCACTGTAATCCACGGACTCCATGATCTCCACTTCCGTCTGGTCTTCACGAAGCACCCTGACATCCAGACCGAGCGACTGTAATTCCTTGAGCAGTACCTTAAAGGATTCCGGGATACCGGGTTCAGGTATATTATCGCCTTTGATAATGGCTTCATAAGTCTTCACACGTCCGACCACATCATCCGACTTCACGGTCAGAATCTCCTGCAGCGTATAAGCCGCGCCATATGCCTCCAACGCCCAGACTTCCATTTCACCAAAACGCTGCCCGCCGAACTGTGCCTTACCACCTAATGGCTGCTGCGTTACCAGTGCATAAGGGCCTGTAGAACGCGCATGAATCTTATCATCTACCAGATGATGCAGCTTCAGATAGTGCATATGTCCAATGGTGACCGGTGCGTCAAAATACTCGCCTGTCCTTCCATCACGCAGTCTTACTTTACCATCTCTGGAAATCGGCACGCCTTTCCATACTTCACGATGATCTCTGTTTTCAGATAAATATTCCATGACCTCCGGTAAAAGTTCGTCTTTGTGCTTTTTCTCAAACTCTTCCCATTCGAGGTTTACATAATCATTGGCCAGATCCAGCGTATCCATGATATCGCCTTCTTTTGCACCGTCAAACACCGGCGTCGCCACATTGAAGCCAAGCGCCTTGGCCGCCAGTGACAGGTGGATTTCCAATACCTGGCCGATATTCATACGGGACGGTACGCCAAGCGGATTTAATACGATATCCAGCGGACGTCCGTTCGGCAGATAGGGCATATCCTCTACCGGGAGCACACGGGAAACAACACCCTTGTTACCGTGACGGCCCGCCATTTTATCACCGACAGAAATTTTTCTCTTCTGCGCAATGTAGATACGGACTGCCTGATTGACGCCGGGTGATAATTCATCCCCGTTTTCTCTGGTAAACACTTTGGCATTGACTACGATACCATATTCGCCGTGAGGTACTTTCAAGGAAGTATCACGCACCTCCCTGGCTTTCTCACCGAAGATGGCGCGCAGCAGTCTCTCTTCCGCAGTCAGTTCCGTCTCGCCCTTCGGCGTTACTTTACCGACCAGGATATCGCCTGCGCGGACTTCCGCACCGATACGGATGATTCCTCTTTCATCCAGATCCTTCAAGGCATCATCACCGACGCCCGGAACATCTCTGGTGATCTCTTCCGGCCCTAATTTGGTATCTCTGGCCTCCGCCTCATATTCTTCTATATGAACGGATGTATAAACATCCTCCTGTACCAGTCTCTCGCTGAGCAGTACGGCATCCTCGTAATTATAGCCTTCCCATGTCATAAAGCCGATCAGCGGGTTTTTGCCAAGCGCCAGCTCGCCGCCTTCGGTGGATGGGCCATCAGCGATGACTTCGCCCTGCGCTACATGATTGCCCTTAAAGACGATGGGTTTCTGGTTATAACAGTTAGACTGATTACTGCGGGAGAATTTGGACAGATGATATTCATCCTTCTCGCCATCGTCATAAGTCATTTTGATCAGATTAGAGGATACATAGTCAACGGTACCCGCTTTTCTGGCCAGAACGCAGACGCCTGAGTCAACGGCTGCCTTCGGCTCCATACCTGTACCAACGACCGGTGCTTCTGTAAATAAAAGCGGAACGGCCTGACGCTGCATGTTGGAACCCATCAGCGCACGGTTCGCATCATCATTCTGTAAGAAAGGAATAAGCGCCGTTGCCACCGAGAATACCATCTTCGGCGATACGTCCATATAATCGAACATCGCCTTCGGATATTCCTGTGTCTCGTCTTTGAAACGGCCGGAAATACTGTTACGCATAAAATAACCATCCGCATCTAACGGCGCGGACGCCTGCGCTACATGGTAATTATCTTCTTCATCCGCGGTCATATAAACAACCTCCTCGGTAACGCGCGGATTGGCCGGGTCGCTCTTGTCGATTTTACGATAAGGAGCTTCTACAAAACCATATTCATTGATCCTCGCATATGATGCCAGCGAGTTGATCAGACCAATATTGGGGCCTTCAGGTGTCTCGATAGGACACATTCTTCCATAATGTGTGTAATGAACATCCCTGACCTCGAATCCGGCCCGGTCTCTGGAAAGACCACCGGGACCCAGAGCGGACAGACGTCTCTTATGCGTCAGCTCGCCAAGCGGGTTGTTCTGATCCATAAACTGCGATAACTGGGAAGAACCGAAGAACTCTTTCACCGCAGCCTGTACAGGTTTGATATTGATAAGCACCTGCGGGGAGATTTCTTCCGCATCATGCGTCGTCATTCTCTCACGGACTACCCTTTCCAGCCGGGAAAGGCCGATACGATACTGATTCTGCAACAGTTCTCCGACCGCACGGATACGTCTGTTGCCCAAATGGTCGATATCGTCGTCATTGCCGATACCGTATTCCAGATGGATATTATAATTAATAGA
>JAMPIB010000076.1 GCA_023663085.1 Ruminococcus sp. | reverse complement strand
GAGAAAGCAGAGAATAGTTTAAAGGAAGTATCCTATACTTATACGGAACTCTTTGAACAAGAATATCCCAATATACAAGAAGATGTTGAAATGTCCGAGGAATTTAACTCATTTGAAGGGAAATGGATTATCGGAGAGTATATTGATAGTGCTGTAGAATCTCATGGTGTGGATATAAATTCCGAAGAATATAAAAATAGTCTTGAGGAAATGATTCTGGAACTGAAAGAAAAATACGAGAATTATATTTTTGAGGTATATGAAGATTCCATTGAATATTTTTATCCGGCCTCGGAATTAGGATACTACTACAGCGATTATTCCATACTGTTTGATATTTATCGGCAACCTCCTACTATAGAGATCGTTCCACCGTTTTTATGCGCGTCATTACGAATAAGGGGATTAGACGAGGAAATGAGTATTATTATTGATGGTAATGGTGAGGCCGTACTGGAGGTAGAACATTGCTTTTTTAAGATAGATAAAATAAATTGATTTTTTAGAAACAACTAACAACCAATATAAAAATGGACGGTTACCGGGAGGCAATTTTGAACAAGAATATTGTTTACATTATGATTTCTTTTGTTATTTTGAGTGTCTGTGCCTGTGGTGGAAACGAAAATGTTACGAAGCCATACAATGAAGGAAGTGCACTGGAATATACGGAAAAAGTATCAGAAGAATCGAAAACAGAAACTTTGATAAATATGACAGAAGAGATAATTGAGAGTGATATTTCGGAAGAAACGGATGTTTTTACATATGAGATGGCAGTTGAATTTATTAAGGAGGCTGATGATTCAGTTCATGAATTTATGGGGGTGACAAAAGAAGCCGGGAAGAATGTATATAGTGAAAAAGAGATATATGATAATTTAGAAAAATATTTTGAAAAATCCATTATTGATTATGTTTTATATGTATATCAGATCATAGAAAGTGAAAGTGGATATACCTATACACCATATGATGAATACAGCAATTATTGGATTGATACATCTGTGGATATGACACTTGTGTCAGAAACAGAAGGTTTTATGGAAATAGGCGTTACTTTTAAACATGTATGGCAAAACGGATTGGATGAAGAGATAGTGCCTGTAAGATTAGAGAAGATGGAGAAAGGATGGAAAATTACTGATATCAGCCAGTGGTACAATGATTTCCGGTATGAATATATGCCATATATTTTGTTTGATCCTCCGTATTTTACGGAAGAAATAGCAGACGAATTAATAAAATGCTTCGGAACAGATGAAAAAGAGAATAAAGTCTTACTTATTGCAGATACAGATGAAAATGGATATATTCTGGGAGAGAGCAGCGAGAGGATCATATCGGAAGATGAAATAGGCGGACTTTCCAAGTATGAATTATTTCTTGCGGTTCAGGAAATATATGCCCGGCACGGAAAAAAATTTTCTGATCCTGTATTATACTGGAGATTTACTGGACAGGACTGGTATGAACCATATCATGCTGTTTTTTCTCAGGAAACTCTCTCAAATGTGGAAGAGAGAAATATACAGCTTTTGATAGAAAAAGGAAGATTAGGAAAAGAAGCGGATAGCGGTTACGGCAGTCTATATCCGGTCACAGACATGGAAGATAGATTGGTTTCGGAAGAAGAGGCAGCCTGTATGGTCTATCGTGCTTTTGAAATGACGGATAAGGTAATTGCATTTGATGAAAAAAATTTGATTGAGGAGGAATCTCAGGATGTTATTCAGGTATATTCTTTGGGAGAATATTCTGACGAGGAGATATTGAGAGATTACCTGTCGGAATGGTTTGACAATGAGGTGTTTGATTATCTAACGGTTATTTACAGTACATGGAATGGCCTGTATAAGGAAAATGATGGAAAATATACAATTTCCCGAGAGTGTACTTATGGTGGAGACGCTTATGTGCCGTACTTCTTCCAGAAAGCAGTTATTCAAGAGGCGGATGAAGAAAAGCTGATTGTTGAAATGCCATTTTACTATCACGGTAGTAGCAAGACGGAACCTGGTAAGATTCTTTTTGAAAAAAGAGAAGAAAACTGGATCATCACATTCCTTTCTATACCGTATTACGATGAATTGTTGCAGAGAAAAAAATAGTAGAAGAATAGAGGATGAATGTAAATGAAAAAATTAATATCCATTCTGATAATAGTATCCTATACTTATACGGAACTTTTTGGAAATGACGAATAAGGAGAATGCCCATGCAAACAGAATACGAAATGCAACTACACAAAGAACTGGAAATTTTAGAAGAAACTAACAGCCAATATAGAAAAATAGAACGCCGGTTGGAGCAATTGGAAGATGATATCCTATGGCAGAACAGACGCAGAAAAGAATTGAATGATGATCTGTTCGAGAGTTATCCACAGGACAGGAAATTACAGCAGATACTGGCTGGAAGTGAAGAATTATTAGGAAAACAGATTTCAAGAGAGAACAGCTTATTTCAGGAATGCCGGGAGAACCTTCATGAAATGAAGAAGCAGGCCGAACAGCAAATGGACGACTGCCGGGAGGAACTCCAAAGAATACAGAAAGAAAAAAATAAGGAAGGAGAACACAATGAAGATAACCATAACGATCACTATGTCTGAAAACGGAAGATCATGCGATATTCAGGTATCCGACACACAGAAGATAGCAGAAACTCTGCTGGTTTTACAAGAGAATATCAATAGTTTTAAACATGCAGATATGATCCATACAGTCCGTGAAAAAAGGACCGGCAGGCATATCAGCACAGAATGTACATATGAAGAAGCCGGTATCTATTCGGGGACAGAATTATTGCTGCCTGCGAGTAATGGACTGGTATAATCTGTAAAATAATACAAAGGAGACAACCCATTATGCAATTACGAATGAAAAAATCCGATCTGAAAGCCAAAGACATCTTTTCTTATGAATATCTGACAAGGCCCGCAGCAGGTCTGCTCCCTTTGCAGATAGAAGAAGAGGATGAGGATATCATCATGCACTTTTCCCTGGAAAATATGCATCCGCTTGCGGAGCTTAGGGCCGAGGAATCCGAATATAAATATCGTTTTTTACAAAACTGGTACAAACTGTATCAGACATGGCAGGATTATGATCTTTCATTAGAAGAAGAGAACATCTATTATGACAGCAATTTCATGCCTTACATAGCGTTCAGGGATATCCGTCTGCCGGAAGAGAAGATAGAAGAAGAGACTTTTTTAGAGGAATACCGTCTGCTGGCAGCAGGTGTTTTAAATCGAAAATATAGCTATGCGCAGATCCGTGAGAGCGGCGTTGAAGCAATAAAGAAGGACAAAAAGGCGGCCTTTGTTCTGGAAGAAGGCAGCTTACAGGAACTATATGACAGGATAAAGAAGAGCGCAGATGAGATTTATGAAGATAACAGAAAAAATAAGATAAGGCTGGATAAGCATAGTTATCGGATGCGGAACCGGATCATGTCTGGTATATTGGCAGGACTGCTTGTCATCATCATCTATACGGGATATCAGGCGTTTGTCATCCTGCCGCGGGATAAGGCGGTCATCAAGGCAAGCCGTGCCTATACGACACAGAATTATGTAGATTGCATTGACTGTCTGAAAAGAATAGAACCTGAGCAGATGGATACTTATACGAAATATATTCTGGCTGTCTCCTTTGCCAAGAGTGAGGCGCTTGAAAAAGCAGAACTCGACAATATACTTGATAAACTCAGTATTTATTCTAATGAGATCGAATTGGAATACTGGATTGCCATAGGACGAGCCTCTTACAGAAGGGCGGAGAATATCGCGCAGGCGCTTTCGGATGATAAATTGCTTATTTATGCTTATATGAAGGAACTGAATTATCTGGAAGGTAATGTGACAATGGATGGCGAAGAAAAACAGAACCGCATGACGGAACTTAGTAACGAGATCATTGCGATCGGCGAAAAATATACGACGGATGAGGAGTAAGTGAATGATAGAGAAGCGATATTATAAAAGAAATGGGAAAATGACGATCAGCAAAACGGGCGGAGATATCCTGATCCCGTCGATAAACGGTGAAATCCTTATCATAGGCGATATGCTTTATGTAAAGGATATGACAGACGTTTATCTGGAAGAGAAAAGGGTGTATGACAGACAGAACTTTCAAAACGGCGACAGACTGCAATTTTGCGGGATTCTGCTCACTTTTTTCCGATCCTGTATCGTCATGGAAGGGGAACTTGCGCAATGTGTGTTCAACCTGCCTCCTTATCCATATAAAGAAAAGCCTTTCGAGAATTTTCCATATTATAAAAAGTCTCCCCGCATCAACCGGAAACTGCACAGCGAGACAATAGAAGTGAAGGAACCGCCCAGAAAGGAATCCATGGCCAAAGGGTCGCTGGTACAGATCATCGTACCGCCGCTTTGTATGCTCGGTGTTACGGTCTTTATGAGTATTTTTATGAAAAGGGGATTGTATGTCATCGCCAGTATCTGTATGACTTTGGTCACTTCTATCTTTTCCGTTCAGCGATTTTTCAGCGAGAGAAAAGAAATTAAGCAGAAAAACAGTGTCAGAGAACAGGTGTATTCAGACTATCTGGTCAGACTGCGGGCGCATATTCGTAAGAAAAGACAGCAGGAGCGGGAGATACTGGATCATCAGGCGCCGCCGATAGAAGTGCTGGAACGCATGGCGACAGGATATGACAGCAGGCTTTATGAAAGAAGCATGGAGGACGAGGATTTCCTGCAGGTCATGCTGGGATACCGCAGCGGAGAATCCGCGGTGTCGGTTCATTATAATAATGACGAATTGCGGACGGAAGAAGATGAACTGCAGAAAGAGGCACAACAGACGGCGGAAGATTTCGAGACAATAGATAAGATTCCCGTGACGGTCAATTTAAGAAAAGAACATCTTGGCATTGTCGGAGAACCGAAGCAGATACATAACCAGTTGAAGTATCTGCTGGCGCAGATATGTTTTTTCCACAGTTATCATGATCTACAGATCGTCTTTATCAGTAATGAGCGGTATGCGGAGGAGTTTTCCTATCTGCGCTGGTATCCGCATATGCGCATTCAGGCTGTTAATGTGATAGCCGGGATCTATACGGACAGCATCAGAGATCAGGTGCTCGGCAGTATTTTACAGATCGTCAAAGACAGAAAGCAGAAAGTGGAGGAAAGCAGCAAGGGCGTTGCCTTCGTACCACACCTTGTCTTCGTGATAGACGAACCGCGGCTGATCCAGGATCATGCCATTATGGAATATCTGGGCAGGCAGTCCAGAGAACTGGCCATCAGTATCATTTATACGACTCCGCAGCTGGCCAGACTGCCGGAAAATATCAAGACAGTATGTGTGCTGGATAATTCAGAGACGGGGCATTTGTTGATGGAGGAAGGCGTCAGAGTGAATCAGGTGTTTGACTGTATTCCCATGGATTCGATCAACACAGAGCAGATGAGCCGGAGTACGGCGGCTGTTATCCATGAAAAAGGAATGGTTTCCAGAATCCCGGACAGCATTACGTTCTTTGAAATGTTTCATATCACAAGACCGGAGCAACTGCATATCGCAAGTCGCTGGAAATCTCATGAAGCGCATAAATCGCTGGCTGTTCCTCTTGGCGTCAGGGAACAGGATAATTATGTGGAACTGAATCTTCATGAAAAAGCGCACGGGCCTCATGGTCTGGTGGCCGGAACGACCGGTTCCGGTAAATCCGAGATCGTACAGAGTTATATCCTGTCACTGGCTGTAAACTTTCATCCTTATGAAGTCGGATTTCTCCTGATTGATTACAAAGGCGGCGGAATGGCGAATCTGTTCCAGAATCTGCCGCATCTTCTGGGAACGATCACGAACCTTGACGGAGCGGAAAGCTACCGTGCCATGGTGTCCATTAAAAGCGAACTGGCAAGGCGGCAGAGAATTTTTAATCAATATAATGTCAACCATATCAACGGTTATCATCAGCTCTATAAGCTTGGCAAGGCACAGGAGCCGATCCCGCATCTTTTCCTGATCAGTGACGAGTTTGCGGAATTGAAAAAAGAGCAGCCGGAGTTCATGAAGGAACTGGTATCGGCAGCGCGTATCGGGCGAAGCCTCGGCATCCATTTGATACTGGCGACCCAGAAACCTTCCGGTGTGGTAGATGAGCAGATATGGACGAACTCCAAATTCAAACTCTGTCTGAAAGTCCAGAATGAATCAGACAGCCGTGAAATGATAAAGACGCCGGATGCGGCGGCGATCACACAACCCGGTCGTGCCTATCTGCAGGTAGGAAATAATGAGATATATGAACTGTTTCAGTCGGCGTTTAGCGGTGCGCCATACAGCGAGGAAGAAAGTGAAGGAGAAGAACGGGATACAAGAGTGTGGCTGGTAAACGAATTGGGGCAGGGCCAGCTTATCAATCAGGATCTGGGTGGCAGTATGGAAAGCAACAGGATCCGGAAGACACAGCTTGATGTGGTAGTGGATCATATAGCGGAAACCTTTGCGGAACTTTCCCTGCCCATGATAAAAAGTCCGTGGCTCCCGCCGCTCGGAAAGATCATGGTATCACCGCATTTGCAGCGGATAGAGGATTCGGCATCATTTAAGGAACTGAATTTAAGTGTGGCGCTCGGCATGGAAGATATTCCGGGTGATCAGCGTCAGGAAGAATACAGGATTGATTTTCTTCATAACGGGCATGTCATACTCTTTGCTTCTACCGGATATGGTAAGACGGTCTTTCTGGCGACCATATTATTGAGCCTTTGTGCATGTAATAGTGTCATGAATCTGAATGCTTATATACTTGATTTCGGTAACAACGCTCTGATCGCCTTAAAAGCGCTGCCTCATGTCGCGGACTATATTACATATGATGATCTTGAAAAACAGCAGAAACTCATGCGTCTGCTGGTGCAGGAGATAAAGGAAAGAAAGCAGCTTATGGCTGACGCCATGGTGCAGAACTTTGACATATATAACCAGAGCGCGGATAAAAAATTAAAAGCGATCCTGATACTTCTGGATAACTATGACGTGGTAAAAGAACTCGGAATAGATGAAAACTTTTTCGTACAGCTTGCCAGAGATGGCGCGAATCTCGGTATCTATCTGGCGATGACCGCGTCCCGGAGCAGCGTGGTCAAATACGCGCTCATGAACCAGATCAAGACCAAAATAGCAGGCTATAATTATGAGCCGATGGAGGCAAGGAATATCGTAGGCCGGAGTGAATACGAACTGCCCGAAATAAAAGGCCGGACACTTGTAAAAGGCGAATCCATAAATCTGATGCAGATTTATGCGCCGGTAGACTTTACGACCGGTCTGGAATACAACCAGAATCTTCAGCAACTCATTCGGGAGATGACTGCAAAGAGTACCGAGACAAAGGCTAAGGGCATTGCGGTTCTGCCCGGTCAGTTTACGATGTCCATGCTGCCCGAATATGAGAGCGGGGCAGCAGCAGACATCATCCTTGGTCTGGAGAAACAACAGGTCGTAAAACTCGGCATCACTACGTCCGATACGCCATTCCTGATCGTAGGGCCTGTCAGAAGCGGCAAGAGCAATGCGGGAAGAGTGGTGTTGAAGCAGACCAGGCTGTTTGAGAAAGTATACCTGTATGACGCCAGAGATTATGAATATCAGGAGTTCGCCTCCCAGGATAATGTCATGTATATCGACAGTGCGGAGGCGGCAGCGGGGTGTCTGGAGGAACTGAAAGACTTGATAGAAGAAAGAAAAGAAGAGTGCCGTACAGGAAGAGGCCGGATGAGCACAGCGGAGTTTTACCGCACGCTTGAGAAGTATTGTATCTTTATCAATGGTCTGAGTGATTTCGCGGAACTGATCCGGGAAAACAGTGATGTCATAAGTACGATACTACAGGCGGCGGAGACGGGAATCCTGATCGTGATGGTCGGACATGCCTCGCATATCCCTGCCCGCACGGAGACAGCGAAGCTTGTTAAGGCGGCGGAAAACGGACTGATCCTCGGAGAGTTTGGCGGGAATACAGCATTCCCGACGATACGCGGAAAAGATCTGCCGGCGGTGCTTGAAGATGGACTGCTTTACAGGAAGGGGGCGGGAGTGATGATAAGAATACCGAGAGGGTAGGATACGGGAGAAAGGAGGAAACGGATATGGGATTTGTATTCGGAGTTTTTGGCAGCGCTTCTGCGGCAAGACAGAAGGCAAAGATGTATGAAGCACTGGAGCAGAAGCTTGGTGAAAAGCTGGATGAGGTCACACAGTATTACAGTAACGCAGAAACAGCAATGGATGATATTCATGATTCTCTGGCGAACGGGTCGGGAGAAGCGGAAGGGAATATCATGACGGACTTTACCGATAAGGAGGGAGTATGGAATAGAGAGTACAAACAGATACTTATGGCGATGCAAAGCGCAGCCACGACTTTGTCGCTTAGAAAATCAGAAGCCGGACAGCTTAAGACATTCTGGGAGATGCTGGCGGAGAGAGAGGAGATGGAAAATGGCGGACTTTAAAGGAACGGCGGATACGATCAGTACGATAAAGGAAACGCTGGATATGATACAGACAACGCTGGAAGATACCCTTACGCGGGCGGAAACGATACAGAGTACATTGAATGATGAAACGATATGGGCAGGAGAGGCGCAGCTGGTAGGAGCGGCATTTCTGGATCTGGTCGTACAGTATCATGAGAAGCTGGCACCGGCGGAAGACGGCCCGGTGAGCCAGGCAAGCAAATCCCTGCAGGAGTATCTGGATACAGATGATGTCTTTTATGAAAACTGGCAGGATCATGTGGATCTGGAAGGAATCTAGGAAGGAGGAAGAGGATGCAATTTACAAATAATGAGATTGTTTTTCTGACAAGCGTT
Organism: Ruminococcus sp.; assembly: GCA_023663085.1. Classification (GTDB taxonomy): domain Bacteria; phylum Bacillota; class Clostridia; order Lachnospirales; family Lachnospiraceae; genus UBA3282. The sequence continues at coordinate 1,296 of JAMPIB010000076.1, read as the reverse complement.
TCTGTAGGAAATGTGCCTTTCGGCATCCATTACCGGATGCCGGCAGAAGCGGAGAAAGAAGCATTTATTGAAGAGGCGCTGCACTCTCTGATGAAAAAGGGAATCCTGAATGAGGAGCGGAAACTGACGCAGGAGGGAGCGGCCATCATCCGTTTCTTTGAACTGTACCGCAACAGCCGCAGGCATGTCATCATCAACAAGGTAAGAGCCGCGGTCTTAGAGAACGGGAAATTGATAACGGTATGTAAAGATACGGATTCCTACGAGATATGCTGCACAGACAGCGCAGCCCTGATGCTCTCGCTCTTAAAGCAGTCAGAGTATCTGTGTCGTGGAGAAGAAAAAACGGAACGGGGAAAATGGCATGGCATCATGCCGCAGGAATGGCAGCAGACGATGAAAGAGATGGAAGGATGTATCCCGGTATGCGAATACGAGGATGCGAAACTGCTTGGAAGAAAGCTGTTCTACTGGAAAGGCCGGGAAGGATACCTGCTCAATCCGGAGAGGATGCGGATCAGGAGCCTGTCACCGTCCCATATGCGCAGGCAGTTATACAGGATACTGGGAGGAAAAGAAGATGAGTGAGAAAACAGAAAACAAACAAAAGAGTACGGTCTGCAACCTGGAAACGATGTTCTCATCCTATATGGAACTGACGAGTATCCAGACGGCATTATACGGAGCCTATGAGCAGGCGGCAACTCTTGCCACGGATTTCTCGGAAAGCTATGAGGGAGAGGCCAAAGATGAAGTTGTGCTCTTTTTGGAGAACCTGCCCCTGCATATCTACAAACTGTCGCTCTTTTATGGAAAAATGGCGCAGTTTGTCAGTATGACAGGCATGTCATTTATGACCAATGACCAGATCATGGCGGGAAGGCTGGAGGGATAACGGATGGAGACAAAAAGAGTAACAGAAGATTTCAGCGACCGCAGCATCTGGTCATGGACACTGGATGTGGTAAGGAGTACAATGGATATGATAGAGACGCTCTTCGAGGACTGTGATGCTGAACTGACAAATGCAGAGATGTCACCGCTCGGTTATGAAAAACAGGACATCAGTACGATGCTGGAGCATCTGATCATACTGCGGAATTATGTGAGTAGTGCCCATGGAGAGTGTTATGACGAACTGGATCACCCGTTATATACGGCATTTAAGAACGGGGCAACGAGTACGCTGAGCAATATCGTACTCAATGACATCACAACAGAAAATACATTCGGAATGGAGGAATATGTACGGTTCATAGAGATTGACAATGAATTCTATACGAAAGAGATCAAAGA
>JAMPIB010000075.1 GCA_023663085.1 Ruminococcus sp. | reverse complement strand
CGTGTTGGTTACAAAGCGCAACTGCGCCTCCGACACGCCGATCACCTCTGCCATGCGGGAACTGTCCGTGTTCGCCTGTTTCAAGAGTGCCACGAACTCCGAGTTGGCAAGCATGGTTATCGCCGTGTAATTTTGCAGCAGGTCAACGATATTCTGCATAATCCCGGTACACAAGCCGCCCTGTTTTCTCACTTTCTTCCAAAGCTACTGTAAATACTTAGCGGAATACTCCGAATTTAACAGCACATGGAACTCATCAATGTAGAGCCATATTGCAACGCCCCTCTTGCCGTTTGCAAAGAGCATACGCATCTTTCTACCCATATACTCATAGAATCCCATACATGGATGAATTTTTCCACTTTCTCAGATAAACAGCGGCATAAACTATGGCCCGATGCCACTTTCAAAATCAAAACCAATTACAAATATCTTCTTCCAGCTCTCACTTGCAACTTCCCGCATGTAGTGCTATACTGATTGAGTTTAAAAGAAAGGATGTTATCAGAATGAACACAGTACGAGAAGATGTCAGGAATGTTGCGATCATTGCCCATGTAGACCATGGCAAGACTACCTTAGTAGATGAACTGTTAAAGCAAAGCGGCGTATTCCGCGAGAATCAGGAAGTGGCCGAACGTGTCATGGACTCCAACGACCTCGAAAGAGAGCGCGGTATCACGATTCTCTCTAAAAATACAGCTGTTATGTATAAAGATGTCAAAATTAATATCATCGACACGCCCGGCCATGCGGACTTCGGCGGCGAAGTAGAGCGTGTCCTCAAGATGGTAAACGGCGTCATCCTGGTGGTGGATGCCTTTGAAGGCCCCATGCCGCAGACCAAATTTGTCTTAAAAAAAGCGCTGGAGCTTGATCTGTCCGTCATCGTATGTATCAACAAATGCGACAGGCCGGAGGCCAGACCGATCCAGGTCGTAGATGAAGTATTAGAACTGCTGATGGACTTAGACGCCAATGACGAGCAGCTTGACTGTCCTTTCGTCTACGCCTCCGCCAAAACGGGTACTTCCACGACACAGCTCACGGTCAAAGGCAAAGATATGACAGCCTTATTTGATACGATCTTAGAGCATATCCCCGCCCCCTGCGGAGACTCGGAGGCCGGCACACAGGTGCTGATCAGTACCATCGACTATAACGAATATGTAGGCCGCATTGGCGTCGGCAAGGTGGATAACGGCACAATTAAAGTCAATCAGGAAGTCGTTATCGTCAATCACCACGAACCGGATAAGATGAAAAAGGTAAAAGTCAGCAAACTTTACGAATATGACGGTCTGAATAAAATAGAGGTTAAAGAATCGGGAATCGGCTCTATCGTAGCGATTTCCGGCATTTCAGACATTCATATCGGCGATACCTTATGTTCCCCGGAAGACCCGCAGCCGATACCGTTCCAGAAAATCTCAGAACCGACGATCGCCATGCACTTTATCGTCAATGACTCGCCGCTTGCGGGTCAGGAAGGCAAATATGTCACCAGCAGGCATCTGCGTGACAGGCTTTTCCGCGAACTGAATACTGACGTATCCTTACGGGTGGAAGAAACCGAGACAACAGAGGCTTTCAAGGTATCCGGACGCGGTGAACTGCATCTGTCCGTTTTAATCGAAAATATGCGCAGAGAGGGCTATGAATTTGCGGTCAGCAAGGCGGAAGTCTTATATAAGACCGACGAAAACGGTAAAAAAACCGAACCTATGGAACTGACTTACGTGGATGTACCCGAAGAATTTTCCGGGACTGTCATCGAGAAATTGAGCCAGAGAAAGGGCGAACTGAAAAACATGGGACAGGCATCCGGCGGCTACACCCGTCTGGAATTCTCCATTCCTTCGCGCGGGCTGATCGGCTACCGTAACGAATTTATGACGGATACCAAGGGCAACGGCATCATGAACAGCGTTTTCGACGGCTACGGCCCTTATAAGGGGGATATCCAGTATAGAAAACAGGGTTCCCTGATCGCTTTCGAGGCGGGTGAGGCTATAACTTACGGGCTCTATAATGCACAGGAGCGCGGCACGCTCTTTATCGGCCCCGGTACGAAAGTATATTCCGGTATGATCGTCGGACAAAACGGCCGCGGAGAAGATATAGAGTTAAATGTCTGCAAGAAAAAACAGCTCACCAATACCCGTTCTTCCAGCGCGGACGAGGCCCTCAGACTGACGCCGCCCAAAGTGCTCAGCTTAGAGCAGGCGCTGGAATTTATTGATACCGACGAACTTTTAGAAGTAACGCCTAAGAGTCTCCGTATCAGAAAGAAGATCCTTGACCCTACTCTAAGAAAGAGAGCCGCCATCTCCGCCGCTGCGAAAGCTGATTAGCTTATATCCCCAGCACTACGGTTGCAATCTGGAAATAGATCAACAGGGAAATTGCATCGACTATCGTTGTAATGAATGGACTCGCCATCACGGCCGGGTCCATTCCTATTTTCTTGGCGATCATCGGCAGCGTGGAACCCACGATCTTGGCAACGATAACAGCCAGAAACAGCGTAAGACTTACCACAAGCGCCACCTGTATACCGACGCCGTCTATCGTCAGCATCTTGACCACATTGCAGCATGCCAGCGTTACACCGCACAGAAATGCCGTGCGGATTTCTTTCCAGATCACGGTGAACCAGTCGTGAAACTGTATCTCATCCAGCGAAAGTCCGCGGATGATCACAGCGCTGGCCTGCCCGCCAGCATTTCCGCCGGTATCCATGAGCATGGGGATAAAAGCCGTCAATACGACATAACGGCTTAAGGCGTCTTCAAACGAAGCGATGATCTTCCCGGTAAAAGTAGCCGATATCATCAACAACAAAAGCCAGGGAATGCGCTTTTTCCAAGATTCAATAACACCCGTTCTCATATATGGTTTATCCGACGGCACGATAGCCGCCATCTTCTCGATATCCTCCGTTGTTTCCTCTTCGAGGATATCCACAACGTCATCGACCGTGATGATACCGACCAGACGTTCCTCATTATCCACAACGGGCATGGAAGTAAAATCGTATTTTTTAAACTGCCTTGCAACTTCCTCCTGATCCATCATCGTATGCAAAGATATGATGTTTTCGTGCATGATATCGCCGATAATGGCATCCGGCGGGCTTAAAAGCAGATACCGTAAAGCGACCGTACCAACGAGCGTTCTTCTCTGATCGAGCACATAACAGATATTGATAGTCTCACTGTCTACGCCTACCTTACGGATTCTGGCAATGGCCTCTTCTACCGTCAGCGTCTCCTTCAAATCCACATACTCTACCGTCATGATACTGCCCGCGGAGTCCTCCGGATAACGCAGCAGATGATTGATATCCCTTCTTGTCTCCGGACTGGCATGGACTAAGAGCCGCTTTACCACATTGGCAGGCATCTCTTCCATCAAGTCCGTGGCATCATCGGCCATCAGGTTATTGATGATATTGGCGGCATCTTTTTCCGAAAGCGAGGTAATGACATACTGCTCCGTCTCGATCTCCAGATAGGAAAAAACATCCGCCGCCATGCTCTTTGGCAGGATACGGAACAGTTTTAACAGGTCTTCCTGCTCCATCTCTTCCATATAAGCCGCTATATCCGCCACATTATAATTTGTGATAAGCTGGCGGAGTTTCAAATATTGCCCTGTATTTAATAATTCTAAGATTTCTTCCATCATGACCTCCCATCTCAGGCAAACCTGCCTGCCGTGAAAAATCCCTTCTCACAGCCGCATTCTTGCCGCCAGCAAACGCCTTTTCCTCTCTCATGCCTGTTGTATATAATAAAGGCTGTCTATCTTCTCGATCTGCGCTTTGCCGGCAGTCGCTTCTGTTATTTCTTTTCTGATGCTTTCCTCATCTTCATAAGGAACCTTAACCTGTAAAGAAACAACTTCCGTATATTCAGGTTCCTCTATCATGATTTTTCTAAGGCCCATGATATACTGTATCTTACCAATACCGTTATAGTCCGTGGTAATTTTAAGGTGCGTACCATATATCATGGTAGAAATGCTGCTCGCGCCCAGCCCCGCTTTCGCAGCCTGCGTATAGGCCCGTACAAGACCGCCCGTGCCCAACAGCGTCCCGCCGAAATACCTTGTCACGACAATGATGGTATTCTTAACTTCCATCCCCAGCAAAACCTCCAGAATAGGCTTTCCCGCAGTCCCGGAAGGCTCTCCGTCATCCGAAAAACGCACGATCTGCGCCTTTTCTCCCAAAATATAAGCATAACAGTTATGCCTCGCATCCCAGTACTTCTTTTTCATGGTCTCTATAAAGGCCAGCGCTTCTTCTTCCGTCTGTACCGGAGCGACATTGGCGATAAAGACCGATTTTTTTTCCTCATATTCACCCGTACCGCCCTCTGTAACGACCTTATACGGCTCCTTCTTACTTCCCGCCTCCATAGAAATACCTCCAAAATCCCTGATCTTTTAATCTTACCATATGACGGAATAAAAGTGTATAAAATTGTGAACAATTCTTAATATATCATTAAAATGGAAGAAAAATCCTTTATTTGGGATTTAAACTTTGATATAATAAGGTGGTGAAACGAGGAGGAGCAGCATGAAAAATCACACTGATGTGCTGATTTTTCATACGACTATTTGTTTCTGAGCGAAAACAAATAGTCCTGATGGCAGTCGAGAAATCGCCTTCGCGAATTTCTCTCCGCCTCTTCGCGACAAGTCGCTCAGAAATGAGGAGTATTATGAATTACGGAAAAAGAGGAGTCAGGAAGAAACAGAAGGCTCTGCATGCGACGGGCGCAAAATGGGGGAAGAAGCTGGGATTTACTTTTGTCCAGGTTGTTCTTCTTTTCTTTATTTCCGCCGCCGTGATCGGAACCTGCGCGGGAATCGGAGCTTTTAAGGGGATTCTTGCCACGGCGCCGGATATCAGTAATATCAACGTTACACCGACGCTTTTTTCAACTTTTGTATATGATATAGAAGGAAGACAGATAGGTAAGTTGGTCGCTACGGATGCCAACCGTATCCCGGTCAGCATGGAGATGGTGCCGGAAGATCTGGCACACGCCTTTGTGGCTGTCGAAGACGCACGTTTCTACGACCACAACGGTATCGACATCAAAGGTATCATACGTGCGGCCGTTGTCGGTATCAGAAATAAGTTTCATTTCTCTGAAGGCGCCAGTACCATTACCCAGCAGTTATTAAAGAATAACGTCTTTACCGACTGGACAAGTGAAAATACGTTGTCGGATAAGTTCAAGCGTAAATTCCAGGAGCAGTATCTGGCGCTGGAACTGGAAAAAGTCATGTCCAAGGACGATATCCTCATCAATTACATGAACTCCATAAACCTCGGGCAGAACACGCTCGGCGTGCAGGCGGCGTCACAGCGCTATTTTAATAAATCAGTCAGCGACCTGACGCTTTCAGAATGTGCCGTTATCGCAAGTATCACGCAGAATCCTACCAAATATAATCCCATCACGCACCCGGAGAAAAATGCGGAACGTCGTGAGAAGGTCCTTAACGATATGGAAGAACAGGGTTATATCACACATGAAGAATATGAAGAAGCTATGGCGGACGACGTCTATTCCCGCATCCAGGTCGTTGATTCCGAGACGGATGAATCCCCTATCAACTCCTACTTCGTAGATGCGCTTACGGATGATGTGTTAGAGGATCTGATCGCCGCCGGATATAATGAAACACAGGCTTATACGCTATTATACAGCGGCGGTTTGAAGATTTATTCCACGCAGGATCCCGCTATCCAGGCAATCTGTGATGAGACATTTGCAGATGAAAGCAATTTCCCGGCCAACACCAAGTGGTATTTAAACTATGACCTGACCGTCGTAAATGAAAACGGCGACAGAGTCAATTACAGTACGGAAATGTTCCGCAGTTTCTGGCGGGAATCCAAGACAGGTTATAATCTGATCTATTCTTCACAGGATGAAGCCTATATAGATATCGAGTTTTATAAAGAAGCAATTTTAGGCCCCAACGACGAAGTATTCAGCGAAACGATATCCTTAACGCCGCAGCCACAGGTCTCTCTCGTTGTAGAAGATCAGAGTACCGGCTATGTCGTCGCTATGGTAGGCGGACGCGGCCCCAAATCCGGCAGCCGGACGTTAAACCGTGCTACGGATACCACAAGACAGCCGGGTTCGACCTTTAAGATCGTATCGACCTATGCCCCGGCTTTAGACAGCGCAGGCTTAACACTGGCTACTGTCATCGACGACGCGCCGTTTAATTATGCCAACGGCCGTCCGGTCGGTAACTGGTATGGTGAGGAATACCGCGGCCTTTCTTCTCTGCGGACAGGTATCAAAGACTCCATGAATGTTGTTACGGTCAAGGCACTGACATGGATCACTCCACAGCTTGGTTTTGATTACCTTATCAATTTCGGCTTCACCACGCTGGAAGAGCGGAAGGAGATAAACGGTGAAGTCTTCTCCGATATCCAGCAGTCGCTGGCGCTCGGCGGCATCACCAACGGTGTTACCAACGAAGAATTAAATGCCGCCTATGCCTGCATTGCCAACGGCGGCATGTACATCAAACCGAAGTTATACACCAAAGTCGTAGATCATGACGGTAATGTCATTTTGGATAATACTGCGCCACAGTCCAAACAGGTCATTAAAGAAACGACTGCTTTCTTATTGACAGACGCGATGGTAGACGTTGTCTTAAGCGGCACCGGCGGCGCCGTAAATTTCGGCGGTATGCCCATCGCCGGCAAGACCGGTACGACTTCCGATTATAATGACGTCTGGTTTTCGGGTTATACCCCTTACTACACCGCTACGACATGGGCCGGTTTTGACAATAATGTAAAACTAAGCGGAGAAGAGAGAAACCTTGCCAAGAAGATCTGGCGTACTGTTATGGCCAAAATACATGAAGAACTGCCTAACCAGTCTTTCAACGTACCCAGCGGCATCGTTACCGCCACTGTCTGTACCCGTTCCGGCAAGCTGCCGATCGCCGGACTATGCGACGGCACGCTGCGGACGGAATATTTTGCGGAAGGCACTGTGCCGACGGAAACATGCGATATTCATTACGCAGGCCCTATCTGTGAATATACGGGACTACCCGCTACAGAATTTTGCCCGTTTAAAATTAACAGCGTCCTGGAATTACCGCTAATTGAGGATGTTTCCCTGCAAAGCGGCTCCCCCAATGCCATGACAGAAGTAATAAATGAAGACGGCTCCACATCTATGGTGCCGACAGTACCGACAGAAAATATATGTCCGCATGGCGCGGAATTCTATACCGATCCTAATTATGAACAAGTCATTGCCGCACAACGGGCCGAAATAGATGTCCGCAACGCGCAGGCAGCCGCAGAAGCAGCCGCCGCGGCCGCGGCCGCAGCCCAGGAGGCGCAGGAAGCACAGCCGCCGGAGGCCGCACCTGCTCCGGAAGGATAGAAGGATAAAATACAGACTCACCTAAAAAATCAAGGGTACCTTTTCTTAGATACCCTTGATTTCTTTTATCTTTTCTTCCAGTTCCGTGATACCGTTCTGCGCATTGGCGATTGCCCGGCACTGTTCGTCGTAATCTTCTTCCGGCGCCGCACCATGCAGTTCATAATAACGCCTGCCGATCTCCATGTAATTTTTCTTCACTACCTCTTCACATGTGCTGATCTGACTTTTCAGATTGGCAATTTCCGCCAGATCTTTGGCCTTATCCGTTACTTCCTTTCCCTTTACGGAAATCGTCTCGCCAATCCTGGTGACAAAACTCTTATCCATGTTTATGATACCTCCTTTTTAAATAATCTTCTGCGCAGACTCCGCAGATCCATGTGCATCATACAATAGTCCGCGTCTACTTCTCTGGTCAGCGCCGGCGATATGGCTGAGTGGATATAAAAAGTATCCAGCCCTGCTCTTTTAGCCCCGGCTATATCATTGTCCAGGTCGTTTCCGATCATCAGGGCATTCTCCGGCTTTATACAGTACTTTTTAAATAACAGCCCGAAAAACTCTGCATCCGGTTTCCGCACGCCATGATCGGAAGAGATCAGAATCCCGTCAAAGCTGTCATAGATCCCCAGATACTGCAGTTCGTACTCCGTAAAGATACGCTGCGCATTGGATAAGAGATAAACGCCCCTGCCCTTCTCCCGTATCGTCTGTAACAACTCCGCCGCGCCGGCATATAAACGGACATGATGTGTCGAAAACACCCGGAACATCTGCGCCGTATGGAGTACCAGTTCCGCAGAGGGCTGTACGCCCTTTTTTTCATATAATGCCGCAAAAACCTCCTCTATCGCTATCTCCGGATAGGCTTCATGCGCGTAATGTATCTGTGCCGTTTTTTCCTTCTCCTTACCGGCAACGAGCGAAAGATAAGACTTTTTAAGTTCTTCCGCCGTATAAGAAGCCCCATAGTATCCGTAAAACAACGACACCTTATTCCATAACGCATGTTGTTCTTCATCCGTGCGGATATCTACCAACGTTCCATACAGATCAAAAATATAATCCTGATATAACTTCATATTTTATCTTATTTTCCTCTTTAATTATTGCCTGTAGACGTTTAATCAAGCGTAATCTGCTTTCCGGTGATCACTCTCTCGTAAGGCATCAGCATCCCCTCTGTCATCTTCGACTGCATCATGGCCCTGCTGTGCGGCATCCTGAGTAACAGGCCGACAAACTTCATGAAAAGTATGGTTCCCACCTTTTTCTGCGGAAAATCATAGAAATGATGCTGCTTATAAAATTGATGATCCGCCTTCATCATACCCTGCATCTCAAAAATTAAATCACGGAATATCTTCATGCCGCCGACCCCGTAGAAGTTCTCATTCACCTTCATCCTGTGGTCAAGCGCATAAGCAAGTTTCTTCGCACAGGCTTTCGGAGAATCGGCTCCGACACCCTCATTTGTCGCAATACCTGCCAGATAATTCCCGCCGACCTGGCTTCTGGCCTCTATTATCATCTGTAGATTTTCTTCCTGTGAAAACTCTCCATCGATCAGATAAGCCGTCGGTTTTCCCATAGTCACCGTGCGGTGCCCGTTGCAGAACTGTCTGTCGTCATAAGTCTTAAATAACGTCCCCATCGAATGATCTTTGATGGAAAAAGCATAAACGATACTATCTGAACGCTGTATCTTATTGCGCAGAAAATCATCAAACCCGTCCTGATAGATACAGCTGCCATCGGCCGCACAGTGGAAACATCCCAGACAGCCGCCTTTAAATTCAAAATTCTGTAAGTTGACTACATGACTCTCATAGGGGAGCGCTTTTCTGAAATCAACGATCATCCCGCGCAGTCTCTTATTTTCCTTTGCACAGTCGGTAACGATGATGATACGGTGTTTGCGGCTCTTCTCACGAAGCGGCGTAGTATCCGGCTCTTCCTCGAAAGGCGACGTTTCTTCTTCTATTATATGTTTGAGATAATTCCAATATGTGATGACCTGAAGCTGTCCTTTCCTGGTCAAAAGATCGTTCATATCCGCAGAAAAACCGCGCAGCACACGCATTCCCATATCTTTACAGTTATCCTCGATATAACGGTGTGCCGTTATATCATAGAAATGCTTGGAAGTCGTGATCTGCGTCACATATTTGCCGGAAAAATCAATATCCTGCTCTTTTAAGCACGCCACAAAGCGGTGAAGCTGCGACGGTGCGATAAACGTATAGACCGGATAAGCAAACAGTATCATCTGCGCCGCTTCTACAGACGCCTTCAAAGACGACATATCCCGCTCCCACAACGCAATCTGCGCTCCGGCATGGATGATCTCAAAATCATCCTTCGGAAACTTCCTCTGCAAAAAGCGCACAGTCTGAAATGTCACACTGTTTTTTCCTTTCGGACTTCCGTTGATCACCAATATCTTCATAGTATCCGTTTCCTCCTGCGTATCTCTGTTATCTTATTTCCACATCATGCGTTATTAAATAATATCCATCCTGCAGAGACTCGATCGTCCAGTTAAGAAGGTAAAAGGAACCTCCCACCTCCGCCAGTGCACTGTCCATATATCCCTGTCTGTAATCTTCCGTCTGATAAGCCCCGTACACATCCTGGAAAAGCAGATCGCCCTTGACCACATTCCAGAACTGATAATTCCCTTTTCCGGTATGAACAATATTATCATAACAGTTGTTATAATAATCCTCCAGTGTCACAAACGACGATTCCGGCGCAATTCCCAGATCCGCCAGACTCCGTCTGGTATCATATACCTGATTATTCGTTCCTTCGTCCTCGTCGTCTCCCTCCTCGCCTTCTTCCTCATCCGCTTTCACATTCCGGTACAATGTTCCATTGCAGGGCGGCAGATTCACGGACAATTCCTGCCGCAGATGCGTTCCCATATAATCCGTATCGGATTTATTGAAATAATCATAAGTTCCCGAATCCGTATCATCCCAGGTCGCATCCACATTATAATAGCCATCATCTAAGCCTACGATATTCCAGGCATGACTCTCGCCTGCATATCCCGTACAATAATAGCAGGGAATCCTGAGCTGCTGCAACATATACTGATAGGCTCTGGCATATCCCGCGCACACTGTTTTGCCGTTTACGAGCGCACTGTAAGCGCTCTGGTTCATCGGCGCAGACGCCGCATAATCCACCTGTGCGATCAGCGCATCATGCACATATTTTTCCTTCTCATAATAACTTTCAATATCTTTCGTACCGTCTGTGATCTCTTTGGCCTTCTGTTCAAAATTAATTTTCTCCTGCGTCAGATTGTCCGCCGTCGAATTAAACTGCAGATCTATCTCCGCGCATTGTCCATTCCTCCGGTATTTACAGGAATAAGCCGTATCCACCCAGAAAAGCTCCGGATGATCGTTATAGACTGCCGCAAAAATATTGCGCAGCGACCCCACCGACACATCCTCTATCGGTGCAAAACGCTCGTTCAGATCATTGGCATTCGCATAGATCTGCCGATAGAGATGCTGGCCGCGTGCGTCCAACATATTATAATACGGATAAAAGAGCGGATCGAAAGTAAGACCATCTCCGGTCCTGCCGACATCCAGTTCATTTACCAGTTCATCGGCCTCCGCATCATCAATCTCTGTATTTTCATCCTGTATCGGCTGATACCCGTTCTTGCCCGCCACATCGGCCGGCGCCGTGATCCTGTATGGAATGGGCGTCTCACTCGCCTCCAGATCCTGCAATCCATCCGGTTTCGTCTCGATATTCGGCCCGACCACATATTCAGAACCATCCGCCGGCTGGCTCGATACCGGTATTACCTCCGGAGACTGCGCATCATTCATGGCCTCATCATCCGCCGTATCACCGCTCTGCACCTGTCCGCCATAGATCCCGCCGTCATCGCCGATGGTACTTCCCGTACCTGCCGTGGGACTGAAATTGCTTTTTTCATCTTCACCCAGATGAAACGTATCGGCAATCTTTCCCGATAATTCCGGATTCATGGCACATAGAAATATCATGCCGCAGCATAACATAAAAAATATAAGTATTCCGTATAAGATCTTTTTCAAAACGTTCATATCATTTCCCCTCTTTAGTCTTCCGAATGTACTTTAATATTCTTTACTGATATCCTTTCTATCACCTATATCATACAACTGCATAAAAGCCTCCAGATCCCTGCTGTTTCTGATCAGCATGACCTCTTCAAATCTGCCGCTGCGGATATCTTTAAAGCCCGCCACCTGCTCTCCGTTACATATACTGCATTTGATGACGGGTCTGCTGTTTTCTTTATCATATTGCTTTACAACACTTTTTTTGCGAAACATGCGGCTGTATCCTTTTCATCCGTTTTCGATGGTTACTCTGATACTATTATATATCAGATGGACAAAAAAAGAAACGCTGAATTTGTCAACGTCTCTTTCCTGACCATTTCCATAAAACATGGAGCATATTGACCCCGATCAGTATATAAGCCACTGTATATTCAAAACTTGACGCAAAATTACAGCCGATAGAAAATCGCTTGAAGAGGGTTGAAGCTGACTTATTAGAAAACAATTTAATCCCCCGATTACATACAATCGAATCTTGTTATACTGATACATACAATCGTTATAAAGATTATGTGGATAAGATGGAGGCGGCTTTTACAGATATTGAACCCTTGAAAAAGGTAGTATCAGAACACAGCGAAAAATTACAGAAATTAGCATAATATAAAAAATTAGCGCTTCATTAAAAAGAGCGCGAGACGGGACTCGAACCCGCGACCCCGACCTTGGCAAGGT
>JAMPIB010000074.1 GCA_023663085.1 Ruminococcus sp. | reverse complement strand
AGTAGGGATTTAGTCCCTGCTTCCCTTTTTGCCAACTTTAATTATACACTAACTTTCGCTTCAAATATTTTGCAATATTTTGGTGTTGAAGTATGATATTAAATGTGGACGATTGCAAGAAAAAAGTGTATAATAAGACGGATACAAGGCATATGACATACTACCGGAGGGATATATGAAAACAATTAAAGGAAAATTGATTGCAACAATATCATTGGCGGCTGCTATCATACTGTTCATTGGCTCGGTCGGGAGTTATCTGATCTCCAACAGGGTTGTAAGCCAGAAAGTACAGGATCTGCAGCTGGAAAAGGCCAGAGAGACGGCGGAGGAATTGAACAGCTGGCTGTTTCGGCAGATTGCCTGGGTTGTGGAGAATGTCGATACTTATGAACTGATGTTACGTGATTCTTCTTATGAGGAGATAAAATCCTATCTGGCGGCGCATCTGGCGGAAGATGACGGTACGATCATGGATGCTTATTATGGATTCGAGGATCATACGATGCTGATCATCAATTCGGAAGTGGGTGACGATTATGACTGCTGCGAGCGCGGCTGGTACATACAGGCCAAAGAGGCGGGCGATATCATTGTAACAGACCCTTATGTGGATGCTTTTACCGGGAAGATCGTCATTACAGTGGCGGCTCCCATGTATGACGCGGCGGGCGCTTTTGCAGGCGTGTGCGGCGCGGATATTACGATCGACGAACTGGTGAGCGTGGTGGATTCGCTGAAAAGCGAGGAAGGATACGGTTTTCTGGTAGACAGTGCGGGATGTTTTGTAACGCATCCAAATACGGAGTATCTGCCTACTGAAAATTCTTCCGTCAGTGTCGCGGAGGCGGCAGGCGGCGTACTTTCCAATGTGGACGCGCTGATCCAGAGCGGACAGGGTATCATTGAGAGCAGAGATTATGACGGAACGAGTAAATATTTTGCAATTGTATCTTTGAAAAACTGTGAATGGGCAGTCGGTGTTGTCATTCCGACCAATGTGGTATCCGGAGAATTGACTGCACTGGTCATCGCCTGCGTGCTGATTGTGATCGTCGGTATTTTTCTGATCGTAGGATGCGTCGTGCTGGCGGCTAACAAACTGTTGGCGCCGATAGCGGATTTAAAGCAGTTTGCCAGCGGTGATTTCAGAGACAGTACCAATGTAGAGGGCAAGGCCAGACATCAGGTGGCCGAGGGCTTTAAAGATGAAATAGAAGAGATTGAGTATGCGACCAAGTCAGTCAGAAAACAGATCCGTGAGACCATTCTCGGGACGAAGGATGAAGCGGCGGAGATCGCCAGCACGGCCGGAGAAGCCTATGAAAATATGGCGGAACTGAACAACAGTCTTGATGAAATGGATCAGCTCATTGTAGCGGTAACTGCCAAGGCCAACGACGCGGCGAGCGTGACCCATACCATAAGTATGGCCAGTTCAGAGATTGGAACGGTAGTAGATAATGTGTCAATGAAAGCGTCCGAGGCGGCTGACGCTTCCGGCGAGATCAATACGCGTGCGGAACAGCTGCTGGTATCCACGGAGAATGCCAAGGCGCAGGCCAGTCAGATTTACCGGAAAGTGGAGAAAGAACTGGAAGTGGCGCTCAAGGATGTTGAGAAAGTGGAAGTAATAAAGACGCTTTCTCAGGAAATATTGAATATTGCCGCGAAGACCAATCTGATCGCGTTAAACGCGTCCATAGAGGCGGCGCGTGCGGGAGAAGCCGGCAAAGGTTTCGCCGTGGTGGCGGATGAAGTCAGAACGCTGGCGGAAAGTTCCAGAACGGCCGTAGATAATATTCAGGCGGTCATCAACGACGTGGTCGATTCCGTCATGGCCTTACGAGACAGTTCGGGAACTTTGCTTGATTTTATGAAAAACCATGTGATCGGGGATTATCATACGATGCTCGATACTGCACAGCAATATAAAAAAGACGCCGTATTTTATGACGGTATCGCCACAGACTTAGGCGCCTCGGCGCAGCAGATGGGTGCTTCTATCGAGGAAATGATAGCTTCTTTGCAGACTATTACAGAGACGACGGCAACTATTGTGGAGGATATCCATAATGTGGCCGATGCCATGCAGCATACGAACGTCAGCTCCGAAGAGATCATGCGGCAGATGGCTATCATGGAGCGCAGCAGCCGTTCCCTGAAAGAAATCGTCGGCAGTTTCCAGATCTGATGCGGACTGCCCGGACGCTGTAAAGACAGCGTAGAAAGCTGTCGGCTGTCTTTAAGAACTGATGTGACGGCGTAACAGAATAAGCGCCAGCACATTGGGGATGACCATCAGGGCGTTGATCAGATCGGTACTTTCCCAGACAAGATTCATGGGAATAATGGCGCCGAGGTAGATCATGATAATATAAAAAAGTTTATAATACGGGATACCTTTGTTACCGACAAGGTATTCCGTTGCCTTTTCCCCGAAATAAGACCAGCCGATCAGCGTCGTGATGGCGAAAGCCATCAGGGAGATCGTCAAAAAAGCGTCACCCACATACGGCAGGTGTGCAAAAGCGGCGGAAGTCAGTCCGGTCGAGGGGACATTCTGCACAGAAGCAGGATCATAGAGCATATTGGACACGATGACCAGACCGGTCAACAAACACATGACGACCGTGTCCCAGAATACGGCAGTCATGGAGACATAAGCCTGGTGTTTCGGTTCGTCCACACCGGAGGCCGCGGCGGCGATCGCCGAAGTGCCGATTCCGGCTTCGTTGGTAAAAAGTCCTCTGGCAATACCGTAGCGCAGCGACAGTTGTAGTGTGGAACCGACGAAGCCGCCGGCTATCGAGGAGAAAGAAAAAGCGTCTTTCAGTATCCACAGGCAGGCGGCCGGAAGTTGTCTGCGATAAAGGATAAGGAGCAGACAACAGCCGAACAGATAAACGAAACTGATGGCCGGGACGACTCTCTCGCACAGATTGCCGATGGTCTTGATGCCGCCGAGGATCACAGCGCCCGTAACCAGGGCTAACAGGAGGCCGACGATATGCGGCGATATGGAAAAAGAAGCAGCCGCAGCCTGGGAGACGGAATTGGACTGCGTCGTACAGCCAACGCCGAAAGCGGCGATCAGCGTACAGAAGGCGTAAAAGGAACCCAGAGCCTTGTTATGTAAACCATTTTTCAGGACATACATCGGGCCGCCGACATAGGTACCATTGCTTTTCCGGCTGCGGAAGAGAACGCTTAAATAGCATTCACTGTAGGCCGTAGCCATGCCGAGGATACCGGTGATCCAGCACCAGAAGATGGCGCCGGGGCCGCCTAAGGCGACGGCGGTGGAAACGCCGATGATATTTCCCGTTCCCAGCGTGGCGGCTAACGTGGTAGCCAGCGCGGAGAACGGAGAGAGGTTATTATTTCCGGTATCTTCCATGCCGAGGGAAAGCCTGATGGCATAAAGTATTTTGCGCTGCGGGGCGCGGAGTCTGCATGTGAAATAAATATGAGTGCCCATGAGTATGAACAGCAGGGGAACTCCCCAGATAAAATTATTGGCTTTTTGCAGGATAGATGACATGATCCACCAGACGGAGACATACGCTGATGTCTGCCGGGTTGTTTCGTTATTTTATATATATGGGACACAGTAAAGAAAAAGAACCGGTTCTGGCGTTGCGGCGTTACACGGCAGACCGGAGAGGAAGGAAAATGGGCAAAGAGGGGATGAAAATGAGTTCTGAATTGGAAGATGCGGCCAGAAAATGGGCCGGGGCGTTATGTTATTATGCGGGAGAAGACGAGGCATTCTGCGAACAGTTCTGGTCGGCCCTGCGGGAGTCGGAGCCGGTTTATCGTGAATTTGTGTATTATCTGGAAAATGAGGATTTTTTATGCCAGTACCGGATTTCGGGATATACTATAGTAGATATCATGGTCTGGCAGATGGATCATTTCAAGGCGCGCATGGATTCGGGCGAGCACGATATGAGAGAGAATAAAGATAAAATGCTGCTCATGGCCTTTGATACCATGTTAAAAATGGAAAAACAGCCGGAAAAATACGTGAGCCGGATGCAGTCGGAGACCGGCACGGATTATCCGGATAAATACTGATAAGATTACAATAAGGCCATAATAAGACTGTAATAAGCCACAATAAGGTTTATAATAGGGCCGCATAAAGATCACATAGGAAGGGGAAAACAAATGCAGATTATCATAGTGGGATGCGGAAACGTAGGCGCGACGCTGACAGAGCAGTTAAGTTCGGAAGGGCATAACATAACGGTCATCGATCTGGAAAACCAGAAGCTGCAGGGCCTTATCAACAGCTATGATGTGATGGGCGTGGTTGGCAACGGGGTCAGCTTCGCGGTGCAAAAAGAAGCCGGTGTGGAAAATGCGCATCTTCTCATAGCGGTGACAGGTTCTGACGAGACGAATCTTCTCTGCTGCCTGATCGCTAAAAAGACAGGCGGTTGTCATACAATCGCCAGAGTCAGAAATCCCGTTTATAATATGGAGATTGAATATATCAAGAAGGAACTGGGGCTTTCCATGATAATCAATCCGGAATTTGCCGCGGCTACAGAGATGTCGAGGCTTTTAAAATTCCCATCGGCTCTCACCATCGACAGTTTTATGAAAGGGCGTGTCGAGGTTGTCAAGTGCCGTGTGGGTGAGGATTCTGTGCTCTGCGACCAGTCTTTACAGCAGATAGCCTCCAAACTGAAATCCGACGTTCTGATATGTACGGTGGAACGTGATGAAAATGTCTATATTCCGGGTGGCAATTTTATCATCCGCGCTAAGGACGAGATTTCCGTAGTCGGTACTGCCCAGAAGACAATGGCCTTTTTTAAAAAACTCGGCGCAGCCGTGACAAGAGCCAGAAATGTGATGATAATCGGCGGCGGCAAGACAGCCTATTATCTGGCTAAACAGCTTACGGCCATGGGTATTCAGATCAAGATCATTGAAGTGAATAAAGAGCGCTGCGAGGAACTGAGCGAACTTCTGCCGAAAGCCTTTATCATTCACGGAGACGGTACGGACAGGAATCTGTTATTACAGGAGGGACTCATACAGGCGGAGGCTTTCGTGGCGATGACGAGTGTGGATGAAGAAAACATCATGCTTTCCCTGTTCGCCAAGAGTGTGTCCAAAGCTAAACTGATCACTCATGTGCACAGGATCTCTTATGACGAAATCATAGACAGTCTGGATATCGGCAGCGTTGTTTATCCGAAATACCTGACTGCGGAGCATATCATCAAATATGTCCGCGCGATGAACAGTTCGCTGGGCAGCAATATCGAGACTTTGTACCGTCTGAATGATAACCGCGTAGAGGCGCTGGAGTTCAGCGTCAGATCGGATTCGCCGGTGATCGGTATCCCGCTTCAGGATCTGCCGATCAAACCCAATATCCTGATCTGCTCTATCAATCACAGAGGCAGTATCAGCATTCCCGGCGGCCAGAGCGTGATCGAAGCGGGAGATTCCGTCATTGTGGTAACGACGAATACGAGACTGAATGATATCAGGGATATTTTAAAATAAAAGATTTTGAAATAGAGGGAATTGCTATGAACTTTTCTATTATCAGATATATATTATTCCGCGTTTTGGAATTTGCAGCGCTTTTTCTGATACTGCCCTGTTTGGTCGCACTGATCTATCGGGAAAAGGCGGGATATGCTTTTGCCGTGGTCATGATAGGCTGTTTTCTGGCAGCGGAGATCGGTAAACAGTTCAAGCCCAAAAGCAATATATTCTATGCGAGAGAGGGGTTTGTGACCGTTTCGCTGACATGGGTCGTTTTGAGTATCGTCGGAGCGCTGCCCTTTTATTTAAGCAGGGAGATACCGAGTTTCGTGGATGCGTTATTTGAGACGATATCGGGCTTTACGACGACAGGGTGTAGTATTTTATCGGATGTGGAGTGCCTTTCTAAGAGCGTACAGTTCTGGCGTCTTTTTACGCACTGGGTCGGCGGTATGGGCGTGCTGGTGCTTATTATTGCGGTGCTGCCGTTATCGGGCGGTTATAACATGCACCTCATGCGGGCGGAGAGTCCGGGGCCTACTGTGGGCAAACTGGTGCCGAAGGTGCAGTCAACGGCCAAAATTCTTTACGGCATTTATATCGCGATTACGATATTGCAGATCATCTGCTTAAAAGTCGCGGGTATGAGTCTGTATGATTCCATCGTACTGTCTTTTTCCACAATGGGAACGGGCGGTTTCGGCGTCCTCAATACCAGTATCGGCAGTTATACGACGGCCGTACAGATCATATTTATCATCTTTATGATACTCGGCGGTATGAATTTCAACGTGTATTATCTGCTCGTGGTGGCCAGAAAGCCCAAAGAGGCCGTAAAACATGAAGAAGCGAGAGTCTATCTGCTTATTTTGTTTGGTGCGGCGGCTTTTATCACCTGGAATATCAGAGGGTATTACAGCAATATTGCGGTGGCTTTTAAGGACGCGCTTTTTCAGGTGGCATCCATCGGGAGCAGTACCGGATTTTCAACCACGGACTTTGACCTATGGCCGGAGTTTTCCAAGGCGATCCTGCTGGTCGTTATGGCAATAGGCGCCTGCGCAGGCAGTACCGGAGGCGGTTTTAAAGTATCCCGTCTTATCATTCTGGCGCAGGATATGAAAAAAGAACTTCTACGGGTCGTACATCCGCAGATCGTGAAAAAGCCGCATCTGGAAGGAAGGGCGGTAGACGATGAGACGGCGCGCTCGATTCATTCTTATCTGATCATATATCTGGTGATCTGTATCTTTTCTTTCCTGATCTTATCGCTGGATCAATATGATATGACGACGAATTTCTCCGCCGTTTTAGCGACGTTAAATAATACGGGGCCGGGACTGCATGCGGTGGGGCCTGCCTGCAATTACAGCGGTTATTCCATATTGTCCAAACTCACGCTGATGTTTAATATGCTGACGGGACGTCTGGAACTGCTGCCGATGTTACTGCTGTTTTCCCCCAGGACATGGAAGAGATACTAAAGATATGCCGGACAGCATACGAAAGAGGAGAGCTGTGTGAGATATTGGGATTCCGCGAAACGGAATCATGGAGGTTAGTGTAAATGGTAAAAGAAAATATAAGGATCAAGAAAGCCATCGTACATATCATGGATTCTACGATCGGTATGCCGGTACTCTCCGATACAGAGTTGGAATACGGCTCGGAATTTGCGGATTTTATCAGGGAACATATCGCGAAGATCAGTTCGGGCGACGATGCCAAAGAGTGCCGTTTTTATCGAGAGGAATCGGAAGTCTATCATATTTTAGAGCAGTATGCGGATGATGCTTTCATTGATATCAGCAAGGATATCGCCACGCTCTTATATGATATCATGAACAGCAATATTGATATCCCGGCGGCCGATCTGGTCATTGTACGCTTTCAGTATGAAACAGAGGAGTATCTGGCTCTGTTAAAGATGAATTATAAATCGCTCTATACACACCGGACGATGGCCCTTGAAGAAGGAAACAGCAACGAGATCATCCGTCATAAGTCCATTCTTCCCTCGGAGGGGCAGAGGCTCACAGAAGCGGCCATTATCAGACTGGACGATTTGGCGGTGTATGTCATTGAGAAAAAATATGAGGTGAACGGGGAAAAGACCAATTATTTTTCCTTCCTGTTCTTAAAGTGCAGCAGCCATCTTTCCCATAAATCCAAACTCTCTATCGTGACCAAAGCGGTGGAGAGCGTGCAGAAAGAGGGGTATGATGAGACGCAATGTTTCGCGAAACAGATGGAGGCCAAGAGCATCATACAGGAGGAAATTACGGAGAACGGCGGTTTTACGGTAGAGGAGATCGCGGATAAGATTTTCGTGGAGAAACCGGAATTAAAAACAGCTTTTCAGGATAAGATGGAAAAGTACGATATGGTAAAAGAAGAGATACAGCCGCAGAGCGAGAATACCGTGCGGAAGTATCAGAGCCAGCATCTGTACACGGATACGGGCATTGAGATCAAGATTCCGATGGAACAGTATAAAAATCCGAAAAGTGTGGAGTTTATCACCAATCCCGACGGGACGGTCTCGGTACTGATCAAGAATATCGAGCATCTGGAGGCGAAATTTTAAATGGGAACGATCCTTGATTATATCAGGATGTACGGCGGCTATACGTTTGCGGAGAAACCGCTTAACGAGGTGGACAGTCTGATCTTCAGCCAGTTTGCCTATCTGAAATTTGATAATCTGGTGCCGGATGTAAAAGAAGAAGAACAGGCTGTGGATATGCAGTCTATCCTGCATCATAAAGACTATGACAGTCTCTATGCCGATGAGCGCTATCGGGAGAAAAATACCGCGCTTTTTCAGGCGATGGCGGACAGTAAACGCTTCGGAACGCTGAAATTAAGTAATTATGTAAACCAGATTGAACTGGAAAGAGAAACGCAGTTTTCGGCGATCACCATCCAGATGGGCGACGGCAGATTTTACGTGGTCTACCGGGGGACGGATGAAACGCTAGTCGGCTGGAAGGAAGATTTGAACCTTGCTTTCTCCGACCCGGTTCCGGGGCAGCTCATGAGCGTGGAATATCTGAACCATACGGCGAAGAAGATTGCGAGGCCCTTCTATGTCGGCGGACATTCCAAGGGCGGTAATCTGGCAGTTTATGCGGCCATGAACTGTAAGAAAGAGATACAGGATAAGATTGAAAGCATCTTCAATCATGACGGGCCGGGATTTCGTCCGGAAGTCAAGCAGGGAGGCGGCTATGACAGGATTGAGGCGCGTATCCGTAAGACTATCCCGCATTCTTCGCTGGTAGGGATGATCTTTTATTCCGAGGGCAATTACCGCGTGGTGGAGAGCAGATACTTAGGGCTGGCACAGCATGACCCTTATTCCTGGCTGGTGGAAAAAGATGATTTCCGCACAGCCAGACAGGTCTATTCGAGCCAGATGGTCATGGATACAGCGCTCAACAAATGGATTTTGTCGCTGGATCAGGAACAGATACACATCTTTGTAGACACCCTCTATGACGTGATAAAGGCATCAGAGGCCGATAACCTCATAGATTTTACAGCCAACTGGAAAAGGAGCATACAGGGTATCATGGCGGCAGTCAAAAACGTCGATCCGGAGACGATGAAAACCATGAACAATATCATGAAAGCGCTGTTTGAAGAATACAGACTTCATCTGGAACAGGTATGGAGGAAGTAGGCAAGCAGTTCTTCGCCGCCCCGTTCCATGAGGCGTTCCGGGTGCCACTGGACGCCGCAGACCGGGAGCGTATCATGTGCGAGCGCTTCAATGATGCCATCGTGCGCCTGACAGATGGGAAGAAGACCTTTGCCGGGTTTATCGATGGCCTGATGGTGGGCGGAATTGACGAAGGCGCTGCTCCCGTAAAGCTGGTAAAAAAAGTCCCTGCGGCCGCAGCCGATATGATAGACATAGTGGTACATATCCTTACCGTTCCATTGGTGGGAGGGGGCATTTTTGATATGTTGACAGATGGTGCCGCCGAAATGGACATTGATCAGCTGGAGTCCCTTGCAGATGCCGAGGACGGGTCTGTGCCATTTGAGAAATAAATCCAATATCTGGAACTGCATGATATCCAGTTCCGTGTCGATATTGCGGGAACCGTGATCGTGCTGTCCGAAGAAAGCGGGCGTGATATCGCCGCCGCCCGGCAGTAACAGACCGTCGCAGTCGCTGCATTGTTCGGGATCGAGCGTGGTGATGGTAGCCGATCCCAGAAGATGGAGCGCTTTTTCATAATTGGCGGTATCCGGTGTGCGTCCGGCAATGGCAATGGAGCAGGATGAATACATGGCGAAACCTCAGAATGGATGATTATATGCTTATATTATGCCATGTGTGATAAAAGTGTGCCATATGGACAGAGTTTGTGGATAGAATTTATGCTTTGAGGCTTTTCATACGTTTCTTATTTTCATACATGCGGTTATCGGCAATCTGATAAATCTTTTCGATATTATATTCCTTGCTGTTACAGGAGGCATACCCGAAAGCAATAGACATATTCAGATTTTCAACTTCATTATTTTTGTTCCGCAGATTGATCTGAAACTGTTCTAACAGTCTGGAAATTTCATCGCGTTTCGCGGTTTCAATAATGGCGATAAATTCGTCGCCGCCCATTCTGGCAACGAGACCATTCGCCTCGAAAGTCTCCGCAATTACTTCGGCGGCGCTTTTTATTAAGATATCACCCTGCGCATGACCGTAGGTGTCGTTGGTTATCTTCAGATTATTTAAGTCAAAGCAGATGACCGTATAATCCAGCGTTTCCGCTTCTTTAATTTTATTCATATATTCCATGCAGTAGCGGCGGTTGTGGATCTGCGTCAGTTCATCCGTGTAGGCGCTTTTTATCAGGAAATTACGCTCTGTCTCCTGCATCAGCTTCTGCGTCAGATTGATATAGAAGGAGATGATAAGGATGAAGATAAAGAAGACGATGCCCAGCGAAGTGACGCCTCGTAAGGAATCCAGAGCCATGCCATGATAGCGGTTGTTCCAATAGATGATCAGGTCATGGAAGATACAGCCGGCAATGACAATCATACCCACTGGAAATAAACGGCTGATCGCCTTGCTGGATCTTAAGTTCAGGATCTCTATTATTATAAAAAGAATGAGTCCGCATATAATGAGAAACTGCATGTATTTTAAGGTAGCGGCACAGTGAACGGTATCCGTGGCATGCAGTATGAGCATGCAGAAAGCGGCTATCGTATGGAAGGCAAAATAAACCCAGTAAATGACAAATAAAAGCTTCTTTTTCAGATTTTTGACATCTTCCCACATATAGATAATGAGCGAGATCGGCGCCAGATAAAGTGTTATATATTCTAACAAAGAAACGGAGTACAGAGGGATGGAAAAAATTAGGATGACATTATAATAGCATAACGTCCATAATCCTATCAGCATGGAAAACACTGCAATACAAAACAACCGGATATATTTGATGGAAAAGGCCAGTGCGAATATTGTGATGATCATGCTCACCAGTCCGAAAATACTTAAAAAACAGCCGGTAAAGAGCGGGATACGGTTCTCCGTCAGCAGGATCCTGTAAGCGTTCTCCCATTCATAGAGGCGGATGGAATCGAATCTGGAAAAGGCGTCATCCTCTGACAGATAAAGGTGGATCGTCAGCGTTTTGCCCGCATAGGAATCGGGAAAATTAATGAACTGGAAACCGCTGCCGACCGTTTTATTCTGCGCCATTCTTTCATAGCCGTATTCATAGAACTGCTCGCCGTCAAGATACATTCTGACAGCGGACTGCCTGATATGAAAACGCAGGGTTCCTTCGGTAAGGGGAATCGTGTCCGGAAGAACTCTCTGCATGGTTATTTCATCCCCTTTATCGACCACATCAAAAGTGAAGTCCTCTAAAGAAACATTCTGATATGTCTCACCGTGGATAGTGATGTCCCAGGAATCGTCTAACGATATGTATTCGGATGTAAGCGACATGTCCTGGGCGAACAGCTTGTCGATCTGCGGGAGCCAGACAGCTATACTGAGCAGAGCATATAAAAGCCATAAGGCTTTTAAGATTGTTTTTCTGGAAATCTTATCTGGTACGTTCATATTGGCGATGCTTCTTTCTATCGTGATTTACTTTATGCAGGTATCCTGTGGCAGTTGTATCAGAGATTACTGATAATGGATTGCTTTTTCTGTAAATTATTGTACCATATATTCTGTTGGTTTCATAGAAAAAATCTTGGAGAAATTAAAAAAATGTATTGACTTTTTGATGCCGCAATAGTAAGATATTACTTGCGTTGTGAATCGAATGAGCGGAAGTGTCGGAACTGGCAGACGAGCAAGACTAAGGATCTTGTGATGGTTACATCGTGTGGGTTCAAGTCCCATCTTCCGCAGTAGTTAGAAGTTCGGGAAGCCTTGATTTTGCTAAGGTTTCCCGTATTTTATTTTTTTGTGTTTTCTAAAAATTTTGAACACTCTTGAACACGTTTTCAATTTTGCTATTGATAGCCTTTTCATAAGCTTCTGAACGTTTTGCAAGGTTTACGGCTCTTCTATATTATAGATGTAATGCTTTAGCTATAGCTTTCTGTTTCAATGCTCTGCGCCGTTCAATTTCTCTTTCTGCTTTTTTACCAGAATTATTATAATACGCTACCTTTTCCGCTACTGTCATATCTTTTGTACGCGCATAATTTTGCTCCCTGATCTTATGAATATCCTCAATCGTAAAATCAGGACTAATAACCAATGTTTCCATAATCA
>JAMPIB010000073.1 GCA_023663085.1 Ruminococcus sp. | reverse complement strand
GATAATCTTAAATTATCCATTGTTTTCCCTTCACACCCTCAACCACCTCCGCGGATGCTTCGTACTCAAAATATCCCTCTGCTTCGCCAGCGCCACATGCGTATAAATTTCCGTAATATTGATCGAACTATGCCCCAGCATTTCCTGAATATACCGGATATCCACATCCTCCTCCAGCAGACACGTCGCAAACGTATGCCGGAACATATGTGGCGTAATATGCAGTTCAATCCCTGCAAGATGACAATACTTACGGATCATCCTTCTGACCGCCTGATCAGATAACGGTTTTCCGGCCTGATTGACAAAAAAATACCCGCAGCCGTCTATTTCTTTATGATATTCCGACAAATACTCATCTAAAATGTACCCAACCTCCGGACTTCCGATCTGTATCCGTCTTTCTTTAGACCCCTTACCGAATATCAAAACATTGCTGTCTTTCAGATTCACATTAACAGCTTTTAACGAGCAAAGTTCAGAAATACGCATTCCGGTGGCAAATAAAAGTTCAATGACCGCAGCGTCCCGCAGAGCGTTTCGTTTCTGATAAGCAGTTTTGGCCTGCGTGCGCTGGCTGTAAATGGTAGAGAGGAATTTTTCCATAGTGTGGAGCGGTATTGTTTTGGGCAGGATGACAGGTTCTCTGAATTTTATCTGCATTTTATTGAAGGGATTGGCGGCGATATGATCCTTATATTCCATATAGCGGAAAAACGCTTTTGTAGAGGCAATTTTACGTTTAACGGTTTTCGGTTTATACGTCCGATGCAGTTCCATAATATATTTTTCCAGAAGATCGGCAGTAATGCAGGATACATCAGCAGTACCGATCTGCGAAGCAAACTGTTTCAGGTCGATGCGGTATGCTTTCATTGTTTTAGCGTCCAGGCGTTTTTGATACTGACAGAAGTCTAAATAGTTGTTGATAATTGTTTGTAAGTTGTTCATGTGATTTCTCCTTTGCGTTGTTTTAGATTGACATGTAAAAATGCAGAAAAAAAGAAAGCCGGATGATTATACACAAAAAAAACTGAAAATTCAATACACAGCGCCCGCCCGACACGGAAAATGGATTTCTGTACCCGCACACAAGCTGAACCATTGCCAATCCTGATATTTTTCCCGCAGGTCATTGCTTTTTTTTCCTAAATAGCCTATGCTATTATCATTGGTGGATATCGCCACGGATGAATTGTCATAGATTAGTGTACTGACACACTGGAAAGCATGAGGGAAATACCGATTATGAACATACTGATTATAGACGCTCAGGGCGGCGGAATTGGAAAACAGCTTGTTTTGGCGATTAAAAAAAGCATACCGGCGGCGCAGGTTACCGCAGTAGGGACTAACTCGGCGGCGACGTCGGCCATGATGAAAGCCGGGGCCGACAATGCGGCTACAGGAGAAAATGCGGTTGTTGTCAACAGCAGGAAGGCTGATGTGATCATCGGGCCGATTGGTATCGTGATCGCGGACGCTCTGCTGGGGGAAATTACGCCGCTTATGGCCAGAGCGGTTGCGCAAAGTAGTGCGAAACGCATATTGATCCCCATTAACCATTGCGATAACATAGTCGTGGGAGTAGAGGACTTAAATATCAGCAAGCTGATTCAGGATGCGATAAGCGAGGTGTCAAAAAGTTCAGGCAAAAATCTGAACGGTTGACTTTTTCCCCGCAGGTATTGTACAATAGCTAAGACAGCAGGAAGTTGTCTGACATAACGTAGAAACGTTATATAGTATATGATAAAAGATACGCGATACTGGAAATTGCGTCATTTTTGAACTGTATAGGCAGCGAAGAGTAAAGATAGCGAAGAGCAAAGATAAAATCATAAAATGAATACGACATAGATGTATGCTTAGAAAGCACACAAATTCTCAGAAGAGGATCTGTGCGCTTTATTTTTTGGAAAAGAGAGGATTTACGGTATCCCATGACACACATGACATTAGAAGAGTTTTTTTTATTACACCCACAGGTGGCAATCGCTTTTTCGGGCGGCGTGGATTCGGCCTTCCTGCTTTATGCGGCGCAAAAATATGCTGCGGATGTGCAGGCTTATTATGTGAAGTCGGAATTTCAGCCGGAATTTGAACTGGAAGACGCCAGACAGCTTGCGGAGGAACTTGGCGTACAGATGAAGATCCTGCGTCTGGAAGTGCTGACAGTTCCCTGTGTGAGTGAAAATCCGCCGGACCGATGCTATTACTGTAAAAAAGCAATCTTTACGGCCATCGCAGAAGCGGCGGCCGCAGACGGATATCCGTGTCTGCTCGATGGAACGAATGCTTCTGACGATGCGGACGACAGACCGGGTATGCGGGCGCTTAGAGAACTGTCCGTTCGCTCCCCTCTGCGGGAGTGTGGTCTGACAAAAGAGCAGATACGTCAGCTTTCCAAAGAGGCGGGTCTTTTTACCTGGGATAAACCTGCGTATGCCTGTCTGGCTACGAGGATTGCGACTGGAGAAGAGATCACCGGGGAAAAACTGCAAACCACGGAAACGGCGGAAACCTATCTGTTTTCTCTCGGTTTTCGGGATTTTCGGGTGCGTTCGGAGAGGGGATGCGCAAGATTGCAGGTGCGGGAGGCGCAGTTGGGGCTTTTGCTGGAGCACCGGCAGGAGATTTTGGGCAGATTGAAAGAATACTATAAAAACGTATCACTGGACTTGGAGGTAAGAGGATGAATGAGGATATCAGAAAAATGCTGGAGGAAGTGCGGGACGGCAGCGTTTCTGTTGAGGATGCGCTTTTAAAGCTGAAAACAAAGCCGTTTGAGGATATCGGATATGCCAAGGTGGATATGCACCGTAAACTGCGGCAGGGGACAGCCGAAGTGATCTATGGGGCGGGCAAGACGCCGCAGCAGATCGAGGGCATCGCAGAGACGATGCTGAAAAACGGGCAGGATACGATACTCATCACCAGACTGTCCGAAGAGGCCGCCGCGTTTGTAGAAAAAAAGCATCCGCTTACGTATCATAAAGACGCCCGCTGCGGAGTCATCGGACGGATACCGGAACCTGACGGCATCGGGAAAATAGTGGTAGCAACCGGCGGGACAAGCGATATCCCGATCGCCGAGGAGGCGGCGCTGACCGCGTCGGTGCTTGGCAACGAGGTTGTGCGGCTCTATGATGTGGGCGTTGCGGGGTTACACCGGACGCTTGCGCATCTTGAAGATATCATGAGCGCCAGCGTTATCATTGCCATTGCCGGAATGGAAGGTGCGCTGGCCAGCGTGATAGGCGGTCTGGCGGACTGTCCGGTCATCGCCGTACCGACCAGCGTCGGTTATGGCGCGTCGTTTAATGGGTTGTCGGCGCTTTTATCTATGCTCAATTCCTGCGCCAGCGGCGTTTCGGTAGTGAATATTGACAACGGTTTTGGCGCGGGTTATCTGGCCAATATGATAAATCATATGAATGTGAAAAAGGGGGAATAAATGGTGAAAACACTTTATCTTGACTGTTCTATGGGCGCGGCGGGCGACATGCTGGGAGCCGCTTTACTTGAACTGATTCCTGATGCGGATCGGTTTATAGAAGAATTGAATGCGCTTGGCATACCGGGAGTTCACATTGCAAAGGAATCTTCCGTAAAATGCGGTATCACGGGGACGCATCTTTCGGTAACGGTAAACGGAGAAGAAGAGGAAAGCCATGATGTGGGGGCGGGTGGACATGTACACGGACACGAGCATTCCCACGATCATGAAGACGGCCATGAACATCATGACGATCACATGCATCATACTCATCATCACAGTAGTTTACATAACATAGAACATATCATCAAAGATCACCTGCACCTGCCGTCTAAAGTAGCGGACGACGTACTGGCAGTTTACGCACTGATAGCCGAGGCAGAGAGCAAGGCGCACAACAAGCCGGTGACGGAAGTGCATTTCCATGAAGTAGGTACGATGGACGCTATCGCTGATATCGTCACGGTATGTCTGTTAATTAATAAAATTGCACCTGAGAAAGTAGTTGTCTCGCCGGTTCATGTGGGCAGCGGCCAGGTACGCTGCGCGCACGGTATCCTGCCGGTTCCCGCACCGGCGACCGCTCATATCCTGCGGAATGTGCCGATATATGGCGGCAGTATCAGAGGAGAACTTTGTACGCCTACCGGAGCGGCGCTGTTAAAACATTTTGCCGACAGATTTGGCGAAATGCCGCTTATGAAAACGACAGCAATTGGTTATGGTATGGGAAAAAAAGATTTTGAAGCGGCGAACTGCGTGCGGGCGATGCTGGGAGAAACCGGACTTGAGCAGGCCGGAGAGGAATTCGCGCGGGAGAAAGCAGAATTTCAGCCGGGCGGACAGGATTCTGCGGCCAACGAGATCTGTGAGTTAAACTGTAACGTGGATGATATGACGGCCGAAGCCGTAGGTTTTGCGATGGAACAGTTTTTCAAAGATGGGGCGTTGGATGTATACACGATTCCCATCGGCATGAAGAAAAACAGGCCGGGCATCCTCATCCATGTGATGTGCCGGGAAAATGACAGAGAAAAACTGATACGTTCTATTTTCAAATATACGACAACGATAGGTATCCGGGAAAACAGATTCGACCGCTATGTGCTCGAACGACGGATGGAAACTGTGGATACGCCCTACGGCCCTGTCAGATGCAAAATATCTTCCGGTTATGGTATCGAGCGGAGAAAATACGAGTATGACGACATTTCCCGTATCGCAAGAGAGCGGAATATCAGTATTTCCGAGGCGGAGAATTTAGTAAGGGGGTAATTCAGATGAAACACAGAAAGATAGCAGCATTATTTTTGGCAGCAACTATGATCTTAACAACAACAGCCTGCGGAAACAATTCCACCAGTACATCCGGAGAAGACACATCTACAGACTCTTCCAGAGACAGCGTAGTCATAGCCATCGGCTCGGAACCGGAGACGCTTGACCCGACGAAGGGCTGGGGACACGGCAATTCGCCGATCGTACAGAGTACGCTTGTGCGCTACACCGCCGATCTGGATTTTGAAAACGATCTGGCCACGGATTATACGCTTTCATCCGATGGACTGACCTGGACTTTCACGATCCGTGACGACGCCTTTTTTACAGATGGGGAAAAAGTCACGGCGCAGGATATCGCTTTTACATTAGAAACAGCTAAAGCGGCGCAGGGGTCTGTTGACCTGACTTATATGGAGAGCGCCAGAGCGCAGGATGAGACGACGGTAGTGATTGCGCTTTCCCAGCCTACTTCTATTTTCCTGAATACACTGGCTTCTGTGGGTATCGTTCCCGAACATGCTTACGGTGATGATTATGGCGTGAACCCGGTTGGTTCCGGACCTTATAAGTTCGTAGAGTGGCGGCCGCAGGAACAGATTATTTTTACCGCCAATGAAGAGTATTACGGAGGCGCTCCGGCTATTAAAAATGTTACGGTCGTCTTTATGTCAGAGGACGCGGCGCTGGCGGCCGTTCAGGCGGGAGAGGTAGACGTTGCTTATTCCAGCGCTACGCTCGGTGTGACGGAAGTTGCCGGATATCATGTGGAGGCCATTACTTCCGCCGATAACCGTGGATTTACGCTGCCAGTCCTGCCTGATGAGGGAAAAACCACGGAAAGCGGCGCGCCCATCGGCAATGACGTGACATGCAATCTGGAAATCCGGCAGGCCATCGCCTATGCGATAGACAGACAGCAGATCGCGGATGTGGTGCTGAATGGTTTCGGCAGGCCCGCTTTTTCTGAAAATGACGGTATGCCCTGGAATAATCCCGAAGTGCAGATAGAAACAGACGTCGAATATGCTAAAAAACTTCTGGCGGATGCCGGATGGGCCGATACGGATGGCGACGGCATCGTGGAAAAAGAGGGAGTAAAGGCGGAGTTTTCCTGTATTTATCCTACCGGAGATTCCGTTCGTCAGGCTGTCGCTATGGCGGCGGCCCAACAGGTGAAAGCCATCGGGATACAGATCAACGTAGAAGGCGTGGGCTGGGATGAAATCATGCAGCGTATGTTTTCGGAGGCTGTTGTGATGGGCTGGGGGTCTGCGATCCCGAACGAAACGTATTATCTGTATCGCTCCGAAGGCGCGCTGTTAGACGACTTCTACAATCCCGAAGGTTATAGGAATGCGGTGACCGATGGCTATTTAGAGGCGGCTATGGAGGCTTTGAGTGCCGAAGAAGCCAACGAAAACTGGCAAAAAGCACAGTGGGACGGTACGACCGGAACTGCCATGCAGGGCGAATGCCCGTGGGTCTGGATCGTCAATCTCGACCATGTGACTTATGTCCGCGACGGTCTTTCCATTGGCGGGCAGCCGATACATGGACATGGACACGGATTACCTTTGATCCAGAATCTGCATGAATGGAAGTGGGAAGTTTGAACTTTTTGAAAAAAACTTTAGGGCGGCTTGTCCATATTTTTTTAAAATATAGTATCAGAACCGTGTCTCTCTTATTTGCGGTGAGCGTGATATCCTTTGTGCTTATCAGTAAATCGCCGATCGACCCGGTACAACAGTATATCTTGGGGTTAGGGAGCGCAGTTTCGCCACAGCAGAGGGCCGAGATAGAGGACTACTGGGGCGTGGATAAACCGCCCGTGGAACGTTATGTTAACTGGCTTACGGAAGTACTGCGGGGAAATCTGGGCGAATCGGCTATCTATCGCAGACCGGTAGCGGGAATCATCAGGGAGCGCTTTGTCAATTCCCTGGCGCTGATGCTTCTGGCGTGGGTCTTTTCCGGTGTGATAGGCTTTTTTCTTGGCTGTATCATGGGGATGTATCGGGACAGATGGGCGGACAGGGTTTTGAAAAAAATCTGTTATCTCTTAAGTTCCGTTCCTGTTTTCTGGCTGGGACTGGTGTTTTTGCTGGTCTTTGCCGTGTGGTTACAGTGGTTTCCCATTGGCTTTTCTGCGCCGATCGGCGTACTAAGCGAAGATGTCACGACAGGACAGAAGATATATCATCTTATTTTGCCAGCTTTTACGTTGAGTCTGATGTCTTTTGCCAACATTGCGCTGCATACCAGACAGAAACTGACAGACGTGCTGCAGAGCGACTATGTGTTATTTGCACGGGCCAGAGGCGAGGGGGAGTGGACAATTCTGCGCAGGCATGGTCTGCGTAATATCCTCTTTCCGGCGCTGACTTTGCAGTTTGCCTCTTTTGCAGAACTGTTCGGCGGCTCGGTGATGGCGGAAAACGTTTTCAGCTATCCGGGACTTGGCAGCGCGGTGTCCGCGGCAGGATTAAATGGAGACGTCCCCCTGCTTCTTGGGGTGACACTTTTTTCGGCGTTATTTGTCTGTGTCGGCAATATGATCGCCAACCTGCTTTATGGGATCGTTGACCCGCAGATACGGGAGGTGGGCGGATGAACCAACGGACAAGAGTAGTGATTTTGACAGCGTTCATGGCGTTCATGCTGGCTGGCATATATATTATGGGCATCTTGATTCCTGACGAGGCGGTAGCGGGTAGTTTTTTACATGCTAAGTTACAACCTTCCTGGGAGCATCCTTTCGGTACGGATGCGCTGGGACGTGACCTTTTTATGCGCACGATCAAAGGGCTGGCGGTCAGTATGACGGTGGGAATCGCCGCCTCTGTAATCAGTGCGGTGATTGCGGTCCTGGTGGGACTTGCCGCCGCCTCCGGTATTCGTGCGGCGGATGCGGTGGCGAACTGGCTGATTGATCTGGTGATGGGGATTCCGCATACGATTCTGATTATACTGATATCCTTTACCTTGGGACGGGGGGCTAAGGGACTGCTTGTGGGAATCGCCGCTACGCATTGGTGTTCGCTGGCACGTCTGATCAGGGGCGAAGTGTTACAGCTGCGTACCAGACAGTATGTAGCGGTATCCCGTAAACTTGGCAGGTCAGGCGGCTGGATCATGTTACATCATCTGTTACCGCATCTGTTACCGCAGTTTCTGGTGGGACTGATATTGATGTTTCCGCACGCAATCCTACATGAAGCCTCCATTTCCTTTCTGGGATTCGGACTGCCGCCCGAACAGCCGGCAATCGGCATCATTCTTTCTGAAAGTATGCGTTATCTGTCGGCGGGGATGTGGTGGCAGGCGGTATTGCCGGGACTGACACTGGTACTCATTGTGTTGCTTATTGATAAGCTGGGCGAGCAGCTGCGGCTGGTTTTAGACCCGTACAGCGCGCAAAAATAGAAATAAAAGTAAATGGCCGGTTATGATGAAGGAGAATAATGGAACAGAAAAAAGAAACTTTATTGGAAATACATGATTTGTCGGTTTCTTTCCGGATGTATGACCACGGTTTGGAGCAGGCGGATCTGCAGGTCATTTCGGATTTGCATCTGCGGGTGCATCCCGGTGAGATCGTGGCGGTGGCAGGTTCTTCCGGTTCCGGGAAAAGCCTGCTGGCGTCGGCTATTCTGGGCATCCTTCCCGAAAATGCCAGTGTGAAAGGGCATCTGCATTATAAAGGAGAGGAACTGACCGCCGAAAGACAGAGGCAGCTTCGGGGCAAAGAAATCGCGCTCGTGCCGCAGTCTGTTGATTTTCTGGACCCCCTTATGAAAGTAGGCGCGCAAACAGACGGACACCGCAGGCCGAAGCCTGTTAAGCAGAGAAATGCGCTTTTTAAGCGTTTCGGACTGCCGGAAAAGACAGGACAGCTTTATCCTTTCCAGCTTTCTGGGGGAATGGCAAGGCGCGTGCTGGTATCCACGGCTCTGCTGACAGAGGCGCAGGTCGTGATCGCGGATGAACCGACGCCCGGCATGAGTCTTAGCCAGGCGTTGGAGGCGCTGCGGCTGTTTCGCGAGATGGCGGATGAGGGGAAAGCTGTCATTTTGATCACGCACGATATTGATCTGGCTTTTGAGTTTGCGGACAGGGTCGCGGTATTTTATGCCGGGACGACTGTGGAAACGGCGCCTGCCTCTGATTTTAAAAAAGGGCCTGATGCCCTGCGCCATCCCTACTCCCAAGCCTTATGGAGAGCCCTGCCGCAAAACGGCTTCGTACCCATCGAAGGCTTTCAGCCCTATGCCGGCAGCCTTCCGAGGGGGTGTCTGTTTGCGCCGCGCTGTCCTTATAAAACGGAAGTCTGTACGAGGGCCGTACCGCCTGTGAGAGAAGTACGCGGCGGGGAAGTGAGGTGTTATCATGGCGCTTGAAGGGAAGAATTTGCATTTGCATGTTGACACCTGATATGACACCACATATACTATGAGCAGGAGGTATTTAAGATGTCAAAGCAGATTGTGGAAAGCGAGGCAAAAAAAGATGAAGATGCTGAATGATTATATGGCAATGTCCTATCGTATGGAAATTGTCGAAGATAAGGATGAAGGTGGTTTTGTGGTCACATATCCTGATTTACCGGGTTGTATTACCTGTGGTGAGACTGTGGAATCAGCAGTGGCGAACGCATTGGATGCAAAGAAAGCATGGATTGGTGCAGCACTTGAAGAGGGGATAGAGATTCATGAGCCGGATAGTTTAGAAGATTATTCGGGGCAATTTAAATTAAGAATGCCACGTAGTTTACACAGATTATTAGCAGAGCATTCCAAGAGGGAAGGTATTAGCATGAATCAGTATTGCGTGTATCTTCTTTCTAGGAATGATGCTGTTTATACCCGCGAGCAATGAGGAAAATAGTCATGCCCGCAGAGATGCTTGCATCTCTTGGATATATTGACTCAAAATAAAGTTATCAGAAAGAAGGGATTACGCTGGCGCTTGAAGCAAAGAATCTATATTTCCGTTACGGCAAAAAGCAACCGTGGATTTGGCAGGATTATTCATTAAAAGTGGAAAAAGGAGAGCGGCTGGCGGTACTGGCGCCGAGCGGCTATGGCAAGACGACGCTGGCCATGCTTTTAGCCGGTTATCTGCGGCCGGACAGAGGAGAGATTCTGGTAGATGACAGACCGCTGCCCCGGCAGGGTGTCTGTCCTGTGCAGTTGATCTGCCAGCATCCCGAACAGGCCATCAATCCCCGCTGGCGTCTGAAACAGGTGCTGGAAGAGAGCGGCGGCATAAAAGAAGAGATGCTGGAGGCTCTGGGCATCGAGAGGGCATGGCTTACGCGTTTCCCGCGGGAACTTTCCGGCGGCGAGCTGCAGAGATTCTGCGTGGCCCGCGCGCTGTTTAGCGGTGCAGATTACCTGATCTGTGATGAGATCAGTACGATGCTGGATGTGATCACACAGGCGCAGATCTGGCAGGTCGTTCTGAGCGAAGCCGCCAGACGGGATATAGGGGTTATTGTTATTACACATAATAAGCATCTGGCGGGGAAAGTTGCGGACAGAATAGAGGAACTGTTTATATAATAATCAGATAATAATCGGATGATTGCAGCAGAAAGGGGTAAAATAGAAACTATGAACGTTGCAATAGATATCAGTAACGTGACACTCAGGACCAAGCGGCTGCTGATCCGTCCGTGGCGGCAGAGCGATCTGGAGGATTTCTATACATACGCTTCGGTGGATGGCGTCGGCCAGATGGCAGGCTGGAAACCGCATGAAAGCAGGGAAGAGTCACAGGCGATACTGAATATTTTTATAGAAGATAAGAAGACATTTGCTCTGGAGTATCAAGGCAGGGCAGTCGGTTCTATTGGTATCGAAAAATATAATGAGGAACATTTTCCGGAATTTGCAGATAAAAAATGCCGTGAGATCGGTTATGTCCTTTCCAAAGAGTTTTGGGGACAGGGTCTGATGCCGGAGGCTGTAAAAGAGGTTATCCGCTTTCTTTTCGAGGATATCGGTCTGGATGTCATTTTCTGCGGTCATTTTCTGTGGAATCATCAGTCCCAGAGAGTTCAGGAAAAATGCGGTTTTAAGCACTATGCCTTCTATACGTATACAACGCGTCTTGGGACGACGGAAGATGACGAGGAAAATATTTTATATAGAAATGAATGGTCTGTTGAAAAAGGAACCGCTTCTAAGCGCTGATTCAACTGATGCGTGAATCGCCGCTTGAGATTCTCTTTCTGCGTTATTGAAATTGCCGTCCGGTTACATTATGATAAGGACAACACAGGACAATATATGATAAGTGACCTCGAAATTCCGGGACAGGGGAACAGAGGAAAAAGTTTCTGCTTCGAGGCACGCTTTCGCTCCGGTAAAAATCGCAACAGTGTTAAGCTCGTGAAGAACCTCGCTAATCACTGGCGTTTTTACAGGGCCTTTCAGCAGAATCCTTTTTCCTCTGTTCCCCTGTCTTGGAGTTTCAAGGCAGCCTATTTAATACAGGAAAGAGAAGAGGAACCCAATATGGATCATCTGAAAACCGGAGAAGTGATCAGCAAAAGACGCAAAGAACTGGGACTTACGCAAAATCAGCTCGCCAGGTCGCTCAACATATCGTTTCAGGCAGTTTCGCGCTGGGAGAATGGCTCGGCCTATCCCGATATAGAAATGCTGCCGAAACTGGCGGCGGAACTTAATACAACGGCGGATGCCCTGCTTGGCTACAGCAGCGTGACGACGGATTATGACAGCCGCTATAACGGCGAAGATTATTATTGGGGGCTGAAACCCAACAGCATTTGTTATGATATCATGAAAATCCTTCCGCCGATCAAACCTTACCGTGTATTGGATATTGGCTGCGGGGAAGGAAAAGACGCGGTCTTTTTTGCCAGGTGCGGTATCACTTGACATTATTTCGGTATGCCGATATAATTATCGGAGGAGGATAGTCATGACCATAGACAGTCTGCTGAAAAAGCAAAATATGACAAAATACCGGCTGGCTTTATCGGCCGGAATCCCACATGCAACGCTCAATGATATATGCAGCGGAAAAACGAGGATTGAAAAATGTTCTGCCGAAACGGTGTATAAATTGGCAAAGGCTTTAGAAGTGCCAATGGAACTGCTGACGGAAGAAGGAATTCGACAGACGGAGCGTGAACAGGCATATGAATGCGGTCTGCCGGAATATCTGCAGCATGATCTGGATGCGTATAAAAAAGCATTGAAAGAAGGTTCAGATTTTCTTGACTGCCTTTGGGGAGAACTCTACGGAAGTATCAATGCAGCAGAAATCACTGACGGGATTATTACAGCAGAGCATGCAGATTATCTGCGTCATAAATATCTGACAGGGGAATGAGAATGAGCAGGCAGATTGATTTTACAAGTTGCAGTCCCGTTTTAGGCCGCGCATATAATGGAGCGAACGGGAAAAAAATTGCAATCCGGTATGAAGGTATACAGTACATGCTGAAATTTCCGCCTTCCGGTATGGCAAAGCCGACGAAACTATCTTATACTAATAGCTGTATTAGTGAACATATCGGAAGTTGTATTTATAATTTCATAGGTGTGAAAGCGCAGGAAACAATGCTAGGAACTTTTCGGGTTGGTACAAAAACAAAAGTAGTATGCGCCTGTAAAGATTTTACGGCGGAAGGAAAGCGTTTTTTTGATTTTTGTTCCATTAAGAATACAATACTGGATTCTGAATCAGGAGGAAACGGGACAGAACTGGAGGATATTCTTGATACGATAGACAAACAACAATATCTGTCACCGCTTGATTTGCAGGCGTACTTCTGGGATATGTTTGTGATTGATGCCCTGCTCGGTAATTTTGACCGTCATAATGGTAATTGGGGATTTCTGTTTGATGATAACACGCAAAAAGCAACCATTGCCCCTGTTTTTGACTGTGGAAGTTGTGTCATCACGTCAGGTAAATAGCCCGTTTTGACATTTTACTTGTTTTACGTT
>JAMPIB010000072.1 GCA_023663085.1 Ruminococcus sp. | reverse complement strand
AATATCAGGAAACTTATTTCTTAAATCTGAAACAGGTCTAATCTGTAACATATACGTTCACTCCCTATCAAAATTTTATCTTAATTTTATCATTATATATTCTACCCTATTATTCTAAAAAAAGCAACTACTGTTAAAAAGATTTCTTCATCATCACTATGTATTATACAAAAGTATTATTGTTAAAGCAAATGGGGCTGTCCTTGGCGCACCCTGTAAACAGGGTGACTAAGTTACCTCGGCTTTGCGTTTCTTCTCGTGGTAATAACTACATGAAAAAAGACTATAACCGTTTCTGTCATAGCATTTGAAGGATTGAGGAAGTCCCTTTTTTATTTGTATTTGTTTGTCGCCCCTTCGCACTATCCAACTCCTGCCCGGCTGGCGATATCCCTCCCCTTTTCCCGTCCCCCCCAAAAATCGCTTCAAAAGCCCCAAAAATTATTTTTCCACACCGCACATAAGAGAATTGTGATTATGGCAAAATAGTGTTATAATAAGATCATCAATATATTTTCACACCGATATCACAGTGCGCATAACTGCGAGATATTGGGGGAAGGGCCTGCAAATGAGCTTCGATTTAAAAAAGGACGGTAAGAGGATTATAGTTATATGTATCGCCTCGGTGATCATGGCGGTCAATACCAAAACTTTTGTCAGAACAGGAGGGTTGTATCCGGGCGGCGTCATGGGATTGACCATATTGATCCAGGGAATTTTTGATAAGTTCCTGCATGTGGCAATCCCGTATACGGTAGTCAATCTGCTGCTCAACCTGATACCGATCTATATCGGATTCCGGTATATCGGCAGGAAATTCACTTTGTATTCCTGCCTGATGATCGTGCTTACCAGTGTACTTACGGATATCATTCCCGGACATGTTATCACCTACGATACGCTGCTGATCAGTATATTCGGCGGGATCATCTGTGGATTTGTTATCAGCCTCTGCCTTTTGATGAACGCAACCACGGGAGGAACGGATTTTATCGCCATCTTTCTTTCCGAGAAAAAAGGCGTGGATTCCTGGAATCTGATCATGGGAGTCAATGTCATTATCATTCTGGCGGCAGGTCTGTTGTTTGGCTGGGACAAGGCGTTATATTCTATTATTTTTCAATATGCGTCCACGCAGGTACTGCATATGCTTTATAAGCGGTATCAGAAGCAGACTTTATTCATCGTTACGAACAGGCCGGAAGACGTATGCAAGGCGATCAATACAGTCAGTATGCATGGAGCAACGATTTTACGGGGGGAAGGTTCTTATCAGCATAACGAGCGGGATGTCGTGTATTCCGTAGTATCCAAGGAAGAGAGCAAAGAAGTGATACGCGCAGTCAAGGAGGTCGATAACGGCGCTTTTGTGAATGCGATAAGGACAGAGGAGTTATCCGGACGGTTTTATCAAAGACCGACAGAATAAATTGTGTAAATTGTGTGTGTAAATGGGGTAATTGCATATGGAAAAAATAACGAATGAGGAAGTGGAGAATGCCTGGGGTGTATATCATAAGGCTTTTTTAGAGATGCCTTATGCCGGGCCGAGAAAGTACATAAAAAGCTGCGAACACAGCATCAGCCAGCTGGAGAGAAGGATCGCCAGGAAAAAAACGCTGGAAGCGCACCAGATCTTAAACGATATGGAAGAACTTCATAAAAAGACGGCCTCAATCGGTTATACGGTCGTCAACAGAGATCGCAGGCTTTTAGGGAAATTCAGGCACGCTGTGCGCAGACTGATTCAGCTTGACGTCTCTTTTCTACGCATGATGGCGCCCTCGGCGTCTTATGCGGAACTTCTTAAAATGGAGGGGATATCCGAGCTGCTCCGCGAGAAATCTCTGTATGAGATCTACAAAGACGACTATATGCAGTTCATGGTGGGACGGCGTATCGAGGAACTGGTGGAGGCGGAGCCGGAGAAGCAGTATCCCGAAGCGCGCAGCATGAAAAGACATTTCATCCTGCATATCGGGCCGACCAACAGCGGCAAGACTTATCAGGCCCTGCAGCGCTTAAAACAGGCGTATCAGGGAATTTACTTAGGGCCTTTACGACTTCTGGCGCTGGAGGTTTATGATACCATGACGGCGGCCGGCATTCCCTGCAGTATGATAACGGGAGAAGAGCGGATCGTGACGCCCGGCGCTTTTTGTCAGGCTTCTACGATTGAGATTCTGAATCTGAAAGAAATATACGATATTGCGATAATTGATGAAGCGCAGATGCTGGATGATGAGAACCGCGGCAGTTATTGGACAAGGGCCATCCTCGGTATCCGTGCGGAGGAGATTCATCTGTGTGCGTCTCCGGTCGCGGAGAAACTGCTGATACAGATGATAGAGCGCTGCGATGATACTTATGATATCATTTACCATGAACGCAATACGAAACTGGAATTTATTCCGGAAAAATATGATATGAGTAAACATGTGGAAAAAGGCGATGCGCTGATCACTTTTTCCAAGAGAAATGTATTGGCCATTGCCGCGGCTCTGGAGGTCAAAGGCATCAAAGCCAGCGTGATATATGGGAATCTTCCGCCCAAGACGAGACGCGAACAG
The DNA here is from genome assembly GCA_023663085.1 of Ruminococcus sp. Classification (GTDB taxonomy): domain Bacteria; phylum Bacillota; class Clostridia; order Lachnospirales; family Lachnospiraceae; genus UBA3282. Next base: position 11,000 of record JAMPIB010000072.1, on the reverse strand, counting down.
GTCATGTTGTTTACGCAGGGTATCAACGAAGTCGTGGTAGCCACCGACGCTATCGGTATGGGCATCAATCTGCCGATCCGCAGGGTTGTTTTCATGAATACCATGAAATTTGACGGTACGGCCAAACGCCGCCTGCAGGCGGAGGAGATACGCCAGATCGCCGGCCGGGCGGGACGTTACGGTTATTATGAGACCGGTTACGTACAGTCTACGTGGGATATGGGATATATCGGTAAAAAACTGGAAGAAGCCTATACGCCGATCAAAAAAGCGCGCATAGGTTTCCCGGAAGTGCTCTTGGATATCAACATGGAACTCGACGAGATCATCGAGATATGGGAAAATGCGGGCGAGACCGAATTTTATGATAAGATATCCATGGCGGAGAGCGTCAAAAAGTACCGTTATCTGAGAAACTACAAGCTGGCGCAGGAATGTATGAAAGATAAGAAGCTGCTTTTGTCCCTGATCACCTGCCCGTTTGATGTGGGCGACAAAGAGGTGGTGAAACTGTGGCTTGTTTATTGTGAAAATCCGACTGCGCTACAGGAATGTCCGCCATATCCTTTAGACTCTTCTCTGGCCCAGCTGGAAACATATTATAAGAAACTTGACTTATATAGTCAATTTGCAGGCAGGATGAACTGGGAGGTAGACAGAGACGTTCTTGATGCCAACAGAGAAGCGGCGCAGCACGCCATCGGTCTGCTTTTAAAAGAAGATAAGAAGCAGTTTGAAAAAAAATGCCGGGTATGCGGAAAAGTGCTTGCATGGGATTATCCGTATCAGATTTGTGAAGACTGTTTTATGGAACAGGAAGAAGTCTGATAATAGTGAGGGATGTGTGATCGTGGAGACGAAAACCTATATTATGAACAGCAGGCAGTTTGAGGATGAAGAGGCTTTTGCGCAGGCGCTGGAAGTGATCTCGCCATACAGACGCCAGAAGATTGCGCTTTTGCGGCATGAAAATGACAAAAACAGGAGTCTGGCGGCGGCGCTTACGCTAAATGCCGGTTTGCGGAATTTTGCTCTGGAAGAGCGGATGATGGAATATGACGTCGGCCCGCAGGGGAAACCACAGCTGCGTTATTATCCGGAGATCCGCTTTTCGCTTTCTCATTCCGGCGATTATGCCATATGCAGCATCGGCGAAGAGGAGATCGGCAACGATATTGAATGGGTGCGGGAAGGCAAAGAGCGTGTAGCGGAACGTTTTTTTGCAAAAGAAGAGTGCGCCTGGATACAAAACGCCGCCTCCCCCGAAGAAAAAAACGAACGCCTTTTCCGCATCTGGACTATAAAAGAGAGTTTCTTGAAAGTGACTGGTCTTGGTATGTCTCTCCCTCTCAATGCTTTCACTGTCACCATAGAAAACGACGGGGAAATCTCGCTTTGCCATCAACTCAACAGCAAAACCTACTATATAAAAGAATACACTTTACCCAAACCCTGTACCTACTACGAAACAATCGACTATAAAATAGCGCTCTGCTGCGAATCGCCGGATTTTGCCCCGGAACCGGAAGTGGTCAGCGTATAATTTCCATACTTTTACACATACTGAAGGAAAAAAGGAGAAACTTCAGATGTTGGGAAAACAAAGTATTCGCTTCGAGAATCTGACTTATATAGTCAACAGCGCTTCTATCGTCGGCAGTAAAGAAGGACAGGGGCCGCTGGGGAAACTTTTTGACAAAGTGGGACAGGATGATATGTTCGGCGCCCAGACCTGGGAAGAGGCGGAGAGCGCGCTGCAAAAAGAAGCCCTGCAGATGGCCATGGACAAGGAAAACCTGAAAAAAGAGGCTATAGAACTCATTTTTGCGGGTGACTTACTTGGTCAATCCATTGCCAGCAGCTTCGGTCTGACTTCTTTTCATACACCGCATGTCGGGCTTTACGGGGCCTGCTCTACCTGCGGATTGTCCATTGCGGTCGCTTCTATGGCCGTGTCGGGCGGCTTTGTGGAAAAGGCGGCCTGCGTGACGTCAAGCCATTTTGCCAGTGCAGAGAAAGAATTTCGCTTTCCGCTTGCCTACGGGAATCAGCGGCCGATGTCTTCTACCTGGACGGTGACCGGCAGCGCGGCTTTTATCCTCTCCTCCGACAGCGGCAGACACGCTTATGCAAAAGTGACAGGTGCTACCTTTGGGAAGATCATGGATTATGGCATCAAGGATTCCATGAACATGGGCGCCTGCATGGCTCCGGCCGCGGCGGACACCATTAAACAGAATCTGGAAGATTTTGGCAGAGTGCCGGGCGATTATGACAAGATCATAACCGGAGATCTGGGCGTGGTAGGCCAGAAGCTGCTCTTTGAACTGCTTGCCGAAAAGGGTATCGACATTACGAAACAGCATATGGACTGTGGTATTGAGATATTTGACAGTGAGAAGCAGAACACCAACGCGGGCGGCTCCGGGTGCGGCTGTGCGGCAGTCACTTTATCTGCTTATATTTTGAAAAAAATCGAAGAAGGCGTCTGGAAACGGGTTCTTTTTCTGCCGACAGGGGCGCTTTTAAGTAAGACGAGTTTCAACGAAGGACAGACAATTCCGGGGATTGCACACGCGGTCATATTGGAACATTGTTAAGAAATTTATCAGGAATTTATCAGAAAAAATAGTATCTTGTCACAGATAAATATGAAAAAATATGAAAAAAAGAATATAAAAGATGAAATTCCATTGAATGATAGTGTAAAAACTGATAAGATATAATTAAGAGCATGTAAGTCCGCTGAAAATATCGGGGGGGGGTATCGCATATGAAAAATAAGACGACCCGCTTTTTATTGATCAGTATTACACTCGCTATCTTATTATGCGCCGCGACATTCGCATGGCAGATAACGGATATGAACCGGAAAAGTACCAAAGCGATGAATGAGATCGGTGTGATCTATATGGAAGGAATGAGCGACCAGATCACACAACATTTCGCATCGATCATGGATCTGCGGCTGATGCAGGCCGAGGCGCTTGTCTATGATATCGAACTTGACAGGAGCGAATATTATGCCACAATGTGCAGGCAGCTTTCCAACAATGCCAAAGCCAGAGGATTTAACAGACTTGGTTTTTATCTGGAAGATGGAACGTTTATCAATCTGTATGGTGAGGCTGTCATTCCAGTGGATTCTGACAGTTTTATCAGAGCTATGCAGAACGGAGAAGAACGTATGGTCATGGGCTTTGACACGTCGGGAGACAGTATTATCCTCATGAGTGTGCCTATGGTCTATGAACTGCCGAACGGAAAGCAGACCATTTCGCTTATCGCAGGTTTTTCCATTGATTTTATCGCCGATATGATTTCAGAAGAAACAGCGGATTCCCTGATCTATTTCATCATCCGCAGAGATGGTATGATCGTTGTGGAGGGAGATAACGAAAACGACAGCAATTATTTTGATAAGGTAGAAAAACATTATAACGATACAGAAGAAGGCGCCGAGTCGAAACAGGAACTTATGGAATACATGGATGGACTGAAAGCGGCAATGGCGCGGGGAGAGGATTTCAGTGACGAACTGACGTTAAAAAGCGGCAGACGGCAGCTATATTGCAAGAGTCTGCCCTATTCGGAATGGTATCTGATCCTGTCCATGCCTTATGGTATGCTGGATGAAACCATTGCCGATTTTAACAGCGAATGGTCGGTTGCGGCGCTGCGCAACGGTCTTTTTATCATCGCGCTGTTTCTGACGGTATTCGGCATTTATTTCAGCATGCTGCGCAAACAGATGAAACAGGTAAACGATGCAAGGCGGACGGCGGAGCGCGCCAACAAGGCCAAGAGCGAATTTCTTTCCAATATGAGCCACGATATCCGCACGCCGATGAACGGTATCATCGGGATGACAGATATCGCCATTACAGAGATCAGCGATACGAAGAAAGTAGAAGAGTGCCTGTACAAAATTTCCCGTTCGAGCAAACATCTGCTCGGTCTGATCAATGATGTGCTCGATATGTCCAAGATCGAGAGCGGCAAGATGATACTGACCATAGAACAGATGTCCCTGCCGGAACTTATGGAAAATGTAGTCAATCTCACGCTGCCGCAGACGAGAGAGAAAAAACAGCGTTTTGATCTGCATATATATGATATCCTGACGGAAAAAGTGTGGGGAGACAGCGTAAGACTGAACCAGGTGCTGTTAGGTTTTCTGGGAAATGCAGTCAAATTTACCCCGGAGGGGGGTAAGATACAGCTTGAATTACATCAGGAGCCTTCGGAGAAAGGGGATACTTATGTCCGCGTTCATCTGCATGTGATTGATAACGGCATCGGCATCAGCGAAGAGTTTAAAGATAAGATATTTGAGTCTTTCATGCGTGAAGACAGCGCCCGTGTGCAGAAGACGCAGGGTGCAGGACTTGGCATGACGATCGCCAAATACATAATAGACGCTATGGGCGGTGAGATACTGGTCAATAGTAAGCAGGGCGAAGGCAGCGAGTTCCATGTCATACTGGATATGGAAAGGGCGCCGGAAAAAGAGGAAAACGCGCAGCTTCCACAGTGGCGTACACTGGTGGTGGATGACGACGAGGTTTTCTGTGACTGTACGCTGGCTACGCTAAAGACAATAGGCATCGAAGCACAGCAGGCGCTCGATAGTAAGAGTGCTCTGCGGATGATGGAAGAACAGCATGAAAAGGGTAATGATTACGAAGTCCTTCTGATAGACTGGCGTCTGCCGGAGATGGATGGCATTGTGCTGACACGCGCTATCCGGGAAAAATACGGCGCTAAGCCGCATATCCTCATGATCTCGGCCTCCGATAACAGCGACGTGGAGGAACAGGCAAGGCAGGCGGGTATCGACGGTTTTATCGTGAAACCGCTGTTTAAATCTACATTATATTATAATCTGCATAAACTGATGGAAGAGACGCCTGCCGCAAAAGAGGCGGAAGAAGAAATTACTTTTAACGGCGAGCGTATTCTGGTGGCCGAAGACATCGACCTTAACTGGGAGATTGCCAGTGCATTGCTGGAGGAAAAAAGTCTGACGCCGGAACATGCTGAAAACGGTCAGATCTGTGTCGATATGTTTTCACGCTCGCCCGCCGGATATTACAGCGCAATCCTCATGGATATCAGAATGCCTGTGATGAACGGCCTCGAAGCGGCGTCTGCGATCCGTGCCCTGCCGCATGAAGACGCGAAGCGTATCCCTATCATAGCGATGAGCGCGGATGCTTTCGATGAGGATGTGCAAAGATGCCTGGACAGCGGCATGAACGCGCATGTTTCTAAGCCGATAGATGTGGAGAAAGTAGCGCGGAAGTTAAGAAAATATATAAATTGATTGCCTGAATTGATCTGAAAAGGAGAACGAATGGAGCAGTTGTATACGCGCTGGGGAAAAGAAATTGACTGCGAGCATGTGTTGCAGGAATATCCGCGTCCGCTTTTACAGAGGGAAAGTTATGTAAACTTAAATGGCTATTGGGATTATGCTTTTACAGCGAAGTTTCGCAGACCGGAGGCGTATGCTGGTAAGATACTGGTGCCTTTTTCACCAGAAAGCGCACTGTCGGGTGTGGGAAGACAGCTTAGGCCGGATGAATATCTCTGGTATCGCAGAATGCTGCCCATAGAGTGGGATAAATTAAAGGCCGGATATCGGCTGATCCTGCATTTCGGGGCGGTAGATCAGGCATGCAGAGTCTATGTGAACGGACAGGAGGCTGCGCGGCATACGGGAGGCTATCTGCCGTTTTCGGCGGATATCACGGCGTACTGTCATGACGCAGAGAGCGGCGGGCAGAATGAACTTGTTCTGGCGGTGCGGGACGTCAGCGATACCTCGTATCATGCGAGAGGAAAGCAGAAGTTAAAGCGCGGCGGTATGTTCTATACAGCGCAGAGCGGTATCTGGCAGACTGTCTGGATGGAATATGTACCCGCTGTTTTTATAGAAGAAGTATTGACAGAAGCGGATCTGGGAGCAGGCGCGGTGCGGATTCTGGTGAAAAGCCAAAATGACGTACCCGTCAAGATTCAGGTGACAGAACCGTCGTTATATCTGGAGGATTCTGACACGTCTGTTGACAGAGTTGCTGACAGTACTGTCATAGCGGAAGAGAGCGGCTTATCTAATCATGAAATTATGATACCGCTCCCGCTTATCAGAGCATGGACATGCGAGACGCCATATCTGTATTATTTTACGGTGACTATGGGAGAGGACAGGGTAAAAAGTTATTTCGCCCTGCGCACTTTTACAATAGAAAAAGATGGTAAGGGGATTCCGCGTATCTGCCTGAACGGGCGGGTACAGTTCCAGAACGGTGTGCTGGATCAGGGATACTGGCCGGATGGACTGTATACGGCGCCGGCGGATGAAGCCCTTATATTCGATATACGGGAGATGAAAAAACTTGGTTTTAACATGCTCAGAAAGCATATCAAAATAGAACCGCAGCGTTGGTATTATCATTGCGACAGACTCGGCATGATAGTGTGGCAGGATATGGTAAACGGCGGGACTTCCTATAAACACTGGTTCGTGACCTATGCGGCCACGCTGATCTCCCGAAAACGTTTTAAAATGAAAGATACCTGTCTGCCTCTTTTATCCCGCTCACACAAAGAAGGACGGCGCGAGTTCGTCCGCGAGATGAAAGAGACCATCCGGCTTTTAAAAGGTCATCCGAGTATTGCGGCGTGGGTCATCTTCAACGAAGGCTGGGGACAGTTTAACGCACAGGAAATGACCAGGATCGCCAGATCGTGTGATAACAGCCGCCTTATCGACCAGGCGAGCGGCTGGTTTGACCAAAATGGCGGCGATATGCAGAGCATCCACCATTATTTCTTTTCGCTGCGATTCGCTCCGGAGGAGGAGCGCGTGAGCGTATTGTCAGAATATGGCGGATATTCCCTGCGGGTTGCAGGACACAGCGCGTATGAGAAGCTGTACGGATACGGAACATATCAGAATCAGGAAAGCCTGAACGAGGCTTTTTATAAACGGCTGCAGAAAATGGGGGAAAATATCCCGGACGGACTGTGTGCAGGCGTTTACACACAGTTGTCCGATGTGGAAGAAGAGGTAAACGGAATTTTTACTTACGACAGGGAAGTGTGTAAGATTGATAAGATCCCGTTATTACCAGATACCTAATAGATGCTGCATCAGAAGGCTTACCCCGGTAATGCCGACCCAGCAGCAAAATCCCATAATGAGCGGTTTGCCGCCTGTTTTCACCAGTTTTACGATATCGGTATTCAGTCCGATCGCTGCCATCGCCAGTACGATAAAAAACTTACTCAGTTCTTTGACGGGAGTAAATACGCCCGCTTTTATCCCTATGGATATCATGACAGTCGTGATGATGGAGGCTGCAATAAAATAGAGGATAAAAAACGGGAAAATCTGTTTTAAACTTATTTTTTTGCCGGAGTCGCCGCTTTTCTTTTCCTTGCGGGTGCGGAGCAGGGCCAGAACGAGAGTGATCGGGATGATGGCCAGTGTTCTGGTGAGTTTGACGGTGACTGCCGTATCCAGTGTCGCCGAACCCAGATCCCACATGCTGTCCCAGGTAGAAGCCGCCGCCGTAACCGAAGAAGTATCGTTGATGGCGGTACCCGCGAAGATACCGAAGGCTTCGCCCGTGTTGGATGCAAAGCCGATCAGCTTGCCAAAGGTCGGAAAAAGCAGAGCCGCCAGCACATTAAAGAAAAAGATGACCGAGATCGCCTGCGCGACTTCTTCATCATCCGCGTCAATGACCGGGGCTGTAGCCGCAATGGCGGAGCCGCCGCAGATAGAAGAGCCGACGCCGACTAAAGTCGAGATCTTACCCGGAATGTGCATTGCCTTATGTAACAGGTAAGCGATTATCAGTGAAGTTGCTATCGTACTGACGATAATAGGGAGAGACTGTTTTCCTGTTTGCAGGACAACCGTCAGGTTCATGCCGAAACCTAATAAAACGACCGCCCATTGCAATATTTTTTTGGACGTAAATTTGATGCCGCTCTCAAAGGGCGTTTTATTTTTCAAAAACAAAGTAACGACCATGCCAGCGATGATGGCGATGACCGCGCCGCCGATGATAGGGAACTGCTTGCCCAGAAACCATGAAGGAATGGCGATGATAAGGCATAAGAGAATGCCTTTCCAGTTTTTGCTTAAAAAGTTCATTTTAGTAAAGTGTCCTTTCTACTGTTTTTGCCGGAATCTATTCCCGCGAGGGGGATTTGACTCCGAAGTCTATTATATAAGGGCGGCGGGGGTTTGTCTATTGAAAAAATCCAGGAATAGACTTTTGCCGTCCGAGGTGTTATATTATATCTATATTTTGCGGAGCTGGGAAAACCGCAGTATAACTAATGAAAGAGGTGTGGCTGCCAAAATGCGGGAAATGGAATTTAAGATGGAGCGTCCGGGACTGTTAAAAGCAGGCGACCACATTACGGTGACGGAAGGCGTACTGCCGAGCAATTATTACTATACTATCGACCCGTCTTTAGCCATGTCCGGTAATTTTCCTTTTCGCGAGAGAATGTTAGAGCGCGAGGGGGAAGTGCTGGAGGTTATTGAGAATGAGAGAGGGTTTTATGTGAAGGCGAGGTTTTCGTGACCATATGGTGAAGATAACACCCGCACAATGCCAGGGCGTGCCGCCAGGCAGGGAACGGAAAGCCCGAAAAACAGAAAGGAAGGAAGAAAAATGTTAAAAAAAGTAGCGACAGACAAGGCGCCGGCGGCGATCGGGCCGTATTCACAGGGAATTATCGTGGACAAGATGTTATTTGCGTCCGGACAGATTCCGATTGATCCGGCGACGGGAGAGATCAAAGGGGAAGATATTACACAGCAGGCTGAGCAGGCGATGAGGAATGTAGGCGCAATCTTGCAAGAGGCGGGAACTACTTATGAAAATGTGGTAAAGACGACCTGTTTCTTAGCGGAAATGGCGGACTTTGCAGCTTTTAATGCGGTTTATGAGAAATATTTTACCGAAAAACCGGCCAGAAGCTGCGTGGCGGTCAAACAACTGCCGAAAGACGTGCTGTGCGAGGTGGAAGTGATCGCTTATCTTGAATGATGAGGCGGCATTTTGCATGAAAAAATCAGCATTCATGAATAACATTTGAAATAATGCAGAAAATAACAGATATCTATAGCGACAGGGTATCTGTTATTTTATTATCTTAGGAAATTGGAAAACAATTTTCTTGTGGGAAAAGCGAGGTTATGCGGATGGATTATGTGAATGCTTTCTGGGTAGGGGGAATTATCTGTGCGCTGGTGCAGATTTTGATGGAAAAAACAAAAATGATGCCGGGACGGATCATGGTGCTTCTGGTCTGTCTGGGAGCGCTGATCAGCGCGGTCGGCTGGTATGAGCCGTTCATGGAATATGCGGGAGCGGGAGCGAGCGTGCCGCTGATGGGATACGGCAATATCCTCATGAAAGGCGTTAAGGAGGCGGTCGATAAAGACGGTTTTATCGGTTTATTTAAAGGCGGCTTTACAAACGGAGCGGTCGGATGCAGCGCGGCGCTGATTTTTGCCTATCTGGCCAGTCTGGTGTTCCGCTCGAAGATGAAAAAGTAGGAGGCGGGACGCGGCCGGCCAAAGAGAGTACTTTATAAAAGGCTATGACAGGAAAGGTTGTAGTCTTTTTTGTTATATAAGAAAATGCTGTAATCGTAGTGGGATTCAAGCAAGAATTTACGCAGTAAATTCTTGGAGCGCAAGCTGCGGAGCTTGCGCTTTTTTTTGCATTGGAAAGAAAAAAACTGTTGACTCTCACGGAACGTCATAGAGTAAAGTGGAGTTATCAAAAACAGGAGGATGACAAAAAAATGAGGACAGTAAAGGAGATTTCAAAGATTACAGGTATCAGCGTGCGCACGCTCCACTATTATGATGAGATCGGACTTTTAAAGCCGACAGAAAAAAGTGAGGCGGGATACCGGCTTTATGACGATAAGGCTCTGGAAACATTACAACAGATTTTGTTTTTCCGTGAATTTGATATCCCCTTGAAAGAAATCAAAGATGTCATGGAAAATCCTGCTTTTGACAGAAACCAGATTCTGCGGATGCAGAGAAACATGCTTGTGGCAAAAAAGACCCGCATAGAGCGGTTGATTGCCAGCATTGATGACATTCTGAAAGGAGAAAACAAAATGGATTTTACAGTATTTGATGAAGAAGAGATCAGCACCCTGTACGATCATTTGGCTGAAAATATGAATGATGAGCAAAGAAAGATCTTCGTCAGCCGTTATGGGAGTATGGAGGAGTTTGAAAAATCTTTTAAGGAAAAGGCCGCTTCTAAGAGCGCGCAGAAGAATTTTGCAAAGCTGGTGGAGTGGTATGGCAGTAAAGACGCAGTATTGGAATCAGGGAAAAAAGCAAGAGGTTCTGAAATTTTTACATCGTACCAGAAAAGGCTGGGAGATATCCAGAAGAAACTTGCGGATAGGAAGGGAACGGATGTAAATTCTCTGGAGATCAGGGGGTTGGTCGGTGAATATGATTTTGTAGCCAAACAGCTGTATCAGATGAAAGATATTCAGCCGCTGATGTTGGAACTGGCGGAAGGATACATGGAAAATAAGGAACTTCAGGCAGGGGTTGACTCCGTGTACGGGGAAGGCTCCGCTGTCTATATTGGCGGGGCGATAAAGGCATTTTACAAAAGATAATGTATAAGCTAGGGTAAAGTTTTATAAAAAAATGGTTGATTATCTCAAAAAAGCCTTGATTTACGGGCATACAAGCAGGATTTCAAGCTGAATTTACTACCAATTTACTACTTTTGAGGGAAAGAGCCTTGATATGCCGCCCGAAACCCTGCAAGCCCAAACACCAGCACACAGCATTGAGAAAGAATAAATGAAAACTGAATACGACGCATACGCGGCGTTTCTTACTTCCCAGCCGGGAGGAAAAGGAACGCCGCTTTTGTTTGCCCAGCATGGGCGTTCTCTAACGGGTGAAAGTCCCGAGTGCGCGT
>JAMPIB010000071.1 GCA_023663085.1 Ruminococcus sp. | reverse complement strand
TTGCGCAGCGATTGGCTTATAAGGAATATCGAAATGCCCAGAGGGTATTTCAGTGCGCTCTGATCTATGTTGTGGTCGTAGGGGCGGCAGCCTCTTTGTTTGCGTTTTTCGGCGCTTCGTTTCTGGTAGATGTGGAAAATGCCGTTCCGGTACTGCGTGTTTTTGCACCGACTATCTTTTTCTCCGGTCTGCTTGGCGTACTGCGGGGATATTTTCAGGCGCATGGTTCGATGGTGCATACGTCGATCTCCCAGATCTTAGAACAGATCTTAAATGCGGGCGTCAGTATGCTGGCGGCCTATCTGCTGATAGACCTCGTGGCAGATCAGGGGGAGACGACGAGGGCAATTTATGGAGCCTCCGGCAGCGCGCTCGGTACGGGGGCCGGCGTTCTGATCGCGCTTTTATTTATGTTCGGTATGTATCGTCTGAATAAGGATGTGATCGCCAGACGGGTCAAAAGAGACCGCAGCCCCATGCAGGAGAGTTATAAGGATATCTTTAAAGTTATAATAACAACTGTTACTCCATTTATTTTAAGCACCTTTATCTATAATTGCTCTACAGTCGTCAATATGAAAATTTATCAGAATGTCATGAAAGAGATAGAAGGGGTAGAAGAGTCCCTCATTGCCATTCGCTACGGCATTTTTGCGACACAGGCCATTACCATCGTAAATATCCCCATTGCAGTGGCTTCTTCGCTTTCATCAGCCTCCATACCGGGTATTTCGGCAGCCTTCGCCACGCATAAACTGAAACAGACAAGGCATAAAGTGGGGCAGGCGACGCGGATGACCATGTTGATTGCTATTCCGGCGGCAGTCGGTCTGTTTGCTTTATCCAGGCCGATCGTGCAGTTTATCTATCCGCAGAAAGAGGCGCTGGATACGGCGTCCGATCTGTTGCGCGTACTGGCGGTATCGGTCATTTTCTACAGTCTTTCCACGTTGACGAACGCGGTGCTGCAGGGAATCGGCAAGGTGAATATCCCGGTCATCAATGCCAGTATTTCGCTGGTCGTACAGGTCGTTATCCTGATCGGGATGTTATTTTATACAAAATTGGACTTATATGCACTGGCAGGCGCCAATATTGCCTATTCGCTTATCATGTGCATTTTAAATCATGCCTCCGTCAAGCGGTATTTGAGATATCGGGAGGAGGTTGTAAAGACTTACTTAAAACCGGGACTGGCGGCTCTGTGTATGGGGGCGGCCGCTTTCGGCGTTTATCATGGTCTTTTTTATCTGATCGGACTGAACAGGATCTCTCTGCTCGCTGCAATAGGTGTGGGGGGCATCATCTATTTTATTCTTATCATGAAACTCGGTGTGGTAAACGAGTCTGAATTGCAGGCATTCCCCAAGGGAGCAATGCTTGTTCATATTGCCAGGAAAATGCGTCTGTTAAAAGAATCTCCGGTAAAATAACACATGTTTTAAAACTCTTTCCTTTCCGGATGAATAAAGTCCGGCCGCTTAGGGATACTAAGAAGGATATTAAATAAATTCAGGAGGTATCCAAAGTGGCAAATTTATCAGAACTTGAATTACAGAATCTTCGTCATCTCATGGGCGGCTATGATGTGACACACTGTAAAATGAAAGAGTATGCGGAATGCGCGACCGACAGCGAAGTGAAGCAGTTCTTTGAAAAAGGAGCAAAATCCGCAATGCAGAACAAACAGCAGTTGATGGAATTTTTAAGCTAAGAGTAAGCGCGAGAATGGAGGTTGGAGCATTATGCAGATGCAGGAAAAAACAATGGTAGCGGATACGCTGACCGGGATCAACGGGGAACTGGTACGTTTCGGAGAAATGATCCCCCAGACGGAAAACAAAGAGTTAAAACAGACTTTGAAACAGTTCAGAAATGCCTGTGAACAGTCACAGGAGGAATTGTATCAGATCGCAAGGGAAAAATCCTATTATGTGCCGGCGGCCAAAGCCACGCAGGCGGAAATAGATCATGTAAAATCTTTGTTTACCGAAAAGACGATCTAAGAAGCATGTTATACCGAAAAGCCGGGGGAGCGTCCCCCGGTTACGGTATTTGCCTCAGATTGGAAATATCAGCGTCAATCGACATGGAATAATTGGTATAATAAACGACAAAGCCCGGTTTGGAGCCGTTTGGTTTTTTGACATTCTTTTTCTGGAGATAATCAATCTCCACTTTTTCCTGTTCCCGTCCCTTGGAATAATAAGCGGCCAGTCTTGCCGCTTCTTCAAATGTGCGGTCGGGCAGTTCCTGGCCCTCGGTTTTGACGATTACGTGGGAACCGGGTATTTTCTTGGCATGGAACCACCAGTCGTTGCCGGAGGCCATTTTGAAAGTCAGTTCATCATTCTGGTAATTATTTTTTCCTACATAGATATGAAAACCGTCGGAACTGATATAGTGGAAGGGGCGGCTGGTGATCTTCGCTTTTTTATTCCCGCCTTTTCTGCGGATATAGCCGCTCTCGATCAGTTCTTCCTTGATCTGGACGAGGTCTTCTTCCTGCATGGCGATATCCAGAGCTGCAGAGATTGATTCCAGATGGTCTATCTCTTCCTTGACTTCTATAGTCAATGTAGAAAGCGCCTCATAGGTACGTTTTAATTTGCCGTATTTATCGAAATATTTTTTGGCGTTTTCAGCAGGAGTCAGCGTATCGTCTAAAGGGATCGTTATCATTTCATCCGTATAGTAATTTAGTGCCTCCATAGATTTAGAACCGGGTGTTATGTTATAACCGTATGTGTTGAGCAGTTCTCCATAAACCCGGTATTTTTCCCGTTTTTCGGTATCTTTTATCTGTTTTAGCTGTAGATCGTATTTTTTGACATTGCGTTCTAAGGCGGTCTGTACGATCCTGCGCAGGTCTGCCGATTTCTGGCGGATTCTGGTCAGCGTGTTTTTTTCTTCATAATAATGTTCCAGCACTTCGCTGATGGAATCGAAGCGTACCGTTTCTTTATCCGCATAGATGGTGAGCGGGATAGAAGCATACTCTACAGGCGTTTTTTTATCATAGAGGATATTCGGCTCGAAATGTCCGTCTGCAATCTGCCTTAGTATGGCCAGCAGATTCTCATAGAGCGCTTCGAGCGCTGTCCGGTCAAGGACATTGGCGGGCATATCGCCATCGATTCCTGCGCGGAAACAGATCTCCTGCGAGATAACGGGAGAAAGTCCGGTATAAATACTGTACAAAGCCTTATAAACAGCCGTTGGAACAGATGCTGTTTTATTTATAAAATCTTCCTTTAACTTTTTGTCAAGCAGCATCAGCGGGTCTTCCTTATCCTGTGTCTGCGGGATGAAATATTCCCGGCCGGGCAGGACTTCCCTCACAGAACTGACGAGGCCGGATACGTGTTTGATGCTGTCGATAATGGTATTATCTTCGCTGCAGAAAATGATGTTACTGTGCTTGCCCATGATCTCAATGATAAGGACTTTGGTGCATAGATCACCTAGTTCATTGAGATGCTCCATGCGGATACGGATGATGCGTTCCAGACCGGGCTGCGTGATATCCAGTATCCTTGCGTTTTGCAGGTGCTTTCTGAGCAGCATGCAGAAACCCGGCGCGGTCAGCGGACTCGGCTTGTTTTTATCCGTTAAATAGATAAGAGGCAGAGAGGCGTCCGCCGATAATAACAGGCGATATTGTGTGCTGTTATTTTTAATGGTCAGCAGCAGCTCATCCGATTCCGGCTGTGCTATTTTATAGACCCTTCCGCCTGTTAAATCCTGATTTAATTCGTGCACGATGTTGGCGATCGTGATACCGTCAAAAGCCATGGCTGTATTTCATCCTTTCTTTCATGCCATTTCCTGATGTCATTTAATAACATCCAGTGTTATTTATTGTACAATAGATGAAAGCTGTTTTCAATGACGGAATATTTTTTCCTACAGGTATCTGTCGTGAAAAACAGTGAAAAAACAGTGAAAAAACGCTGTGTGTACTTGGCTTGCCTACTTGACTAGCGTTTGGGATTATCTTATAATATTATAAGTTGTCTTTCCTGAAAAATGTATTTGACACCCTACTGACCGGATTACCGCCGCAGGGCGGGATCCTATAGAGAAAATGCAGTAAGAATGGAGATCGACATGATTAAGAGTATGACCGGCTTCGGCAGAAGCGAGATCGTCGAAGGAGAACGCAGGATCACTGTAGAGATGAAATCTGTTAATCACAGGTATCTGGATGTTACTATTAAAATGCCCAAGAAACTGAATTTTTTTGAGGCGGCGATCAGAAATGAACTGAAAAACTATATCCAGAGAGGTAAAGTGGATATTTTTATCACTTATGAAGATTATACGGAGTCGAATATCTGTGTAAAATATAATAAAGAACTGGCGGCCGAATATATGAAATATCTGGCGCAGATGGCGCAGGATTTTGCACTCGATAATGACGTCAGGGTATCCGCCCTGTCCAGATATCCGGAAGTTCTGAGCATGGAAGAACAGACCATAGATGAGGAAGAACTCTGGCAGATGTTATCCGGGGCGCTTGGGCAGGCTGCGCAAGGCTTCGTAGAGACGCGGATCAGGGAAGGTGAGAATTTAAAAGACGACCTGATCGCCAAACTGGATGGGATGCTGGAACATGTAGACTTTATTACAGAGCGTTCGCCGCAGATCATTGAACAGTACAGGCAGAAACTGGAAGAAAAAGTCAGAGAACTTTTAGACGATGCGCAGATCGACGAAAGCAGGCTGATGATGGAAGTGACTATTTTCGCGGATAAGGTATGCGTTGATGAAGAACTGGTCAGACTGCGCAGCCATATCGAGACCATGAAGGAGAATCTGATAGAGGGCGGCAGTATCGGACGGAAACTGGATTTTATCGCACAGGAGATGAACAGAGAGGCCAATACCATTCTCTCGAAAGCCAACGATCTGGAGATATCCAATCGTGCGATTGAATTAAAGACCGAGATTGAAAAAGTCCGCGAACAGATCCAGAACATTGAATAACGTGCGATATTTTATTAAGGAAAGAAGGATAAATATTTGGGTAGACTGATTCATATAGGATTCGGTAATGTGGTCAATCCGGGGAAGATCGTGGCGATCGTCAGTCCGGATTCCGCACCGATCAAGCGGCTGGTGCAGAACGCCAAGATGGAAGGGAAAGCCATTGACGCCACACAGGGCAGGAAGACCAAAGCGGTGCTGATCATGGAGAACAGCCAGATCGTGCTTTCCGCGCTGCTTCCAGAGACTATTTCGGGCAGAGCACAGGCGGAGGATGGAGATACAGATGAGACATAGAGGTATTTTAATTGTAGTGTCCGGTTTTTCGGGAGCGGGCAAAGGCACTTTAATGAAAAAACTGGTAGCGGAATATGAGGATTATGCGTTGTCCATATCGGCAACGACCAGGGATCCCCGGCCGGGCGAGCAGGATGGACGGGAATATTTCTTTCTGGATAAAGCGGCTTTTGAGAAAAAGATAGCGGCCGGAGGTTTCATAGAACATGCCTGCTACTGTGATAATTATTACGGGACGCCCAGAGATTACGTGGAGTCACAGCTTGCGGCAGGTAAAGACGTCATTCTGGAAATTGAAATTCAGGGGGCTTTGCAGATCAGAAAAGAATATCCGACGGCGCTTTTGCTGTTCGTGATGCCGCCTGATGCGAAAGAGTTAAAACGACGGCTGATGGGCAGAGGAACCGAGACGCAGGAAGTCATCGTAAAGAGGCTGGAGCGTGCCGTAGAAGAGGCGGAAGGCATAGAAGAATATGATTATATCGTGGTCAATGATGATCTGGATATCTGTGTGAAAGAACTGCATGAGATCATTGTGGCTGCGCATAATACCCCTTTCAGGAATGAGGAGTTTATAGAAAATATCAAAACGGAACTGGCGGTTTTAGCGAAAGGAGAAAAATAATGTTACATCCATCTTACACAGATTTAATGAAAGTAGTAAACAGCGAGGTTGACGAAGGAGAGACTCCGGTAGTGAGCAGCAGATATTCTATCGTTATGGCGACATCCAAAAGAGCAAGACAGATCATAGCGGGCGATATGCCGCTTGTGGAGAATTACCGGAACAGAAAGCCGTTATCGGTTGCCGTAGATGAATTAAATCAGGGACAGATCAAGATCTTAAACAATGAAAAATCATAAAATATTATTTATTTCTTTGGGCTGTGATAAGAATCTGGTCGATTCGGAGAAAATGATCGGTCTTTTGACGGACGGCGGATACGGATTTACGGATGATGAGACGGCGGCGGATATCGTTATCATCAATACCTGCTGTTTTATCAACGACGCCAAGCAGGAAAGCATTGATACCATTTTGGAGATGGCCCAGTTAAAAAAGAGCGGCGGGATTAGTGCTCTTCTGGTCACCGGATGTCTGGCACAGCGTTATCGGGAAGAGATCCAGAAGGAAATTCCCGAAGTTGACAGTATTATTGGCGTTACGGCAATAGACGGGATCGTGCAGATACTGGAAGATCTTTTAGCCGGAAAAAAAGAAAACTACTATAAAAGCCTGCATGAAAAGCCGTTTATGGATACGAGACGCGTGGTCACAACGGGCGGGCATTATGCTTATCTGAAAATAGCGGAAGGCTGTGATAAGCACTGTACTTACTGTATTATTCCCAAGGTACGCGGCGCATACAGGAGCGTTCCTGTGGAAAGTCTGTTAAAAGAAGCGGAAACGCTGGCGGCGCAGGGAGTCAGAGAACTGATCCTTGTGGCGCAGGAAACGACGATCTATGGTACCGATCTTTATGGCAGGAAAATGCTGCCTGCGCTGCTTGAAAAACTGTGCAGGATAGAGGGCATCCGCTGGATCCGGCTTTTATACTGCTATCCGGAGGAAATTGACGACGAACTGATCCGTGTTATCAGCCGGGAACCGAAGATCTGCCATTATCTGGATCTGCCGATACAGCACGGATGTGATACGATCTTAAAGAAGATGGGACGTCGGACGAATAAGCAGGAACTACAGGAGATTATCGCCAGACTGCGCAGGCAGATTCCCGATATTTGTATCCGTACAACGTTGATCACCGGTTTTCCCGGTGAGACGGAGTTGGAACACGAGGAACTGTTATCGTTTGTAGAGCAGATGAAATTTGACCGTCTGGGCGTTTTTACCTATTCACAGGAGGAAGATACGCCGGCGGCTGCCATGCCTGACCAGATACCGGAGGAAGTGAAAGAAGAACGGTTGGAACAGATCATGGAATTACAGCAGGATATTGCTTTTGAGGCGGCTTCGTCCATGGAGGGCAGAGTTATCGAGGCCATGATCGAAGGAAAGATCGCCGACGAAGAAGCTTATGTGGCCAGAACCTATAAAGACGCGCCGAATGTAGACGGTTTTTTATTCATAAATACACAGAGGGAACTGATGAGCGGAGATATGGTGCGATGCAGGATCACCGGTTCCTGTGAATATGATCTGATTGGAGAGTTAGAAGATGAATCTACCCAATAAACTGACAATGTTCCGGGTCATTCTGATCCCTTTTTTCGTTCTTTTTATGCTGGTTGAGATAACAAATGTAGATAAATGGATCGCGCTGGCAGTCTTTATCATTGCCAGTCTGACGGACTTGCTGGATGGTAAGATTGCCAGAAAATATAATCTGGTCACGAACTTCGGGAAATTTATGGATCCGCTTGCCGATAAACTTCTGGTATGTTCGGCGCTGATCTGTCTCGTGGAACTGGCGAAGATCCCGGCATGGATGGTCATCATCATCATAGCCAGAGAGTTCATTATCAGCGGTTTCCGCCTGATCGCTGCCGATAACGGCGTCGTCATTGCGGCGAGTTACTGGGGGAAATTTAAAACGACTTTTCAGATGGTCATGATCTGTCTGCTGATCGCCGATATCGCGGCCATCAATATAATAACAAATGTTATTACATGGATAGCGCTTATTCTGACAGTCATTTCCCTGATTGATTATCTGGTAAAGAATAAGGACGTCATGAAAGACACAAAATAAGAAAGGCAGACCGGGAGGGAGCAGAGGATGATAGTAGAAATAATTTCAGTCGGAACGGAGATCCTGTTAGGAAACATTGTGAATACCAATGCGGCCTATCTGGCGGAGAAGTGCGCGGGAATCGGTCTGTCCTGTTATTATCAGGATGTGGTCGGCGATAATGAGGAGCGGCTTACGAACGTTCTGCATACGGCGCTTTCCAGAGCGGATGTGATCCTTTTATCCGGAGGACTTGGGCCGACGCAGGACGACCTGACGAAAGAAACCGCGGCTAAGGTGATGGGGAAAAATCTGTATCTGCATGAGCCGAGCAAAGAGGCCATTAGCGCCTATTTTGAGAAAAGAGGACTGGAGATCACCGATAATAACTGGAAACAGGCTATGGTGCCGGAAGGCGCCGTTGTGATAGAGAACGCGAACGGTACGGCGCCGGGTATCATCATGGAAGAAAACGGAAAAAGGCTGATTCTGATGCCCGGCCCGCCGAATGAACTGATACCGATGTTTGAAGAGGCCGTGATGCCGTATCTGAATACGCTGCAGCCGGGAATCATCTATTCGCAGACTGTGAAAATATGCGGTATCGGCGAGAGCAAGGCGGAATCCATGGTCGAAGATCTGATAAATACACAGGATAATCCGACGATTGCCACTTATGCCAAGACTGGAGAAGTACATCTGCGTGTCACCGCGAGAGCAGAGGATGAAAAAGAAGCAAAAAAACTGGTAAAACCCTATATCAAAGAATTGAAGGGACGTTTCGGCAACCATATCTATACGACACAGGAAGACGTTACGTTAGAAAAGTCGGTAGTCGATCTGCTTCTGGCGAATCATCTGACACTCAGCACCGTGGAGTCCTGCACCGGCGGTATGCTGGCGGCGAGGCTCATTAATGTGCCGGGAGTTTCCGAAGTGTTTAAGACCGGATATATCACCTATTCCAATAAGTCCAAACGTAAGATCCTCGGCATCAAAAAGTCGTTATTGGAAAAGCACGGGGCAGTCAGCGAGGGGGTAGCCAAAGAGATGGCTAAGGGAGCCGCTCTTTTTACCAAATCGGATGTAGCCATAGCCATCACCGGTATCGCAGGGCCGGATGGCGGAAGTGAAGAAAAGCCGGTAGGACTTGTTTATATTGCATGTAACGTATGCGGACGTATTGATGTGAAAGAGTATAATTTTAACGGTAATCGTATGAAGGTACGGGAGAGCAGCGTTTCCGCCGCCTTATCTCTGATGCGGGAATCTATTCTTGCCTATTACAGTGAGGTGACTTTTGGTTCCAAAAAATCATAGTACCGGGGAAACCTAAGAGGAAAGGATCAGGTATAAAGATGAACGAACAGGAACAATTTGAACAGGAACAGCAGCAGGAGATACAGCCTGGACAGATAGAGCAGGATATGCAGCCGGAACAGGACGCTCAGGTACAGCAGTCCGATGACGGGATCTATACGACGCCGGATGTGTATCAGTCGCAGGCGTCCCAGGAAATATACCGGACGCCGGATATGAGTACAGAACCCCATAATACCGGCGGATTATTCTCAGGCAGTCAGCCGGTGAATGATACATATATTGATCCATATAATAACAATGGTTATGAAACTGGTCAGGCAGAGAATAACATATATAACGGCCCCTATACTGATGATCAGTACGGAACCGGTCAGAGTGCAGATAACACATACGGGAAACAGCCGTATGGTTCACAGCAGCCCGGAAATAACACATACGGAGACAACCGGTACGGGAACAATCAGTACGGGAACAATCAGTACGGGAACAATCAGTATGGAAATAATCAGTATGGCAATCCATATGGAAATCCATATAATCCGGATTCCTACGGTTATAATCCGTACAGTCCGTATGCCGTACCGACGAAGAAAAAGAACACGGGTCTGATCGTCGGCGTTATCATTGGCGTGGCTTTTCTGTTTTTGATCGCTGTTCTGGCGTTGTTTTATCATGCCATAGATGATCTCATGACCAGAAGAGAAGAACCGGCATATACAGAACAGACACAGGAGCCTTCCAGCGAAGAGCATCAGTATAATAATGATATCGACAAACCGTATAGAAGCGAGGAAGAGGACGATTATTTTTATCATGAAGATGATCCGTATGATCGCGATGATTATGACAGAGACGACCATTATGATGACTACGATTGGGATGATTATGACGATTACGACGATCATGATTATGACGATTACGATCATGATTATGATGACGATGAATATTATACCCTGCATGATGATATAAAAGACCTTTCTTATGCTATTGACTGGGAAATTTTTGATTATGATGCAGACGGCGAAAATGTCATCATCACGGTGGAATATCCCAGGATCAAGGGAGGCGATATCCCGAACCGGGAGATGATCAATGATGTATTGGAAGAAGAGAAAGATTTTTTTGTCGGTTACTATGAAGATGAATATTCCAGATATATGAACGATAACGATAGTTATTTTTATGCTTCCTCGACGGCTTACGTTACCTATATGAGTGAGGACATTTTAAGCGTCGCATTTTCCGAGGCGGTTTATTCGGACTATTTTGATTCGATATCCCTTTACTGTGTGAATATCGACCTACAGAACGGCGTTATTCTGGATAATACGGATATCCTCTCCGTAGATGATGATTTTTCAATAGATTTCCGATACAGGAGCGAGGAACAGAATGGTTCCGTGGAAGGACTCGACCGGCTTTCCGATCAGGAGATCACGGAGATGTTAAAGTCCACAGGGAATCTGATCGTATTTTATACGCCGCAGGGACTGGAAGTCGGTCTGAATTACGATCAGGGTTATGTCACGGTCACATACCATGATTATAAAGAGTATTTAAAAACGTTCTGAGATAGTGAACGCCATACTTAACAAGACATTCTTATGTTATTTGACGGAGCACCTTTCCTGTCTTTTCCTGAAATACGGGAAAGTGCTCTGTAAAATATTCTGCTTTGCATATCCGGCGTCTCGCCAATTTTTCAAAGCAAAAAATATTTTAATTTCGGAAGGAGGGACGTATAAAGAGATGTTTATGGGACTTTAAAAATGATACAATGGCAATAACTTATAAAGTTGTGTCGAAAAATAACGTTGACAAAATCGAACATTTGTTTTATTCTAAAATAAGAACGGATGTTCTAATGCAAAAAGGAGATCAAATCATGGAAAGAGAAGAAAAGTTAAAAGCATTGGATGCAGCGATAGGACAGATTGAGAGACAGTTCGGAAAAGGCGCGGTCATGAAACTCGGTGATCCGTCCGTACAGATGAATGTAGAAACGATTCCTACGGGATCTTTAAGTTTGGATATTGCACTGGGACTCGGCGGAATCCCCAAAGGAAGGATCGTAGAGATTTACGGGCCGGAATCCAGCGGTAAGACGACAGTCACTCTGCATATGATCGCGGAAGTACAAAAAAGAGGCGGCATTGCAGGATTTATTGATGCGGAGCATGCGCTTGATCCTGTTTATGCCAGAAATATCGGTGTGGATGTGGATAATCTGTATATCTCACAGCCGGATAACGGAGAACAGGCTTTGGAGATCACAGAGACTATGGTGCGTTCCGGGGCTATTGATATTGTTGTCGTAGACTCTGTGGCAGCCCTTGTGCCGAAAGCGGAGATCGATGGCGATATGGGTGATTCCCATGTCGGACTGCAGGCCAGACTGATGTCCCAGGCATTGCGTAAACTGACAGGCGTTATCAGCAAATCGAACTGTACGGTTGTTTTCATTAACCAGCTGCGTGAGAAAGTCGGCATCATGTTTGGTAATCCCGAAACGACGACAGGCGGCCGTGCATTGAAATTTTATTCTTCCGTCAGACTGGATGTCAGAAGGATAGAATCGCTGAAACAGGGCGGTGAAGTAATTGGTAACAGAACCAGAGTGAAGGTTGTAAAGAATAAGATCGCGCCGCCGTTTAAAGAGGCGGAATTTGATATCATGTTCGGAGAAGGTATCTCCAGTGTAGGCGATATTCTGGATCTGGCGGCGGAAAACAACATCATTAATAAGAGCGGCGCCTGGTATGCGTATGAAGGAAATAAGATCGGACAGGGCCGTGAGAATGCCAAACAGTATCTGAAAGATAATCCGGCAGTCTGCGACGAAGTAGAGTTAAAGGTCAGAGAATTGTTTAATCTGGAAATACCGGAGCAGGACGCCAGAGCGGCCGCGGATAAGTCGGCTAAGGACGCCGCCGATAAAGGCGGGGCTGCAAATGACAGCGTACCCAAAGATGATGCGGCTAAGGAAAAAGCAAAAACAGCGAAAGAAAAAGTCTGAGCGGTATCTTAGGCAGAACAGGCGGGTGGAATCAGAAGGCGTATGATGATAACAGAAATTGCAGCCATTACAAAATCAAGATACCGGGTCGTGCTGGAAGGAGAAACTGCTTTTGTATTATATAAGGGCGAACTGCAGCGCTTTCATATGGAACAGGGGAAAGAACTTACAGAGGATGCCTGGCGGTGTATCTTTGAAGAAATACTTCCCAGAAGAGCGAAACTGCGCAGTATGAATCTGTTAAAATCCAGAGATTATACGAGAAAGCAGCTTGAGGATAAGTTAAGGCAGGGCGGATATCCGCAGGAAGTCGTTGAAGAAGCGGTCGCCTATGTAGAATCTTACGGCTATATCAATGACGAGAAGTATGCCAGAAGTTTTATCGAATACAATATGCAGAGTAAGAGCAGGAAACGTATCGAGAACGATCTGCGGCAGAAAGGGATCAGTCAGGAACTGACTGCCAGGGTTTTTGAAGAATTGAAAGCGGACGGGCAGGAAATGGATGAAACGGCTATGATCCGGAAACTGCTTTTGAAAAAAAATTTTCGCGCGCAGGAGGCGACCCATGAAGAAAGGCAGAAAATGTGCGGTTTTCTTTATCGTAAGGGTTTTCATGCCGACGCAATCTCCAGAGCACTTTTGCTTGACATAACATAATTTTCGAGGTAGAATTAGATAGTTGTAATTTGCTAGTTAGAATGTTTTTGTATTGCATTCTATTATAGATATGTACAATGAAAATTTAATAAGGAGGTGCTCCTGTAAATGCTTGATATTGTGATAGCAGTAGTCATCACTTTGATCGTTTCGATTCCGGTCACCGCCGTAGTGGCAACGAATTACCGCAAGAAGGTAGTAGAAGCCAAACTTGGCAACGCGGACGAGAAGGCGAGAGAAATTATTGATGAAGCACTGAAAACGGCTGAAACGAAGAAGCGCGAAGCGTTACTTGAAGCGAAAGAAGAAACTATCCATACAAAGAACGAACTGGATAAGGAGATCAAGGAACGCCGGGCAGAAGCGCAGCGGTATGAGCGCAGAGTTCAGCAGAAGGAAGAGAACATCGATAAAAAAGCAGATGCTATTGAAAAGAAAGAAGCAAGTCTGGCCGCAAGAGAAGAATCCCTTGCGAAACAGCGTGAAGAGATTGCAAAATTAAACGAGCAAAGATTACAGGAACTGGAACGAATCTCAGGTTTAACCTCCGAACAGGCAAAAGATTATTTGATGAAAATTGTTGAAGATGAAGTGAAGCATGAAGCCGCTGTGATGATCAAAGAGGTCGAGAGCAGGGCGAAGGAAGAAGCAGATAAGAAAGCGAAGGAATATGTAGTAACGGCTATCCAGAAATGCGCCGCAGACCATGTTTCTGAAACAACAATATCTGTTGTACAGCTTCCGAATGACGAGATGAAGGGAAGGATCATCGGTAGAGAGGGACGTAACATCAGAACTCTTGAAACCATGACAGGCGTCGATCTGATCATCGACGATACACCAGAAGCGGTTATCTTATCCGGATTTGACCCGATTCGTCGTGAGGTGGCGAGAATTGCGCTTGAAAAACTGATCGTGGACGGACGTATCCATCCGGCCAGAATCGAAGAAATGGTTGAGAAGGCGCAAAAAGAAGTAGAAGTAATGATCAAAGAGGAAGGTGAAGCCGCTACATTAGAAGTTGGTGTACACGGTATCCATCCCGAACTTATCAGATTACTTGGTAAGATGAAGTTCAGAACCAGCTATGGTCAGAACGCCTTAAAACATTCGATAGAAGTAGCACAGTTATCCGGTCTGTTAGCAGCAGAAATGGGACTGGATGTGCGTGTTGCCAAACGTGCGGGTCTTCTGCATGATATCGGTAAAGCGGTCGATCATGAAATGGAAGGTTCTCATATTCAGTTAGGTGTAGAACTTTGTAGGAAATACAAAGAGTCGCCGACTGTCATCAATGCGGTAGAGTCTCACCACGGTGACGTTGAGCCTCAGTCGCTGATCGCGTGTCTGGTACAGGCAGCAGATACTATTTCTGCAGCAAGACCGGGTGCGAGAAGAGAAACATTAGAAACATATACAAGCAGGTTAAAACAATTAGAAGACATTACAAACAATTTCAAAGGTGTTGATAAATCTTTTGCTATTCAGGCAGGTAGAGAGATTCGTGTTATGGTAGTTCCGGAGCAGATTACAGATGCGGACATGGTATTGCTCGCAAGAGATATTTCCAAACAGATTGAAGCTGAACTGGAATATCCCGGACAGATCAAAGTCAATGTAATCCGCGAAAGTCGCGTTATCGACTATGCTAAATAGTACTTAAAACTCTGTAGAGAAATCTACAGAGTTTTTTTTGTAGAGGCTTTGGCCTGAAACCAAAACCAAAACCCGCCTGCTGTGCGGGGATATGCTTGAAAAAGAGAGGCTCTTTTAGTATAATGGAACTGTAACAGTGATGGGCGGAATTTCCCAAGCCATATATTTTTGAAGAAAGACGGGCAGATGCCATTGAAAGCAGATACGATAACAAAAGATTATGTGAAGGATGTTGGTATATTTGCCGATATTTTCAATTATTATATTTATGGAGGACGGCAGGTCATCCGGCCGGAACAGCTTACAGAGCGTGATTCCACGAAGATCGTATTGCCGTATGGTGCTGACGGAGCCGTGGTTCCCGTTCAGAAGTTCCGGGATGTGCAGAAACTGTACGCTGCAATGACGGATGGAAAGATGGAATATGTGCTTTATGGTGCGGAGTCACAGGCGAAGATTCATTACGCTATGGCGGTGAAGAACAACCTGTATGATGCGCTGGAATATGCGGGGCAGGTGGAGGAGGCGGCAAAGTCGCACCGGCAGGAAATGAAGCGGC
>JAMPIB010000070.1 GCA_023663085.1 Ruminococcus sp. | reverse complement strand
CCTGCTGTTACAGGCGGGGATTTTTTGGATGGGTTAACCCGTGAATGGTAACATAAACTTTTCACTTCAGTGAAAAAATTTGGTATATAAGTTTACTTTTTCTATTGATTATGATATTCTATTATAGTATAAGGATTTTTATATCCTTTAAATATAAGGAATTCCAAGAAAGAGAAAAATACCTCAGAGTCAAATAAGAAGATTGCTGACTTTGACTGGCACAATTATGAATACACCCAAAACCGTTGTAATCTTGGAATGAAACTGAGGCATGTGAGTTCTCCTTATATAAAGAAATAGAGGGGATGGTATGAGACGTTTTATTGTTCATACCCTTATTATTTTGTGCCAGATATATGGAAAAAAATAAGGAGGATTAACAATGGATTTAAGCGGCACAACAAGGCAGCGCACGATAGATTCTTTTGCAGCGCATGACTTGAAAGGATCAAAGAGGAGCACTGGTGTGCTTTCCGATACAGTTATACGCTGTATTGCAGATAACGATAAGATCAGTCTGAATGAAGTGAAGAAGCTGAGGAAGGTGCGAAAATATTAGACTGGAAATAGAGAATCTGACTACAGGTTCTCTATTTCGATTTTAATAGGGAATACCATACAATATAAGAGAGGACATTATATGCAGGAAGAGATTAGGGTGATAACGCTGGTCAGAAAGGAAAATCTGACACCACATGAAAAGACATCTGATGAGGGTATGGAAGAAAGATTTTTTACTACAGATTATTTTGATATGCTGATAACAAAGAGATATTCACTGGATGTGCCGCTGAATCAATGGATGAGCGAAGATTCTGTATTGACAGATTACAGTCAGGAAACGGCAGTCCAGCGGTATCCGTTATATTTTAGTAAATCCATATATGACAAATATGAGAAGAGTCGGGATGAACTTAAAAGGGGTGATCCTTTTGAGAAAAGCAGTGATTTCAAATTTTTAAGTGTAATACAGGTATATATTGCACCAGAAATATTGAAGCGTCTCAAAGATAAAATGAGCGTAATGTGGTGTGCAGAGGATGGTTACGCTATGCTTGATCCATTTCTCAACGATTTATATGATACAGTGGAGTGCTTTAGGTGTTCTTACCAGAGTCAGGAATTCGTATACCGAATCTATTATGCCATGTCAGCAGGCGATTTTACGATAGTCATAAAGAGCCGCATCCCAGAATTGTCTTTCGGAATTTCCACTTACGTAAGAAGCAGAATATCAGGGAAGAAATGGGCGGTGTATAAAACATATACACTGTTAGCCATGGAAGATGATATAGATGGCTGGGAGAATGGTTCTGTACGTTTGTTGGAAAATGGCAGTATAGGGAAATTTGTATTGCGTGGGTGCTATTCCTGGAAATACTGGAAGGAGCGCCCGGGGAACGAATATAGTAACAGGATCGACCGATTGAATGGCAGATATGATTTTTCGGTGGAGCTTACAGAAAAGGAGTTTGTTCAGTTCTATCATAAGGTTCTTAAAAATAACAGAGACGGGAATAAAGAAGCGGTCCAGCTAAAAAATAATGCAGACTATCTGGCAGATTTAATGGATAGAGGATATTTGTCGTACCTTAATGAGAGATACCTGATGCCTGGAATAGAGATCGGGTTAAATGATGCAGACATCGTAAGTAAGCTGGTGCTTGATAATAAAAATGATGAGGAACTTAATAGTTTAAACCGGAATTTTATCAATAGTCTGCGTCAGAAGCAGCAGGATATGGAAAAGTCATATGCCATTATATGCAGGGAGCATAAAAGTCTGAAGCATTATTTTGTATTGCTGAAACGACAGATTGATTTCTGCAGTGTTCTGAATGAACAGTCTGATACGCGTATATATGCGTGTGGGATAGAACAGCTGCTTGAGGCTGTATTGGACTCTCTTGGTAAGTATAAGGATGTATATCAGGAGGAAGAAAGCGGCAGCAAAGGCAGCCAGCTTGGAGGGACTATCGTAGAATATTTGGGAAAGTCCATTTATTCAATTAATACCTATATGGAGTATGTTCGAAATAATAATCTGCAGTCTCTTCAAACGCCGAATTATAATATCGAGTCGGACATGGGGATGGAAAAGATATTGATAGGGTATAGTGAGTACTTAAGGGAATTCGTCAGATTTTATGTGGAAAATAACGATTGTATGAGTGGAACGATAGGTTTTTTGCCCATAGTGATACCGAATATCTGTGATTCTGATATTAAAGTTGAGACACTGTTTCCAAATGATAAGATATTTAATCCTACAAGAAAAACGAGGGATGATGGTAAAAAGCTGCTTATCATAAACAGTCCTTCGATGATGGAACTGGAAGACATCCCAATGGCCATGTCAATGTTATGTCATGAGATCGCTCATCGGTTCAGGTATGAGGATAGGAAAGACAGGAACAGAGTCATCCTACGGCTATTTGCGGCGGAGTGTGCAGAGATGGTCACGAAGAAAATTCTTGCCAGGTTATTGACAGAAATAGGTGAGGTCACCACATATCCACCGATTGAAACAATTTTGCGGCAGGAATTGTCCGATATAATTGTGAAAATTTTAACCAGTGCTAAGTATGGCATTGACATGGATGCACCAATGGACTATTTTAGAGCAAAACTTAATGAGAATATATTGAAATTTTTTCAAGATTTTTCTTATATATCCAAAATGGATAAGTATACACAGCTCTTTATCAGACAGGTGACTGAGTGGAAGAATGTTGATGAAGACAGTATAGAACTGGCAAAAGAACTTTATGAGGCAATAGATTCAGGAAAAGACAGGGAATTATGCCTGCAGAAAATCGAGAAGGCGGTTAGGGAGTATTTAGGCAAAAAGAAAGGTAAAGATGATGGGGTTATTTACTTGTATATGGAAGATTTGATACAGCAGTTAGTAGATGAGGAACAGAATGATACCGGTACGGAAACACAGCAATTTATTGTTCGGCTACATGAAAGATTGGCTGATATCTGGGAGAAGAGAACCTTGGAGCATGCGAACAGAATTGGGAAAACAATATCGGTAAATGAATATAGGATGTGGGCGCTCACAGGAAGATATCTGGGACTAGATGCGAAATCAATGGACGATACAAAAATTAATGAGAAAAACAGGGACAGATTTATGGATGTGATTAAGCAGCTGCGGATTGAAGAAAAGGATCTTGAGGCGGTATCGAACAGTATTTCACTGTACAGGGAGATTACGTCAGATATCTTTATGTGCTGTGTGATGGGGTTAAGTCCGTTTGCGTACCTCAATGTTATTGTGACAAATATGTGGAGAACTGATTTGCTTATCAATGAAAATACGATGAAGCGGATTATTTGTGTGATACTGACAATGGAAATCCGGGATGAAGATTGCAAAGCGGAAAAGGCGTTGAAAAAATATACTATGACTTGCGTAGAATTATTAAATAGAATAGGAACTGAGATTAAGGAATATATGCCAAAAGAATATGAGGGATATGAGGACATTTATCTCAAAATTAGTGAGGAACTGAGTAAATATGATGATAAAGATTCTATGAGAACCGACAAATGCAAAGAGGCTCTTGAGACATTTCGCCAGAATATGGAGATGCAGTATGGATATCAAGATGATCTGTGTATAAAAATCGATAAAATGCTGCTGGTGTGCAAAGGTCTGATTGATAAGGGAGAACATTATATAAACCAGTTATATAGAGATGATGAATATCCGCAGGTATGTGACAGGGAATTCTTAAAAGAAGACTATGATACAGCATGGCAGATGTTAAGTGTGTTTAGGGAAAAAATGAAAAATGATGCCAAAATGGCGCAGCTTGACAATCTGTATCATCAGATTGCAGATTATCTGGAACGGCTGTATGAGACGGGAAGAGTAACAGATAGCAATCTGAATAGGGAAAGTATAAGGTTTTTGTTGAAAATGTTTTATAATTGCAAATTTCAATATGCAGAGAGCGGAGGAAAATTATGAAAATAGAGACGCATGTCGTTGACAGTCTCGGTGGCTATATGGACAAGATCAGGGAAATAGCTATGGTTAAAGGAAAAGGTCAAAATAAAGATTTTGTCCCGGTATTATGGTTTAGAGGACAGTCAGACATAGGTCATTCTTTGGTGACGACGTTACATAGGTCAGGAGTCGTTGTAGACAGACACGGAGACATCAGAAATTATTCACAGGCGCACTATGATGAAGACATGTGTGCACAGCATTATATTGCTAAGAATTACCATTATTTTGAGAAAGTCCCTGATTCGAGAGTAGAGTGGCTTGAGGTAATGCAGCATCATGGAATGAGGACGAGACTTCTTGACTGGTCGGAGTCAAGCATCCATTCGCTGATGTTTTCGCTGGAATGTTTTCTGGATAAGAAGAATTACAGGGATACGGATAGAAATAAATGCACCCCGTGTGTGTGGATTTTGGATCCAGTAAGATTAAATAAAAGAATTTACGAAATATTGCAAGCAGAACTGCAAAAGAAGATAGAAGCAGAGGATAATTTAATCGTAGGACTTTTGGATGAACTTGAATTAAGTGATGATGAACGATCCAGAACTTATGAAAATATTAAAAAAATTGCTGAAAATGGATTTTTAAGGCATGGGGAAAATCATTTGGAGGGCATTTTCAACCTGAGCGAAATAAATAATGAGATACTTCGTGACAGATCCAGATTGAAATATATGCTTAGGGAGGGGGATAATTTTAATCCGTTTTTTTATTTATACAGTAGGATATATTCGGATGGATATGTTCTGAAAGACCGAAAATTCCCGCCGTTAGCTACGGTACAGTCATACCATTCGGAAAGAATCAAGGCGCAAAGGGGTGTATTTACAGTGTTTCCTTTTTATGATGAAACACTTGATGCCAGCGGGATAAGAAAAGTGAATATCAATCCTGATGCCCTCGAAAATAACATATATGCGCGAGATTTTTTAGAGCGGATTGTGATAAGCAGTCCGCAGAAGGTTGCATATGAGTTGCTTGCCAATGGTATGGATGACAGCTGGCTGTATCCAGAAATGCCAATTGTTTCTAATGTATTGGAGAACAGGCGGGTATTTGCATGAGAACAGTGCAGAGAAATAAAAGCAATAGATGAAGAAAAGGATGTCAGTGGATTGGTGCCAGCATTTATCATTTATCTGTCAGTGTAATAAGGAGTTGTTTCCTAAGGAAAGTATTACAGTAAGTGATAACTTTTAGCTGAATCGCTTCGTTTTTGTGTGCATAAACAGGTAATATGGTAAACAGACGGTGCCTCCCGTTTTCTGATTATGTGTGATGTGAACAATATATTGCATATTTCATAAGATATGTTATTGATTTAGAAAAACATAAAAACAAAACAACGAATTCTATACGAGGGTACAAGTATTCTGCCTGTCTGTCAGGCAGGTTTTTCAGAAGATATTAACAGGCTGGGTGTTTTATACTGCTGCAAGTTCAGGATAATTTATATCCCCCCAAGCCTCCTCATCGCCGGCTCATACCCCCCGCACTTTCGATAATACTTCCGGGCCTCCTCCGGATGCCCGGAACACTCATAAATAACCCCGATATTATAATAGGCCCGATAGCTATTGATACCTTCTACGGCAGACTGTCCCATAGTGGTAGCTTTTTTAAATTGCGCAACAGCCTCATCCAGCATCCCATTATTCATATAAATGAGTCCCATCAGAAAAACGAAATCCGCTCTTACCGCGAAATCATCATAAATTCCTTCGAGTCCAAGCGCTTCGTCATAGCGCTTCAGATCCAGCAGGCAATAGCCGTAAGATTCCACCATAGTCTGCACATAATCCAGATGCGGATCGACGTCCATAGACAGTCCGAGATTATACCATTCATAGGCTTTTTCATAGTCCTTGAGTTTCATGCAGCTTTGACCAAGCTGATAATACAGGTAGGCGTCAGGGCCTGTAGAAGTAAGTTCTTCTTCCAGAAGAGCAATATTGCGCAGAGACTTGGTACGCATCTCTTCTTCGGTTCCGTCATATCCTACATGGATGGCCTTGATAGGCGTCCGAAAGTAGGTCTTGGGATATTTGTCCGTGAGTGGTTCAAACTGCTCGTGTATCCGTCCTTCAAAGTGATAATATCTGCGGTCTATGAAACGGCTGACATAAACGTTTTCATAGGTGGTCTGCCCATCCTGCGTGAAGCGGTTGCGTGTCAGGATCTGTCCGATACTGTGGGGATTTTTCTGCATCAGGCGGAGCAGCTGCTTTTCATCGATGGATTCAATATAGTCGTCGCAGTCGATGACCAGGACCCAGTCGTTTGATGCCTTGGCAAAAGAAAAGTTCCTGACGGCACTGAAATCATTGATCCAGTCAAAGTGATAGATTTTATCGGTATACTTGGCGGCAATCTCCAGAGTCCTGTCTGTGGAGCCGGTATCGACCAAAACTATCTCATAGTGGTATGGTTTTAATCTCTTTAGGGATTCTTCAAGGTGTTTTTCTTCGTTTTTGGC
This sequence comes from Ruminococcus sp., assembly GCA_023663085.1. Lineage (GTDB taxonomy): Bacteria > Bacillota > Clostridia > Lachnospirales > Lachnospiraceae > UBA3282. Next base: position 9,095 of record JAMPIB010000070.1, on the reverse strand, counting down.
GATCATACATACGGATATCGGCAGCATGTTTAAAGTTCTCCCAATCTTCTTACGGCATTGTTATAGTCGCCGCATTTTTTATAATATTCTTTGGCTTTTTCCAGATCGCCTGTTTTTTCATAGATTGAAGCGATATTATAATAGGCGTGATAGCTGTTGACGCCTTTGCGTGAGTAGGTAGTTAACGTCGTGGCCTTGGTAAATTCTTCGATAGCCTTTTCCCACATATTTTTTTTCATATAGATCATACCCATTAGATAAACGAAATCGGCGCGGTCGGCAAAAAGGTCATATTTTTCCTGCAGTTCTAACGCGAGGTCGTACTGTGCCAGTTCGATCAGGCAGTAGCCATAAGTCTCGAGCATGGTCTGCACGAAAGCGTAGTGCGGGTCGCAGTTGAGGTCGAGGCCGAGTTTGTAGTAGTGGGCAGCTTTTTCCAGATCGTTTAAGTACACGTAGTTCTGGCCAAGTTGAAAATAGATGTAGGGATTGGCCTCTTTGGTCTCCAGATCGCGTAAGAGCATTTCCAGATTACGGGTGGCGCGCATACGTTTGTCGGATTCCGCGACATAGCCTTCGTGATAAAAGGTCAGCGGAAGTTCGAACGAAGCGGGTTCTTTTCCCTCCAGTGTAGTGACCTGTTCGTGGATGATGCCTTCGTAATGGCAGTATCTGCGGTTGAAGAGTCTGCCGATACGTTCTGACATGATGGAACGCGCGCCCTGGATGATATAGGGGTTGTTGCGGACGATCATGCCTACGGATTCCTGATTGTCTTTCAGGGCGGCGGCGATGGTTTCCAGATTGATATTTTCCAGGTATTCGTCACAGTCGATATTCAAGACCCAGTCATTGGAAGCCTGGCTGATAGAGTAGTTTCTGGCCGCGCTGAAATCGCTGCACCAGTCGAAGTGGAAAACTTTGTCCGTATATCTTTGGGCCCGCTCTACGGTTCTGTCTACGGAGCCGGTATCTACAACGACGATCTCAAATTTGCAGGGACGCAGTCTTTTGAGACATTCTTCAATGTGATTATCTTCATTTTTAGCAATCATACATACAGTGATCGGTAACATAGTAATGCTCACGCCTTTCTTTCTGCCGGTAAAAAATTTATGTTACTCTCATTTTATCATCTTCTGTAGATTCCTACAATAACGATATTTTTAGGCTTTTTATACAATAATTAGGCCAATTTTTTCAATATTTCGACAAAACAACGAAATTTCGTTCAAATTATCGAAAAAGAGGTTTCTTTTCTGCAAAATTTGTGGTAAAGTAATTATGTATCATAATGTGGAAGGAGAATTTTCTTCACGGCGAGTATGAACACTATCATTTTAAGGAGGGACTGCAAATGACTAAGGCAGAAATCTTAAAGGCAGAAATTTTATCACAGTACAAGAGTGTACGGCAGTTTGCAATCGAAATGGAGATTCCGTATTCCACACTTGTAACTGCACTGGACAGAGGAATTGAGGGGATGGCATACGGCACTGTTATCAGAATGTGTGACAGGCTGAACTTGAATCCGGTTGATTTTTCTACGCTGGATAAGAAGAGTCCGCTTGGCAGCAAGATTCTGGAGAACAGAGTTATGCAGTACTACATCAAACTGAACAAGACTGGCAGAAAGAAAGCGCTTGAACTTATGGAAGATTATGCACAGCTTGAAAAGTACCAGGCGCAGGAATCGTAACAGACCATGCATTATGATTACTTAGTAGCAGGTTCTGGTTTGTTCGGCGCCGTATTTGCGTATGAGATGCACAAAAGGGGCAGGAAGGTTCTGGTGATCGATAAAAGAAACCATATTGCCGGAAATATTTACACGGAAACCATTCTTGATATCAACGTACATAAATACGGCGCCCACATTTTCCATACGTCGGATCAGAAGATATGGAATTATGTAAACCAATTTGCAGTATTCAATCATTACATCAATTCACCGATCGCAAGGTATTATGATGAACTTTATAATCTTCCGTTTAATATGAATACCTTCAGCAAAATGTGGGGTGTTGTTACCCCTGAACAGGCAAAGAAAAAGATTGCCGGACAGATAGAAGAACTGCATATTGACAAGCCGCGGAACCTGGAGGAACAGGCATTATCCCTGGTCGGACGGGACGTATATGAGAAATTGATCAAAGGTTATACTCAGAAGCAGTGGGGGCGTGACTGTAGAGAACTTCCCGCTTTTATCATCAAACGGCTCCCATTGCGCTTCACATATGACAATAACTACTTTAATGATCCGTATCAGGGGATCCCGACAGGCGGTTATACCGGTATCATTGAGAAGATGCTTCGTGGTATAGAAGTAAAGACCGGTGTTTCTTATCAGGAATATATAAAGACTACCCCTGTGGGAGAGAAAAAAGAGTTTACTGACAGGGAAGGAAACAGTTTTTACAAAGTGCTCTATACGGGAATGATAGACGAATATTTTGCATATCGGTTAGGACATCTGGAGTATCGTTCTCTGCGTTTTGAACAGGAGGAACTGGCGGAATGTGATAACTATCAGGGAAATGCAGTTGTCAACTACACTGATGGAGAGACTCCTTACACAAGGATCATAGAGCATAAGCATTTTGAATTTGGAAAGCAGCCGGGAACAGTCATCACGAGAGAGTATCCGTTAGAATGGAAACCGGGAGAAGAACCGTATTACCCGGTCAATAACGACAGAAATAATACGCTGTTCGCCGCTTATCGTAAGCTGGCGGAGGCGGAACCGGGAGTCCTTTTCGGAGGGCGTCTGGGAGCATATCAGTATTATGATATGGATAAAGTGATCGCAGCAGCCTTAGATATGGCGGAAAAAGAGGCAGCCGCGATATAACGAAAAAAGGCAGTCGGAGCGATCCGGGCTGTCTTTTTTGCTCATAAATATTATAAATATCTTGACAACAGGCACCGGGGTGGATATAATTTTTTTTGAAACTTTGAAATTCAAAGTATTAGAAAATCAAACAAACCAGTAAACTATTGACATGCGCATCGGGAGGTTTCGTGATGAATTGGGATGAAGCGATCCAGGAATTGGAGGAAAGAAGGAAAAAAGCACTGGCAGGCGGCGGAAAAGCCAGAATAGAGAAGCAGCACCAGAGCGGTAAGCAGACGGCCAGAGAACGTGTGGAGATGCTTTTGGATAAAGATACGTTCGTGGAAGTGGACGGCTTCGTGGAGTCGAGGATAAATGATTTTGATCTGGATAAAAGACGCGTGCCGGGAGACGGCGTTGTCACAGGATATGGAGAGATAGACGGCAGGCTGGTTTTTGTGGCCAGCGAGGATTTTACGGTGATCGGCGGGACGCTTGGAGAATATCATTCGTTCAAGATATGCCGTATCCAGGATATGGCTATGCAGATGAAGGCGCCGCTTATCTGTATCAACGACAGCGGCGGAGCCAGAATAGAGGAAGGAATCTCTTCTCTGAGCGGTTACAGCGGGATGTTTCTGCGGCATACGCAGGCTTCCGGGGTGATCCCGCAGATCGCAGTCATTTTAGGACCCTGTTCCGGCGGAGCATGTTACGCGCCGGCGATCTGTGATTTTATCTTTATGGTAAAAGATATCTCCAAGATGTTCATTACCGGCCCCAATGTTGTCAAGACGGTCATCAACGAGGAAGTTTCGACGGAAGAACTTGGCGGGGCAAAAGTACATGCCGAAAAGAGCGGTGTTTCGCATTTTACCTATGATTCGGAGGCGGAGTGTCTGATGGGAGTCCGTAAACTCTTATCTTATCTGCCGGGCAACAATACGGAGAAACCGCCCGTTATCAATACGAAAGAAAGACAGAATCATCTGCCGAATGTCGGAAAGGTATTCGGCAAGTTCAGCAAAGTGGAATCCAGCGCCAGAGCAAGGGCGGTAAAGATCAGGGATATCGTGCCGGATAATTCCAGACATGCCTATGATGTCAAAGAAGTAATCGACTGCATCGTCGATGAGGGTAGTTTTTTTGAGGTGCAGAAAGAGTTCGCCATGAACGGCGTGGTAGGCTGGGGCCGGATGGAAGGCAAAGTAGTGGGTTTCGTAGCCAATCAGCCCAATGTCATGGGCGGTTCGCTCGACTATCACGTTTCGGATAAGATCGCCAGATTCATCCGTTTCTGCGACTGCTTTAACATACCGTTAGTGACGCTGATCGACGTACCGGCCTTTCTGCCGGGCACTGAGCAGGAGCATAACGGTATCATCCGTCATGGTGCGAAAATATTATATGCCTATTCGGAGGCGACCGTGCCGAAGATTTCGTTGATTATGAGAAAGGCATACGGCGGCGCCTATATTGCCATGAATTCCAAGGAAATGGGTGCCGATATCGTCTACGCATGGCCTATTGCGGAAATCGCCGTTATGGGGGCTGACGGGGCGGTCAACATCGCCTTTAAGAAAAAAATAAAAGCAGCCGATGATCCGGATGCGATGCGCGCCCAGTGCAAAGCAGAATATGAAGAGCGTTTTCTCAATCCGTATGTGGCCGCCTCCAGAGGATACGTGAATGAGGTGATCAAACCGGAAGAGACAAGAGCGGCTCTGCTTAAAGCTTTGCACGGCCTAAAGAATAAACAGGTGAAATTACCGGAAAAGAAACATGGAAATATACCATTATAGGAGAGTTTTATGAAGCAAAAAAAGTACCGTGAAATCATCATATTGGTGACTTCACGGTATTTTTATCATATAGAAAATTAGCAGTAACTGTTGAACATCATCCCGCTGTAAGCGCTTGTGATATAAGGTGTTGCAAAGTTCTTGCCCGGATTCTTGTAGGCTACGACGATATTATTGACATAATTCATCGGGTCTAAAGCAATCTGATTGGATTTGCGCACCAGAGAGTGGGTGAAATCCATGATAGAAGAGAACGCATTCTTCGCATCATCTCCCATAGCGGTCTTCTGGACCGTCTCATTGTCGATCTCCAAGGTGCCATCAAGGTTCAGATTCAGTCCTGCGGAGGTCAGTCCCTGTGCATACGCTCTGGAAATACTTCCCAGTTCATGCACGAGGCGGTTGCTCTTCGGCTGTTTGTCGCTGTACTCGGCTGCCGCGCGCAAGAATGAATTGTAACCGCGTACCAGTGTATTGATATTTTCTGTCAAGGATTCCACATCTGTCTTTAAGCCGATAGAAGCGGTCTCGCCTTCCTCGCTGCCGACACCGTTTAAAGTGATCTCATACATGCGGTCTATTGTCACTTTGTTGGAAGGTGATGTACGATCCTCGCCGTTTACCGAAAAGTCTGCGTTAGAAGCGGCAACAGCAGTATAGTCCAGTCCCAGATATTCAACCGTACCGGAGTTTTTGCTGGTACGGTGGTCTGAAACCTCATAAATGTATTTTTTGTCGTTTTTCAGCCCTGTGGCGTTGGATTCCAGTCTCATAGCGGACTGATTCTCGCTGTCGGTCATCACTTTGGAGAAAATACCGATATTGGCGTTGTTGATCAGTCTGCTCAGACGTTCCTGTACATCCTTGTTCGTATCTTCCGGCTTGATGTTGAACTGAAACTCATAGTTCAGAGAGTCGATACTGATATCGAAAGAGTAAGTGGCCGGAGGAAGATTGACCGGTTCGTCGCTGGGAAGATAATTGCCCATATTTACCTGTGAAGTAGCAAGTGAACGTACTTCAACTTCCATTGAAGGCACGTTTGCACTGTCTGCCGGTCTGCCAATATAAGAAGCAGATGCAATATTTTCGTTGCTTGAATAAGCTGCTTTTTTGTTTAACAGTTCATCCTCGTCAAGGTTACCGAGAGCTGCAATAGTGTTGCGGAGTTCTCTGGCATTCTCTTTCATGCCAACGGCAAATGCACATGATTCTTTACTGGTATCAAGGATATAGATCGGAGCGTCTTTGTTCATCTTGACAATAGAATTATAGACACTTCGCAGTTCGCTTTTCTTATGGGTATCATAAGGCGTGCTGGACTTGGGCGCGTAAGTGGTCATATAATAATTGTAGACATTAGAATGATTCTGGATACTATTGTAATAAGCCATGATGCTCCTCCTTTCTTCCATGAAATCTGCTATCATGCCAAATGTCCAGCCGGCTGTCCGTTGCCGTTTATGCTGGAAATTTTCTATCTATATAAATAATATTATTACGATAGTTATTTTAATAATATCATTTATTTACAAACCATGCAAGTATTTGATATATTATCATTTTTTACGGGTTATCAGTACTTTGCCGAGAGTAGCGGCATTTTTCTGCCAGTAGCCGTAATCAATGGTATCGTTTTGTGAGGAATTGGAAACAACGGCGTTGATTCTCTCCCTTTTTTCCCTGGATTCCTGCAATTTTTCGCGGACTTTTTTTCTCCGCGCCTCGTCTTCTTTTCGTGTGTCAGTTATTGTATCGGCAATTTTCTGGATTTTTTCACCCATACTTTTAGAAACATTATCAATTTTTTTCTGGATATCCGCTTTTTCGGCGTCCGTCTGTGCAGTACGCATCTGTCCTTCCAGACTTGTATAGAGTTTCTGCATACTTTCCAGATGCTCTTTTGTATTGGAAAAAGAGATCATGGCATCCGATTCCGCATCACTGAATCCCATCACAGCTGCTGCCTCTGCGGAGGTTTCGCTGCTTTGCAGCGTACCCGCAGCGTCGGAAACACTTGCGGAAACGCTGTCAGAAGATAGAGAAGAAACAGCCGCCGTGGAGGATTCCGAAACACTGATATCGCTGACATCAGAAGAAACAGCCGCTTTTTGTGCTTTGGACTGTTCGGCTCTTGCCGCCTGCTCCTGCTGTCTTTGGACTTCTTCTTCGCGCTTTTTGGTTTCCTGCTGGCGTTTTTCCGCTTCTTCCTGCCGTTTCTGGATCTGATATTGCTTCAACTCACTGTTCAGCGTCTGTATCTTTTCCTGTAAGGATTTCTTTTCGTTGCTTTTTTCCTCATCGGGCATTTCGTTATCATAGGTAATGTTACGCATTTTTTCCTGTAAAGTAAGAATCTGCTGCTCGATGCTCTTTTCATGGCTGTCCTGCTTAGTAGACTGGCTTACAGACAGATTGCCTGATGTCTGGTTGATGCTTGATACGTTCATGGTCATTCCTCCTGTTTTCTAAGCGGACTTGCTTGTTTAACTGCTGTCGGTTATAATATCTTATAACACTTATCTTATTTATCGGATAGTAGTTACATATTATTAATAGGTAACTACAAAATTTTTTAAAAAAATGAAAAATGTGGAAAAATGATATAAATGATATAAAATTACAGATTTGCAACAGATTTTTTGAAAGATTGAGAAAAGCTGTTGACTAAAAAACAGGGTTATGGTATAGTATACAAACGAGATAAGATTTAGGTCTTTTTTTTATGCTCAAAATTAGAGTATAACATGGAGGTGGCAAGAATGCGGACAAGAATCACATTAGCGTGTACAGAATGTAAACAGCGTAATTACAATACTACGAAAGATAAGAAAACACATCCTGACAGAATGGAAACCAAAAAGTATTGCAGATTTTGCAAAAAACACACGCTGCATAAAGAAACCAAGTAAGTGGGTTGAGAAAGGCATAGGTATTATATATGGGAGATTCTGTAAAATCAGACAATACGCCTAAGCCGGTTAAGTTCTGGAATGGTGTAAAGGCTGAATTTAAGAAAATCACTTGGCCGGATAAAGATTCCCTTTTTAAACAATCCGTAGCAGTAGTCGTTATTTCTATTGTATTAGGGGCGATCATCACTGTATTGGATTTTGCGCTGCAATATGGCGTGGACTTTTTAACAACATTGTAGAATGAGGGGTAATCGTATGGCAGAAGCAAATTGGTACGTTGTTCATACTTATTCCGGGTATGAAAATAAGGTAAAAGCCAATATTGAGAAAACGATAGAGAACAGGCATCTGGAAGAAGAGATCCTGGAAGTCCGTGTTCCCATGCAGGACGTCATGGAAATGAAGAACGGCGCCAGAAAGAGCGTCCAGAAGAAGATGTTCCCCGGTTATGTTTTGATCAATATGGTCATGAACGATGACACCTGGTATGTTGTCAGAAATACCAGAGGTGTTACCGGTTTCGTCGGGCCGGGAAGTAAACCGGTTCCGCTTTCGGAGGCTGAGATGAAGCCGCTTGGTATCAAGGTCGAGAATGTAACGGTGGATTTCGCGGAAGGCGACACCATTGCAGTTGTGGCAGGCGTATGGAAAGATACGGTCGGCGTCGTGCAGAGAATGGATTACGGCAAACAGACCGCGACGATCAACGTGGAATTATTCGGAAGAGAGACGCCTGTAGAGATCAGTTTTGCGGAAGTAAGAAATATGAAGTAGATATTTATTCCGTCTTTGGCGGATTAAATAGCGTGAGAAGTCTTTCTCGCGCGGGAGAATGTCTGCAATGCGCCATTCTCCCTGTGGGAGCAGAACACCCTGCGCCTAACCACATTATATATAGGAGGTGCCATTATGGCAAAGAAAGTAGAAGGATATATCAAGTTACAGATCCCTGCTGGTAAAGCTACACCAGCGCCGCCGGTCGGCCCCGCACTCGGACAGCACGGCGTAAACATCGTTGAATTTACCAAACAGTTCAACGCCAAAACTGCTGATAAGGGCGATGTTATCATTCCGGTCGTTATCACAGTATATGCAGACAGAAGTTTCAGTTTCATTACAAAGACTCCGCCTGCAGCAGTTCTTTTAAAGAAGGCATGCAACATCAAGTCCGGTTCCGCAACACCGAACAAGACTAAGGTTGCTACGATCTCCAAAGCAAAGTTACAGGAGATCGCGGAAACGAAAATGCCCGATCTGAACGCTGCAAGTCTCGAAGCAGCTATGAGCATGATCGCCGGTACTGCAAGAAGTATGGGCATCACAGTAGAAGAGTAACGGAGGTGTCGAGATGAAACACGGTAAAAAATATCAGGAGGCAGCAAAGCTGGTAGACCGTAGCGTTATGTACGATACCGCGGATGCGATTGCCTTAGTAAAAAAGACAGCAACAGCAAAATTCGATGAGACGGTGGAGGTTCACATCAAAACCGGATGTGACGGCCGTCTTGCAGAGCAGCAGGTCCGCGGCGCGGTGGTGCTGCCCAA
>JAMPIB010000006.1 GCA_023663085.1 Ruminococcus sp. | reverse complement strand
GATTTATAGGGGTGTTCCGCCACTCTCTACTCAGCTTAATTGACGTGATAACATGTCTGTTGCCACAGGCGGATGAAAAGACAATGGAAGAGATTATGACAAATAAGAACGCTTTACATGCACGCGTCTTTCAGTTTCCGACTTCTGCAATCAAAGAGAATGGAAAGAAAATTAATTACTATGACTTTTTGACAGCAGGAGAATATGAGGACTGCAATGCGGCCATAAAAAGAATCGTGCCCAAGATCAGTATGGGGCAGATTACAGATTTTATCAGCGATATAACATATATTTCTGAACAACAAAAAGAATTTTACCGAATTTATATACAGGCAAGATTAAATCTTATTTTAAAGGCGGCGTATGATAGGTTGAAATGTAGTAAAAATTAATAAAATAGAAAAATACCGCCGCCATACGTAGGTTAATTTTCATCACTGACAGTTCATGTCATCAAAAATGTAAAATTTTTCAAAAATACGTCCTTAAAAATGTGTTTTCGACACAAAATACGTCCTTGAAAATGTTGATTGCCATGAAAAAGTATTATATAATAACAGAAACGGCTCAGGGAAAGCCGCATCTGTAGAAAAAGGCAATAAACATAGAAAGGAAAAATCATATGGAACGATCTGCTATGCAAAAACTTTTGGAGTGGAAAAATGAAAAGCACAGAAAACCTATGATTATCCGTGGCGCACGTCAGGTTGGAAAAACATGGTTGATGAAAGAGTTTGGGCGTACCCAGTTTGAGCAGACGGCCTATATCAATTTTGATGAAAATATCAGGATCAGAGAGATTTTTGAGGGAAGTCTGGATAAAGAACGTCTTCTACTGGCAATCAGCGCAGAGACGGGACTGTCTATCACGCCGCAAAATACGCTTATCATATTTGACGAGGTACAGGAAGCACCCCGGGCGCTTGCTTCTTTGAAATATTTTTGTGAAAATGCGCCGGAATATCCGGTCATTGCGGCAGGTTCCCTGCTTGGTGTTGCTCTGCATAAAGGAACTTCATTTCCGGTGGGAAAAGTAGACTTTCTGGATCTTTATCCGCTAAATTACCGGGAGTTTTTACGAGCGGCGGGAGAAGAGGCATTGTGCGCTTTTTTGGAAAAAGCAGAAACGTCTAAGGATATTTCCATGATAACAGCTATGAAAGAAAAGTATATCGATCATCTGCGTCAATATTATTATATAGGCGGTATGCCGGAAGTTGTAGCAGATTTTATGGAAAATAAAGACTATAACAGGGCAAGAAAGATTCAGACAATGCTGCTTGACTATTATCAGCAGGATTTTTCAAAACATGCCGACGCTATGCTGGTGACCAGATTAAATCAGGTGTGGAATTCTATTCCGAGCCAGCTTGCTAAGGAAAATAAAAAATTTATTTACGGGCAGATTCGTGAAGGGGCAAGGGCCAGAGATTTTGAACTGGCTATACAATGGCTTGAAGACTGCGGACTGGTTCATAAAGTGCATCGCGTATCGAAGCCGGGAATACCCCTCAATGCTTATGCCGAGTTTTCTTCTTTCAAAATGTATATGAACGATGTAGGACTTCTGGCCGCAAAAAGCGGACTGCCGCTTCAGTCTATCGTGAGTAAGAGCAGTTTGTTTGCGGAATTTAAGGGGGCATTGACAGAGCAGTATATCTTGCAGCAGTTAATTTCTGATGCAGGGATCAGAGCGTACTATTATGCAACAGAGCATTCCCGGGGAGAGATAGATTTCATAGTGCAGGCGGAAAATGAATGTGTTCCGATAGAGGTAAAAGCGGAGGAAAATCTTCGCGCCAAAAGTCTCAGAGCATTTTATGATAAATATGAACCCAGAGTATCTATCCGTACATCCATGTCAGATTACCGTCGGGAAGAATGGCTTGTAAATGTCCCTTTGTATGCGTTTAACAGTCATTTTCTGCAAAAGTGTGTTTTGTCCTGATATTCTTGTACGGCATTTTACTCAACTCACAATTTCATTAATAATATCCCGAATATGTATCTGCATCGTATCTAAACAGGGAACAGTACTGACTTCATCATTTAATAAAAGCGGGAGTTCTGTACAGCCGAGAATGACAGCCTCTATATTTTCTTCCGTTTTCATACGGGATATTATTTTTTGAAAACTTTCCAGAGTTTCCTTTTTTATGATACCATGTTCTAATTCCGACGCTATTTTTTCATTAATATATTCCATTTCTGCATCGGAGGGCACAACAATTTTGATATTTTGACGGCAAAAAGGCTGTTTGAAAAAATCCTCTGTCATAGTAAAGATCGTACCTAATAAACCAATTTTCTTTAAGTTTCTTTTTCGCGCTTCGTTGCAGGCGGATTCAATTATGCTGATCAGCGGGATCGGGGAGGATTCCTGCAGCCGGCCAAATACGATGTGAGGCGTATTGGCTGATAAAGCGGCAAAATCGGCGCCGCTTTGCGCTAAATTCTGAATAGCCTGCAAAAGATAGTCTGTCAGCTCATCATATTTTCGTTCCCTGCAAAGCCGTAAAACTTCAAATACATTAATACTTTCAATGGTTAAGGCAGGAAAATAATCCTTGCCGACTCTTTCCTGTACGCCATAAACGATATCATGATAATAGGGGATAGTTGATTCCGGCCCCATTCCGCCTACCAGTCCTAATTTTTTCATATTGATGCCTTAACTCGCTTTCCATTTGCCAAATATTCAAACAATAATATATTATCACATCTTCACAGTCTGTTTCAACTACCCTTTAAAAATTAGTACTTGACAATACATAGTAGTAGGTTTAATCTTATACTATAAACGGCAGAGTGAAAGACTTTGAGTCGCCGCGAAGCGGCGGCATGGAGGTTAGTATGAATCCACAATTTAAAAAAGGAGTATTGGAACTTATTGTTCTGGAATCCGTATGCCGGAAAGATATGTACGGGTACGAACTCGTGGAGTCGGTCTCGGAAGTTATTGATGTCAATGAGGGCACGATTTATCCGCTTTTAAAAAGGCTGACCAACGAGCATTATTTTGAGACGTATCTGCGGGAATCATCCGAAGGGCCGCCGAGAAAATATTATCACCTGACGGCTGCGGGCATCCTCTATCGGGACAGCCTGGCGGCGGAGTGGCAGGAGTTTCAGGCGAGGGTCAACAAGTTTTTGGAGGAGAGAGACAGGAATGAATGACAGGAATAAAGAAACATTCTTAAAAGAATTGCGGGAGTACCTGAAAATACTCGAAGATAAAGAGCAGGAAGACATTCTGGCGGAATATGCACAGCATATTGATATGAAGATGCAAAAAGGTCTGAGCGAAGAAGAGGCAATCCGGGATTTTGGCCCCATGGAGGAACTGGCGGCGGAGATTCTGGAGGCTTATCATGTCAAGCCGGAATTTAACCGGAAAGAGGATAGAAAAAAGGACTCTGTACTCCTGCCAAAGATAAAGAAAAGCATGGCAGGCGGGGGAAGGCTTTTTGCCCGCTTTGGCCGGTTTACAAAGGAAAAATTTCTGGCGTTTATCTTTTGTATCGGCCGCGGATTTTGCTGGCTGGGGCAAAAGATTCACGCATTTGCGCTCTGGCTGACCGGGCCGTTTAGAAAAAAGAAAGAGCAGGCGGACGGCACGAACCGTCAGATGCCGCAGAAAGGAACAAAAGATATGACAGTACAGGCGGATAGCTTTGATAAAACATTTTTCGGTACGATAGGGCGCGGGATCAGAGCAATATGGCAGGCTCTTGTGAGTCTTTGCATCTGGGGACTGAAACTGCTCTGGAATTGCGGCTGGCTTATGATTTCCCTGATAACGGCGGTTATGACTATGGTAACATTAATGGGATTTGGCATGGTGCTTGTCCTTTTACTCCAACAGCAGGGGTATCCGTTTAAAGGAGTCCTTTTAATGTGTCTGGGCGGTATCCTGTGCTTCGCATCCCTCACCTGCGCGGCTTTCAGTCTGATCATCAGGAAGAAAAAAGACAGTACAGGCATCGCAGGGAAAACGGATAAGATCGGCAGCGATGAGAACGGTAAAAAGGATGAGCAGGGGGAGGTACAATATGAGTAGACTGCATAAAGTTTTGATTGCGACATTCTGCTGCGGCGTGCTGTTGTGCGGCATGGGAGCAGGCGTGATGTTTACGGAAATCGACGGCTTACAATATGGCGGAACACAGATCATCGGTTCTTCGGATATACAGACCAAAAACATTGATGTAGAGTTTGCGTCAGAAGAAGAGATGCAGAAAGTGGAATCCGGATATTTTGGAAACATGGGAACGCTTCAGACAGATAACAGCATTCCCAAAAACACCATACGCTTTCAGGTGACGTATGATGCAGAACGTATTGAACCTTATGTATTTACTGCGGATGAGACGGACGAGCGTATTGTTTTTTCATGGTACTGGACTGGTCATGATGAAGATCTGGAATTCTTCATGGAGGCCAAGGATGTGTTTTTGCAGAATCTGAGAGAGGGCAAGCTGGTCTCAATAGAGACAGAGGATGTTATGCAGAAACTGACTATATTGGTCAATCCAGCGGATGAAGAAAGGGTACAGTTGATGTATTAGATGACAACTGAAAAATCTCGCTGAATTAATTTTTGAAATTACATGAAAAATAGGATAGATTTTGTATCCTGATTATGGTATACTATTTCCAGTTTCAATAACTGTTGCATGATCAGGAGGTGGGACAATGCCTGGTAATGCGGAAATTGCAAAAGATACCATTGAACAATTTAAAAAAATTCAAAGATATATGTTGATAGCAAAAAAAGAAGGAGCTGTGGAGACATATGCTGTACTGAAAGAAGAATATCTTTCTTTAAAAGCGTTGCTTAATGTTATCGGCGTAAATTTGATAGATATTGATATAGTTAAGGAATAAATAAGTAAGCAGTAAAACAAAAAAGATAAGACACAAAGGTAATGACAAAGAGGAGTACGTGATGATCCGCCGCCAGAGAGAGGGGCCGTAAGCTGAAAGGCCGCTTCGGAGAGGAATTACGGAAGGTAGCTTTGGAACCGGAAACCGAACCGGAGCGTGCGTCAGGATTTAACGCGGCAGGCTCTGTAAAGTAAGCATCCCCGCCCCATCCCCGTTAGCGGATGAGATTCTATCAGGAATCACAAAGCGAAAAACTAAGGTGGTACCGCGTAAATACGCCCTTTGCTGACAATAGCCGGCAGAGGGTTTTTTAATGATTTATTTTTAAAAGGAGGCTCCCAACATGAGCAAAGAACTTGCCAAAACCTACGACCCCAAAACGATAGAAGACCGCCTCTATGAAAAGTGGCTGTCCAAAAAATACTTCCACGCCGAAGTGGACAGGAGTAAGAAACCCTTCACCATCGTCATCCCGCCCCCGAACATCACGGGGCAGCTGCATATGGGGCACGCGCTGGATAATACGATGCAGGATATTCTTATCCGCTTTAAAAGGATGCAGGGATACAACACCCTCTGGCAGCCGGGGACGGACCACGCTTCGATCGCTACGGAAGTAAAGATCATCGAGAAACTGAAAGAAGAGGGCATTGAGAAAGAAGACCTTGGACGCGACGGCTTTTTGGAACGCGCCTGGGACTGGAAAAAAGAATACGGCGGCCGTATTATCAGCCAGCTTAAAAAACTCGGCTCTTCCTGCGACTGGGACAGAGAGCGTTTTACCATGGACGAAGGCTGCAACAAGGCGGTTACGGAAGTATTCTGCAAGATGCACGAAAAAGGCTGGATCTACAAAGGCAGCAGGATCATCAACTGGTGTCCAGTCTGCAATACGTCCATTTCCGACGCGGAGGTGGAATATGAAGAGCAGGCGGGGCATTTCTGGCATATCAAGTATCCGCTCGTGGACGAAAACGGCCAGCCGAGCAAAACAGAGTTTCTGGAATTTGCCACGACCCGTCCGGAGACGATGTTAGGCGATACGGCGGTGGCCATTAACCCTAAAGATGAGCGTTATACACATTTAAAAGGCAGACAGGTCTGGCTGCCGATTGTAAATAAGCCGATCCCCATCGTGGAGGACGAGTATGTCGATATGGAATTTGGGACGGGTGTTGTCAAGATCACACCGGCCCACGACCCGAATGACTTTGAAGTCGGCAAGCGTCATAACCTGCCCGAAGTCAATATCATGAACGATGATGCGACGATCAATGCAAATGGCGGCAGATATGAAGGCTTAGACCGCTATGAGGCGAGAGCGCGCATCGTCGAAGAACTGGAAAAAGAAGGTCTTTTGGTAAAAATCGAAGACTATTCGCATAATGTAGGTACGCATGACCGCTGCGGCACGACCATCGAGCCGCTTATCAAGAAACAGTGGTTCGTTAAGATGGACGAACTGATAAAACCGGCGGTAGAGGCGGTCAAAAACGGCGATATCAAACTGATCCCCGAACGCATGGAAAAGACTTATTTTAACTGGACGGACAATATCAGAGACTGGTGCATCAGCCGTCAGTTGTGGTGGGGGCACAGGATTCCTGCCTATTATTGTGAAAAATGCGGGGAGATCATCGTTGCCAAAGAGGCGCCGGGCGTGTGCCCGAAATGCGGCGATACCCATTTTACGCAGGATGAGGATACGTTAGATACCTGGTTTTCTTCGGCGCTCTGGCCTTTTTCCACCTTAGGATGGCCGGACAAGACCGAGGAACTGGACTATTTTTATCCGACGGACGTGCTGGTAACAGGATATGATATCATCTTTTTCTGGGTCATCCGCATGATCTTTTCCGGTTACGAGCAGATGAACGAAAAACCGTTTCACACAGTACTGTTCCACGGACTTGTCAGAGATTCGCAGGGACGTAAAATGAGTAAGTCGCTCGGCAACGGCATCGACCCGTTAGAGGTCATTGATAAATACGGCGCGGATGCGCTGCGCCTGACATTGATCACCGGTAATGCGCCGGGCAATGACATGCGTTTTTATTATGAAAGAGTGGAGGCGAGCCGCAATTTTGCCAACAAGGTATGGAATGCTTCACGATTTATTATGATGAATATGCAGCAGGCGCAGGAAAAGACAGGCGCACGCGGCTGGGAAACTTCATATGATAAGATTAAAGAATCTTTAGAACCTGCCGATAAATGGATTATATCGCGTTTGAATACGCTGGTAAAAGACGTAACGGACAATATGGAGCATTTTGAGCTTGGCATCGCCGTGCAAAAGGTATATGATTTTATCTGGGATGAATTTTGCGACTGGTATATCGAGATGGTCAAACCCCGTCTTTATAATAAGGAAGAAAAAGACGAGAGCGGCCGCAACGCCGCGCTGTGGACATTAAAAAATGTACTGATCGACGCGCTGAAACTTTTACATCCATATATGCCTTTTATCACGGAAGAAATTTTTTCCACGATACAGAGCGAAGAAGAGTCCATTATGATCTCCCGCTGGCCTGAATTTGTGGAAGAGAGATGCTTTGCCAAAGAAGAAGGGGCCATTGAACTGATGAAAGAGGCGGTTCGCGGTATCCGTAACGTGCGCACGCAGATGAACGTGGCGCCTTCTAAGAGGGCGGCTGTCTGTGTAGTCAGCGAAAAAGAAGAAGTAAGACAGACTTTTGCGGAAGGAAAACTCTTTTTCACGGCGCTGGCAGGAGCGTCCGAACTGACGATACAGACGGACGAAACGGGAATCGCGGAGGATGCGGTCTCGGTAGTGATCCCCAATGCGGTGCTTTATATCCCTTTTGCGGAGCTGGTAGATATCAGGCAGGAAATAGAGCGTCTGGAAAAAGAAAAGAAACGCCTCGAGGGCGAACTGGCCCGCGTAAACGGTATGCTGCACAATGAGAAATTCATGTCCAAGGCGCCGGAAAGTAAGGTGGCTGAGGAAAGGGCCAAACTGGAAAAATACACGCAGATGATGGAACAGGTAAAAATTCGTCTGCAACAATTACTATAAAATATTGCGCGAAACTTGCTTTTAGTATAAAATGTATACAGGGGCATTAGGAGGTGAGTCGTGTGAGCACGCAATTTTCTTCAGATCAACTGGATAGATTGAAAATGGCGATGGCCAAACTGAAAGAAACGGTTGAGCCTGAGTCTGCCATGCCCGAAGAAGCGGATGTTCCGGTAGAAGAAGAGGAGAGCGTCTTAGCCAAAGGGACTTATATGAAAGTCGATGAGGATGAGATGGCCGCATGGCTTTATCTGATGCCGCCGGAGCCGGGAACGACTTATACGAAAGACGATCTGATCAGTTATCTGAACAGACATGGTGTTGTGGAAGGACTGCACCAGTCCAATCTCTCAGCCATGATAAAGAAAAAAGTATATAACAGGGAGATCCTTGTGGCCAAAGGCCGTGAGATACAGGATGGCGCGAATGGCTATTTTGAATATCTTTTCGCACCGGAAGAGTATGGTGTGCCGAAGATCCGGGAGGACGGTTCCGTAGATTATACGAATATCAACGCCCTGCAGAATGTCAAAGCGGGCGAGAAGGTGGCCATTTACCATCAGGCGATCCAGTCGGTAGACGGCTGTACTGTGCTTGGGAATATCCTGCCGGGCAAATTATACCATGACCTGCCGCCGATGCGCGGGAAAGGCATCCGTCGTGAAGACGAGGCTTATTATGCGCAGTCCGATGGCAAAATTGAGGTCAAAGACGGCAAGATTGATATCCAGAACGTGCACGAGATTTCGGGCGATGTGGATATGATAATCGGTAAAGTGGAATTTTTCGGCGATATCATCATTTATGGCAATGTCGAAGAAGGCGTTATCATCCGGGCCGGCAGAAATATCGAGATCCACGGTTCTACGAGCCTGGCCAATCTGTATGCGGGCGGCGATATTATCTTATCGCGCGGTATCCAGGGCGGTAATAAGGCCAAGGTATCGGCCAGAGGCAGCGTATATGCGGACTTTATCGAGCATACGACAGTCGAGGCGGGCGGTATCGTACAGGCCAATATCATCATGAATTCCAATGTGACCGCCAAGGATAAGGTGATCGCTACCGGCAAAAAAGGCGCTATCATCGGCGGCTATGTGAATGCTATCAAAGGCGTGGAGGCTACCAATGCCGGGAATGTGGCGGAGATCAAGACCATCATCCACAGCGGATACGAGGCGCAGACGCATGAACTGCTTCTGGATATCAGACGTAAAGAAACTGATCTGAAAGCCAAGATAGCGGATCTGGTCGATACGATGTCCGGTGCATTGCGCGAGAAGCGTATGAAAGGCACACAGACGTCCGAAGCGACGGAGAAGAGACTGGCTGAATGGGATAAATTAAAAGACCAGTATTTCATAGAACTGGATAAGATTGAGAACGAACGGACAGGTCTGGAAGAAGTGGTTGAAATGAGTAAGGGCACGGAGATCAAGATCGACGGCAATATTTACAGGGGCGTCGTGATCTGCATCAATGCGGAGCAGATGATGATCGAGAGAAATACGTGCTTTATGAAATACACCGCCGAAAGAGGAGTGATCGAGGGCAATGTCATCATACATAACTGATTCGGCGGACGCTTACGCGCAGGCGGAGCGTTATATTCTGGAGATCCCCAGATTTACGAAAAAAAACAGCATGGAGTACACCAGATGTTTCTTAAAGCATCTGGGATATTCCGAAGAAGAAAATGTCAGAACGATCCATGTGGCAGGCACAAACGGAAAAGGTTCCGTTTGTGCTTATTTGCGTTCTGTTTTGCAGGAGGCGGGATTTTCTACGGGGATGTTCATTTCCCCGCATCTGGTTTCCATGAGAGAGCGCTTTGTCATCAACGGCAAAATTGTCTCCGAAGAAGAATTTGTCTGGGCTTTTGAAAAAGTAGCGGACAAACTGCGCACGCTGCCGGAATCATTACGAAAAGCGTCGTATCATCCGACATTTTTTGAATATCTTTTTTTCATGGCGATGGTACTTTTTGACAGGTATCAGGTACAGTACCGGATCCTGGAGACGGGGCTTGGCGGCAGACTGGATGCCACGAACGCCATCGACCGGAAGGATGTGTGCGTAATTACGTCTATTGGATACGATCATACGGAATATCTCGGAGAAACGCTGGAAGAAATCGCCGCGGAGAAGGCCGGCATCTTTCGTGCAGGCGTACCGGCCGTTTATTTTGACAAAGAAAAATGTGTGACGCAGGTTTTGGAAAAATGTGCCGATTCTGCGGGGACTGTGACCCATCCGGTATCTTTTCGGGCGATAAAAGAAATAAATAGTAGTCATAAAACTATTGATTTTTCTCTCCAATCAAATTATTATGGTTATATTAGGTTACGTGTGCCCACCATAGCATATTACCAGATAGAGAATGCAGCGCTGGCGGTAACGGCGATAGAAAATCTGCCGGAACGGGAAGTGATCAGTAAGGAGCATCTGCGCGATGGGATCGCCAGGACTTACTGGGAGGCCAGAATGGAGGAAATCCGGCCGTCGGTCTATCTTGACGGTGCGCACAATACCGATGGCATACGGGCCTTTTTACAGTCGGTGGAACGCGACGGCTGTACGGGGAAAAGATATCTTCTTTTTTCCATGGTAAAAGATAAGCAGTATCGGGCGGTCATGGATATGCTTGCAAAGTCGGAGTTGTTCCATACCGTGTTCGTGGCGGCGATATCGGATGCAAGAGCGCTGCCGCTTGATGAGTTAGCAGAGTATTTCGGACAATATACGGAATTAGAGACGGAAAAATATGACAGATTGGAAGACGCATGGAACAGTATCATCATGCGCCGTGGGAATGAGGACAGAGTGTATATTGCCGGTTCATTATATTTGGCGGGCGAAGTGAAAGCCCTTTTAAGGAGGCCCTCGCATGATTAATTTTGAAGAAGAGTTAAAGAAATTCCATCCGAGCCTTGAGGTGGAGGATGCGGAAGAAGCGATATATAATCAGGATCTGACGGATATGGCGGATCTTATGGTCAAAGTGGTAAAGGAATCGAAGTCGGCGAAAGAGGTGTAGATAATCCATGAAATGCTATAATTGCGGATGCGATTTGTCCGGGCATGATTATTGCACCGGTTGCGGCGCCGATGTGTCCCTTTACAAGAAGATCATATATATCTCCAACCGATTTTATAACGAAGGATTGGAGAAAGCAGGTGTCAGGGATCTAAGCGGCGCTATTGCAAGTCTGCGTCAGAGTTTGAAATTTGATAAAAATAATGTAGAAGCGAGAAATTTACTAGGACTGGTCTATTTTGAGACCGGTGAGGTCGTGGCGGCCTTAAGCGAATGGGTCATCAGCAAGAACCTGCGGCCCAAAAAGAACGTGGCGGATGACTATATCGACATGATACAGACCAACCCCAGCAGATTGGACACCATCAACCAGACGATAAAAAAATACAATCAGGCGCTGACCTATTGTCATCAGGACAGTCTGGATCTGGCCATCATACAGCTTAAAAAGGTATTGTCCTTAAACCCGAAGTTTATCAGGGCGCACCAGCTTCTGGCACTTCTTTATATCAACAGTGAAGAGTGGGAAAAAGCCAAGAGAGAGCTGGCCAAGTGCGAGCATATTGATACGAATAATACGACGACGCTGCGCTATATGAAGGAAGTAGACGAGATGCTGCTTCCGGAAGAGGGCGTCAAGACAGGCGGTAAAAAGAAAAACAAGAACGATATCGTGAAATACCAGAGCGGTAACGAGACGATTATCCAGCCTGTCAATATCAAAGAGGGTAAAGGGATAGGTTCCCTGCTG
The DNA here is from genome assembly GCA_023663085.1 of Ruminococcus sp. Taxonomy (GTDB): domain Bacteria; phylum Bacillota; class Clostridia; order Lachnospirales; family Lachnospiraceae; genus UBA3282. The sequence continues at coordinate 77,880 of JAMPIB010000006.1, read as the reverse complement.
AATCTTGGGATCGGTTTTCTGATCGGTATTGCTTTTGCCATGGGTCTGATCCTGCCGGCCCGGATACAGAATTCGAATGCGGGAATCAACGACAATCTGCGTGCAGTCAGCGAGCAGCTGGACGCCAAATCGGCGACTATAGATGAACTGGAACAGCAGGTGAACGAACTACAGACGGAAAACGCTGCGCTGCAGCAGGATATAGAGGCTTATTCCAATAATGACGGCAGTCTGGAATCCTATGATATCCTGTTAAATGCGGCGAACGCCTATCTGACGGATCCTGAGGATGTGATCGCGGTTGCAGAAGGGTTGGAAGAGATTGATGCGCTGACGGAAGAAGAGGTAGAAAACTCCGAAGCGTTTGATAAAGTATATAATACTTTACTGGCACTGATCGGGCCAACGGTGGCGACTTCCTATTATGATGCCGGAAATGAGGCATATATGCAGGAGAATTATCAGGAGGCGATCCCAAGTTTGGAGCGCGCCTACCAGTATGACGCCACGAACGTCAGGGCGCTTTACCGTTTAGCCAATTCCTATAACAGCGTGGGACGGACGGAAGAAGCGATCGAAGCATACCGGCTGGTGATCGAGTTATTCCCCGGAACCCAGAATGCAGATGAGTCTGCGAAACGCCTTGCAGAGTTGGAAGGCGAATAACAGACAGACACAGAAGAAAAGAGAAAATAACAAGACACGAAAGAGAACAGGGAAAAACCTTGTTCTCTTTTTTTGACATTTTTAGAGTGACTGCGCAACACCGAGACGGCCCGGCGGAGAAAAAAGTTTCTGTTTCAAGGCACGCTCTCGCTCCGTGAAAAATCGCAACGGTACTAAGTTCAAAAGCTAAAGAACAGCTTTTTCACTAAGTGCCGGCGTTTTTCAAGGGCCTATCAGCAGAAGCCTTTTTCCTCCGCCGGGCCGTCTCGGTGTTGCGCAGTCGTCGGCACATTATTTCAGGGAAAGGGGAAAAACAAATGGAAGAAGATTTCAAAGTGATCGACAATTATCTGATGATCAGAATGCCGGACGAGATAGATCATCATCATTCCGGCAGTATCAGCAAGACGGCGGACGAATACATTATGGATGAAAAAGTGGGAAATGTGGTATTTGATTTTGAACGGACAACCTTCATGGACAGTTCGGGGATCGGGATCATTGTCGGCCGCTATAAAAAAATATCCTGCTTCGGCGGGAAAGTTTTTGCCATCAATGTCGATAACCGTATCCGCAGGATCTTATTGCTGTCTGGTTTACATAAAATGGTAGAAATCATGTAAAAGTGCAGACAAAAACTGAAAGGAGAACGAAAAGCAATATGATAGAAATCGTAAACTGGAATAAGAAAACACAGATAAAAAACGAGATGAAGCTGGAATTTCGGGCGGTTTCCGACAACGAAGCCTTTGCCAGGACCGCGGTAGCGGCTTTTGTCGCCCAGCTGGACCCGACCCTGGAAGAAATCTCGGACATTAAGACAGCCGTTTCGGAGGCTGTGACGAATGCCATTATCCACGGCTACGAGGACAGGGAAGAAGAGAATAAAGTGTGGATAACCTGTTTTATCAAAAACGACGTACTGGAAGTGGAGATCAAAGACTGCGGCGTCGGCATCGAGGATATTGACAAGGCGATGGAGCCTCTTTTTACGACCAGACCGGAACTGGAACGCTCCGGCATGGGATTTGCCTTCATGGAGGCTTTTATGGATGATCTGGAAGTCGTTTCCGAAGTGGGACAGGGGACAAGTGTACATATGGTCAAAAAACTCGGCAGCAGTCCGTATCTGGATGCGCTGGACGAGTGAGCATATAGACGGATGACCTTGCCCCCTGCTGACGGCCTGCCCGGGATTCGAGGTCATCCGATGAAAGTTTGCGGAAAGGAGTAAAAGAGTATCATATGGAAGAAACTGCCGTATTGATAGAGCGTTCACAGGCAGGAGATAAAGAGGCAAGGGAGAAACTGATAGAGGAAAATCTGGGACTTGTGAGGCATATCGTTAAGCGGTTTCTGGAACGGGGATATGATGCGGAGGATTTATTTCAGATAGGATGTATCGGGCTGATGAAGGCCATTGATAAATTTGATCTACGGTTTGACGTAAAGTTTTCAACGTATGCTGTACCGATGATCCAAGGAGAGATCAAGCGTTTTCTGCGGGACGACGGCATGGTGAAGGTGAGCAGGACTCTTAAGGAAAACGGCTGGAAGATCAGACAGGCGGCGGAGAAACTTGCTCATTTGCACGGCAGGGATGCTACGCTGCAGGAACTTTCCGAAGAGACGGGGCTTGGCAGAGAGGATATCGTGCTGGCGCTGGACGCCAATGTAGAGGTAGAATCTATTTATAAATCGGTCTATCAGTCGGATGGCAATGAGATTTTTCTCGTGGATCAGGTCATTGGAGAGGCCGGCGGCGTTGGGCATTCCGTGCTGGAAAGCGCGGGGGGTAATGATATCTGTGAGGATACCGAAAAAGAAAGACTGTTAAATCACATGTTATTGGAACAGCTTCTAGGCAGTCTGGAAGAAAATGAAAGGACGTTAATCTATCTGCGTTATTTTCAGGATAAGACACAGGTGGAGGTCGCCCGGAAAATGGGGATCAGCCAGGTGCAGGTCAGCCGGATGGAGAAGCGGATATTGCTGCATCTGCGGGAGGAGGTCTGCTTGTAATGCCTGAGCCTAGCCGCTCAGGCAATTTTGTTGTTAGGAGCCGTCAGCGATCATGTGCTTATAGTATCATTCATCTTAAATCCTGTCAGGATTTATATAGAGAGTCGTACTTCTGGTAACAAGATCACTCTTTTTCTGAAAGTTCTTAACAGCTTTAAGGGTATTATTGCTAAACACTCCAATCAAATCCAAATGAAAACTGAAAATTGTCATTCTGATTTAGATAGCTTGCTCCGTAGAAACAGAATTTCTTCTTTTAATTTTTTATTTTCTTCTTCAAGTTTTTCCTTGCCTTCATTCAATGCAGCAATGGCAGCATCTTTTTGCATGGATTCATAACAGAATTCAGGAAAGTACTTTTTTAGTGAGAGGGATACAATCCATTTATATGTATCAGAATTCGGGTCTATGCGCCCGATATGCTGGTAAAGAATCCTATTTATGCTGACTGTCCGGATATCATTCAATTTTAGTACGGAATCATGTGTTAGGAAAGAAAAATCCTGGCTTTTTAATAAAAACAGGTCACTTTGGGAATACGGAAAGTCAATGGGGTGAAAGACATCTGGCTGTTTAGCAGAAATGTAGGAAAAGATTGGAAGAACATACAGCAATTTTTTCTTTACGCCAATTACAAACCCCCTGTGCTCATAAGACATTTCAGGGATATAGTTCTTGCCAAATTCGAACTGATAGATTTCTCCTTTTTTTATCGTCCGAAACTGGAATTGCTTTTTACGATTATCGGCCCAACGGGAATCAGATTTTGAAAAGCGATTCAGTTCATCTGCACTAAAAGCTCCTGCAATCACAATCTCATTAGTTTTGTTTTGTGCCTTTAAATATTCGTCCAATAACATTGCTCCTTTGTATTTAAAGAGTAAAAAAGGGTACGGTACAACCATACCCTGCTCTGGTGAACCAGAGAGACCTCGTCGGTCAAAACATTTTACCTAAGTGGCTTCATCGGCCAAAAATTGAAGCAATCAGCTTCACTTATATTATACACAATGTTCAGAAAATGTCCACTGGAAATTTTTGAAAAAGAAAGCCAGCATTTTTCACGAGAATTTTTCAATCAACGTCAATCAATCAACTATCAACCATCGAACCATCAATCGCTAGCAAAAAGAGATTTTTCTTGCAAAATTTCCAGTATATAAAACCGTAATTTTAATATATACTAAGTACATTAAGACGCACTTCAAAAATAAAGGGTGATATATATGGCAGCAACGACAAATACGGTGGGACGAGAAGATACAATAAATGACGCTATGGATGTATTATTTAATAAACTTGACGAAGCGATTGATGATATGGAAAATGGAAGAGTGCAAACTATAGAAGAAGCATGGGAAGAAATTGACAGCATGTAAGAGGTACAAATGAGCAGACAGTATAAAGTAGTAATCGCTTAAAGCGGTAAGAAAGATGTGAAAAATAGAAAGCAATATATCATTCGCTTTTCCCCGCCAGATAAAGCGCTTCTGTTTTTGCCACAGAGAAAATGCAATAGAAATATGAGCGTGATTGTAGTATGATTAGAGAAATACAAATAGTAATTTGGGGAGAAAATATGATATGAGAAAAATTCAGAAAGTTGCTTATACTGTAGCGGCTATAATTGCTAATGTGATGTGTGCAACTGTAGCGTATAAATATTGTGAATTGCAATGGGGTATTGAATATCGTGGATACAGTGCGCCTGCAAGTATGGCTTTTGCTTGGGCGATACCTTTTATTATTTGCATTGGAGTTTGTCTTGTCATTGCAAAAGTGTCTGCAAAAAAATCAGGTGATGAAATCCCAGCAATACACCCTGAAAAATATTTTTGAAAAAAATCTCCTGAAACATCTAAACAATATCTGTAAAATATATTTCTCAAAAAACTCTGGCAGGATATTTTTTGTCTGGCATCTGCTCTGCCCCCGCGGTACTCACTTGTAAAAAACGAAAAAAAGGTATATAATAAAATGCTATAAAGGGAAATTGTGCCGGTAAGTGGAAAGATGAAAGAGAGGCATAAGTATTAGATTGAAAAATAAGCTCGATAGCTTATTTTTCAATCGGCTATTTGTTTCTGGGCGAAAACAAATAGCCTTGATGGCAGACGAGAAACCGCCTTCGCGGATTTCTCATCGCCTCTTCGCGACAAGTCGCTCAGAAATGGGGATTAGGATGAATTATCGCACAGATAAGTACGGAAACAAGATTTCCGTTTTGGGATATGGCTGTATGCGCTTTACGCAAAACGGCGGCAAAATTGATCTGGATAGAGCCGAAAAAGAGATCATGGAGGCTTACCACGCCGGAGTCAATTATTTTGATACAGCGTATGTATATGCCGGGAGTGAGGATGCGCTTGGAAAGATACTGGAAAAGAATCAGATCAGGGACAAGGTGAGCATCGCTACCAAACTGCCGCATTATCTCATCAAAAAAGCGGACAGCATGGAGAAATATTTTGCGGAGCAGTTAAAGCGGCTGCGCACGGATCATGTCGATTATTATCTGATGCACATGCTGACCGATGTAAAAACATGGGATAAATTAAAAGCGCTGGGCATTATAGAGTGGCTGGAGCAGAAGAAAAAAAGCGGAGCGATCCGTCAGGTCGGTTTTTCCTATCATGGCAATTCGGATATGTTTTGCGAACTGGTCGATGTTTATGACTGGGATTTCTGCCAGATACAGTATAACTATCTGGACGAGCATTCGCAGGCGGGGCGTAAGGGCTTGCAATACGCGGCCTCTAAGAATCTTCCGGTCATTATCATGGAGCCTCTGCGGGGCGGAAAACTGGTCGGACAGCTCCCGGAAGAGGCGCGGAAACTATTTGAAACGTATCCGGTGAAGCGGACGCCGGCGGAATGGGCGTTTCGCTGGCTCTGGAACCAGCCGGAAGTGACCTGTGTTTTATCAGGCATGAATTCCGTAGAGATGGTAAAAGAAAACGTGAAGACGGCTTCTGAGGCGCAGGTCGGAGAGTTTACGAAGGAAGATGAGGAACTTTTACATAAGGTGGTGCAGGCTATCAATGCGAAAGTCAAAGTCGGCTGTACGGGGTGCCGCTATTGTATGCCCTGTCCGAACAATGTGGATATACCGGGAACGTTCGCGGCTTATAACAGGAGATATACCGATGGGCGCAGAGCGGCTATTATCGAATATTTTATGTGTACGGGAATACGCCGGGATTCCTCGGCGGCTTCCAGATGTATCGAGTGCGGAAAATGTGAGATGCACTGTCCACAGCATATCGAGATCCGCAGGGAACTGAAAAACGCCCGTAAAGAATTGGAAGGGCCATTATATAGGATTGCGCGTAAGCTGGTAGAATGGCTTAAATTATATTAAAGTATTATTTGTGTAAAAAGATTGGAAATTGTGTAAAAATGTTCTAAATGACATGTGTGTCATGTGTATGGGGAATGTGTACAAATGGGAAAAACAGGAAGTGACGACAGATATGCGGCACTGGAGGAGGCGCTTGCGGCGGCAGAGGCGGCCAACCGCGCCAAGAGCAGTTTTTTATCAAGCATGTCGCATGATATCCGCACGCCGATGAATGCGATCGTCGGGATGACCTCGATCGCGCTGGCGCATATTGATGAAAAAGCGAGAGTGCAGGACTGTCTTTTGAAGATCAAAACGGCCTCTAATCATTTGATGAGCCTTGTCAACGACGTGCTGGATATGTCGCGTATTGACAGCGGCCGTATGACTTTGAACGAGGAAGTGTTTTCACTGGCGGATCTGATCCACGATATCGCAGTCATCGTGCGTCCGCAGGCGGAACAGAAGAAGCAGTCTCTGCATATCGAGATCGGTGAGATCTATGAGGAGTATCTGATCGGGGACTCTCTGCGTCTGCGCCAGATTATCGTAAATATTATCGGAAATGCGGTAAAATATACATTAGAAGATGGTAAAATCCATGTGCGTTTCAGACAACGCCTGCAAGAAGACGATACAGGGACACAACCGGGAAACCGTAAGGTAATCCTGGAATTTAAGTGTGTAGATAACGGTATCGGGATGAGTCAGGAGTTTCTGGAACGTATTTTTATACCGTTTGAGAGAGTAAATAATTCGACGATCAGTAAGATTGAAGGAACCGGTTTAGGAATGGCTATCGTCAAGAGTCTGATAGACAGTATGAACGGGGAGATCACTGTAGAAAGTACGGAAGGGGCCGGGAGCAGTTTTCAGGTAAAACTGCCGCTCATGAGCGCCGGACAGAGCAGAAAAGAGGCAGTTCTTCCAGTGGGCAAGACTGTTCTTATGGTGGAAAAAAAGGATGCAAAAGTGGAACAGATCGCCGGCTATCTACAGGAATGCGGTCTGAAACTGGAACGGGTAAAGAGCGGGTTAGAGGCTGTGACCCGGCTGACCGAAGCGCAGTACGAGGAACAGATGCCCTGTGCGATGCTGCTTGGGCAGGAAATTGAGGATATGCCTGTTTTGGAACTGGCCTCCCATATCCGCCAGCTGGCGGGACGCGATCTGCCGATCCTGCTGGTATCGGAAGAAGACTGGGTGCAGATCGAATACCGGGCGGTGCGTGCCGGTGTAAACGCTTTTGTGCCCTGTCCTTTGTTTAAGAGCAGATTGATAGAGACTCTGGCCGAACTGCTTGGCGGGTCGCAGGCAACAGATAAAGAACATGCGTGCGGTGAGATAGATTACAGTAAATACCGCGCACTGTTGGTGGAAGATGTGGAACTGAATCAGGAGGTCGCTGTGGAGATGCTTTCTTTTATCGGTATACAGGTAGAAGTGGCGGATAACGGCGCCGAGGCTGTAGCGAAATTTGAAAATTCACCGGAAGGCTGGTATGATATCATTTTCATGGATATCCAGATGCCCGTTATGAACGGATACGAAGCGTCGCAGCGTATACGCAGAATGCCCAGAAAAGATGCGAAAAGCGTCTGGATCGTAGCCATGACGGCCAATGCTTTCGTAGAGGATATCCGCCTCTCAAGAGAAGCGGGCATGAACGAGCATTGTTCGAAGCCGATAGACCCGGAGCGTTTGCAGGAAATCCTGCAAAATCATTTTCAACGGTAAACGGGAGTGGATAGGTCATGCAGCCATATCAGGAAGAATATATTGCCAATTTAAAAGATATTGCTGTGCTTACGGCAGCATGTAAAAAACAGGATATGGAAACGCTTTCTTTTGCAGAATATCATGCGCGCGCCCTGCAGAATAACGTGCTGGCCAGAGAAAAAGCCGCCCGGAACATGACGTTACTGCGGGAGAATCTATTTCCTGTTTTAGACCATATCTTCGAGGCGGATGGAGATGCTCTGGAGAACCTGCAGGAGTTTGCCGGACAGTTGTTAAACGGTAACGAGGAAACGGATGTCGGTCTGTTCTGCCAGATCCATAAGGCACTTCTCAGCCTGGCAAGGCAGACGAAAAACCGTGAAGATTTGATCCGGGAGCTATACTGGCTGGGAATGGGTTACTATCATCTGTGCAACAGACTCGTGGGTCTGGAAGGTGAGGAAAGCTGGCAGTACACGGTGCAGATGCGGCTCTACTTTACAGAAGCGGCCGCTTATTTAAAATATTTTGATGAAATCGAGGATACGCAGACGAGGGGGTATATCCTGCGCTCGCGGGCCAATATGTCGCTCGGCCAGTTTCCACAGCCCGGTGATAAGATACGCATGGTGAAGCGGACTTTACAGATCCTGCAGGATACGGAGTATCAGGAAAAAGAACCGAATCTTCCATGGGACAGGTTTGTCTATCTGACGCACCAGCAGATGGCGGCCAGCATTTCCTACAGCCGGGAAAAAGGGATGACGGCACAGGAAGTGGCGGATGTCATGGAATCGGTTTATATCGTTTATCAGAGACGTTTGCAGGAGACGGCCGGCCGTGGGGAGAGACCGCCGGTCAGATCACGCTTTTCCTATGATGCGATAGAGCACTATTGCGGACTTTATGGTATCGAGACGCTGCTTACGAAAATGGAGAAACTGATGGATGAGGCTGACCCGGCGGATTTCTCGGCGGAAGGTATGTATGGAATCATTTCTCTGCCCGCTTTTTACTGTCAGTTTCTGAACCAGTACCCGGAATACCTGCCGGAGCGGACATCTTATCTGGAAAGTCTGTACAGGAAGATTGTGGATTATGTCGAAGCATTTCCCGAAGCATCGGAGAATCAGGCCCTTTTTCTATATCTGCGGCAGTTGTCGTTTACTTATGTGGAAACGCCGGACAGCCTTCCCTATAAAGAGTTTTTGTTCAGCCTGCTTCTGCGTTTTGCGCCGGAAACCTATGTCCATTCGCAGGTGGTGGCGGACGTTTCGGCGCTGTTTTGCGGGATGATCCTAGAAGAGGAACCCGATTTCTTTGACGATATCGAAAGTATCAGAGAAATCACCGACAAAGAGCGAAAACGCGCTTATGTCATAGAGTATGCAAAAGAGTGCGGCATGCTGCATGATGTGGGGAAGATCAGTTTCATGGAGCTGTATTCCCGCACGGCGAGACAGTGGTTTGAGGATGAGTATGAGATGGCGCATCTGCATACGCTGGTCGGCGCGGCCTGGTTAGAATCCAGAGAATCCACCAGACGCTTCGCGGCCGTGGCGCTGGGGCATCATTACTGGTACGATGGCTCCCGCGGTTATCCGGCTTCCTATAAAAGACTGGAATGTCCGTACAGACAGATGGTGGACGTCATCGGGCTTTTTGACTGGATGAACAACGTGACTGATACCGCCGTATCCTATACGGGCGTGGAGAAAACGTTTGCAGAAGCGCTTGCGGAGGCCATCGCGCTGGAAGGGAAACGCTTTTCGCCGCTTTTAACCGCCAGACTGCGCGATAAAGAAGTGACGGATAAGTTAAAAGACGCGTTTATAAAAGGCCGGGAGGACGCATACCGGAAACTGTATGAATGGCAGTTAAAGGGAAATTGACAGAACAGTCCCTGTTTTTATATAATACAAAGGAAAAAGTTGTAAATGCTGCGATTGAAGGGCCGGAGAAGGGATATGAAAAAATATTATAATATAGTGGTCGGAATCGTGCTTGTGGCAATCCTGAGTGTATTTATCGCTCTTTATCAGTTTCAGGAAGAGGAAGGCAGCGCAAACGAGTATGTTATATATGATATGAATGATAACTGGCGGTGCATTTCGGTAACAAGTGTTATGGAACAACAGGAAGAGAGCGGCGGGGCGGCAGGCACCGACCCGGAAACGTCAGAAATGCCGAAGGGCGAAGTCCGGCCGGATATGCCCGCAGCGGAAGGAGCACATAGGCAGTCTGTTTCAGGTCATGAAGAAAATAAAGGCCATACTACAGCCATCCAAAACGAGGAGGAAGTCGGATTTACTGTATCTCTTCCCTATGAGGGAACAAGCAAACCCGGCGAAATGCTGGTATTTCAGAATACGATACCACATGAATACGCCGGATTGACGCTGACATTTTATTCTACGGAATCGACTGTGCGTGTAAGTTTGAACAACGAAGTGATCTACCAGTACGGCGTTGAGAATCAGCGGATGTTCGGTAAGTCGCCCGGCAGCAGGTTGAATTTTGTAGATCTGCCGGAGCATATCGGCGATGGGACTCTGCGTATTGAACTGACTTCTTCTTATGCCAATGCGGCGGCAACGCTTGGCAGGGTGAGCGTGTCGCAGAGGGATATTGCCATCTTGCAGTTGATTGAAAGCAATCTGGTAAATCTGTTCTGTTGTATCATTATCTTGATAAGTGCGGTAGTTTTTCTGATTCTGGGCATCGTATGTATCTTTACCAATCAAAAAAAGTCCGGCGTATTCTGGCTGGCGGCTCTTGGTATAGATGTCGGGTTGTATTATCTGGTCAAAACAGAATTGTTAAGCGTTATTTACGGAACAATGGCGATTTATTCCATTGGACAGTATCTTTTTATCATGCTGATTCCGATTCTTTTATTGATGTATTTGAAAAAAGATCTGGAAAAGACGTATCCGAAAGTGTTTATGATATTATTTGCGGCGGTGAACCTGAATATACTGGTGCAGCTCATTTTACAGGTAAGTAATATATATGATCTGGCGGATATGGCAAAGTTTACGGCAGGTTGGTTCAGACTTGTGATTGTTGTCGGCATCTTTTTGTATATAAAAGCGGCTGTAACCGACAGGAAAAAGGTAAACTGGCTTATGGCCGGCATGGGTATGGTATTGTTGTTTGGGGAACTGCTTAGTCTGTACAGGAACGCTGCGGACAATGTGCAGGAAAATATGAAATACAGCCAGTATGCCATGACCCTGTTTTTGTTCATACTTGCCTGCCGCCATGTGGTGCAGGTTGCGCAGGATTACAAAGAAGAGGCGGAAGAAAATGCCAGACTGGCGTTGGCGGCCAGTGAGGCAAAAGGAAAATTCCTGGCTAATATGTCGCATGAGATCCGCACCCCTATCAATGCGGTCTTAGGCATGGATGAAATGATACTGCGGGAAACGAAAGAAAGCAGGATCCGGGAATACGCAATGGATATTTTTACAGCCGGAAAGACACTTCTGTCCCTTGTCAACGATATTCTGGACATTTCCAAGATTGAGTCCGGGAAAATGGAGATCGTGGAGGCTGATTATGATGTGAGCAGTATGATACACGACCTGTCCAATATGATCGGTGTGCGTGCAAAAGAGAAAGATCTGCAGCTCCATGTGGAAGTGGATCGCGGGATTCCCTGTATGCTGCATGGGGATGACGTCAGGGTCAGACAGGTACTGACCAATATTTTGACCAATGCGGTCAAATATACGCAGGAAGGCGATATCTGGTTCCGTATCCGTCTGGATAAGAAGGAAGGGTCGAAAGCGGTTCTCTATTTTGAGATAGAAGATACGGGAATCGGCATCAAAGAAGAAGACCTGCCGAAACTTTATGCCGAGTTTGAGCGGATTGAAGAAGACAGGAACCGGAATATTGAAGGAACCGGACTGGGTATGAGCATTACGGTCCGCTTATTGCAGATGATGGGCAGTCATTTGCAGGTAGAGAGTGTCTATGGAAAAGGCTCAAAGTTCTTCTTTTCTTTGGAACAGGGTATTGTTGATGATAAACCGATTGGGGATTTTGAACAGAATGTCCAGCAGTTAGCAGCGGAATATACTTATGCCGCAGGATTTACGGCACCGGAGGCACAGGTGCTGGTGGTGGATGATAACGCCACCAACCGTAAAGTGTTCGGAAATCTGCTGCGTCAGACGCAGGTCAGGATCACGGAGGCTGAAAGCGGCGCAAGGTGTCTGGAACTGGTCAGGCAGAAACGGTTTGACATTATTTTTCTCGATCATATGATGCCGGAAATGGATGGCATTGAAACCCTGGCAAGAATGAAAAAAGACTCTGAAAATCTGTGCGTCTCTGCAACGGTCATAGCCCTGACGGCCAATGCAGTCTCCGGTGCGAAAGAAAAGTATCTGGGCGCCGGGTTTGACGATTATCTGTCTAAACCCATTGTCTCGGCGAAACTGGAAAAAATGTTGTGGAATTATCTGCCAAAAGAATTGTTAAAAGAGGCGGCGCCCGCAGACGATGCGAAAAAGCCCGAAGAAGCGGGGGCTGCGGATGATGGGAAAATGGCAGCAGCAGCGGAGATGCCGGATCTGGGACAACTGCCGATGGTGGAAGGTCTGGACTGGAATTATGCCTGGCTGCACTTGGCGGGAATGGAACTTTTGCAATCTACTGTAGAAGACTTTTTCGCACAGATACCGATGGCGGCCGAAAAACTCGATATCTGCTATCAGGAAATTGGTGCCAAGGGACTGTTTGATCCTTACCGGATCCAGGTGCACGCCATGAAGAGCCTTGCGGCTACAGTAGGTATCCTGCCGTTAGCCGGCATGGCCAGAGTATTGGAGGATGCAGCGGGAAAAGAAGACCTGCAGGTTATTCAGAGTTTACATCCGATATTTATGACGGAATGGAACGGTTACAGGGAGAAGTTAGTTGGCGTTTTCGGGATAGAGGCGCCGGAGGAAAAGGCGGAAATGGAAGATGGTTCCGTTATCTGCGCCCTGCTGGAAATGCTTCGTCTGGCTATGGAAGAGATGGATTTTGACGAAGCCGATGAGAAGATAAAACTCATTGATACTTACCGTTATAAAGATGAAGTGCAAAGAAATATAGAACTTTTAAAAGAAGCAGTAGAAAATCTGGATACCGAAAAGACAGAAAATTATGTCCGGATTATCATAGACCAACTTTCTAAGCAAAAGGAGAGCGGAGAATGAAAAAAATATTATTAGTCGGAAAGCTGAATGACATAGTGAAAGATGTGAACGCCTATCTGTCAGAATATTTTCATATACAGTTATGTTCCGAAAATGAGAATGTTTTTGAAGGTATGCTGAAAGTGGTGAAACCGGATCTTGTTATAATCAGTCTGGTAGGCGCCTATGATATTGACGCATCCATTTTTTATCTGTTGAGCACGGAATATACCGATACACCTGTTATCACGATCGGTACTGCGGAGGAATGCACTTTTTTTACCAAGTTCTATGAAGAGGAACAGTTTGAAAATCTGATTCGTCCTACCGAAAATCAGCTTATTTATCAGGCGGTCTGCCGCAGGCTTAATATAGAGGAAAAGAGTGGAGCGGATACGGGAGCCGGGGCGAAGAAACATATCCTGGTGGTAGATGATAATGGCACTACCTTACGGACTGTGAAAGCCATGTTAAAAGACGAATATGAAGTCTCCATGGCAATTTCCGGCGCGCAGGCCATGACTTCTATGGGAAAAAAGCGGCCTGATCTCATCTTACTGGATTATGAGATGCCGATATGTGATGGCCGCATGACATTGGAAATGATACGAGCGGATGAAGAACTATGTGACATTCCTGTCATATTTTTGACCGGAGTGAACAGCAGAGAACATATCAACGCCGTGCTGGACCTGCATCCGGCAGGTTATTACTTAAAACCCCCCATAAAGGATGTCCTGCTTCAAAAGATAGAGGAAGTTCTGGGCGAGTAGACGAATCATAATTCGCGAATAATAATTTCGAAAAATTAATCGAATGGTTTGTTGATGCGAGGGATAGACTATGGTATACTGTTTCTATAGATTGATCGAAAGGAAGTGTGCATATGCCAACGATTGCACCTGTATCAGATTTAAGAAATTATGGAAGTGTTTTGGAAAAAGTAACTGCCGGCTCACCTGTTTATTTAACACGGAATGGACATGGAGCATACAGCATTCGCGATATGAAGGATGAGGAAAATTTTCAGAAGGCGGAGGCTATGATTCAGTTACTGTGCGAACTGAATGCCGGCATCCGTTCGGCGGAAGAGGATGGCTGGGTTTCAGAGGATGATTTTCGCAGTCATTTCCAAAATAGAAGGAATGGCAGATGACGAAATATAAAATCCGTTACACACCGGCAGCATTGCGTGATATGGATGAGGTCTGGGATGGTGTATATGAAGTTTCAAAAGAGTATGATGTTGCGGATAGGTATGTGGATGATTTTATAGATATGATAGAGAAAAAGAGGGAATTTCCGCTTTCTGGAACGCCGGTTGCATACAGAGGACTTTTTACAGGCTTTTATGCAGTTGATTTCAAAAAGTATAAGGCATTTTATCGTGTAGATGATAACTGGATAGAAGTGATCAGGATTATTATGAAAAAAAGGGATTATATGAAGATTTTGTTTGGTGAGGCTGAATAAAGGGGAAATCTTATAAAAAGCAGCTTGCACCCTATATGGGAATGTGCTATAGTGTAACTATCGTACAAGAAGGAGGCGGGAAGATGCAAAGATAATCTGCTTTTGAAACATGTGAATGGAATGTTTTTATCATGTTGCCAAGAGTGGGTTGTGTTTCTGGGATTCCCTCTTTTTTCGTATATGCTTTGGAACGGCCGGTAATGCGTGCGGATACCTTGTGTCTGGACCAGTGTTAAACGGTTTTACGTTTATTATCTGAACGACAGGTTAGAAAGAGCATAAAATAAAAACGGGATAAAAGATACAGGATCATTTGGCGACAGATGGTTCTTTTTTTTATATAGGAAATTGCTGTAATCGTAGTGGAGTTCAAGCAAGAATTTACGAAGTAAATTCTTGGAGCGCAAGCTGCGGAGCTTGCGCTTTTTTTTATGCGTATGGGCAGGGAGGAAACCTGTCCGGAGCGACTGTAGCAGGGAAGGCGGGATGTTATGGCAAGGATCAGTGTATCGGATCTGACCTTTTGTTATGAAGGCAGTTTTGATAATATATTTGAAAAGGTGTCGTTTAATATTGACACGGACTGGAAACTTGGATTTATCGGCAGAAACGGCAAGGGAAAGACGACGTTCTTAAATCTTTTGCTGGGAAAATATGAATATCAGGGGAGTATACAGGCGGATACGGTCTGCGATTATTTTCCTTATCAGATCAGGGAAGAACAGCTGATGCGGTGCATGGCGGATTTCATGGAGGAAATTGCGGCGGATGTGGAGGTCTGGCGGGTCTTAATGGAAATGGATAAGCTGCATATGGAGAGCGAACTGTTGTACCGCCCGTTCGGGACGTTAAGCCACGGGGAGCGGACCAGGGTGATGCTGGCGATTCTTTTTTCCAGAGATAATTATTTCCTGCTTATCGACGAGCCGACGAATCATTTAGACGCCGCTTCAAGAGAGGTGGTAAAAGAGTATCTGCGCGGGAAAAAGGGATTCTTACTGGTATCGCACGACAGGGATCTCTTAGACGCCTGCGTAGACCACATTCTGGTGTTGAACCGCGTGTCGATCGAGGTGCAGAAGGGCAATTTTTCCTCCTGGTGGGAAAATAAAAGACGTATGGACGCCTTTCACAAGGCGGAAAACGAAAAACACCGTAAGGAGATTGGCAAGTTAAAAGTAGCGGTCGACCGTACAAACCGCTGGGCGGAAAAAAGCGAGAACAGCAAGATCGGCTACGACCCCATAAAAGAACACGACCGCAGCCTGGGTACGCGTTCCTATATCGGCGCGAAGACTAAGAAGATGCAGAGCCGCGTTAAGCAGATGAATGAGCGGATCGGGCGGGAAATTGAAGAAAAGGAAGGTCTTTTGCAGGATATTGAAAAGCCGGCTGATTTAAAAGTCATGCCCTTAAAGCATCATAAGGAAGTTCTGGTCAGGGCGGAGAAATACGGTCTTGCTTATGGAAAACATCAGGTGCTTCAGGACTTTGATCTTGAACTGCATCAGGGCGAGCGGGTTCTTCTGCGGGGAGCCAACGGCAGCGGAAAATCCAGTTTTATCAAGGCGATACTGCGAAAAAATCTTAAATCTCAGGCGTGTCTGTTTTCCAAAAAAGAAATTTGTGAGAGCGATAAAGAGGTATCATCATATGATGCGCGTATAGAAAGCGGCACTTTGCAGACGGCGGGCGGACTTATCATTTCTTATATTGATCAGGATACCTCGTTTTTGAGGGGCAGTCTGGAGGCGTTTTGTGAAGCGGAAAAACTGGATGAGAGCCTTTTTAAAGCAATCCTGCGTCAGCTTGACTTGGAACGGGTGCAGTTTGCCAGGCGGATGGAGGACTTTTCCGAAGGGCAGAAGAAAAAAGTGCTGATCGCCGCCAGTTTGCTTACGAGCGCGCATCTGTATATCTGGGATGAGCCGCTTAATTATATCGACATTTTTTCCCGTATGCAGATCGAAGAACTACTCCTGCGCTTTCAGCCGACGATGCTTTTTGTGGAGCATGATGTGCGGTTTCAGGAGAAGATCGCGACAAGGGTAGTGGAGTTTGGGGGAGCCGCTACAATTTGATAACCAATTTTTGATTTTACAGTTGAAATGCAGGAGTATTTCATGTAAAATAAAGGTAATTGAGGAAATGTAAAGATACAGATTGATAAGATAAATGTGGAAAGAAGGGTATTTGCTATGGAATTTCTTTTATTGGCTGGTGGATTTGTGGTTATTATCATTCCTGTAGTTATTTCGGTCGTATCCGCCGTTGTATCGGGTATTGCAGCGGCTGTAGAAGACGAGGAAGATTAAGATCAGGAAAGAGTGGGAGACTGATATGCAGACGATCCAATATCAGGTAGCCGGTTTTGATGGCGATTATGCGAACCTGCGGCGTATTGATGATATGAGTGACGATATGAAACTGGTTGCCAGGGCGTTACTGCCGCCGGATATCGTGGAAGGCAGCAGGCTTTTATATGAGTTTTTACAGTACAAGATGATGGATTAATGGGAATGAAGGAACAGGCGCTGTGTAGATGGCGCTTGTTTTTTTGTTGCAATAATTTTTCTCTCAAAAGAATAATAGAAGCAGTTAAGGGAAAAGATGATTTATATAAATATCTGAAAAGGAAGATGTTATGTCAACCAATAATGCAACGTTATATTTAAAGGCGGAACAGAACGTGGAATTGCCATCGGAGGATGTCTATGTAAAGGATATCGGGAAAATGACCTGTAGTGACGAGCATATCCTGGCCAAAGCCAAGAGTATCAAACTGCATCATTTTAAAAGCGGCGAGTCAAAAAGGACGGTCATCAGTATTTTGAAAGTGATCGAGGTGATTGAGAAAGAATTTCCCGGTATCAGTGTGGAAAATCTCGGAGAGACGGATGTGCTGGTCGAGCAGGTAAATGTCAATAAGCATAAAGGCGCGGTGCAGACGGTGAAAATTTTTTTCGTATCGGCAGTCAGTTTTTTTGGAACCGCTTTTACGATCATGGCTTTTCATAACGATATTGGCATCAATGATGTCTTTACCAAGGTGTATGAAATGGTCATGGGGGGAGCAAACGACGGGTACGGTATATTGGAGTTATCTTACTCTATCGGTCTGGCGATTGGTATCATTCTGTTTTTCAATCATATAGGCGGCAGGCGCATTACCAAAGACCCGACGCCGATCGAGGTGGAAATGCGTGTCTATGAGACGGATGTTAATAAGGCTTTGATAGAAACGTCAGACAGGGAAGGGAAAACGATAGATGTTAAGTAAGCAGATTTTTCTGGGGGTATTAGGCACAAGTTTTGGCCTTATCGTATCGGGAGGCGTTTTCACGGTATTGATATCAGTGGGTCTGATACCGCGTTTTGCGGGAAAGATGCACGTGGCGAGGCATATTTTTATCCTGGAGGAAATGGTCGTTCTGGGGACGCTGTTTGGCGATTTTATCAGTGTATTCAGCGATTATGCCAATCTGGGCGAATGGGTGATCTCCAGACAACTGTTTGGCAGCGCAGATACGGAAGATATCTGGCGTGTAGTCGGGACGGTGATGCTGCTCATATTTGGCGTTTTTTCCGGTATTTTCGTAGGCTGTCTGGCGCTTGCCATTGCGGAGATGCTCAATACGATACCGATTTTTTCCAGAAGGATCGGTTTCCGGCACGGACTTGGTTTTGCTATTCTGGCTGTGGCGCTTGGCAAGCTGGCGGGAAGTCTGATCTATTTTACGCAGGCGGTGTATTTGTATGGCGGCACATAAAAATGTCCGGTGAAAAAAGGAAAGGAGGCTGTTATATGGAACAGAATAAGAAAAATGTACAACAGGAGATAAAGCAGGAGATAAAAGAGGCGGAGAATCAGAAGTACCAGCAGCGGGTAAAGGCGCTAACGCCTACGGCGAATCTTTTCTGGCGGATGGTGAAGGCGTTTGTGGTCGGCGGGATCATCTGCTGTATCGGGCAGGCGATTTTAAATTACGCGACGAACAGTATGGGACTGGATAAGGAAACGGCAGGCGCGTGGTGTTCGATGCTGCTGGTGCTTTTAAGCGTGGTGCTGACCGGGTTTAATATTTATCCGAAGATCGTGGAATGGGGCGGCGCAGGCGCACTCGTGCCAATCACGGGATTCGCCAATTCGGTATCCGCTCCGGCGATTGAGTATAAAAAGGAGGGACAGGTCTTTGGTATCGGCTGTAAGATCTTTACGATCGCAGGCCCGGTCATCCTGTACGGCATCTTTACAAGCTGGGTGCTGGGGGTATTTTACTGGCTGATGGGGCATATTTAAATCACTTTGCACCAGGTGCAAAGTGTTGTACTCGGACCGGGGGTATGTTACAATAAACGCAAGCTCGGCAGCTTGCGTTCTAAGAATTACTGCGTAATTCTTATTGAGATGATTTACACAGTTGCTTTTGTGAATATGATACGATAACGGTAAATTCACTGTGTCTGTACGGATCAAAATGAAATGCTCAAATTGGCAGTAGGAAGGGATAGCCGCCATTATCATGCAAATGAGAAAAAAAGCCAGGAAATTGATTAAAGGTATTGCTATTATAGTAATCCTGCTCTTTTTGTGCCTGATGGCAGGAAAGAGTCTTTGGGAGCGCTTGTCAGGAAGAGTATATTATGGAGAAAAAAGAAAGTGGGAGTATTGGACGGACTGCCTGCTCTCTGAAGCAAAGAAAAATGATTATACGTATGCTTTTGTATGGGTGAGCGATGAAACAGCGGATTTCACATGGGAATTTTATGAGGAGCAGGAGGCTCTTGTCGAGGATTTTTTAGAGAAAAAAGAAGAGCTGCTGCGGAAAGAAAAGGATGCTGCGCTATGGTCTTTTGTGAAACTGCGTCTTGATGAAGACATTTACAGAACGGATATCTATGAATACATAGTGCAGAACCTGGCGGAGGAGGGATATGAATGCGAAGCGTGGACATATCCCTGCGAACAAGGGCGCTTTCCCGATAAGGAAGATCCTTATTATATGGAACAGATTCGTTATGAATATCATGAAGAGGAATACATGTATTGTTATATATTACCCAAAAGAGAAGTGGTTGTCTGTGATGGGTATCTGTATGTTCTGACATGTGAGGAGGTTACGGAAACAAATCAATATACGGCGGCCGGGCAGCTTATAGATTTTCGTGACTGGTTTGATGATCATGGAGAGAATGGCAGGTCGAATGGAATCATACATGTACTGGATTATGATAGTATGTACTGGATGGAACATGCGGAAAGAGAGAGCAGATTGGAGGATCCGGAGTGCTTTTTCATAGAAAAAAAGGCCAGTGCTGTCTATACAGATGGGACTGGAAGTCATGAATGGGACGGTTATTTCGGCCTGCTTTCCGAAGCGGAGTATCGGATGACGATATTTTCCGGTATGCCGGAGGTGTCAATTCATTTCAGTTATGCCGGAGAGGGCGTTGAAGCCGGAGAAAACGGTTATGAATTTTATTTAAAAAGGGGAGAGAGTAATGCCGACTGGTATCGGATGGAAGTGCGCATAGCGGAAAATGGGGAATTGCTGCAGGATGAGCGCGTACAGTTGAGCGTATGGGAAACCGATACGATTCATTTTGTGGATTGGAATAAAGACGGATATCTGGACATTGAAGTGCGTTATCATGAATATGACAGTGATGAGGAACAGGCGGACGACGAGGGCCGGCTTACTTGTGTTGTGGATTATTGGCTATGGAATCAGGAAAAGGAAACGTTTATGAAAAAAGAGGCGTTTTGGGCGCAGACGGATGTACAGACGCCGCCATATGTATTAACGGTGGAAAAAGGGGATTCTCTCTGGAAACTGGCAGAAGAACATTATGGCGATGGCAGCCGCTGGCGGGAGATTTATGAATATAATGCGGAAACGATCGGTGATGATCCTTCCCTGATCCTGCCGGGGACAGTGCTGGAAATGCAGAAGTAAAGTACTGCAAAAGCCGGAAGTGAAATGTTGCAAAAATCGGAAGTAAAATACTGCAAAAACAGGAAGTAAAATATTGCAAAAAGCGGAAGTGGACAATATATTTATGGTATTAACTGCAACCGAACTGGCCTACCGCCGTAAAGATGGCGTGTATGTTGTCCCGATAGGATGTTTAAAAGATTGAGTTCGATTAAAAAATAATTAAAAAAAAACAGAAAAAGGAGACAAACCATGGACAAAAACACTTTTGCACTGACCCCGCCGATGGGGTGGAACAGCTACGATTATTACGATACGACCGTAAACGAGGCGCAGATCAAGGCCAACGCGGACTATATGGCGGCGCACTTAAAAGAATATGGCTGGGAGTATATCGTTGTGGATATCGAGTGGTATTCTAACGATGCCGGAACGATGCGCGACAGATTCCAGTATATCCCTTTCGGGGATGTGGAAATGGATGACTACGGAAGATTACAGCCATCTCCTGCAAGATTTCCGTCATCAGCAGGCGGGAAAGGATTCGGCCCGCTCGCTGACTACATACATAGTCTGGGGCTGAAATTCGGTATCCATATCATGCGCGGTATCCCGCGGAAAGCGGCTTATTTAAACTGCCCCGTCCTTGGCGCAAAGGAAAAAGCCAACCGGATAGCCGACCCGTCGTCTATCTGCATCTGGAATCCCGATATGTACGGCGTGCGTAATACGGAAGATGGACAGGCATATTATGATTCTTTGCTGTCCATGTATGCACAGTGGGGCGTGGATTATATCAAGTGCGACGATATCTGCGACAGTAGGCTGTATCGGATGGAACCTTTTTCCGGCTGGGATGAGATACGTATGCTGCATAAGGCGATCGACAAATGCGGTCGGCCGATCGTTCTGAGTCTCTCGCCGGGCCCCGCACAGATCGACCATGCGTGGGAATACTGCCAGTATGCGAATATGTGGCGTATCACGGATGATTTCTGGGACGAGTGGAGTCTGTTAAAAGCAATGTTCGCTCGCTGCGAGTTATGGCAGGATCATGTGCGCGAAGGCTGTTTCCCGGACTGCGATATGCTGCCAATCGGTAAACTTGGCAAGGGTTTCGGACAGGAGCGGGATACGGCGTTCAGCAAAGAAGAGCAAAAGACCATGATGACGCTCTGGTGTATGTTCCGTTCACCGCTTATGATCGGAGCGGAACTGACGTTACTGGATGATTTTACCCTCTCGCTGCTTACCAATAAAGACCTGCTTGCGCTGATGGGAAAAGACTGCAGGGGCACGCAGCTTCTCAGGACACCAGATTGTGTGATCTGGAAAAATAAGGATATGAGCTGTGGCAGGGTATGCGTGGCAATCTTTAATACGAGTGACAAAGAAGCAGCGCTTTCAGTCTCATTAGAGGATCTGGCAGAAGGTTATCAGCCGGGCGAAGAGAAAAGGTTGTTTGAATTATGGGATAAAAAGGAAGGCAGCACGGCAGCCGGCCGGATAGAAGCGGTGATCCCCGCGCATGGGGTTAAGGTGTATCGTATCAGTTAAAGAAGAAACCAAAGGGGGTAATCATCATGAGCGATCTGCTGTCAAAAATAAAAGATAACGTATCCAAAGTCATTATAGGAAAAGAGCATATCATCGAACTGCTGTTAGCTTCACTGGCCGCGGGAGGACATGTCCTGTTAGAAGATGTACCGGGAACGGGTAAAACGGTGCTGGCCAGGTCGCTTGCGAAGTCAATGGATTTTGCATTCGGCCGTATCCAGTTCACGCCGGACTTACTGCCAAGTGATGTGACAGGACTGTCATATTTTAATCAGGAAAAGAGTACTTTCGTATTTAAAGAAGGGCCTGTTTTTACAAATCTGCTGTTGGCGGATGAAATCAACCGTGCGACGCCGAGAACGCAGTCGAGTCTGTTGGAGTGTATGGGAGAGGGGCAGGTCACGGTGGATGGTGTGACCAGAACGTTGGGGGCGCCTTTTTTTGTCATGGCGACGCAGAATCCGGTGGAGACGCTGGGCTGTTATCCGCTTCCCGAAGCGCAGATGGATCGCTTTCTCATGCGTATCAGCATGGGAAGTCTGAACGCGGAAGAAGAAAGACAGATGATTGACCGTTATATCCATGATACGCCGCTGGAAACGCTTGAGCCTGTCTGCACCAGAGAGGAGATCATCGGTTTACAGAAAGAGTGCAGGAACATCTATGTACATGCTGATCTGCGGGATTATATCGTGAATCTGGTGCAGGCTACAAGAAAATACGGTTCCGGACTTGGAGAAAACGGCAATATTGCAGAGGGCGTCAGTCCGAGGGGAACGCTTGCGCTTCTGCGCGCGTCGCAGGGGTATGCAATGGTGCAGGGCAGGGAGTTTGTCGTTCCAGAAGATATCAAGACCGTGGCTCTTCCAGTGCTGGTACACAGGATGATAACGGAATCCGCTTATACGAAACAGAAAGAATCCGTGATCTACGGTATTTTGAACAGCATTTCGCTGCCTACGGAGGACTGGACGAAACCATGATCGGTGTGTTTTTCTTTGGATTAGCCTTTTTACTGCTTGTATGGAACGTATATTTTGCTTTTTGCTGGGATAAAAATATCGTCGTGGCGTTTCGCTTTTTACAACAATATGTATACGCGGGCGAGCAGGCACAGATGACGGAATGCGTCGAAAACGGGAAAAAACTGCCTCTGCCCATACTGGAAGTGGCGTTTCATGTGGATAAAGGGCTTTCTTTTCTGGATTGCGAAAATACGAATGTCAGCGATTATACATACAAAAGGGATATTTTTGCCCTGCTCGGTAATCAGCGTATTATCAGGAATCTGGTGCTGCAATGCCCGAAAAGGGGATTTTACCGGATCGAGGAAACTGACCTTACGACCTTTTCCCTGTTGCATGAGCGGCGTTTCTCCGCGGAGTATCCGGCGGATGCGCAGATGTATGTCTATGCGGCCAGAACGGATGTTTCGGATATCATGAGCGCCTGCGAACGGCTGATGGGCAATGTACAGTGTGCCAAAAGGCTGTTTGAAGACCCGTTCGCCTTCGCTTCTATCAGAGAATATACGCTGACCGATCCCATGAAGGCCATCAACTGGAAGGCCAGTGCCAGAACGGGGGAACTGATGGTCAATACGTGGGAATCGACATTGACGGAAAAGGCGATGCTCTATCTGGATCTGGAAGACCGGGGTATTTTAAAGCAGGAATCGTTGATCGAAGAATCCATTTCCATTGCGGCCTGTCTGGCGCAGAAGATGACAGGGCGGGGAATGGAAGTCGGAATCTGTGTGAATGTAGAGCATAGGGCGGCGGAGACGGCCGGTACAGATTATACATATCTGTCACCCGCCGCCGGGAAACGGCAGCTTAACAGCATAGAGCAGATGCTTGCCCGCTATAAGAATGAGGACAAGGTTCTGCCGTTTGCCGGTTTTTTGAATGAATTGACCAATAGAGTCAATGCAACTGGTGCAGCTGGCTCAGCCAATCCGGCCAGCCCGGCCAGCTTAGCCGGTGCAGCCGGCCCGGAAGAAGACACGGTTATGATCTTTATTTCCAAAAACGCGGCGGAGAATGCGGCGGCCATAGAGGAATATGTCGGTAAGACGCGTCAGGCCATCTGGGTCATTCCTTATCCGAAAAATGAGGAATGCAGAATTGCGTGCAAAGACAATATCCGCCTGGTAAAGAGGGAAGTAGCAGACTGAGAGAAAGGCAGGGATTACTATGCGGAAAATCATCAAAAAAACAGCCGGATGGGTTCATGCGACGCTTATTATGGCTATTATTCTGCCCCTGTTTTGTGCGCTTGGTTTAGAATGGCAGGATATTGCCGGAAAGCATCTATATGCGAAATGTCTGCTTATTTTTTTCCCCATCGTGATAACGGATTATGCCGTGGAAAAATGCCGCAGCATGTTGACTTATCTGGTCATTTCGATACTGACCTTTGCGGCGATGGGGGCTCTTGGCAGTTACATTGCGCGCTCGCTCTATCCGATGGGAATGTCGATAGGTTACGCGGCCGCACTTTCCATAGAGACGATATTCGTGATCGTTGACAGGATGCTTAAGCGTCTGCGCAGGAAAGAGCAGGAAGAAGCTTCCCAGGAGGCGGATCCGTACTGGCGACCTTTGCGTGATGATCTGCGGGAACCTGCATTTCCGGTACTTTTTTATTTCCTTATTATCTATATTGTGGCGCAGAACGTGAGCAGTCCGGCGGTCTGTAACGAGGCGCTTTTCAGCGCGGCCTTGTATACGCCGGTATTTTTTGCCTATCAGTATGTGGTGGAAACGGAAAATTACCTGTCGTTAAATAAAAGAACCTGCAATCTGCCGTCCAAAAGAATTTATGGGATCGGCAGCGGGATACTGACCGTTTTTCTGGTTTTGCTCATTGGCGCTGCGGCAGTTTCCGGTTTTACGGCGGATGCACGTAAATATTCGGATATCAGAAAATGGGCGCTTGATAGAAAAATAGATTACGGCGAATTGGAAATGGAAAATGAGGGCGGTCAGGGCGGAGAGGACCCTATGGAGGAACTGAAAGACTTTTACGGCGAACCGAAGCCGATGCCGCGCTGGCTTACGGCCCTGTCTTATCTTTTTATGGCGGGAGTCTTTCTGTTTGCCGTATATTTGCTGTTAAAAGCCATTCGTGCGCAGTTTCGTATTTTCCGCGAGACCAGGGATGAAAACGGCGATATCGTGGAAGAACTGCAGGAGAGCGAACCGGCGCAGAAAAAGGCCCGCAAAGGGCATTCCCGCAGGCTTTCGGAAAGAGAGCGTATCAGAAAACAGTACCGCAAAACGATAAGACATTACCGGAAAGAGCGGCCCGCAGTCTCCGAGTCCCCGACAGAGATCGAAATAAAAGCCGGGATCGCCGGAGAAGCACAGATGCAGGCCCTGCATGAGCGGTATGAGAAGGCGCGGTATGGGGAGTTACTTGATGTTGACCGACCACTTCGCTAATTCCGATAAGATCGGTAATAAGTCCTGTGTCAGATCGGTGGTTTCGTACTCTACCCGGATAGGGACTTCCATGTATTCGGTACGCTTGATAAGTCCGTTGTCCTCCAGTTCCTTCAGAGATTTGGCCAGCATTGTATTAGAGATTCCTTTTATCTTTCGTTTCAGGTCGTTATAGCGTGTAGATCCGCTGGCATTTAAGGAACACAGGATGGAAAGTTTCCATTTTCCGCCGAGGGCGTTTGCTGCCTTTTGCAGCGGGCAGGCTTCTGTGCAGGGACAGGGATGGCTGACTGTCATAGTGTTTCTCCTTTAACTCATTTTTATCTTACTTACTCACAAATATCTTGGTAATTGACACTTGATACATGTTTTTCATATAATTATATACGGTACGGAAATAAGAGTAAAGCATTTTTTAAGAGTATAAGAAAATTATAAGAAAATTTATTACCGTACGCCTATAAAAAACTAAAAAAAGATAGAAAGAAGAGGTGCGCTTATGAATGTTGCAGTAAGGTATTACACAAGATCGGGAAATACGAAAAAACTTGCCGAGGCGGTTGCGGGTGCCATCGGCGTAGAAGCAAAGACAACGGAAAATGCGCTTACGGAGGATGTGGATATTCTTTTTTTGTGCAGTTCGGTCTATGCGTATGGTGTGGATGAAAATGTTAAAAAATTTATTTCAGACATTCATGTAAAAGTCGGAAAAGTCGTTAATGTCAGTACGGCCGCACTGATAAAATCCACTTATAAGCAGGTAGGAAAACTGCTGCAGGAAAAAGGGATCCCGCAGGCGGAAGAAGAATTTTACTGCAAGGGTTCTTTCGGGCCGATGCATAAGGGGAAACCGGATGAAAACGACTGTAAAAATGCCGCGGCATTTGCAAAAAAGATTGTAGGAAAATAAAGCGCAGGAAAATAAAGGAGGAACGTTCCTTATGGATGAAAATTTTGACATTCAGGCGTATATGACGCGGGGCGTAGAACGGATCGTAGCCGATTCTCTGAAAGCGACGTTACAAGACCCGCGGGAAAGTGCGTTCATGGTAAAATTTGCGGCGGCGAGCAGGAAAGCCTCGAAGATACGGGCTAAAGAAGAAGAAAACGGCTTACATATCCCGCCTTTTCTGATCGCCAGCATTACCAGCAGCTGCAACCTGCACTGTGCGGGATGCTATTCCAGATGCAATCACGCGACACAGGATACAGAGCCGGTAAGCCAGCTTACAAGTAAGGAATGGCTTTCCATTTTCAAAGAAGCGGAGGAGATCGGTATAAGTTATATCCTGCTTGCGGGCGGTGAACCGCTGCTTAGAAGAGATATTGTTGAGGCGGCAGGGAAAATGCAGGACATTATCTTTCCCATTTTTACTAATGGGACTTATATGGATGAAAAATATTTTAGGCTTTTTGACCAGTGCCGCAATCTGATCCCGGTCATGAGTATAGAAGGCGGAAGAGAAGAAACGGATAGACGCAGGGGAGAGGGAATCTATGAGAAACTGATCGCCAATATGGACAGTTTTCATGAAAAAGGTCTGCTGTTCGGCGTATCCGTCACGGTAACGACAGAGAATGCGCAGGAGGTCATCTCTGCCGACTTTCTGGACTCTCTTGCCAGGCGTGGATGTAAACTGGTGGTCTATGTCGAATTCGTACCTGTTACGCAGGAAAGTCAGGAACTTGCGCCCGGAGAAGAAGAACGGGAACTTTTAAAAAGCGGTATCGGACGGCTGCGCGGAGAATATCCGGAGATGGTCTTCGTTTCTTTTCCGGGGGATGAAAAAAGTTCCGGCGGCTGTATTGCGGCGGGCCGCGGCTTTTTCCATATCAATTCGCATGGCGGGGCAGAACCCTGCCCGTTCTCTCCCTATTCGGACATCAATGTACGGGATACTTCACTGAAAGAGGCCATGCAGTCCAGGTTGTTTCAGGCTTTGCGGGACGGCGACCTGCTGGCGGATGACCACGCCGGCGGCTGCGTTTTATATGAGAAAAGAGAACAGGTGGAAGAGTTGCTGCGGTTGCAGTAATGGTTATCGTGGTGTTGTCATCGCCTGTTTATGCTTGAAGATTTTTGGATTTGGGAGGATAATACATGTTGAACATATTTATGTTACTGATGGTACTTTAAACCCACAAGCAGGAGGATTAAATCCATGCCAACCCACGCACAACGCTCTATTAAACACTGTCTGGACATGCTTGCACCCTATGAACCTCTGGCGCAGTCAACCGAAGATGGCTATTTGCAGTTTTATCAATTTATGGTATCGCTTTATCGTGAAATGTATCGGGAACCGGAACGGTATCTGGTGTTTCCAAAGCCGTATGAAGAATATATCATCAAATTAAAGCAGCAGGAACCACAGAAGAAAAAAGAAAAAGAGCATGTGACAAACGCCAGAGAAAGCACATTACGCAATACCTTTCAACAGGCGATACAGTTTTACGCATCGTATTTTTATCATATTGGCATAAAAAGCGAAGGAACCAGTGAACAGTCCGGCGCTATGATAGTGCGAAAAGACAAATACGCCGAAGTATTGAAACAGATGGGACGTTTTCACGGCGCGGAGCATAACGCTGAAAGATATAAAGTGTTATCCGGACTTGGTATTGAAGTACAGGAGAAGGATGATACTTTTCTGATAAAACATAAAACATATCGACGGATGATGAAAGGGATTGAGTACCTGTCTAAAGCGCCCGAAAGTAAATACAAATGGATGAATTTCTTACGTCTGGATTATAAAAACGCATATGCACCGATTCCGACCGTAGAAGATATATGCAGGACGCTGCCGGAAAAAAGCGTACAGGCGGTGCGGAAACTGGAAGAGAATCTGGCAGGATTGAAGATCAAGGCTAAGATCAGGCCGCTTCGGGGGATTGTCTCGGATTTTAAATGGAAAGTCGAATATGTTTATAAGGGGAAAAATATATGCGGCTTCTATGCGGACAATGAATATTTTATGTTGTGTATCTATTTTAATCATTTCCAGAATATTAACGAATTTGCCCAGGTTTTGTATGAGGAAGACCATGATTTATTTCTATGGTTTAAAGACCAGTTTCCCGAAAGACTGTGCAAATGTCCCAATAACAGAAGAGTCTGTTTTGGCGACGAGCCTCGGCGTATCTGCGGCCTGTCGAATCGAGCGGAGATTGTTGCTCCTGATGAGGACGATATGGACAGGGCTTTGTACATATTGAGAAAATTCTCAATATTGAGAAAATATCAGGGTATAACTATAGGCTAAAAATATATTAGACATTACGTTCTGATTATGGTATATTGTTTACAACCAGATGACTGCTATTGATGATTAGGGGGTGGGATAATGCCCAGTAATGCAGAAATTGCAAAGGATACCATTGAACAATTTAAAAAAATCCAGGATTTTATGGTGGCTGCGAAAAAGGAAGGCGCCAAAGAGACATATGCACTTTTAAAAAGAGAATATCTTTCCTTGAAAGCGTTGCTTAATGTAATCGGTGTGAATTTGATAGATATTGACATAGTGAAAGAATAGGGTTAAATAGTAAGCAGACTGTTCTGTGCTGAAATTCCACCCCGTATTGACACCCGCCCCAAAACATGGTAAGATAATAGATGTTTCATAAATAAAATAAGTAAACCGTTGATGCGGAGATAACGGCAATGATGCCTGTACAGAGAACCCGTGATGCTGAGAATCGGGTGGGAAACAAGTTGTCAAATGGGCCGCGGAGGGTGCAGTCAAATGTATGATAGATTTCATCATCAAAGTTTTCTGTCAGACAGAGTATTCTGCAACGTATCGGCATACGTCAGTTGCCGGGGATATGTTCGTATCCTGCTAAGTGCACGGGTTTCCCGTGAAGACAAGGTGGCACCGCGGATAAACATTGTATTTATTCGTCCTTGACAGATAGATAAAGTCTGTCAAGGGCGTTTTTTGCGCGCATAAGCAGAGTCGAGATTTAAAGCGGGCGTCATGCCTGCATATCATATTAAACTAACAAGGAGGTCACAGACCATGCAATTTTTTCCCACTCTGGAGAAGGCCCGCGAGATCGCGGCTACAGGCAAGTATAAAGTACTTCCGGTAAGCTGTGAGATTCTTTCGGACATATGCACTCCGTTAGAAGCGTTAAAAATATTGAAGAATGTATCGACGCACTGTTATATGCTGGAATCCGTTGCGGAGAAAGAAAAATGGGGTCGTTACACATTCCTCGGCTTTGACCCGAAACTGGAGATCACCTGTATCAATGGGCAGATGAAAGCGGGCAATATTACGTTTCAGACGGATGACCCGTCGGCATATTTAAGACAGGTTCTTGCCGATCATAAAAGTCCGAGGTTCGACTATCTGCCTTCTTTTACGGGCGGGCTGGTCGGCTATTTCGCCTATGATTATCAGGGGTATGCAGAACCGGCAGTCAGGACAGAGGCGGCCGATACCGAGAATTTCAAGGACGTTGACCTGATGCTTTTTGATAAAGTCATCGCTTTTGATAATTTCCGTCAGAAGATCATCTTAATTGTCAATATGCCGTTAGACGATATCGAAGTCGGCTATAATAAGGCGGTCATGGAATTACAGCAGTTATGTGCGCTGCTGCGCACAGGGGAGAAGAAAAAAGAACCTGCCGGCAGATTGTTAGGCGAGGTAACGCCGTTGTTTGATAAGGAGCGCTACTGCGATATGGTGGAAAAAGCCAGACATCATATTTATGAAGGCGACATTTTCCAGATTGTTTTATCCAACCGTCTGAGCGCGCCGTTTGAAGGGAGTCTGCTCAATACTTACAGGGTTCTGCGGACGATAAATCCTTCGCCGTATATGTTTTATTTTTCGGGAACGGACGTGGAAGTGGCGGGAGCCTCCCCGGAGACGCTCGTCAAGCTGGAAAACGGCGTACTGCACACGTTTCCGTTAGCCGGAACCAGACCCAGAGGAAAGACGGAAGAAGAGGATACGGCGCTAGAAGCGGAACTGCTTGCGGATGAAAAAGAACTGGCCGAACACAATATGCTGGTAGATTTAGGTCGAAATGACCTTGGCAAGATCAGTAAGTTTGGTACGGTCAAAGTGGAAAAAATGCATTCCATCGAGCGCTATTCCCATGTGATGCACATCGGTTCCACGGTCAGAGGCGAGATTCGTGAGGATTTTGACGCTCTGGATGCTATTGAAGCCGTCCTTCCGGCGGGAACGCTCTCCGGCGCACCGAAGATACGTGCCTGTCAGTTGATCGGCGAACTGGAAGATAATAAAAGAGGCATCTATGGCGGTGCCATCGGCTATATTGATTTTACGGGCAATATGGATACCTGCATAGCTATCCGCATCGCCTATCGGAAAAACGGTAAGGTGTTCGTCAGAAGCGGAGCGGGCATCGTGGCCGATTCGGTTGCCGAAAAAGAATATGAAGAGTGCATCAATAAGGCCAAAGCGGTGATGAATGCCTTAGAACTTGGCGGGGAGGTGGATTTATGATCCTGCTCATTGATAATTACGACAGTTTTTCTTATAACTTATATCAGTTGATCGGCGAGATCACGCCGGATATCAAGGTCATCCGCAATGATGAGATGACGGCGGAAGAGATCGGACAGTTAAAGCCCGAACGCATCATTTTATCACCCGGGCCGGGGCGGCCGGAGGATGCAGGTATCATCATAGAAGCCGTGACTGCGCTTGGCAAGGAGATTCCGCTTCTCGGCGTCTGCCTTGGTCATCAGGCCATCTGCGCGGCGTTCGGGGCGACGGTCACTTATGCTAAAGAATTGATGCACGGTAAGCAGTCGCTTGTCAGGTTCAGTACGCAGAGTCCTTTGTTCAAAAACTGTCCTGCCACAGCGCCTGTTGCGCGCTATCATTCTCTGGCGGCGGATGCGGCGACCATGCCGGAAGAACTGGAAGTAACCGCGGTTACGACCGATGGGGAGATTATGGCGGTCCAGCATCAGAAGTATCCCATTTTCGGCGTACAGTTCCATCCGGAATCCATTATGACGCCGGATGGCAGGACAATGTTAAAGAATTTCATTGAACTATAAAAAATAAAAGGAGGAGATCACCATGATCAAAGAAGCTATTGTAAAAATCGTAAATAAGGAAGACCTCACCTATGACGAGGCATATACGGTCATGAATGAAATTATGAGCGGAGAAACGACACCGACACAGAATGCCGCTTTTCTGGCCGCACTTTCCACCAAAAGCACAAGAGCCGAGACGACCGACGAGATTGCCGGATGCGCCGCAGCCATGAGGGACCATGCGACCAAAGTGGAAACGGATATGGAATTGTTCGAGATCGTCGGCACAGGCGGCGACAATGCGCACAGCTTCAATATTTCCACGACTTCTGCGCTTGTATGCGCGGCAGGCGGCATGAAGGTGGCCAAACACGGAAACCGCGCCGCGTCTTCCAAGTGCGGAACGGCGGACTGTCTGGAGGCGCTCGGTGTAAACATTGAGCAGAGTCCGGAGAAATGTCTGGAATTGCTGAACGAAGTCGGCATGTGCTTCTTTTTCGCCCAGAAATACCATACTTCCATGAAATATGTAGGCGCTATCCGCAAAGAACTCGGTTTCCGCACGGTCTTCAATATTCTTGGGCCGCTGACCAATCCCGGTTCTCCGGCCAGACAGCTTCTCGGCGTCTATGACGAGTATCTGGTCGAGCCGCTGGCACAAGTCTTGATAAGTCTTGGCGTTAAGCGGGGCATGGTTGTATACGGTCTCGATAAGCTGGATGAGATTTCCATGAGTGCGCCGACGAAGATCTGCGAGATAAAAGACGGCTGGTTTAAATCTTATATCGTTACGCCTGAACAGTTCGGTTTTGAGCGTTGTACGAAAGCCGACCTTGCAGGCGGTACACCCGAAGAAAACGCGCAGATCACACGCGACATTTTAAATGGGGAAAAGGGACATAAACGAAACGCTGTGCTCATGAACGCAGGCGCGGCGCTCTACGTCGGCGGCAAAGCGGAAAGCATGGAAGAGGGCGTGCGTCTGGCGGCGGAACTGATTGATTCGGGAAAGGCGGCGGAGACGCTGAAGAAATTTGTTGAGGTGAGTAACAGGTAGGAAGGAGCGCACCACTCATGACAATATTAGACCAGCTTGCCGCCCACGCGAGAGAGCGGGTGGAGCAGGCGAAGAGGAATGTGCCGCTTGAAGTCGTGAAAGAGAGGGCATACTCGCTTACAAAGGGCATGAACGACAGCACGGATACCCGCGGTTGGAAGAAACTGGAAAAATTTGCGTTTGAAAAAGCTTTACAAAAAGACGATATTACGTTTATATGTGAATGCAAGAAGGCTTCGCCCTCAAAAGGTCTGATCGCGGAAGAGTTTCCATATCTACAGATTGCCGGAGAGTATGAGGCGGCGGGAGCGGATTGTATTTCCGTACTGACGGAACCGAAGTGGTTTCTGGGCAGCGACGAGTATTTGCGGGAGATCGCCGAAGCGGTGTCCATTCCCTGCCTGCGCAAAGATTTTACCGTGGATGATTATATGATCTATGAGGCTAAGACACTTGGCGCCTCCGCGGTACTTTTGATCTGTTCGATATTGCCAAAAGAACAGATGCAGGAATATATCGCTGTCTGTGATGAACTGGGATTGTCGGCGTTAGTAGAGGCGCATGATGAGAAAGAAGTGCAGATGGCTCTGGATATCGGAGCACGCGTGATCGGCGTCAATAACCGTAATCTGAAAGATTTCAGCGTCGATACCGAGAACAGCCGCAGACTGCGGGAACTGATACCGAAGGACGTAATATTTGTTTCCGAGAGCGGCGTAAGCAGCGTGGAAGATGTGGCGAAACTGCGTGAGATCGGCGCGGATGCCGTTTTGGTCGGCGAGACGCTGATGCGGGCGGCGGATAAGCGGAAGAGGCTGCGGGAACTTAGAGGATAGGACAAAAGGAGAAGCATCATGACAAAAATCAAACTCTGCGGCCTGTCGCGGGAATGTGACATTGAGGCAGTCAATGAACTGATGCCGGAATATATCGGCCTTGTGTTTGCTCATAAGAGCAGGCGTTATGTGTCAAAAGAGCAGGCGGCCGGCTTGCGGGATAAACTGCGGCCGGAGATCACGCCGGTCGGTGTTTTTGTCGGGGAAGAGCCGGAAACGGTCGCCAGACTATTAAACGACGGCATTATAGATATGCCCCAGCTGCACGGCGGCGAGTCGGAGGAATATATCAGCCGCCTGCGGGAACTTACGGATAAGCCGGTCATCAAAGCCTTCCGCATAGACACGGAGCAGGATATCACCGCCGCCAACCAGAGCTGCGCAGATTATATTCTCCTTGACTCCGGAAACGGCGGCACAGGCACGTCATTCGACTGGAGTTTATTAAAAAAGGTCACCAGACCCTATTTTCTTGCGGGCGGTCTGACTCCCGATAACGTGCACGAAGCCATCGCCTGTTTCCATCCCTACGCCCTCGATATCAGTTCCGGCATCGAGACAAACGGCTGCAAAGATAGAGAAAAAATGGCGGCCTTCGTCCAGAGCGTGCGGCAGACGCCGTTTAATGAAGCATAAAGAAATAATAAATAATAATTTAAGAATGAAACACCAGAAAGGAGCACCCTCAATCATGACAAACCCAAACGGCCGCTTCGGTATCCATGGCGGACAGTACATTCCGGAAACGTTGATGAATGCTGTTATCGAACTGGAAGAAGCGTATGGCCACTACAAAGACGACCCTGATTTTAACAACGAACTGACGGCACTTTTCAACGAATACGCCGGCAGGCCCTCCCGCCTTTATTATGCGGAGAAGATGACGAACGACCTCGGCGGCGCGAAGATTTATTTAAAGCGGGAAGACTTAAATCACACAGGCTCCCATAAGATCAACAACGTATTAGGGCAGGCTCTGCTTGCTAAGAAAATGGGCAAAACGAGGCTGATCGCCGAGACCGGAGCGGGTCAGCACGGCGTGGCGACAGCTACGGCAGCTGCGCTGATGGACATGGAATGCGTTGTTTTCATGGGAGAGGAAGATACCATCAGGCAGGCGCTTAACGTGTACCGTATGCGGCTGCTCGGTGCGGAGGTGATTCCGGTGAAATCGGGAACGGCGACGTTAAAGGATGCGGTTTCCGAGGCGATGCGAGAGTGGACTTCGCGTATCGACGATACGCATTACTGCCTTGGTTCGGTAATGGGGCCGCATCCCTTCCCGACCATAGTGCGTGATTTTCAGGCGGTCATTTCCCGCGAGATCAAACAGCAGATAATGGAGAAAGAAGGCAGGCTCCCTGATGTGGTCATGGCCTGTGTGGGCGGCGGTTCCAATGCTATCGGCAGTTTTTATCATTTTATTGAGGAAAAGGGCGTCCGGCTGATCGGCTGTGAAGCGGCGGGAAGAGGAATTGACACCTATGAGACGGCGGCGACCGTCAATACCGGAAGAGTCGGCATTTTTCACGGTATGAAATCGTATTTTTGCCAGGATGAATACGGCCAGATCGCGCCGGTCTATTCCATATCCGCAGGACTGGATTATCCGGGTATCGGGCCGGAACACGCGTATCTGCACGATACGGGCCGGGCGGAATATGTGCCGATAACGGATGAAGAGGCGGTACGTGCGTTTGAGTATCTGGCTAAGACGGAGGGCATTATCCCGGCGATCGAGTCGGCTCATGCGGCAGCGCATGCCTTAAAGATTGCGCCGCAGATGGAGAAAGATAAGATCATCGTCATTACGATTTCCGGAAGAGGAGACAAAGACTGCGCGGCAATCGCCCGCTACAGAGGGGAGGATATTCATGAGTAAGATAAAAGAAGCATTTGCAAACGGTAAGGCGTTTATTCCGTTTATTACCTGCGGCGATCCTGATCTGGAAACAACGGCGGCGGCAGTCCGTGCGGCGGTGGCAAACGGCGCCGATCTGATAGAACTGGGGATTCCTTTTTCCGATCCTACTGCGGAGGGGCCTGTGATACAGGGTGCCAATATCCGTGCGCTAAGCGGCGGCATTACCACAGATAAGATTTTTGCCTTTGTGAAAGAACTGCGGCAGGATGTGAAGATACCGATGGTATTCATGACCTACGCCAACGTCATTTTTTCTTATGGTACAGAGCGTTTTCTTAAGACATGCCGGGATACCGGGATGGATGGACTGATTCTGCCCGATCTGCCCTTTGAGGAAAAAGAGGAGTTTCTGGATGTCTGTCATCAGTATGGGGTTGATCTGATATCTTTAATAGCGCCTACCTCGGAAAACCGAATCGCCATGATCGCCAAAGAGGCGGAAGGATTTTTATATATCGTTTCATCACTGGGAGTGACCGGGACAAGGAGCGAAATTAAGACAGACCTTGCTTCTATCGTGAAAGTAGTCAGAGAGCATACTGATATTCCCTGCGCCATCGGCTTCGGCATCTCTACGCCCGAACAGGCCAGAAAAATGGCGGGAATATCCGATGGAGCCATTGTCGGTTCTGCGATCATTAAATTACTGGAAAAATACGGAAAAGAGGCCCCGTCTTATATCGGCGAGTATGTTAAGTCGATGAAGGAAGCAATTTGAAGCGCTCTAGTGCTCCTTCATCCACGCAATCAGTTCCGTAAGCGGGATCGGTTTGCTGTACAGGTAGCCCTGGAAACCGTTACAGCCGAGTTTTTGCAGTTTATCACGCTGTAAATCGGTTTCCACGTATTCCGCTATCGTTTCAAAGTGCAGCGTCTTGCCAAGTTCCGTGATGGCGGCGATAATGTCTTCGTTACGCGTATTTTCCATGACGTCGCGCGTTAAAGAACCATCTAATTTCACAAGGTCAAAATGATTGGTCTGCAAATACATTAAGGAAGTATGGCCCATACCGAAATCGTCGATCAGGAATTTATGTCCATGTTCTTTGATACGCTGTATCTTGTCCATCA
This sequence comes from Ruminococcus sp., assembly GCA_023663085.1. Taxonomy (GTDB): domain Bacteria; phylum Bacillota; class Clostridia; order Lachnospirales; family Lachnospiraceae; genus UBA3282. Next base: position 41,604 of record JAMPIB010000006.1, on the reverse strand, counting down.
TTTCATCCGAAGTGACTAACGCATCCTGCTCGGTTATTTCCAGCCATAAGCGTCTGGGCTGGATGTCATATTTTTCCACCTTTTCACGCAGGCATTTCTCAAAACCATCCCAGGCCAGCGACTCGTTCGTAATATTTAGGGAAATCTTAAATTCTGTATGAATGGACTTACCGATCTCTTTGACCGCATGAGTCGATTCGTCAAACAGATAGGATTCGATATCGTGCAGCATATTCCCTTCTTTGGCAAGTTCAATGATCAGCGGCGGATAAATAAATCCTGCGATTGGATGATTCCAGCGGATGAGCGTTTCAGCGCCGATACATTTTCCCTCCGTATCCACCTGCGGTTGATATACGAAGAACAGTTTTTTGTTTTTGACAGCATCTTCCAGGTCTGCGGTGAGCGACCTTGCCACATCGCCGAGTAAGTCGTTTCTTTCCGTCAGAGGGGAAATGGATTTGGCCTTTTCCTGTCTTTGCAGTTCCTTCGTCAGATGATTGACATTTTTTACAAGGAGTCGGGCGTCCCGCTCTTCAAACAGGCGCAGGAACGGCAGGTAGATGGCGATGCCCGTTACGAGGCATACCGTCTGCAAAATACTGCCGGCAATAGAACCGGTCGCCTGATATCCGCTTAAGAGGATCGGCGTCGTCCAGCCCACCGTTTGCGTCACAGGCGGAACCAGACCGAGATAGATCGCTGCGTAAGCTATGATGCACAGTACGATAGGGATCAGAATATAAGGAATCAGAAAAATCGGATTTAAAATGATCGGGATCCCGAAAGCGGCGATCTCGCTGATATTAAAGATGACCGTTGGCAGCGACAGCTTGGAGACGTTGCGGATGCTGCTTTTTCTGGAAAAGAGCAAAATAGCGATAACAAGGCACAGTACGGCGCCTGAGCCGCCTAAAAGGATGAAGATATCATGAAAAGTCTTATTATAAATAGAACTCCCGACAGCAAAATTTTCCTGCATGATAGGCTCTACGATATTGCTGCCGTGTATGCCCACAAACCATGTGCTGTGTTCCAGAAACAGAATAAGAATGGCTGATACAAGGTCGTTATCGACTACGTTAAAGAGTGCGTCAATACCTTTTTCCAGCAGTTCCTGAAATGACTGTACATGGAAGAGTAAAATGAACATCTGCTGCAGGATGGCCCAGAAAGCCACGATCAGAAGAGCCGGGATGATTCCCGATACCGCCTCCACATAAAGCCCTTCCGCCTCCATGCCCTTTTGTTTCAAACGGAAAAGTCCCTTGTCGCGGATCATAAAAAACATTTTTCCGGATAAAAGAGAGATAAAAAGAGCTGTAAAAATACGGGAGGTTCCAAGGGAGGTGATGGAGAAATCTTCATATTGGATACCTGAATAGCCGATCAGGGAAATAAGCGTGATAAGCATCAAGATAATAGAGTCGCCGTAACCGACCCCCTTTTCTTTTTTACGCAGCATGGCATAGCTGAAACTGGTGGTCAGCGCAAGGGCAAGCGCGAACAGGTTAAGAGACGCGCTGCGGACAAAAGCGAGAAATTCCACGACTTTGCCGTTAAGGAGTCTGGGCAGAAGTTTCTGATAGGCCGGGATCGGCAGACTGCTCAACATGAGAGCCATAGCGCCAAGCACTAACAGCGGGATCAGCATGATCATGCCCTGTCTGACGGACATCAGAGCCGGACTGTCATCAAAATAGTCGGATACTTTAAACAGTGCAGATTTACACTTCTCAACATATCCTGTGTTATTTTCCGGAATTGTTCCGGCGGGTCTTTTTTTATCTTTCATAGACTGCCCCTTCCCTGCGGCTGCATCAAACGCACATAGCTGTCGAACTTGCGTTTATTGTATCATATTCACAAAAGCAGCTGTGTAAATCATCTCAATAAGAATTACGCAGTAATTCTTAGAACGCAAGCTGCCGAGCTTGCGTTTATTGTATCATATTCTGTCCGAAAAAGAAACCTGTCCTGCGCGATAAAAACGCTAAAAATTTGACTGAAATTAGGATTTGACAAGAATAAAATGAAAGCGCTATAATTTGACAGGAATTAAAAAAGTTGCGTCATATTATTTATAGAAGGAAAAAAGACATGAAACCAGTGTTATCGGGATTTCTGGCGGCTCTTGGCAGGTATTCGTTCATACCTGTGCCGACGCTGAAAAAGAGTAAGGAAACGATACCGTATATGCTTTGCTTTCTGCCGATTATCGGGGCGGTGACCGGGCTTTTTATGTGTGGATATGCGGTATACTGCGCATACTATATTTCTGCAACAGCTTTTTTTGCATTGACCGGATCAGTCATCCCAATCCTGTTAAGTAAAGGTACGCATCTGTGCGGTTTCATGAAAACATGGGATGCGCTCGGCATGGAAAATGGAAAGCCGGCAGGACGCATCGCGCGTATGGAAGAAGACCGGGCCGGCGTATCGGCGGTGGCTGCGGCAATGTCTTATTACCTGTTATATGCGGGGGGATTGTCTTGTGTGGAAAAAGAAGAGCAGCTGTTTTTCCTGGGGACAGGATATGTGATCTCCCGGACGCTTTTTTCCATGGCGTTTGTCTGGTTTCCCACAGCGGGCAGAGACAGTCTGGGCATGGGGGCTCTTTCTAAAGTGCAGAAACAGAATATCCGCATAACCCTTGGCGTTATTCTGGCACTCTGCTTTGGTACCTGCATTGCCATCCGGCCTGTCATGGGTGTGCTGATGTCGTTATTATGTATGTGGGTGTGGACTTATTATTTTTATATGAGTAAAAAGCGTTTCGGAGGCGTTACGGAAGAAACGTCGGGATATTTTCTGACATTGTGTGAACTTGCAGTAGTACTTTTTATCGCTGTCTTTGCAAAAACAGGCATATGAGCATATGAGGCGGATGGAAATGAAAACGGCATGTGAGACGGATAAACGGGAAACAGAAAATAAAATAGAAAAGAAAAAGAAAACCGTCATCGGCATTCTGGCGCATGTAGACGCCGGTAAGACGACGCTGGCCGAAAGTCTGCTGTATATCAGCGGCAGTATCCGCAGGGCCGGCAGGGTAGATCACGGCGATACGTTCTTAGATACAGATGCACAGGAGAGGACGAGGGGGATTACCATTTTTTCCAAGCAGGCGCAGATCTCATGGAAGGATACGGATATCACGCTCTTAGATACGCCGGGACATGTGGATTTTTCTGCGGAGATGGAGCGCACACTCCAGATACTGGACTATGCCGTTCTGGTCATCAGCGCTCCGGACGGCGTGCAGGAGCATGTGGTAACGCTCTGGAAACTGCTTTCACGTTACGATATCCCGGCCTTTCTTTTTATAAATAAGATGGATATGCCGGAAAGCGACAGGCAGGGACTGCTTCGGGAATTGCAGGAACGGCTGGGCAGCGGGTGCATTGATTTTTCCGGGGAAAAAGAAGCGGAGGAAACGAGGGAGAGACAGGATTTTCTGGAAAATATCGCCGTCTGTGACGAGAGGCTCTTAAACAACTATCTGGAAGGCGGCGGCATTGCAAAAGAAGAAATCAAAAAACTGATCGCCGAAAGAAAAGTCTTCCCCTGTTATTTTGGTTCGGCGCTTAAGATGACGGGGATAGAGGAATTTCTGGACGGTGTGGCGGAATATACGCGGCCTGTGGAGTATCCGCAGAAGTTCGCGGCCAGGGTCTATAAGATCGGCAGGGATGGTGCAGGAAACCGTCTGACTTATATGAAGATAACCGGAGGATGTTTACAGGTAAAACAGACACTTGTTTCCAGAGAGGGCACATGGGAGGAAAAGGTCGATCAGATCAGGGTCTACTCCGGCCTCAGATATCAGACCGTGCAGGAGGCGCAGGCAGGAGAAGTCTGCGCTGTAACAGGGCTTACCCGGACTTTTTCGGGAGAAGGGCTGGGAGAAGAGACAGAGAGTGCGGCGCCGCTCTTAGCGCCCGTCATGACATATCGTATCCTCTTACCGGAAGAATGTGATGTTCATGGCATGTATAAGAACTTATGTCAACTAGCGGAGGAGGAGCCGCAGCTTCATGTGGTCTGGAAAGAGCAGGTTGGCGAGATCCATGTACAGCTTATGGGCGAAGTACAGATAGAAGTGTTGAAAAATTTAATTGAGGAACGTTTTGGCGCGGCGGTAGGATTTGACGCGGGCAGTATCGTTTATAAAGAGACGATAAAAACGCCCGCCGAGGGTGCAGGACATTTTGAACCGCTGCGCCATTATGCCGAAGTGCACCTTTTGTTAGAACCCGGAGAGCCGGGCAGCGGGCTTGTATTCGATACGGCATGCAGTACGGATATGCTGGATAAGAACTGGCAGCGTCTGGTGCTGACGCATCTGGAAGAAAAAGAGCATATCGGCATTCTGGCGGGCGCGCCGCTCACCGATATGAAGATTACTTTAATGGCCGGGCGCGCGCATCTAAAGCATACGGAAGGCGGCGATTTCAGGCAGGCGACTTACCGCGCGCTCAGACAGGGGCTGCACAGGGCGGAATGTGTTCTTTTAGAGCCTGTTTATGAGTTCAGGCTGGAAGTGCCCTCTTCCATGATCGGGCGTGCCATGTCGGATATACAGGCCATGCACGGTGCTTTTGAAGGCCCGACAGTGGATGGCGATCTGTCCATCCTTACGGGAAAAGCGCCCGTCTCCACTATGTGGGGCTATCAGACACAGGTATTATCCTATTCCGGCGGCCGCGGCAGATTCTTCTGCAGTTTAAAGGGCTATGAGCCGTGCCATAATACGGAAGAAGTGCTGGCGAAGATAGGCTATGATGAAGAACGTGATCTGGATAACCCGTCTTCTTCTGTATTTTGTGCTCACGGAGCGGGCTTTATCGTGAAGTGGGACGAGGCGGAGAACTATATGCACGTGGAAAGTCTGGGACGCGGCGTGCAGGCTGAAGGCAGCGGAACGGCGGAGGTTGATAAGGCAGCCGGCGGGAGCATGCAGGCTGGAGAGATTGACCGGACTGGTCAGCAGATGCAGACAGGACAGGGTGGCAATGTGCAGGATGAGAGCGCGCAGGCGGCGAAACAGGAACCGGGCCGGCCGCGGCAGTCTAAGATAGCGACTTCCCTCTCCGCCGATAAGGAGTTAGAAGAAATCTTTAACCGTACTTACGGCGGCAGGAATGCCGCGGAGGATGAGATTACGACGAGGAAGAAATGGGGCAGTCCGCGGGAATCCCGACAGACAAAGTATGACACCGTTGTCACAAAGACTGACACATCTGTCACAAAGTCCGCCGACAAAGCGCCGCCCAAAGAATATCTGCTTGTGGATGGTTATAATATCCTGTTCGCCTGGGAAGAATTGAGCGAACTGGCGAAGAGCAACTTAGACGGCGCGCGGGGGAAACTGATGGATATCCTGAGTAATTATCAGGGCTACCGTAAGATGACGCTGATCCTTGTTTTCGACGCCTATAAAGTAAAAGGGAATCCGGGCAGCATCCAGAACTATCATAATATCCACGTTGTCTATACGAAAGAGGCCGAGACCGCCGATCAGTATATCGAAAAGGCGACGCATGAGATGGCGAAAAAACATCATGTGACCGTAGCCACCTCTGACGGTCTGGAACAGCTTATCATCATGGGACAGGGGGCCAGAAGGCTCTCCGCCAGAGAACTAAAAGAGGATATTATGTCAACCAGTCAGGAACTGCGGGAACTTTTCCTGAATAAAAAGACACATAATAAACAATATCTCTTCGATAACCTGCCGGAGGAACTGGCGGCGCATCTGGAAGAGGTAAGATTGGGAAGAAAAGATTTTTAAGATAAATTTTGGCAAAACAATCGTCAAAGAAAGGGGGGAGGAAGATGTTTTTACTCTACTTTTTACTATGGGTCATCTTCAACGGTCAGTTCACGCTGGAGATTGCCGCATTCGGCGTTATCATCGCCGCGGCTCTATTTGCTTTTACCTGTAAATTTGCGGATTACAGCATTGCCAAAGAGAAAAACGTCATCCGTAATGTATTTCACTTCCTGCACTATGTCATTGTACTGGTCGTAGAGATCGTTAAGGCGAATTTTGCGGTGATCCATCTTATTTTAACGGAAAAGGAAGAACCGGAACCGGCGCTTATTACTTTTAAAGCCGATCTTCATACGCCGCTTGGACGTTCCTTTCTGGCCAACGCCATTACTCTGACGCCGGGCACGATCACCGTACTGTTGGAAAATAACGTTTATACGGTGCATTGTCTGGATAAGAACTTTGCGGAGGGGCTTGACCGTTCTGTTTTCGTAGACATGCTGGAAGATTTTGAGAAAAAATGTTAAAAGGAGCAAACGAGTGAAAAATAAATTTTTCACTCGGCAAGTTTGTGACTGCGCGTTGCTTGCACAAACATTGCTTTATGCGCAAAAAACAACGCAGAAATGAGGTAAAAAATGGGGAAGGGAATACAGGGATTAGATCAGGCATATCAGGTTCTTTTTGTCGGTGTGCTGGTCGTCTTGGCAATCATGATTATCTTATGTCTGATCCGCGCAATCATAGGGCCGAGGGTCACGGACAGGATCGTAGCTACGAATATGCTGGGCACGATCGTCATGGTCATCATTGCCATACTGGCCATCATGCTCGGCGAGGGATATCTGGTCGATATCTGCCTGATCTACGCAATGATCAGTTTCCTGGCCGTTATCGTGCTGACGAAGGTTTATATGGGAATATACCGGGAAAAGAAGAGGGAGGAGCGAGATGGAAGTAATTGAGTGGATCCGTTTTATTTTCGGAGCGCTGTTTCTGCTGTGTGGACTTATCATCTTTCTGGTAGAAATGATAGGCGTATTCCGTTTTCAATATGTTTTAAACAGGATGCATGCGGCTGCGCTTGGCGATACGCTCGGTATCGGCTGTTGTCTGGTTGGACTGATGATCATAAGCGGTTTGAATTTTACGTCGTTAAAGCTGTTTTGTGTCATTGCTTTTTTATGGTTCTCTTCGCCGACCTCTTCGCATCTGATCGCACGTTTAGAGGTGGCTACGGACGAAGCGCGCAAAGAGCATTATGAGCAGGTGACGCTTGCGGAGCTGGAAAAGAAAATGAAGCAGGAAACAGAAAAGAATGCGGAAGAGATGATGCAGGATGCAGAAGCAGGAATGCAAAGGGAAATCGAAGTGGAATAGAGGAAAATGGAATAGAAAGGTACGGTGGTCAATATGCAGTTATTTATGAATCTGTTACTGGGATTTTTACTGATATGCGCGATCGCGGCGAGTCTGTCCAAAAATCTGTTGAATACGGTCCTGATCTTTATGTCATACAGTCTGGTCATGTCCATCATATGGATACTTCTGGAGTCGCCTGATCTGGCGATCACAGAAGCGGCTGTTGGTGCGGGCGTAACGAGCGTGCTTTTCTTTGTTACTTTGAAAAAGATCCGTGCTATCTTAAAGACAGAAGCAGAACCGGAAAAGGGGGAAAAAGATAATGAGCAGAAAAATTCCGAAGCAGGAATATGAAAAGACTGTCTCTTTCCGTCTGAAACAGTGGCTGGACGGCAGTAATGATTCTTTTGCGGGCAAAGTGGAGATGAAACCGCAGGAACTGCCGCAGGAAGATGACACGACTGTCATTATTAGAGAGGAAGAAAAAAAAGCGCGGATGGAGCGCATCTACGATCTGGCGAATAACCGGGAAGTCAGCGGTTTTGAAAAATTATATAAGATATTCAGCGCGTGTTTTTGCGTGTTTCTGGTGGTCATGCTCTTAATCGCCGTATCGTATCTGCCTTCTTACGGACATGCGGAAAATCCTGTCAATAACGAAGTTTCAGAGCGTTATATCGAGAACGGCCTGCAAGAGACCGGAGCGGTCAATATCGTAACGGGCATGATTTTAGACTATAGGGCGTTTGATACGCTCGGCGAGTCGCATGTGTTGTTCATTGCGACCTGTACGGTGCTGATCCTGCTGCGTAAAGATAAGAAGAAAGACGAAAACGGAGTAGATATAGAAGCGAGCGACCGTATCTACGAGCCGAAAAACGACGTTATCTTACAGACTGCGGCCCGTATGTTAGTACCGCCCATCATCATATTTGGTATTTATGTGATCTTAGGCGGACATTTAGGGCCGGGCGGCGGCTTTTCGGGCGGCGCCATTATCGGCGCGGGACTGATCTTATATCTGAACGCTTTCGGATTCCAGAAGACGGAGCGCTTCTTTACCGGTAAGACTTATAAGGTGCTGAGCGTCTGCGCTCTGGGGTGCTATTGTCTGGCGAAGAGCTATTCGTTTTATACGGGAGCCAATCATATCGAGAGCGTGATACCTCTGGGGACGCCGGGGGCAATCCTCAGCAGCGGACTGATCCTGATCTTAAATATCTGTGTCGGTATCGTCGTTGCCGGAACAATGTATACTTTCTACGTTATGTTTCGGAAAGGAGACTATTAAAATGGATGTTGCCAATTTTATCACAAACTATGAAGAAGCCGTGTCCATGATTCTTTTCGGTATCGGGTTTTCCAATCTGTTGATGCAGAAAAATCTGATCAAGAAAATAGTCGGCATGAATATCATGGATACCTCGGTCTATCTTTTTCTGGCTTTAAAAGGCTATATCGCGGGGCATAAAGCGCCCATTGTCACAAACGGTATCCAGAGCGTGGAGACCTATATCAACCCGATTCCCAGCGGCCTGGTACTGACAGGTATCGTCGTTTCGGTTTCCGTAACGGCGTTGATGCTTTCTTTGACGATACGGCTTTATAACAGATACCATACGCTGGATCTGGATGAGATATCCGTGATGCTCAAAAAGGAGGGATTGTAATGTCTCTGATACAGAATGTGCCGTTGGTGTCCATTTTGCTCTCCTTATTTGCGGGGCCGATTTCTTCCGTATTAAATGGGAAATGGGCCAAACGGCTGAATCTATTCGTTATTACGTTTATCGGTATCTTGTCGGCGGCGCTGTTAGCGTTCGTTATTGGCACGGATCAGGAATATATCTATACGATGGGGCATTTTCCGGCGCCCTGGGGAAACGAGATCCGAGTCGGTATTTTAGAGGCTGCGATGGCGCTGTTTTTCTGTATCATCATGTTCTTATGCGTGATCGGCGGTGTGTTGGAGCGTGAGCGGGAAATCGAAGAAACGAAGCAGAACCTGTATTATATCATGGTCAACCTGCTGCTTTGTTCGCTGCTGGCACTGATTTATACGAACGATCTGTTTACGGCTTATGTTTTCGTAGAGATTAATACGATTTCGGCCTGCGGCCTTATCATGATACGCCAGACGGGACGGACTATCGAGGCGGCGACCAGATATATGATCATGAGCCTGTTAGGTTCGGGTCTGCTGCTTTTAGGCATTTGTTTCCTGTACAGTCTGACCGGGCATCTTCTGATGAGCAATATCAAGGAGCAGGTCACGCTTTTGCAGGCTTCGGGCGAGTATCACATACCGCTTCTTACGGCGATCTGCCTGATGTCGGTCGGTATCGCCATTAAAAGCGCGCTTTATCCGTTCCATACATGGCTGCCGGACGCCTATGGTTATTCGACTTTATCGTCGGCGGCGATACTGTCTTCGCTTGTTTCCAAAGGCTATATCTTTCTGTTAGTGAAGATTTTTTACCGCGTGATCGGTTTTGATATCATCAGGGAAAGCAAGGTCATCAACGTATTATTCGTATTCGGCGTGGCGGGTATGATAATGGGTTCTATCAATGCCATTAAGGAAAATAATATCAACCGCATGATCGCCTATTCGTCCGTGGCGCAGATTGGTTATATTTATATGGGTTTCGGTCTGGGAACGACGGCAGGTATCATCGCCAGCATCTATCATATCGTTTCCCATGCGGCGACCAAATCGCTTCTTTTCGTGGCGGCGTCGGGGATTATGGATGCTTCGGGCAAGAGTACAGACTTTTTTGATCTGACCGGGGCGGGCTACCGGAACAAGCTGGCGGGCGTGGCCTTTACAGTCGGTTCGCTTTCCATGGTCGGTTTCCCGATGTTTTCGGGATTTATTTCCAAGCTGCTCTTTGCGCAGGCGGCGGTGGGCAACAGGCATAAGATTATGATCACTTTGATCGCCTTAGCCATCAGCGTTATCCTGAACGCGGTGTATTTCATGAAAACGGTGATCCGCATTTATACGCCGGAAAAGAGGGCAGTCGTTATTGATAAAGGGTTCGAGGATATCAGTATATGGGAGCAGCCTGCCAAGAGCGTGGCGCTCATCTGCTTTATCGCCCTCAATCTTTTCCTGGGCTTAAGTTCCGAACCGGTCATCTGGCTGATCGAACGCGGTCTGGAGATGTTTGCATAGGCTTTGCGCAGGCAGCTTATGGATAAGTGAAAAGAAAGGCAAGGTTGTTGTTATGGAGAGATTTACAGATAGCGTATGGATGCTTGCGCCCGTATTGCTTTCGGGGATTGGCGGCATCGCGCTTTTACTTTCTTCTTTTCTGTCCCATATCCGGGAGACGGGGAAGGAGCGGGAGCAGGACGCATCTTTGAGAAAGCTGCATATTCTGGTGGGTACTGTTTTGACCATATCGGTCATTTTGGCATTGGCAGCAGTCTGGACGAAAGAAAGAAGTCTGACCCTGTTTTATATTATGGACAGCATTCCCATTTATTTTCATGTCGATGCGCTGGGGCGGCTTTTTATCACATTGACGAGCGTAATCTGGCTGGCGGTGGGTATCTATGCGTTTATCTATATGAAGCATGAAGGGGAAGAACGGCGGTTTTTCGGTTTTTTCCTGTTAGTTTATGCGGTGCTGCTGGCGCTGGAGGCTTCCGGGAATCTGGTGACGATGTACTTTTTCTATGAACTGATGACGCTTACGTCCATGCCGCTTGTTCTGCATAATGGCTTAAGAGAGTCAATCATGGCGGCGCTCAAATACCTGTTTTATTCGATGTGCGGCGCGTACTGTGCGTTGTTTGGCATTTATTTTCTATATCAATACTGTGATACGCTTACCTTTACGGCGGGCGGCACTTTAAATATGACAGTGGTGTCAGGGAATGTACTGATCTTGCAGATCGCGGTTTTTCTGATGTTGATCGGTTTTGGAACGAAGGCGGGTATGCTGCCGTTTCATTCCTGGCTTACGGCCGCGCATCCGGCCGCGCCTGCACCCGCCTCGGCGGCGCTTTCTTCAATTATCGTCAAGGGCGGCGTGCTGGCCATCATCCGCACGGTCTATTATATCGTCGGCCCGGAATTTCTAAAAGGCAGCTGGGTACAGACGGCCTGGCTGGTATTGACATTACTTACGGTATTTATGGGGTCGATGTTGGCGTATCGGGAGAGAGTCTTTAAAAAGAGGCTGGCCTATTCCACGATCAGTCAGGTGTCGTACATCTTATTCGGACTGGCGCTTTTGAACGAGGAGGCCATGGCGGGAGCGCTTTTGCATGTCGTATTCCATGCGGTTATCAAATGCGCGCTCTTTTTAACAGCCGGAATCTTTATCTTCAGGACCGGCAAAACGAGAGTGGAGGAATATCAGGGTATCGGCAAGCGGATGGGCGTGACGCTGTGGAGTTATACGTTTGCTTCGCTGGCATTGATCGGCATTCCGCCGATGAGCGGTTTTGTCAGTAAATGGTATCTGGCGCAGGGCGCGCTTTCATCGGATACGGGCGTATTCCGCTATCTGGGGCCGGCTGTGCTGCTTATCAGCGCGCTCTTGACGGCGGGGTATCTGCTGCCCATAACGATAAGCGGCTTTCTGCCGGGCGAGGCGGATACGTCCATGCGGGAAAAAGAACCGCTTGATAAGATGACGGTGGTATTGCTGATACTGGCCATATGCACGGTTCTTTTGGGAGTTTTCCCGAATCCGCTGATCGAATATGTGTTCAAAATAGCGGTGTCGTTATTTTAGATAATAGAGCTAAGGCGAACAAGTTCACCTTGCAGAAATGAGGTACAGGATGAATGCTTATTATATGGTAATAGCGGTCTTGCTGCCGATGTTTGGCGGCGTGCTGATCCCGCTTCTGCCTTTTCACAAAAGAAATGTTATGGCGTTTTATACGGAAGGTATCGTGCTTTTGACATCGGCGCTCACGTTTCTGCTTATTTTGAATCGTCCGACGGACGCCTTTGTCTTATTCCGCTTTACGGGACAGCTCAGCATCAGTTTGCGGCTCGATGGCGCGGGAAGTGTTTTTGCGACGATACTGGCTTTTCTATGGCCTTTTGCGACCTTATACGCTTCTGAATATATGAAACACGAGCAGCGCGAGAAAATATTTTTCATGTTCTATACGGTTACTTACGGCGTTACGCTTGGTATCGCGCTGGCGGAAGATATCGTGACAATGTATTTCTTCTATGAAATGCTGACGATGGTGACGGTGCCGCTTGTCCTGCACACACTGACGAGAGAAGCCGTGCTGGCGAGCCGGACCTATCTGTATTATTCGCTGGGCGGCGCGGCGTTTGCCTTTATTGGCATGATCTTTATCTTAATGTATGGAACGACTTCCAATTTTACGCCGGGCGGTGTGCTGGATATGGCAAGAGTCGGCGATAAGACGAACCTGCTGCTTTTCATTTATGTGCTCTGTTTCTGCGGTTTCAGCGTAAAAGCGGCAATGTGCCCTTTTAGCGCATGGCTCCCGCAGGCGGGTGTCGCGCCGACGCCGGTTACGGCGCTTTTACATGCCGTAGCGGTTGTCAAAGCAGGCGCGTTCGCTACGCTGCGCATCACCTATTTCAGTTTCGGAACGGAACTGTTAAAGGGGACATGGGCGCAGAATCTTTTGATGGCAATTACGATTTTTACCATTGTATTTGGCTGCAGCAGGGCCATAAAAGAAACGCATTTCAAACGTAGACTGGCTTGGTCAACGGTCAGTAACCTGTCCTATATCCTGTTCGGCGTCGTGCTGATGTCGCCGCTTGGGCTGGCAGGCGCGCTCGCCCACATGCTGTGTCATGCGGTGATGAAGATTTGTTCCTTCTTCTGCGCCGGAGCCGTTATCTATAAGACGGAAAAAAATTATATCCACGAACTGGACGGGTTCGGCAGGAAGATGCCGAAAGTGTTTGTGATCTTTACGATAGCCTCCATGGCGCTGATGGGTGTGCCGGGATTGTGCGGTTTCGTCAGTAAATGGTATCTGGCCAAAGGCGCGGTGGAGAGCAATAACCCCTTAGCCTATGCGGGACTCGGCGCGCTGCTCATTTCCGCGCTGCTGACGGCCATTTATATGTTGACCGTTGTGGTCCGTGCCTTTTGTCCGGGAAAAGAGTTTGATTATGATGCGATAAGGGGCGTACAAGACCCGAACTGGCTGATGATACTGCCGCTGGCGGTGTTTGTGTTGGTGATGCTGTTGATCGGACTGCATCCGCAGGGGATGATGGAGGCGGTTATGGGAGTTGTGGCGGAGGTGTTTCCGTAAGGAGTGGGTGTGAGCGCTGCCCGCCCCAGAGTTTCGGGGGCAGCGCCTGGGATATATAAGAATTTATGTAAAAGGAGTATGATGAACAATGAGTGAATATATAGTCCTTCCAATCCTGGTCTTTTATCCTTTTATAGGAGCTATCCTGTCTGCCCTGATAGGCAGTAAAAATGAGAAGGCCAGAGATTACTTCGCCGATTTCGTTGTGGTCAGTGAGTTTGCGCTGACGCTGGTTATTTTTTTCCTCAATGCGGGAAGTGATGAAGTAATAAAATGCCGGTATACCGTATATGGAGTGTGCGGCAGGTGGCTGGATCTGGTGCTGGACGATTTTCGCATGGTCTATACGATGATCGCGGCGTTTATGTGGATGATGACGACTGTGCTTTCGCGGGAATATATGGCGCATCATCAGAATAGAAACCGTTATTACCTCTTTTTACTGGCGACGTTGGGAGCGACGGAGGGCATCTTCCTGGCGGGGGATCTGTCTACGCTGTTTATCTTTTTTGAAATCATGTCCTTCACATCCTATGTGTGGGTTGCGCAGGAGGAGACGAAAGTGTCCTTAAAAGCGGCCGGGACATATCTGACGGTGGCTATTATCGGCGGTCTGGTAATGTTAATGGGAATCTTTATGTTGTATCATGAACTTGGTACGCTGGATGTTTATATGCTGGATTCGCAGGCGAGAGCCTATCTGCTTAATACATCGGTTAATGGAGGCAGCCGCATGAAACTATATGCGGCAGGTGTGTGTATGTTGGTTGGTTTCGGGGCCAAGGCGGGCGCTTTTCCGCTGCACATCTGGCTGCCGAAGGCGCATCCTGTGGCTCCTGCTCCTGCTTCGGCGTTATTATCCGGTATTTTGACCAAGACAGGTATCTTCGGAATTTTGATCTTAAGCTGTCGCTTATTCCTTTATGATGGTATGTGGGGGGCGCTCATACTGGCGCTTGGCGTGGTCACGATGTTTGGCGGCGCGCTTCTGGCGGTTTTTTCGGTCGATCTGAAAAGGACGCTGGCCTGTTCTTCCATGTCACAGATCGGTTTTATCCTGATCGGCGTCGGAATGCAGGGACTTCTGGGGGAGAAAAATCTGCTTTCCATAAACGGAATTGTTTCCCATATGGAAGACCCGACGCAGATGATACATGCCATTCACGGGACATTTCTGCATATGATAAACCATTCGCTGATAAAACTGGTCCTGTTCATGGCGGCGGGCGTTATCTTCATGAACGTACATGCGCTTGATCTGAATGAGATAAGAGGTTATGGACGCAAGAAGCCGTTATTAAAGACGATTTTCCTGACCGGGGCGCTGGCGATCGGCGGTATTCCCTTTTTCGGCGGCTATATCAGCAAGACGCTCCTGCATGAAAGCATTCTGGCGTATGGCGGCGGGGGACTGCTGAAAGCGGTGGAGATCATCTTTTTAATCAGCGGCGGTCTGACGATTGCCTATATGACGAAACTTTTTATCGCCATATTTGTGGAAAAAAATAAGGATGAAGCGAAACAGAAGCGATATGATGAAAACAGATATTATATGAATAAAGAAAGCGGTTTTGCCCTGGCGGTGAGCGCACTCGTATTGTTCCTGTGGGGACTTTTCCCACACGCGGTTATGGAGCGGATCGCGGCTTTTGGCGAAGCGTTCATGGATTGCATGTACCGTTCCGATACGGAACACGCGGTAGCCTATTTTAGCCTTGAGAACCTGAAAGGCGCGGCCATCTCTATTGCTATTGGTGTTGTGGTGTATGTGTTCGTTATACGGAAGTTTCTTATGCGTAAAAACAAATATATCAATGCGTGGCCGAAATGGCTGGATATGGAAAACCTTATCTATAGGCCGATACTGCTCGGTTTCCTGCCGACGGTATGCGGTATCCTGTGCAGGATCTGCGATAGTTTCGTAGATATCTGCGTGGTGCTGTTGCGTAAGACGCTGTACAAAG
This sequence comes from Ruminococcus sp., assembly GCA_023663085.1. GTDB lineage: Bacteria > Bacillota > Clostridia > Lachnospirales > Lachnospiraceae > UBA3282. Next base: position 26,223 of record JAMPIB010000006.1, on the reverse strand, counting down.
ATTCGCCGCTGCCATGTGAAAGAAAAGAAGGCAATGTGCTGACAGAATGTCTCGGAAAAGTGATGAATTTCTTACAGTCTATCCGCAATCATCTATGGGGCAGGAAACATCAGACGCATAAGGACTTCGTACACCTGACGGCCTCCGGTGTTGAGGAGATCAGAGAGAGTTTCATGATCATACAAAGGGGATTGTCGTTTGGACTGTTAATGTTTGGTGTCGGGTTGGCGTTGACACTGATTTATATTATTTTGTGGTGAAAAAGCATAGGATACACAGAGAAGGGTGTATGTCAGTATGACTATAAAAATTTTACTGAAAAAAAGTGCGATAACTCGCAAAAATTTTCAGTAGAAAGAAGGCTTATGATATGGAAATTAAAAGAAATCTCTATTTAAATAAGCTTATCAATAAGAAACATAATGGACTTATTAAGGTGGTGACTGGCATCCGCCGCTGCGGAAAATCATACTTGTTGTTCAACCTGTTCAAGAATCATTTGCTGGAGGAAGGAACAGATGAACAGCACATGATAGAAATTGCTTTTGACTCGTTTGAAAATAAACGTTTTCGTGACCCGGAGGTTCTTTATCCCTATCTTAAGGAACAAATGAAAGATGATGGAATGTACTATGTTCTGTTGGACGAAGTGCAGCTTCTAGGAGAGTTTGAGGCTGTATTAAACAGCTTAATCCGTATGAAAAACGTGGATGTATATGTGATAGGAAGCAATGCCCGTTTTTTGTCTAAGGATGTGATTACTGAATTTCGAGGCCGGGGAGATGAAGTTCATATGTATCCGCTCAGTTTTGCTGAATTTATGTCCGTCTATCCAGGGACGAAACAGGATGGCTGGAATGAATATATGCTTTATGGCGGACTGCCGCCTGTCATGAATATCTCAAGTCCGGAGGACAAGATTAGTTTCCTGAAGTCACTCTTTGAGGAGACTTATATTTCGGATATTGTAGGCAGACATAATGTCCGTAATCGGGCAGAACTGGAAGAACTTCTGAATATTCTTTCATCGGCTATTGGTTCGCTTACAAACCCGGCAAAGCTATCTGCAACTTTCCGGACTGTTAAGCAGAAAACTATCAGTAATACGACCATCAAAAGATATATCGAGTATTTTTGTGATTCTTTTTTGATTGACAGTGCAGTTCGATATGACATTAAAGGGAAGAAGTATATTGACACGCCGCTTAAATATTATTTTACTGATTTGGGGTTGCGCAATGCACGCCTCAATTTCCGTCAACTGGAAGAAACGCATACGATGGAAAACATCATTTTTAATGAACTGAAGATACGAGGTTTCAATGTGGATGTGGGTGTCATTACTTTGCATAAAACCAATGAGAAAGGCCACGGAATCCGCAAACAATTGGAAATTGATTTTGTCTGCAACAAAGGCTCTAAACGTTATTATATCCAGTCTGCCTATGCAATTCCAAATCTGAAAAAGTTGGAACAAGAGCAGCGTTCCCTAATGTTGACTGGCGATTTTTTCAAGAAAATTATCATTACAAAAGATGCGCCTGCACCATATTACAATGACGATGGGGTTCTTGTTATGAGTATCTATGATTTTCTGCTGAATGAGGACAGTCTGGATAATTGATTTCATGAAATGATCTGGAAATGCAGATACTAAAACAGCACTTTTTATTAAGACATATGCTTCTTAACTTGCTATAATGGTTAAGATTTTGAGGAGTTTAAGACATGAAAAAGAAATTATACAACAGTATTTGTGTACTGTGTTTAACAGTAATTACACTATGTGCATGTGGAAAACAAGAACAGGAATTAGCCAATATGACGACAGAGGTTAATGATGATTATGCTTCAATCATTTGGGAAGACAAAACCTATGTTCCCTATTGTGCCATATCAAAGAAGGACTGTGGTGAACAGATAGGCATTGTAGATGATGACGAAGATAATAGAGTTTATGAGTATAAAGGCTATTCTTCCGAGGAATGGATTGTCAATTCTTATATTTCCGGTCTTATGGATGGCTCTATGCTATATAAGGAAATTAATGTATCTAACATACCGGATGGCTTAGAATCAGAATATGAATGGAACAATGAAACTACTGTAACTTTTCAGGCAACAGTGATTGAAATGAGCAATGATACCATTTTAGTCAAACCAGTAGATGGTTCTTCGGAGTTAAATTCAGCAGATAAATTCAGCATACTCAATGCTGAGAATTTGGAACTACAAGTTGGTAACTTGCTGGAGATAACCTATAATGGGGATATCATGGAATCATACCCTGCACAGTTAGGAGAAGTGTATGAAATTACTGTGATAGAGTAAACAGAAGCCAACAAACTGTCCATTGAGATTAATAATTTTATAGAAATTTAAGATATGAAATAGTAAATAAAATATTGTGTTTTACCGTGTGGCTTGATAAAATGTATATGGGTGCTGTCCAAAACGGTAAGCGGTTCACCTTTTGCCGAAATGATTACATTTTGAGAACTTCCATATCGGGAGGGATGCGGATGGAAAATCTTAGTGAAAGGTACAAAAGATAGTGGAAACGATAGTCGGGATTGTTGGTATTGCGGTAACGATCATCAGTATCATTGTTACGTTGATCAGTATCGTACAGTCCTCGCAGAAACATAAACATCAAAAAAGCAACCGCCACCGCCGAAGGTAAGGTTGCTTTTTTGATAAGTAACTATTACTAAGGTGAACCGTTTGCTATACGGACAGCACCTTTATTGTTATTTTATCCAGTTGCTTGAGGGTTGTCAATGATTTTTCGGAATTTTGACAGCTATTTTTGGAACGCTATTTTTGGACCGCTATGGGTATTATCGGATATTATCCTATACGGTTTCCACCCATTCTTTCGTATTTTCATAATAATGAAACAATTCTGCCAGAATGACAGTCGTATCCAGCGGCACGGGAGTCTGTATCACACAGCCCTTTAGCGCAAGACCGTGCATTCCCGTTTCCTGTTCGGGTTTTAGCCGCATCAGGAAAAACATGGAACTTCCATTATGTACTTCCGGTTGTGAGCTTAGGTATTGTTTGGAATAGAATCCCAACTGGATATCTTTCGTGCATTCATATTCTATGCCGATATAGCACATTCCCTGTGGACAGCTTTGTTCTAATACCTTTAGATGATGTTCTCTCACCTGTTGTAACTGTTCGGGTGAAAAACGCTCGCTCAATTTGGCTTCGTTTAGTTGTTTTTTAGTATCTTCCCATACATCTATTAAAGTGACTTGGTTTACATAACAAAACACCTTATCGCCGGTATGGTCGATAAAACTGAAAGAGCGGCTTTTGCCTACATGTAGAGTAACGGTTTTTTCCAGAATGTGCCGCACGGGATTCGGCCGATGCTTTATCGTAATGGGCATTTCCGGCGACCAGACCGGCAGTTTTTTCAGATCGGCAATACGTAAGGATATTAATTGCAGATCATTCCAGTCTTTTTCTTTTAACCATTCAGGAATTACCCAGCCAGCGCTCATCATATCAGAAAATATCTGGATAATGCCGTAATCCTGTGTGGAAAATTCCAGACAGCCGCCTTGCCCGCCCTGCACCTGTAATCGCTCCTCTCCCAGATAAAAGTCGCTGCAATGCAGATAACAGCAGTCTATATCTACATTTTCCTTTAAACGTTGTCTCTGACTGCGGTTTTTTCTTTTTAGTTTATCCCAGTCTTCCGGAGTGATATAAGGTTCCAGTATATAGAGCGTTGCCTCGCCCGCATCCGATAATGTCATCCCGATCATGTGGCAGTTGCCGTTATCATGTTTAATGGTCTTACCGATCACCAGAATGTCCCGCCATGTTTTATGAAGATCATCTAAGACTGTAAAGTTCATCATTACACCTCGTTTCGCATTAGGAATAATCGTTTAAAGTGAAAACCTGACTTCCAGGTCTTCTCTGGGCTGTATCTGAAATATCGTTCGCCATCTGACCTTTTCCTGCGGTTTAAAATGCAGGGAGGAAACGGATGTCCGGCTGTCGGGAAAACTGTCTTTGTCAGCCACAAAAACGGACACGGCGGAGGAACTGGCAGTTTTTTTACGCGATTTTTGAACGGAGCCGAAAACAGGCTGGTCGCCTTCCTCACAATCCCGGATGTCAAAAATGCTGCGGTCGATCTCCGGGGATACGGAATAGGTGAGTACCTGCGCGTATTCCGGGTATGTAACGTCTTTTATTCCGATATCCGTGATCTCGTGCCGGATATGCCTGCATTCATAAAGGGTCAGGGTATGTTCCCGTCCAGTCGCCGGATGGCGCATTTTCAGGCTGGCCGGGAAGTTTTTAGTGAGGCAATCGTCCTGTAAATAACAGGCGGGAGCGGAAGAAATCTGCTCCTGGCTGTCGGCACAGACAGTACAGGCGGTATCGGCAGCGCAGGTAATGTCGGCAGTACAGGGAGCGGCGGTGGTAAAGTGCGTGGTAGTAACAGCAATACAGCGCGCCTGAAAGGTCAGGGAAATATGATGCGGAGATAAAAGCGGTCCGCCCTTCCAATCATAAGATAAGCGTTCAAAATGCCAGCAGCAGGTGCGGTCACACGCATAAGCCTCCATGAGTCTGTCAGCAATTTTATCGTTTTTCCATTCTTCTGTGTTTGATTTGACGGAAGTTTCCGAGGTCTCATTTCCTGCCAGAAAGACATCCTGCGGATACCAGTTCAGGCTGCTGCTCGCACGAGGCGTTAAAGGAATATCGTCAAAACATATCTCTACCGTAAATTCTCTGGCGGAAGGGTTATCGGCGTCTATCAGTTCATAATCTTCCGGAGTTTTTAAAGAAAGCCGGCGTTCTTTGTTCCATTTTCTCAAAAAAACAGTCATCTCTGCGGCCGGAATCCTGGCGCATACGTCGAGGACAGCGCCCTGCGCGCCCACATAGACCGCAGGAATATAGATTTCCTGCCCTGCCCATTGAACAGTTCGGTCAACGGGCAGTTTTGACAAGGGGGAGGCGCCTTGCTTTTCTTGTTTGTTCCATAGGCTTGTGTTGTGGTATACGTTCATTATAGTGCCCTCCTGACCATAATTATAATCTATTTTCAACAGATAGACAATTTGGAAAAGAGAAGAGGGATTGTGGATGAAAAGTCCAAAAAGTCAAAAAAGATTGATTTTTACTATGATGGTGGTAGATAGATAGCACTCTTTATTGAGAAACATTTATTGTATGTCTGTATTAAGATAAAATTTGATAAATAGTATGAAAATCCTTTTCTGCTCTGTCATAAATCCAGCCCTATGTATGTATTTGGCAAAGTTTCTCGGCATTTGATTGAAAACTAACAGGCGAAATGGTAATGATTTTTGAAAATAGAACCACTTTTACAGTGTCTACCATATAAATGAACCGCTTTGGCAAATTCCCCAAATCATGGAGGGGTGAGAAACGGAGATGCCTTGATCTGTGGGTTCTGTTTTCACACTAAAACATAAAGCAACTTAATCAATATAAATACTGGAGTGGTATGCGCTATTCTTTACCTAATGTCCTTGAAAAGTCATTTGTCTTTTTAATAATGGCAACAGTAAAAAACTTTTTTACAGATGTAATTTATATTATGATCTAGAATTAGGTAGAGATTGTAATTCAATATATATCTGTAAATACCGAGTTAAGCGATTGAGATCGGTATCTGTGCCAGTTTGAAGGATTGTAATGATTTCATTTGGGAGTTTGGAAAGGATAGAATCATTTTGATTGCCAAAAACCAAATAATCTAAGCTACAATCAAATATATTACAAAATTTTATAAGATTTTTTAGTGACAAGAAGGAAGTTGCGTTTTCACAGTGGCTGATATGTTTAGGACTTACATCCAACATATCAGCAAGAGCTTCTTGAGTTGTATTATGATGGCGGCGTATTTCTGCCATTCTTTGACCTATAGTAACTAAAGCATTATTTTCCATCTGAGACTAAACCTCCTAAGTACAGTCTATATGAGTAACTTTAGTTTAATAACAACAAAATAGGTTTTAATTATACAAAAAGTAGACCTAAAAGGTTTGATTATTTAAAAAAATGATGGTAAAATATAAAAGATATTTTCAATATATTAAAAGCATAATGTCTTTTACTTTTAGTAAGTAGAACTTATAGATGTGTATTAAACTATATGTATGTGAGTGGATGGTGGAAGAAAAATGGATAATGATACAAATTTTTTAAATTTATTAGATTTATTTGAGGAACAGATAGATGAAAAGGGAAAAGAGGTATCTCAAAGAGTAGAAAAAACAAATCTCTATGGAGAGTGGGTGGATTTTGATCTTGATTTTTTGATTGATGAAAGAAATGAGTGGAAAGAAAAATTAGTTCAGCGTGGCGTTTTAATAGACGAGCAAAAATTCTATATAAGAGGAAAAAAAATTCAATATTCTGGAAATTATATTAATAGAGTTTTGCTGAATAACTGTGTTGAAAATTTTATAGAAATGCAATGCAGATATTTTAATGAATATTATTATCCGGAAATTGCTATGTTTTCTGGATGTATAGGTTATGTTGGAAAAATTGTGAGAAACTTTGTGAATGAAAATATTCGATTTATTAAAGTTGTGTTGATAGAATTAGGCGTAGTCTATAATGATGATAATATTGATCAAGATTACCTGAAATACACAGAATTAGACGAGATTGATGCTTATTTGGATAATTTGGGAACCATGATCAGTCAGAAAATCACCGATAGCGCACAGGAAAGATTTGACAAGAGATTGTCATCTGACCAACCAGAATTTTGGGTTGGGGGGGAAGGAATAGGAGGACTGATTAAAGGATACGTTTTAGGTTCGGCTCTTAGCTTTGGTGCTGAAAAAATTTCTGAAGGGTTTAATAAGATAGGAGATTCAATCGCTGCTGGTAAGCTAAAGAAAAAATTAGATGAGGTTTTTGAAGAAGTTCGGGAACAGGTTTCGGATTTATTACATTTGTGTGCGGATACTGTTTTACCGTTTTTAATGATTAAATTGCAGGAATCAAACATGGAATATTGGTTTGACATAGGTGAAGATAACAGGTGGAGCCAGATATTGGAATATACAGATTATGAACGCAAACATAATCTTATTGATGATTCGATATATTGGGATAGATTAGTTTATTTGTTGAATGAATATCCTTTCGTAGGAGAGATTTATATTAAAATTATAGATTATGACTTGGACTGTATGAAAGAATTGTATATGTTGGCGGAGTTTTTTGGCATGGGAGATACGGTATTGGGAGAAGCAGCTTTGTGTATGGCAAAATTAATAGGCAGATATAAAGAAAAAAATATGAATGAATTGATAGAAAAAGAAGTCAATGAACTTTGGGATAAATATCAGGAAGGCATTTATGAAATGGATGAATGTGTTGTTGATGATAATGAGTACACGGAAGAGATGTTGGAAAATTATGATAAGTGTAAAGAAATATTATACAAGCTATTAGTAGTATATAAAATATATTTTTTGAAGAAAAAGATACATGGAGAAATTAAAAAAACTGAGTATACGAAAGAAGAAATTGAGGCATTGTGGAAAAAAGTAGGTTGTGGTTGTGAACTATATAAAATAAATGCGGCAGTCGAAGGTGAATTGTTGAAATATTATAGAGAATTGGTTGCTGTGTCGATTGAGCGAAATCAAATTGTGCAGTTTGAAAGTAATCTTGAAGAGTTGATTGCCTATATGCATGACGAAAATACGTATAAGTCGAATTTTGCCAATTGTGTTTATGCTAGTTTATTAATGATGCTTTATAAAGATATAGATGCAAAAAAAGAAAGAACTTTTTTAAAAGATATACAACTGGCAGCAGAAAAAGGTGTTATTTTAGCTAAATATCTGACAGCGCAATTTAGTGAAGATGAGGAGGAAAAGGAAGAACTTTTATTTGACGCAATTAAAAATAATTTCCCGGCAGTTACCTGTATAAAAGAGTTCTATCTAGAAAGATTTAAAGAAAAAAAATCTGTATGGGATGAAATATTAGCAGATCGTTGGAAAGCAGTAGAAGACATGTGTACAAATTAAACATTAAAAATATTGAGGTGATATATGAATCAGGAAGAGTTAAGAAAAAAAATTAAAAAACTTGAAAAAGATGAAAGTGCAATTTTTAATATTTGTTCTTCAGACATGGATGTTAAGCGATGCCATGTAATGCATTATATTGATTTGGAAACAGCAGAAATTGAATTGGAAAAATTGAGGAAATTTCTTAATGATTCAACGACGCTCAGTAGTATCCGATTAGGCGATAAAACGGTTTATTATAATGAACAAGTTGATATGCATCGGAAGTTTGGTAAAATTTTTGCTGATTTAGCAAGAATTCAAAAGGAAAAATTTTATAATAAGCTAAAGGTGGGAAAAGGAGACGGAGAAATTTCTCGTATTGCCAATATAACACAAAATATATTAGAGGAAACTCTGGATACAGCGTATGATTGGTTACAAAAGCTAGGTATTACTGGTTTTTCTAAAGAAGAAGTGCGGTCTCAATACTCTTTAAGAGTTAAGGTAGATTATGAGATTCTTTTGGCATCTTTTTTTAAGGAAGTAGAGAAGAGAATATTGATGTGTTTCAAAAAGAATGGGGATGCAGTTATGTTGGATTGTGAAGAAGGGAGAACGAAAGTTTGTGATCCGATAGCTGAGTCAATGACATCGGTTATATATGATTTGGGGGCATTCGAAAACAATAAAGATTATTATAAACTTTTAGATGAGGAGGCTCAAAGAGGCGGGTTGATAGAAAAGTATGCAGATTTTGTTTTTGATCAAACAATAGAAATAGGAAAATATGTTATAGAGTTATTGGTACAAAAGCAGAAAATGCCCTTAATACCGCACAACTTTAATGTGAAGATGATTTATGAAGCATATTTGCAAAAATATTTAAACAGAGAGATTAGTGATAATGAATTTTCAGATGTACTATGGACGATATTGGGGGAATCACTTGATAATGAAATAATATTATCAGGAATTATAAATTTTGAAACTATTCATAATAAGACTAAAAAAGAAGAGTTATGCAATTGGAATGAATCACAAGGCTATTACTTAAAGGATACTACATATAATAACGTGTATTATTATACTACACTAGAAGATGATGAATTTATTGATTATTATGATGAGGCATTATTTCTAGCTCAAAATGAGATTGAAGAAAATTATTATATGAAACGTTACCGAGAATGGTATTTGGATATAGGAGAAAATGAACTGGAAGAAAATAATTCATCAAACAAAAGTGAATATGCTTGTGAGCAATACCATATTCAAATTGGAATAGAAATAAATAAACTGAAGGCTGTAGAAAGTAAGGTTTGTAATGATTATGAAAAAATAGAAGAAGTAAAAATTTGTGTAGATAATTTTATAAAAGAAAATAAATGGTATGATGCAATAGCATTAATAGATGGAAGATTGGGATATGTAGAATGGGCACTTTTCCGTGCATTTGAAGAGCAAGTAAAATATAAGTATGAGTCGCGATCTGGAGATAAAATAGAGTATATAGGTTCATTATTATTTAAGGCGAAAAATATTTTAGATACAGTAGATAATTCGATTGGGACAGTGCTTAATGATATGCAAGGGGAGGAGAATATATTGAGGACAATGGCACTAAATGTATTTAGGGCTGCTTGCCATCATTGCTACATACAGATGGAACATTTTGTATTGAATATGCCGGATAGACAAGTTGAAGGTACAAATTTGAATGAATACAAAAAATGGCGAACAGAATATAAAGCAAAATGTGAAAAAAGTAATTATCAAATGATGAAGCAATGTGAGATGATAATTATACAAGGTGTTAATAAAGGAATTGCACTATCATGTATATTCTTACTGGAATCCAGGATTCCAAGTAGTATAAATGAGCAACAAAGAAGGATGATGTATCAAGTTGCTGCGCAGAAATATTGTCCAGAACAGATGATTAATGTAGGGGAATCATATTTGACAGATAGCGCAAATGCGACGGAGGCATTGGAATCTTACTATTGGTATTTAATGGCTCAACAATTAACAAAAAAAGCCGAATTCATTAATGATGCCATTAAAAAAATTCAAATGATTGTTTGTAGAGAAATACAATAAAACTTATAGAAATATAATATAAATTAATGACGAAGGAGAAAAAATAATGTCAATTTGTTGCAAAACTTGTGGAAAAGAAAATAAAGATGGAAGTGTGATATGTGAATCTTGTGGGAATATGTTGGTTGATATTTTTTCTGTATCTGAATCAAATAATAATGTACAAAATCAAGTTGATTTTTCAGCAGATTCTGTACAAGGAAATAATATGAAGTCTCAGATCGAGATTGTAGAAACAGAGGAAAAAAATCAGATAATGAAACAAACCAGCATAGAAACGGGCAGTTTGAGTGAGTATTATTTTAAAATAGGTGGTTTAGAAGATATTGATGAATTTGTGGAATTGGCGAGAAATAGTCGCAAAGATATAAGACTTAGTGATAATGAGAAAAAACAAGTATTAGAAAAGTTAAAAGAAAGAGCACAGGATGTGTTTGCTAAAGAAATAAAGTATTATGAAGAAAAAGGAACTTTTTTTGGTAATTTGGGTAGTGCAGTTATTTGGCTTATTTGTGGATTAATTTTAGGCGCCATTTTTACGCCGTTGGGTATAATTTGTTATATTATGATGACATGGGCTATATGCAAAGCGATTGCACGATTATTTACGTTTCCTCAATCTACACATGCAGCAGGAATTGTCAAAAAATTAGAACAGTGTGGAGCATATAAACGTTCATAATAATGTAATGAAGTTAAGTATTAGGAAAAAGTCTTATTATTTGCTTATGCTATTTATCCCTTGATTTTTTGGGCAAAAAATAGCCTACAGGACTAGAAAACCATAGCGCTACATGAAAATCGGATGTGGCTATGTCTGGAAAGAGCGAGTGAGATGTTGGCTTGTTGCTCTGTACTAATTTCCCAGATTTTAATATACACGGTTTTGGGCATGGTGGCTTGATTCTTTTATTCTGTGGCCTTTTATATGACAACTCGGCCGGCAACGATAGTGCTTAGAATAGGGCATATCAGGATTAGGATACAATCTGGCATTATAAAAAATCTATCTTTACAGCAATGCCGAAGCGTGTTAGAATAAGCAATAATCGAAAACAGAAGAGTGAGAAATAAAAAAGGGGTAATCATCAATGGTCAAAAAGAATAATAATATGAAAAACAACTTCATAAAGCGAATGATTATCTCGAATGATCGTAAGTAAAGAATTGCTGTTAGTCGTGGTATCATTTGGTGCCACGATTTTTCATTATAAAACTTGACATAGGCACTTTATGACAAAAGTGTCATAAAACATCCCAGAGTCGTGAAAATCGTGTCCCTGGGATATTTCAATGCAACAAAAAGGAAAATAAAAAATTTGAAGAAACAAAAAAGAAGGTAAACCAGACTATGAACAAAGAAAAACGAGACGATACGATTATTCCCTTACCCAAAGAAAAATGGGCGGGAACGGTCATACCGATGCGCTATACAACACAGGAATATTATGATGTAACTATGGAAAAAGAAAACGATGGCTATGCGTTCAGGATGCGGAAAGAAAAGTTTGACAGTCCGGTCACCCATTCCCCGGAAGAATATGATTTCCCGGATAAACTTTATCAACCGCATTGGGAAAAAGCCTATGCGTGGGGAATCGTGGAAGTAAGAGAGGGCCAGGAAGAGATGCTGGCCTGCATCGAAACCTGCCCGGAAGAGTGGAGTAACCGTCTGATAGTCACAGAACTCTGGGTGCATGAAAACTTAAGGCGTCAGGGCGTGGCGCATGAACTGATGGCGCTGGCCAAAGAGCAGGCAGTTTTGGAGCATAGAAGGGCAATCATTCTGGAAACGCAGTCATGTAACGTTGGAGCGATCAGTTTTTATCAGAAAGAAGGGTTTGTACCGATTGGTTTTGATAGCTGCTGTTATTCCAATCAGGATTTGGAACGCAAAGAAGTCCGTATTAATATGGGATTTTTCCCCAGAAAAAATTCTGTCAGTGGAATTAAGTCTGAAAATGTGGTACACTGACTACAAAAGGAGCGTACATATGATCTTGGGAAATTTTGCAGCGTGGAATATACAGAATATCTTGATTCGGGTGATCGTGGCAACGCTTTTGGGCGGTATCATCGGTTTAGACCGGGGAATGAAGCATCGTGGTGCGGGGACAAAGACAATTACCGTGGTCTGCCTTGGCGCGACATTGGTCATGCTGACGGAGCAGTATATCCAGATCAATTTTCCGGGACTGGCCAATATGAACCGTCTGGCGGCGCAGGTCATCAGCGGCGTGGGTTTTATCGGTGTTGGCACGATCATCATTTCCAAACACCGTGTCAGAGGATTGACGACGGCCGCGACTCTTTGGGCCAGCGCCTGTGTCGGACTGGCTGTAGGTATCGGTTTCATCGAAGGCGGCGTGCTGATCACGGTTATGATGCTGCTTTCCCTGCATGTGCTGCCTTTTGTGGAGCGGTTTGCTACCAGACATTCCCGCTATTGCAATGTGTTCATTGATCTGGAAGAAAGCCGGGACCTGCACACGGTCATACAGAAATTAAAAGAAGCCGATATCGTGATAGATTCTATGGAGATGAGCGAGTCTAAAGCCGTAGGAGAGGGTATCTCCGTTCATATGGTGCTTTATGTGAAAAAGACGATGAACCGCACGAAAATCTACGACATTCTTATGAAGTCGGAAAAGGTCATGTCGGTGGATTTTCTGTAGGTTATATATTTTTAATTAAATTAAGTTTATACTTGTCATAAAAAACAGAATGTGCTAGAATCATTTTAAGCAAAGAACAAATCGACGATTCATATCGTATCTTGACAGACTGGTTGTCCGGGAAAACCGGGCGATTCCGTCTGTATCTGTGCAGAGCGATCTCTGCGGGAACTCCTTGCTTATAACTAAATAACTGCAGGGAGGAAAAATCGAGATATCCTCTCTGTCATCCGGGAAAGAGAGGAAAAGAATGAAACAAAAGACAACAGAAAAAGTGAAGGTACAGGACAATACGCGGGGCATAGCGGCAGGCAGACCGGAAAAGAGTGTGCAGGAGGATATTTTTGGCAGGGATCTGGCAATGTATACTTTCAGTGAATGGTGTGAAGAAGTGCCCGATTTACCGTTAGGAGACGGAACGAGCAAGATTTTTTTAAATATGACGAGTAAAAATGGCAGACCAGAACTGGTCAGTCTGCTCCAGTATATGAAGAATACGACATTGGAGAACGATAATATCATAGTCAAAGACAGGAGGATTCTGGAACTGCACAGAATCGTAGAAGAAGTAAAGGCGTCGGAAGAATGGGAGGCCGTGGAGATGAATATTTTTGAAATCGGAAGAGAGCATGGCAGAGAACTGGGTCTGGAAGAGGGCAGAGAAGAAGGAAGAGAACAGGGCAGTCTTCGTACTTTAGTGAAAAATGTGGAAACAGCGATGAAAAATTTCGGGATAGATTTGCAGAGGGCCTGTGAAGGTCTGGAAATATCTGTAGAAGAATATGAAAAAGCGAAACAGCAGGTCGCTTTATGGGAAAAGGAATCTGTCGTTTCGGGCGGTTCCAGATGATCTCGTCTCCATTACGTCTTTTTTACATTTCCATTAATTTTTTTAACAAATCTTAACAAATCCCCACAATCTATTTGCGCTTCGTCCCATGAAATGTTAAAATATAAATAGTATGCGCATTTGCATACCCTTAAAGAGGCGAAAAATCGTAGAATCGTCGGCATGAGAGCGTGGATTGACATGGATTTATTTGAATATATGCGAAATACGAATATGGAGAAAGAATCTCCGCTGGCGGCCAGACTGCGGCCTGCGACTCTGGATGAGATCGTGGGACAGCAGCATATCATCGGTAAGGACAAACTGCTATACCGCGCGATACAGGCGGACAAGTTGAGTTCCATCATTTTTTACGGGCCTCCGGGAACCGGCAAGACCACGTTGGCGAAGGTGATCGCCAATACGACCAGTGCGGAGTTCACACAGATCAACGCGACGGTGGCCGGTAAAAAAGATATGGAAACTGTAGTCGGGCAGGCGAAGAATACCAGCGGGATGTATGGAAAAAAGACGATTCTCTTTATTGACGAGATCCATCGCTTTAATAAGGGTCAGCAGGATTATCTTCTGCCGTTTGTCGAGGATGGAACCATTATTCTGATCGGTGCTACGACGGAGAATCCGTATTTTGAGGTAAACGGCGCTTTGCTGTCGCGTTCTATTATTTTCGAGTTGAAACCCTTGTCGCGGGAAGACGTCAAAATGTTGATCGAGCGAGCGGTTTATGATAAGGACAAAGGGATGGGCGCCTATGAGGCGGTGATCGACGAAGATGCCATAGAGTTTCTGGCGGAGCTTTCCGGCGGGGATGCCAGACATGCACTGAATGCGGTGGAACTTGGCATTATGACGACGCCGAGAGGTGAAGATGGGAAGATACATATCACGCTGGCTGTAGCGGAAGAATGTATCCAGAAAAGGGTGATCCGTTATGATAAAGACGGAGACAGCCACTACGATACGATATCGGCTTTTATCAAAAGTATGAGAGGGTCTGATCCGGATGCGGCGGTCTATTATCTGGGAAGGATGCTATACGCGGGCGAGAGTGTGACTTTTATCGCCAGAAGAATTATGATATGCGCCGCGGAAGATGTGGGAAATGCAGACCCTAATGCGTTGACTGTTGCGGTCAGTGCATCTATGGCAGTAGAAAGAGTCGGAATGCCGGAGGCGCAGATCATTCTGGCGCAGGCGGCGGCTTATGTGGCCTGTGCGCCTAAGAGCAATTCCAGCAGTCAGGCTATTTTTGAGGTAATGGAGACGCTGCAGCAGACCGGGAATCTGCCAATTCCTGCACATTTACAGGATGCGCACTATAAAGGCGCCGCCAGGCTGGGGCATGGAATCGGTTATCTCTATGCGCATGACTATCCGAATCATTATGTGGAGCAGCAATATCTGCCCTATGAATTGAATGGAAAAGAATTTTACCGTCCATCCGGCAACGGTTATGAAGTGAAGATCAAAGAACATATGAAACATATAAAGGAAGAAGCTGTTCATGAACGAAAATAAACAAACGGATAATCAAAAGAAGAAGCGGCGCAGACGGACTGTTGATAAGGAAAAGGTCAGGGAAAATAAGAAAAAGATCAAGGCCAGAAAGCGCAGAGACAAAGAAAAAAAGGCGCTGTTAAAGAAACAGTTAAAAGAGCGGAAAGCGCAGATGAAGCTGGAGGCAAAGAAAGGTACGGTTCTGGAAGAAGAGATTAAAATGGAAGAGACCGTATTAGTCAATGACGAAGGTAATATCGAACGCACGATCAAAGTAGAGGAGACGCTCACCGTCGAGGAAAAGGCTGAAGGAAAAACTGGAGAAAACGACGAAGAGAATACTGCAAAAAAGAAGGAAAAAAGCAAAAAGAAACGGATCTGGATATCGGTCCTGGCTGCCGCGGCGGCTGTAGTTTTGGTTATTTCCGGCGTAGTCATAGTCAGATTCCGGAATGAAGCGATACAGACTGCGCGGGAAAATGCGGCAATCGAGGCCATGGTACATATGCAGGCGGTAGAACTGGCCGAGTACAGCCAGTCTCAGCATAAAAGAGACCGGATGAAGGATAAGCTGAAGGAAGAGGCCGGAAAAGATGCGGCCAGAGCTCTGGCGGATGCCGCCCGGTTTATGCTTGATGGCGTGCATAACAGACCACCGGAGATTGAACTGACAGAGAGTAATACCGCTGATTTTGCCACAATTGACAGTTGTGTCATCAACAATGAGACCGGCAAGATTGATGTGACAATGTCTGCTCCGGGCCTGGCGATCAGTGATGATGGCTATTATTATCTGTTTGAGCAGGCCACATTTGAAACGGAACTTGTCGGAGACGAGTATATTATAGAGGATCAGAAAGACGTTGATTTGACTTTCTCGGTCAATCTTAATTACAATACAGTCAGTTCCCGGCTTTTTTCCAAATTTGTCGTGGCGGTAAAAAAAGATGGACAGTTTGTAGCGATCAGTAAGCCGAAATACATTACCAATCCGGAGGCGATCGCTAAATACAATCCGTCCTTTATTGCAACATCTTCCAAAAAAGGACTTCTGGTCGATCCGGAGAAACTGGCGGGGGGTGAACTGGACGATCTGGGTGTAAAGCATGCTGCATATAATATACCCTTAAGCCGAATCCTTGGGGAGACGAGCAACGCGGCCTATCCGACGGTTTATTATTCCTACAACGGCAGGACATATGCTTTTAACGGACAGATCATAGCGGAATATGATTATATTTTTTCCACGTTGTCTAATAAGGGTATCACGACGACAGCCATTATTTTAAACGATATTGCTTATGGATATATGGAACTGATCCATCCGCTGGCGCGTTCCGGCGGACGGGCGCCGTACTATGCTTTTAACGCGGCGGATGCGTCGGGCGTTGCCTATATCGAGGCGGTGGCCTCTTTCCTTGCAAGCCGTTATTCCGGCAGCGGGCATGGTACGGTCATGAACTGGGTCATCGGTAATGAGATCAATGCCAGAAGCGAATGGAATTATATCCAGTATATGGAAACCGCGAATTATGTGGAGGAATATGCGAAGGCGTTCCGTATTTTCTACACAGCGATCAAGAGTATCAACGGCAATGCCAGAATCTATATCTCACTGGATCAGCAATGGGCCAAAAGCCTTTATTCCAGCAACGGCTACGGTTCCAAGGAGATTCTGGATGAATTTAACAGAAATATTAAAAACGGCGGGAATATCGACTGGGATGTGGCACAGCATCCGTATAACTACCCGCTTACGAGCGTAAAAGCGTGGAGTACGTCGGGAAAAGCCGGTACTTATATCATTGACTCCGAGACAACGCCGGTAATGTCTATCAGGAATATCCATGTGCTGACAGATTATCTACAAAAAGAAGATTTTTTGACGGATTCCGGAGAAGTGCGGCATGTGATATTGAGCGAGATGGGATATACATCCTCACAGGGACAGGACTTGCAGGCGGCTTCGTTTGTATATGCTTATAAAGTCATTGAAGCCAACCAGTATATTGACAGTATGTTGTTCTCCAGACAGACAGACGCTTCGGATGAAATCGCGCAGGGACTGGCGCTGGGGATCAGCACACTTGAAGGGGGACGTAAGTCTATCTATAACGCGTTCAAATATGTGGATACAGCCGAATCGGCGGCTTATACGGACTTTGCCCTGCAGATCATCGGGGTTTCCGGTTGGAATGAGATCATAAAAAAACACTGATGTCAGAATAATTGTTCGATAAGATGCTGATATACAGTCTGATTCTTTTTTTGCCAGTTATCACATATGGAAACGGCGGTTTTCTCGTCGGGAACCGATAAGGTGATATCTACCAGACAGACGCCTCTTTCTTTGGCGGTCAAATGAGCTTCATACTCTCCGGAAGTGGATCTGTAATAATCGGAGAGTATGGAAACTTCATTGCGCATTTCCATTTCATTTTCCCGGAAAAAGTTGTTGATCCTGTCTTTGGTGGAACTGTTGAGGCGGCTCTGAAAATAATATAAAGTTTCCCGGCCCTCATCCGTAATGGCAAGATGCGTGCGGTTACGGACTGTTTTGGACGAAAGCAGACCGGAATCTAACAGTTCGGCGAAGACCTTCTGCATGGTAAAAAAGTCCATATATCCCTGTTCTAAGATAAAATCAGCTACCTGCGCCCTGGTGATGGGAAAAGCGGCGCGGTTTATCATATACAGGATAATAAGCTTATACAAGGTAAGGAAATCGGGCGATACCGAATCCTGTGCTATAGAATCGTGACTCATGTCTTCATGCCTTTCTTAATTTTATAAAATCCCGTCCCTGAAAAGTGTTCCGGATTTTCATCTCGTGGTGCAGGGAATTTAAAACGTCTCTTTTATCCAGACTCCATAAGGGGGCCAGTAATAAATCTTTCGGGCCGTCGCCGGTCAGTCTGTGTACGACGGTCTTAGGAGAAAGCCGCTCCAGACAATGGATCAGAATATCCAGATAGCTTTCTTTATCAAGAACAGGAACAGAACCTGCCAGATAGAGAGTAGCCAGATCAGTTCCTTTTAAAATATGGAGAAGCTGCAGTTTGATACCCCAGATCGGCTGTTGATTCAGATAGTCAATGGTCTGCAGGATATCGCTTTGCCTTTCCCCGGGAAGACCGATGATAACATGGACTATAACAGGTATCTGAAAAGTATGCAATGCACTGACAGTAGTGTCAAAACAGGTCAGATCATAGCCCCGTCTGATAAAACGGGCGCTTTTTTCATGGATTGTCTGCAACCCTAATTCAATCCAGACAAACTTGTCGGGAAATTTTTCCTGAATATCGACTAATAGAGTCAATGTATCTTCTGTGATACAGTCCGGTCTGGTGGCAATGGAGATGCCGCAGACCATATCCGAAGCCAGTGCCGTTTCATAAATATCACGAAGATAGGAGGGCGGGCCGTAGGTATTCGTATAGGCCTGAAAATAAGCGATATAGCGGCGGCCCGTGTGCTTGCGGTCAAGGAGTGCTTTACCTGCCGCGAGCTGCCTGTCAATGCTAAGAGGAGGAACCGTTTCTGAACCGGCCTGTCCTGTTTCGCGGATAGCTATCGCAAAATCGCCGCTGCCGCCCGCGCTGCAAAAGATACAGCCGCGGGTATCCAATGTCCCGTCTCTGTTAGGACAGGTCAGTCCGGCATTGAGGGCAATTTTGTATAATTTCTCTCCGTAGGTGTTTTTGCAATAGGCATCCAGCGAATAATAAGGTTTTCCATGCCAGTTGACTTCATCAGTCATTTTTTTATCGGTCATTTCATTATCAGTCTTTTCTTTATGCTATTTAATCGTGGATGTGCGCTTTTACGGCTGCTGCCACAGTCTCCGCCACCTTGGGATTAAAAGCCTCTGGCATAATGTTATCTTCGTTTAATTCTTCCTCCGGCACAAGCTGTGCAATGGCCAGTGCCGCCGCCAGTTTCATCTCCTCGGTGATCTGTCTGGCCCGTCCTTCCAGAGCGCCTTTGAAGATACCGGGGAAAGCGACTACGTTGTTGATCTGGTTCGGGAAATCGGAACGTCCCGTGCCGACTACGCGCGCGCCTGCGGCTTTGGCGGCATCCGGCATGATCTCCGGCACCGGATTGGCCATAGCGAAAATAATAGCGTCCTTATTCATGGAAGAAACCATTTCAGCCGTCACAACGCCCGGTGCAGATACACCGATAAAGATGTCGGAGCCTTTCATGGCGTCCGCCAGCGTTCCTGTCTGGTTGTCCAGATTGGTCAATTCGGTCATCTGTTGTTTTACCTTATTCAGATCGCTTCTGGATTTGCTGACAATGCCGGTGCTGTCGCAGAGGACGATATTCTTAAAACCATAGTTTAATAACAGCTTGGTAATGGCGATCCCGGCACTTCCGGCGCCGTTTACGACTACTTTACAGTCTTCTTTTTGCTTGCCGACAACTTTTAGGGCATTAATTGTACCGGCCAGCACAACGACAGCAGTACCGTGCTGGTCATCATGGAATACCGGGATGTCCAATGTTGCTTTCAGGCGTTCCTCGATTTCAAAGCAGCGCGGCGCGCTGATATCCTCTAAGTTGATACCGCCAAAACCCGGTGCCAGATAAGTCACGGCCTTGATGATCTCTTCGGTATCCTGTGTATCCAGACAGATGGGAACGGCATTGACGCCGCCGAACTCCTTGAACAGAACGGCTTTGCCTTCCATAACAGGCATGGCCGCATGCGGGCCGATATTGCCGAGTCCGAGAACCGCGCTGCCATCAGAGACAACAGCTATTGTGTTGGCTTTCCAGGTATAAGTATAAGCGGCATCCGTATCTTTGGCGATGACTTTACAGGGTTCCGCAACGCCCGGCGTATAAGCAAGCGCCAGATCTTCTCTTGTTTTTACAGGGGTCTTGGAGACAGTCTCCAGTTTTCCATTCCATTCTTCGTGCAGTTTGAGTGCTTTTTCGTTTGTTGTCATGATCGTACCTCGTTTCTTTGATTTGTCAGGAGTTTCGCGCCCGTAACCTGACCTTTTTATCATATAGTATTTGTAATTTTTCTGCAATATCATCTTTTTTAAGTTTGCGTTTCCTACTTGACAGATGACACCCTGTCATCTAAAATAGTGACAGACTGTCATCTTAAAGAACAACAGACAGTCACAAGCACTACAGGGGGGATACTATGCCAACAGAGCGTTTTTTTAATCTGCCGCAGGAAAAGCAGGAGCGGGTCTATCAGGCGGCCTTTGATGAACTTACAAGGGTGCCCTATGATGAACTTTCCATCAACCAGATCATCCGTAAGGCCGATATCCCGCGGGGGAGTTTTTATCAGTATTTTGAGAATAAGGAAGACCTGCTCGTCTATATCATGAGCAGCTTTCAGGACTGTTTCAAGGAATATGTCAGGAAAGCGATGAAAGAAAGTAACGGCGATATTTTTCTGGGATACTGGAATGTTTTGAACCAGATGATAGTTTTCGGGGAGCAGGAGAAGCATTACCGCATCATGAAAAATGTTTTTTCCGGCCTGCGGGTCGCGGAAGTGAAAGCCTTTGAAATATTTGGGAATTTAAATGACTCATTTAGTCAACAGATATATGATCTGGCGGATAGCAGCGTTTTTGATACGACTATAGTCGGAAGTTATGAAGATTTTCTGGAATTGCTGGATTTTCTGGGTATTATCACCCGCAATGCGCTGGTGGAGATATTTGCGGATATCAGCCGTAAAGATATGATTCTGGGAAAAGTGAAAAAGAGACTGCGCATCATAAAATATGGTGTAATGAAAAAAGAGGAGGAATAAAAATGTCAAGATTTAGTGTGAAAAAACCGCTGACTGTGTTTATGGCGGCGATCATCATTATCATATTGGGAGTGGTGGCTTATATGAAGATGACGCCCGATCTGCTGCCCAATATTGATATGCCTTATGTGATCGTGATGACATCCTATCCGGGCGCCACGCCGGAGAAGGTGGAAACAGTCATCAGCAAGCCGATGGAGCAGACACTGGCAACATTGGAAAACATCAAGGAAATTCAGTCCATATCGAGTTCTAATACTTCGACGTTGATACTGGAATTTACCGAAGATGTGAATATGGATACCATCAGTGTGGATATCCTGCAGAAAGTCAATCTGATACAGGGATATTGGGACGATAGCGTGGGAACGCCGATCATTCTGAAAATGAATCCCAGTATGCTGCCGGTATCGGTAGCGGCTGTCAGTATGGAAGGCATGGATCAGGCGCAGCTGTCTTCTTTTGTAAACGATACGCTGATGAATAAACTGGAAGGGACCGCCGGGGTGGCGAGCATCAGCAGTACCGGTCTTTTGCAGGAAGACATTCATGTCGTTATCACGCAGGAAAAAATAGACGAAGCGAACGAACGTATCCGCGAAGGCATTGATAAACAGATAGACGCACAGATGGAAGAGGCGATGCAGGCCGCAGAAGAGGCGGCGCGCGAAGCGGCGGGAAATGCACAGGCGTCTATGTCAGGCGCAGGCATACAGGCCGCTATGCCGGATATGACGGGAGACGTCATGTCGGACGAGGCCATGATGGCGCAGAGTATGCCGGGGGAAGTTTCTATAAGCGGGCAGGAAGAACTGATACGCCAGCAGGAAGAAATGGTGCGTCAGCAGGAGGCGTTGATGCGGCAGCAGGAAGAAGCCATGGCGCAGGCGCAGGCACAGGCCGAGGAACAGGCTAAAGAACAGGCCGAAGAAGCAAAGGAGCAGGCTTATGAGAGCACGGATCTGCATCAGTTCATCACTATGGATATGATTTCCGGCATTTTAGCGGCGCAGAATTTCGCCATGCCTTCCGGTTATGTGGAGCAGGACGGCGTATCGTATCTGGTCAGCGTGGGTGATGAAATTACTTCTTTGGAAGAAATACAGGAATTGATATTACTGGATCTGAAAATAGAGGACGTTGAGCCGGTTCGTTTAGGGGATGTGGCGGAAGTATTTATGGCGGACAATGCCGGGGACTTGTATGCGAAGATCAACGGTGACGATGGCATTATCCTTTCTTTTTCCAAGCAGTCGGACTATGCGACCGCCAAAGTTTCTTCTAATATAATAGAGAAGTTTGAACAGCTGGAGACGCAGTATGAAGGACTTTCCTTTGTTTCCCTGATGGACCAGGGGGATTATATCTATATGATAATCGAGTCCATTTTGCAAAATCTCCTGCTGGGGGCTCTGTTTGCGATCATCATTCTGTTTTTATTTTTAAAAGATGTAAAACCGACTTTTATTACTTTATGCAGTATCCCGATCAGCGTTATTTTTGCGGTGGTGCTGATGTATTTTACAGGCATTTCCCTGAATATCATTTCCATGTCGGGACTGGCTATTTCGGTCGGTATGCTGGTGGACAACTCAGTTGTCGTGATTGAAAATATTTACCGCTTAAAGAGTAAGGGCGTATCTACCATTCAGGCGGCGGTATCGGGCGCTTCGCAGGTAGCAGGTGCGATCACGGCCTCCACGCTGACAACGGTCTGTGTTTTTGCACCCATTGTTTTCGTAGAGGGCATTACGAGGCAGCTTTTTACAGATCTGGCGTTGACGATCGCCTATACGCTGATCGCCAGTCTGTTGATCGCTTTGACCCTTGTACCGGCCATGTCGGCGGGAATTTTGAAAAATGTGAAAGAAAAAGAACATAAACTGTTCGATAAGTTCCTTTCCGGTTATCGTAAAGTGCTGACTTTTGCCTTGAAATATAAACCTGTTGTACTGCTTTTGGCGGTCGCTTTGCTGGCTGTCAGCGTATATGGTACGGTCAGGAGAGGTTTTTCTTTCATGCCGGAGATGAGTATGCCGCAGTTGAGCATTACGCTGGAAATGCCGGAAGATGCTGACTTTGAAGAAATGACAGAGGTGTCAGATACTGTAATTGAAAGAATCAGTACGTTAGAAGAAGTGGAGACCATAGGCGCTATGGCAGGAGAAGGCAGCATTATGAGCATGATGAGCGGCTCTGCAGGCGGAACGAGCGTGACCATGTATGTGATGCTTTCTGAAGACGCGGAGCGTTCCACGAAAGAAGTGGAAGAAGAGATTACCAAGCTGTGTGCCGATCTGGAATGTGAGATGACGGTATCCAGTTCGGCCATGTCCGGCGCTTCTTCCATCCTCGGCGGAGAAGGTGTGAGCATCCAGGTTTATGGGGATGATCTGGACGCGCTTTCGCAGGCTGCCAAAGATGTGGCGGAGATTTTAGAGGGTGTGGAAGGTACGGCGGAAGTATCCAATGGAATAGAAGAAACCGATCCGGAGATCCATTTTATGGTGGATAAAGAGGCCGCGATGAAAGAAGGACTGACCGTGGCGCAGGTTTTCGCTGAGATATCTAACGCCATGACCGAGAAAAAGGACGCTGCCTCTATCACAATGGAGAGCAATGAATATGACATTGCGGTATATGACGATGCGGTTTCCGAAATGACACCGGAAGAAATAAAGAAGCTTACCATCACCGTGACGGATGCGGAGGGCAATGAAAAAGAACTTGCAATCGGGGATATCGCGCAGATAGAAGAAAAAGAGTCCTTAACCTCTATTCAGCGAAGAAACCAGAACCGATATCTGACGGTATCGGCCGCGATAGCCGAAGGTTATAACGTCACGCTGGTTACGGATGCGGCGGAAAAAGCCCTGCAGGATTTTGAACGTAGCGGCATCCGTCTGGAATTTTCCGGTGAAAATGAGACAATTATGGAGGCGATGGAACAGTTGGTACTTATGCTGCTGCTTGGCGTCGTGCTTGTATATATGATTATGGTGGCGCAGTTCCAGTCCTTAAAATCGCCCTTTATCATTATGTTTACGATTCCGTTGGCCTTTACGGGCGGTCTGCTGGCGCTGCTTTTATCGGGAATGGAGATCAGTATCATTGCCATGCTCGGATTCGTCATGTTAAGCGGCATTATCGTCAACAACGGTATCGTGCTCGTTGACTATATCAACCAGTTAAGAATAGAGGGAAAAGCTAAGAAAGAGGCCATCATAGAGGCCGGCATGACCCGTATGCGCCCAATCCTGATGACTTCCATTACGACGATACTCGGATTATCCGTCATGGTACTCGGTATCGGCGGCATGGAAAGCGGCGCGGAAATGATGCGTCCGTTGGCTCTCGTATGTATCGGCGGTTTAATCTATGCGACAATCCTGACCTTGTTTGTCGTGCCTGTTTTATATGACCTTATGAATGGGGAAAAGATGAGGATCGTAGCGAAGGAAGATCTGGAGATTGTGCAGGAATGATAGTAAAGTGCAACTTATATCAAAACTTTTTTCCCGTTAGTATGCTATCATGTTTTTGACAGGAGGAAAAAGATTTGTTTGAGTGGAACGAGACCGTGCAGAAAATGATAGACTGGATAGAGGCTAATTTGACAAAAGCCCCCTCTCTTTTGGAAATGTCAGAGCAGATTGGTTATTCGCCATATTACTGTTCCAGTCGTTTTCATGAGATCACAGGGATGACCTTCAAAAGCTATGTTGCCGGCAGACGGCTTGCGGCGGCGGCCCTGGAAATCCGGGATAGTGATGCACGCATCCTCGATATCGCGGTTAAATACGGATATTCTTCACAGGAGGCTCTGACGAGAGCTTTTATGAGCGCCTTCGGATGTACACCGGCGGCTTATCGGAAAAATCCCGTGCCAATTGCGCTTTCCAACTTAAAGGTCGTTTTCTTTCCTGAACATTACAGGGAAAAAGGAGAACCTACCATGAATAAGACATTATTGACTGAAGCGCATGTCCGCGTAGAGCACATTCCGGCCCATAAATATATCGGTATCTGGGATATTGAGGCCGCCGATTATATGAGTTTCTGGAGCAGGCATGATTGTGACAGCATCTGTGGAACGATAGACAGCATGAGCCATGTCTCCCATCCGATCGTTACCTGCCATACGGCAGGCTGGTTTTATGAAAAAGACCGGAAAGGGTATTTTTATGGATTCGGCGCAGCGGACGATTATCAGGGCGTCATTCCGGAAGGATTTGAGGTCAGGGAATTTCCGGCAAGCGATTACCTTGTTTTCTTCCATCCGCCATTTGATTATCTGAAAGACTGCGGCGAGGTGATGGGAAGAGTGGAAAGCCTGGCCTGGAATTTTGACCCGCGGACGAATGGGTATGAGTGGAATGAGGATGTATGTCAGGACTATCAGCGCCATTTTCCGGAAGTGATCGGCTATGAGGTGCTGCGGCCTGTGCGGAAAGGATAAAAAGTTTTCTTAATCGACAGAAAGTATCGTAAACAGCATTATGGAACAGAGGCGTTTCATTCCTTGATGGAACATCTTGGTGTAAAAGATATTGATATAGAGGTTTTACCGTGGAATGAAGCGGGAAAACGATTCTGGGAAAGCGTTGGTTTCCGTGAGATCAGCCGGTATATGCGATATGAGGAAAAGCAGGAATGATGAGCGGGAGTTGAAGGAGAAAATCTTTATGAAAAACGCTATAGAAATAAGAGAAGAACGAATAACCGCCGAAGAATATATCAGTTTTTTAAAGAGGACAGACTTGGGGGTTGACAGAGATTATGAGGGACAGGGAATTGGCAGGCAGCTTATGAAAACTGCGCATGATAAGGCGGGCGGTGAAAAGGATATTGCGGTATATTTGATAGCCAATGAAAATGCTGTTCCATTTTATGAGAAACTTGGTATGAAAAAAGCAGATGATGTAATGCAATATAATCATATTGAGTGGACAGAGTTTACGGTGCGGTAAATTACAAATTCAAGAGAAAGAAAACAGTTTTAAATGATAAGTTGTAATTAATCCAAAATAGTGTATACTAAATCTAGTAGATGATGCACAGCCTTATAAATGAGCAGGTTATGAGTGGGTGATGCACAGCCCTTAAGTGAGCGAGTTAGCAGATGGCAGGGACTACTTCAGGTTCCTGCCTTTTCTTTAAATAGACAAAGGAGCTTTATGTAAATATGATTTGTGAGGTAAAGGTAATGATAGAAATCAGATATGTAAGTTCAGAAGATAAAGAATTTTGGTATGGTCT
>JAMPIB010000069.1 GCA_023663085.1 Ruminococcus sp. | reverse complement strand
GGGGTTATTGACAGGCATGGTAAAGGAAAGGCAACATTCTATACAAGGACAGATGGGTAGAAAGGTTGACCGTTAAGGTATTGGGGAAGAGGAATTATCAGATTTTTTTAATGGCAGTAACATTTGTTATCAACATGTTACTGCCATTGCTGTTCAGTCATGGGAAATGGCTTACTCTTTTTCCATACATTCATTTATAATTTTCCCTTAATTTATCATTCCCCTGCACCCAAATCTCCGCCCCGCATCATCTAATAAGCATAAGGAAAAGCGCTTACACTTACAATAACAAAAAACGGAGGGATGAGATGGAAACGCTGGTAAAAAAGGCAAAGCAAGGCGATGCGGAAAGTTTTATTGCCTTAATAGAAGAATGCCGGATGACGCTGAAAAGAGTGGCGCTTGGCTATCTGGGAAATGAAGAGGACGCCGCTGATGCCATACAGGATACGATTTTGTCGGCTTACGAACATATGGGAGAGTTAAAAAAGGCGGAGTATTTTAAAACATGGCTGGTGAGAATCCTGATTAACCACTGTACGAAAATCTGGCGGAGCAATAAAAGAAAGGTAAGTCTGGAACAGGGATACGCGCCATACGCCGTCAGAGAGGATATGCCGGAGGCAGACATGGAATTTCGGGAACTGTTACTGAGTCTCCCACAAGACAGCAGGATTATTTTTCAATTATATTTTGGAGAACGATTTACGATAAGCGAAATAGCAGAGATTTTGCATATGAAAGAAAATACCGTAAAGAGCAGGCTGCGCAGGGGCAGGGAAAAACTCCGCGTGGAATTACAGAACGGATAATATGCTGATACTTAGAGAAAGGATGGGTTGTTAAGATGAAACAGAATATTTCCGATGAAATATTATATGAAGTATTAGGTACAAAATTGACAGATAATGATATCATTGATAGTAAGATAGAACAGGCATATGCCATCATTAGAAAACAGAATAAGAAAGCTGCGGGAAAAAGAGCGCGCGCCCATAAGAAAACAAAGTTTTTTATAGGGTTTGGCAGCGTGGCGGCGGTAATTTTATTATCATTTACATTCTGCGTCATGAATCCTGTTATGGCGAGCGAGCTGCCGATCGTGGGAAGTTTGTTTGCCAAAGTGGCGGATGTATTTCGGTTCGGGGAAATTCCGGAGAAAGAAACGGAAACTTTATATCAAGAAGAAGCGGAAATTCTACAGGAAGAGGACGCGAAAGTTTCCAGCCAAGAGGAAGCGGACGGTGTAGAGACGGAAAACATGGAGACGGAAAGCAGCCGGCCATATCAGGTAACGCAGGGGAATATTACCGTCACATTAGAGGAAGAATATGTTTCCAATCAGGCGATTTTTATCGGCGTCCGCATTGAAAATACGCAGGAGTTTCCGGAGATGGCGGCATTTGTGGAAAGTGGCACACAGTGGCTTGATGTGCGGACAAAAGAGGACTATCCTTTCCGTCCGGAGCAGATTATGACCCGAAGAAGGATAGAGGGGAAATTTGAGGACGCCCACACTTTTATCGGCGTTTTGCGGCTTGATTATTCGGAAATTTCCGTGGATGACAGTAGATATAATAAAGCGATAGACGAAGCGGAAGAAAAAGGAGAAGAATATCCTGAAATCAATAACCTGACGCGGGACGAATGGTTTGACTATTACGAGATACCGGATTCCTATGAGATAACGCTGGAGATAACGCAGATTATCGGTACGTTAAAAAATCCGACCCGTCCGGAGGGAATGAAGAGCGAGGAAGAAATCAGAGCCATGTCGGAGGAAGAATTTTCGGAATACATGCTCAGTCTGCCGAAAGAGTGGGTACGCTACCCCAATGTATACCAGCACTGGATTCAGGACGGAAGTTTTCGTTTTACGATTCCGATAACGCAGACGGACAGTGTGGCGAAAGTCATTTATGTAAATGAGGTCAATGAGGCGGGACTTGGCGTTGAGAGCATTGAAATCTCCACAATGGAACTGCGGGTGAATACTATCGAAAAGACATTGGAGCCTTTGTGGCCGGTAGTCTTTGATGCAAACGGAGAGGAAATCGAATATAGCGGAGCTAATAACGTCTTCGTGAAAGAGGGACATGATATTTCTACGATATCCGTTTATATCTGCGGCTTTGAAGAATATGGAGACGCCGAGTCGGAAAAAGTAATTACGGGCGATACGGAGAATTTCCGTAAGCAAATAGAGGCGTGCGCGCTCTTTGGGACACAAATTGATACGACAAAATAATTTTCCCGCAAATTCAATTTATTCTCCGCACCTTGAAGTTGCGCAATTCAAACAAATAGCACATATAGGTTGGTGGCAGCTTATCGAGGAAAATACTATACTGATAATACAGCGCGGCGCAAGAAAATGAATAGGAGAGTATTTTATGAGTTTCGGAAAAAATTTACAGTTTTTAAGGCATTTAAAAGGGAATATGACGCAGGAGGATCTGGCTGAAAAAATGAATGTCAGCCGTCAGACTGTATCAAAGTGGGAACTGGATACAGCGCAGCCCGAAATGGACAAGGCAATAGAACTTTGTAAGCTTTTCAACTGTTCATTGGACAATCTATTCCGCGATGACATGATTGCCTGCGGCGAAACATATACAAATCTGCGTGTAGAAGTCGTCCCTGCGTTCCGCTATATCAAGCATGCCGTGATAAGCTCTGATCCGGAGGGCGACGCTATTGACAGAGTATTTTCTATTGCCCGCGGTTGCGGAGTGGATAACCCGCGTGTCATTGGCTGGGATTTTCCCAATGTGTCACAGGAGCAGATAAATGTTTTCAATATGCACGGCTATGAAGCGGCATGGATATTGCCTGAGGGGTGTATTCCTCCCGACATGGAAATATATGAGCAGGCGGATCACAGGTATGCGGCAATACACATTGAAGAACCCTTTGAAAACCCCTTTGTAACCATTCCCAACGCCTACAAGACGCTTATGGAATATATGCGTGTGAATGCTCTGGAACACACAGAAAAGGATGTTATCCCCTGTTTTGAAACTGATGGGGATGAAATGGATATTTATATTGCCTGTAAGTAGTTTATGAAAAAATGGGAATGCAGGTTCAGCGCTGCCTAGTGGATTTTTTTCTAAAACATCACAGTATGGAAAATATTGTATCAGATATTGAAAAAGGTCTGGTATGGCTCATAGAAAAAGATGGCTGTGCGGCCGGGACAGTAACGGTTAAAGAAAATGCCATCAATCGTCTGTTTGTACTGCCGCAGTATGAACATCGTGGAATCGGCAGTACACTCATGGATTTTGCAGAAGAAAAAATTTTGCAAAAATATGGGGAAATTCATGTGGACTCGTCCCTTCCGGCCAAACAGATGTATGTGAAACGCGGGTACACCGAGAAGCGGACTTGCAACATCGCGGCGGAGAACGGGGATGTGCTGGTCTATGATGAAATGAAAAAGATAATAGGCGGTAAAACGATAATATAAAAGTTTTAATCATAAAAATTTTAAAAATGTATTGACAATCAAAAAAGTCGGTGCTAAAATCCTTTTCGTAAGAGCAAAGGTGCTGTGAAGAGATTCATGGCACCTTTTTTTCTTAACAGAATATAGGTATAAAAATGTGGAGCAATGGCGCTTCGGGGATTAGAGCAGCCTTGTCTTCACATTTTTTACGTGAGGAGGAAAAATTATGACAGAAGAGATTATGAGCGCTGTAAGCGGAGAAGTGTTCGGCGTCTGGTTTTTGATCGGAGCCGCGCTGGTCTTCTGGATGCAGGCTGGTTTTGCAATGGTAGAGACCGGTTTCACCAGAGCCAAAAATGCAGGAAACATTTTGATGAAAAACTTAATGGATTTCTGTATCGGAACTGTTGTTTTTATTTTAATAGGCTTTGGGCTGTTGTTCGGTGAAGATCTGGTCGGTCTGATCGGTAAGCCGGGATTTGATATTTTCACGAATTATGCTGATTTTGACTGGTCGAATTTCGTATTTAATCTTGTCTTTTGCGCAACGACGGCGACTATCGTTTCGGGAGCTATGGCGGAGCGAACGAAATTTTTATCCTATTGTATTTATTCGGGAATCATTTCCGCGCTGATCTATCCGATTGAAGCACACTGGATCTGGGGCGGCGGCTTTCTTGCGCAGATGGGCTTTCATGATTTTGCCGGTTCCTGCGCGATACATATGGTAGGCGGTATTTCTGCTCTGATCGGGGCGAAAATATTAGGCCCCCGTATCGGGAAATTTACGAAGGGTAAAGACGGTAAAGTGAAAGTAAACGCTTTTCCCGGACATAACCTGCCGATCGGTTGTCTTGGCGTATTTATCCTCTGGCTTGGCTGGTATGGATTTAACGGCGCAGCATGTACGAGCGTAGAGCAGTTAGGTTCTGTTTTTGTAACGACTACGGTCGCACCAGCCATTGCGACAGTGGTATGTATGGTATTTACCTGGGTAAAATATGGTAAGCCGGATGTGTCTATGTGTCTGAATGCGTCTCTGGCAGGTCTGGTTGCCATTACGGCGCCGTGTGATGTGACGGATGTGACAGGCGCGCTGATCATCGGTGCGGTATCCGGATTGTTAGTAGTGTTCGGCGTCTGGTTTTTGGATTACAAACTGCATATTGATGACCCCGTCGGCGCGGTAGCAGTTCATTGTCTGAACGGTATCTGGGGTACGATTGCAGTCGGTTTGTTTGCTACGACATCTGCACCTGGAAATGACAGTATTGTCGGTCTTTTCTACGGCGGCGGATTCAAACAGTTAGGAATACAGTTTATCGGTTTTGCAGCAGTTGCCGCGTGGACGGCGGTAACGATCACAATCGCCTTTTTCATTATCAAAGCGACTGCCGGTCTGCGTGTCAGCGAAGAGGAAGAAATCGTCGGTCTGGATTCCTGCGAGCACGGTCTGGCCTCGGCTTATTCGGGATTCAGTATCATGGATATTTCTAATACCATGACAATGGATATAAATGAGAATACCAGTCTCGGCACGGAAGACTATGAAGCGGCGTCCGCCGTACAAAAAGATGCGGCCGTTCCGGTCATTGCAGAATATCCGGCGGCGGCAACCGGCATGTACAAGGTTGTTGTCATTGCTAAACTGTCCAGATACGATCATTTGAAGAAAGCAATGAATGATCTCGGCGTGACCGGTATGACGGTGACACAGGTCATGGGTTGCGGTATTCAGAAAGGTGCCGGAGACGTATATCGTGGGGTAGAAATGGATGCAACGCTTCTGCCGAAGGTAAAAGTAGAGGTCATCATCAGCAAGATCCCTGTAGAAGATGTGATCACCGCAGCAAAGAAAGCGCTTTATACCGGACATATCGGAGATGGAAAGATTTTTGTTTACAATGTGGCGAAAGTTGTTAAAGTGCGTACCGGCGAAGAAGATTTTGCGGCGTTACAGGATGTAGAATAACTCAGCCGTTCACCTAATCCCTTAGTTTGTATATAGAAAAAGAATCTGTCAGACGGATTCTGGCGAACCCCCAGTGCTTCCACCGCTGGGGGTTTTGCGTTTCATGAAAAGGTAACGATAGCGGGATTCCGTTTTCCCGATTGGTGATTTCTGCATTTTGTTATTCATGTTTTTCACTCCTATTCTTGAAATTATTCATTAGTTTTCTGGCTTTCGCAATTTCCCTTTTGGGTGTTTTTGTGTTTTTTTCATAAAGCAGTTCAGAAGGATAAAAGCACCTTTATTGTAGCAGAAAAACAGGATTCTATCTTTTAAGGGACGCAATTCCCATATTTCGCCTTCGAGGTGTTTCATATATGGTTCACCGGCAGTTGTTCCATACATTCTGAGTATTTCGATATATTGGTCGATCTTATTAAATTTTATTCGGTCATCTTTGTTGCTTAGAGATTTTTCCTCTAAGTCGTTTAAATAGTTTTTAACGGGTTTATTACCGTTCTTATCTTGCTAGAAATATACTTCGTACAATGTTCTCCTTTCTTTGGTGATAGCTTATAGGTTATCACATGCCAATAGTTTTTTAAAAAAATTGTAAGATTTATAAAATAGTATTGCATACAGACATAAGCATTCCTCCTTTTTATCAATGTGTTTTGTCTTTTTTCTCCGCCCATCCCTTGCATCTTTTTTATGTTTTCAGATATAATAAGAAGGGCAAAAACGTTGGATAAAAAATGTGTATCCAACCGTTTATGAAGCGTACGTCACAGCGTACAGATAGGAATGAAGATGAGAAAAACCAAGATCGTATGTACATTAGGCCCGGCAACAGATGATGAAGATGTGCTGCGTCAGTTGATGGAAGAAGGGATGAACGTTGCCAGATGCAATTTCTCCCACGGTGTTTATGAAGAACATAAGAAACGGATGGATATGGTGAAGAAAGTCCGTAAAGAGGTGAAAAAGCCGGTTGCGATCCTGCTGGATACCAAAGGCCCCGAAGTAAGGGTGAAAAAATTTAAAGAAGGAAAAGTCACTTTACAGGAAGGCCAGTTGTTTACCTTGACTTCGGAAGAGGTGGAAGGCACAGCGGATAAAGTTTCTGTTACTTATCCGCGTCTGTATGAAGATCTGGAAGTCGGTATGAAGGTTTTGATCGACGATGGTCTGATTGAGATGCGGGTGGAAAAAGTAGAGCAGACCAATATTGTGTGCCGGGTCATAAACGGCGGCGTTGTTTCCAATAATAAAGGCATTAACGTACCGGACGTGAATCTTTCCATGCCGTATCTAAGCGAGAAGGACAGAGAAGATATTTTATTCGGAATTGAGCAGGACGTGGATTTTATCGCGGCCTCTTTTGTACAGTGCAAAGAGGATATCTTACAGCTTCGCAGACTGCTTGATAAAAACGGCGGCGGAGAGATCAAGATCATTTCCAAGATTGAAAATGCGCAGGGTGTGGAAAATATTGATGAGATCATAGAAGTATCGGACGGCATCATGATAGCCAGAGGCGATATGGGTGTGGAGATACCGTATGAAGAAGTACCCGTCATCCAGAAGATGATCATTAAGAAAGTATATCAGGTCGGCAAACAGGTTATTACCGCAACCCAGATGTTAGAGTCCATGATTAAGAATCCCAGACCGACCAGAGCGGAGGCGACGGATATTGCCAACGCGGTCTATGACGGAACCAGCGCCATCATGCTTTCCGGAGAGACTGCCGCAGGCGCTTATCCTGTGGAGGCAGTAAAAACGATGGTCAGGATCGCGCAGCGCACAGAGCAGGACGTTGATTATAAAAAGCGATTTTTTAATCACGACAGAAAAGCCAATCCTGATGTTACAGATGCCATCTGTCATGCAACCTGTACGACGGCGCATGATCTGAATGCCAGGGCCATCGTGACGGTTACCAAGTCGGGCCGTTCTGCGCGGATGATCGCGGGATACAGGCCGGCCAGTGATATCATTGGTTGCGCCACTTCGGAGAAGGTGTGCAGACAGATTAATCTGGCGTGGGGCGTTATGCCGGTCTTAATTAAAGAAGAAAAAGAAGTCTTCCATCTGTTTGATAGCGCTTTAGCCGCGGCCGAGAAGATGAAGTTATTAGAAAAAGGCGATCTGACAGTTATCACATCGGGCGTACCGATTGGCATTTCCGGCACGACCAATATGATAAAGGTGCAGAATGTGTAATTATTTTATTATAAACAAAAATTCTATCCGATAAAAAACGTCACCACCGGGATCGTCACCAGACTTAAAATTGTCGTCAGGATGATTCCCTGCGAGATCGTCGATTCCTCCACATGAAGCTGTTTGGAGAGCATGAGCGGCATATTTCCCGCGGGAACGGCGAGCATCAGGGCGGCGGTGTTTAAGATCAACGCATCTTTTACGAAAAGTCCAAGCGCCAGAGTAAAGCCGACTGGCAGCAGGATCTGGCGAAGCAGCGTAAAGATATAGAGTTTCGGATGGGAAAAAATATCTTTCGGTGCCATCTGCGCAACGGAAACACCAAGTACCAGCATGGATAAAAAGGTGGTCGTCCGTCCGGCGTGTGTAAGAGTCGAAGAGATGATGACCGGAACGTTAAAATCACCAAGATAAAATATGATAGTAAGTAATGCGGAAACGGTTCCCGCATTGACAAGTTTACGCAGAATGCTTTCCTGACTGCCGGAAGATTTGCCGGGGCGGGAGGCGTCTGCGTTTTGAATATCGGAAGTGCCTTTGACGGCATGCTGCTGCAGGGACGCTTTTTTTAATATGGAAAGTCCGAAAGTATAAACGAGGACATTATAAATCAGATTATTCAAGGAGACAAAGATCAGCGATTCCGGGCCGAGCACGGCGGATGCAAGCGGGATGCCGATAAATCCCACGTTGCCGAAGACCGTCAGCATTTTATAAGAATAACGCTCTGCCTTGGGAACTTTTAATACTATGGGGATCAGATAAGCAAAGGCGATCAGTATCATATAGGAAACCAGAAAGACGCCCGCGCCGATACCCAGAACGCCGAGAGAAACTTTAGGCGTATCGTCAAAAGCGGAACAGATCAAAACGGCAGGATTCGTAATATTGACAATCAGACCGGAAAGCTGTCTGGAAGTATCTTCGGACAGCATTTTTTTACGGAATAAAAACATGCCGGTCAATATTAATATCATAATAATTATCATTTGCTGTAAAACGACGGTAATACTCATAATTTTAAAAACTCCTTTTTGAAAAATACAGGCTGCGGAGCCTGCGCTTTTTTAAGTGTAGCATATATTAAAAAAATATTATATACTAATATATAATATTTGTGGACAAGTATACCCACAGAACGGGGGCAATATGCAGAGATACATTATGGCGCTCGATCAGGGGACGACCAGTTCCCGCTGTATCCTTTTCGATAAAAAGGGTACTGTATGCAGTATGGCGCAGAAAGAATTTACTCAAATCTATCCGCAGCCCGGCTGGGTGGAACATAACCCGCGGGAGATCTGGGCGTCCCAGATGGCAGTAGTAACGGAGGCTATGGCCAATATCGGCGCAGCTGCGCAGGATATTGCGGGTATTGGGATCACCAATCAGCGCGAGACGACCATTGTCTGGGATAAGAAAACAGGAAAACCTGTTTATAATGCCATCGTCTGGCAATGTCGAAGAACGGCGGAAGTAATTGACCGGCTAAAAGAGCAGGGATATGCAGAAATGATACGCGAAAAGACCGGACTGATCCCGGACGCGTATTTTTCGGCAAGTAAGATTACCTGGATACTGGATCATGTCGAGGGAGCAAGGAAAAGGGCGGAGGCCGGAGAATTATTATTCGGAACAGTCGATACGTGGCTGATCTGGAATCTGACCAAAGGCGCGGCGCATGTGACGGATTATACCAATGCCTCCCGCACGATGCTTTTTAACATTCATGAATTATGCTGGGATGAGGAACTGCTGTCTTTATTCAAGATTCCCAGAGGCATGATGCCCGAAGTAAAGCCATCGTCCTGCATCTATGGCCAGACAATGACGGATATAACAGGTGGTGAGATTCCCATCGCGGGCGCGGCGGGAGACCAGCAGGCGGCGTTATTCGGTCAATGCTGTTTTACGCCGGGGCAGGTGAAAAATACTTACGGTACAGGCTGTTTTCTTTTGATGAATACCGGAAGGACGGCAATTAAATCCGCGCACGGACTGTTGACGACGATCGCGGCCAGTACCGGGGAACATGTGGAGTACGCGCTGGAGGGCAGCGTGTTCGTAGCGGGTGCGGCGATCCAGTGGCTGCGCGACGGGATGCGGATGATACGGGAATCGGGCCATTCGGAGAAATATGCCGAACGCGTGGCGGATACCAATGATGTATATATCGTTCCGGCATTTGCGGGAATGGGTGCGCCTTATTGGAATCCTTATGCCAGAGGGACAATCGTCGGCATTACCAGAGGATGCCAGAAAGAGCACTTTATCCGGGCCACGCTGGAATCTATCGCCTATCAGACGGCAGATGTGTTACAGGCTATGGAAGAGGATGCAGGTATGCCGTTACAGGAGTTAAAAGTAGACGGCGGAGCCAGCGCCAACAATTTCCTGATGCAGTTTCAGGCGGATATCATAGGGCAGTCTGTGAACAGGCCAAGCTGTATCGAGACTACGGCGCTTGGAGCGGCGTATCTGGCGGGGCTGGCTGTTGGTTACTGGAAAGATAAAGGCGAAATCTGCGAAAACTGGCAGCTTGACAGGCGTTTCGAGGCATCTATGGAAGAGGACACCCGTAAGAAATTATTAAAGGGCTGGAAAAAGGCAGTAAAATGCGCGATGATCTGGGCGCAGGATGAATAGAAAGGAATGGTTATTAGAATGAACATCACGTACAATGAACAGAACAGAATTTTTAAACTGGATACCGCGCATACGAGTTATTGCATCGGACTTGTGGATGAAGAAAACTTTGTGGGACATGCGTATTATGGCAGAAAACTTGCGGACGACAGTCTGGCTTATCTGATGCGCACGAAAGAAGCGCCTTTTGTGCCTTCGGAAAATAACAGGGACAGGACTTCGTTTCTGGATACGTTTCCCATGGAATATACAGGGAACGGTCTCGGAGATTATAGAGAAGGAACGTTAGGCGTAAGGACGCCCGGCGGCCATACGGCGGTTTCTCTTTGTTATGTTTCACACCGCATCTATGACGGGAAACCGGAACTGGAAGGACTTCCCGCGACCTTTGGAAGTGAAGAAGAATGTAAGACTTTAGAACTTCTGTGTGAAGATTCCGTTTTGAAATTGCAGGTTATTTTGCTCTATACGGTATTTAATGACACGGATGTCATAACCAGGAGCGTTAAAGTCGTGAACCGGGGGGATGAGGCAATTTATCTGACGAAGGTATTATCCGCCTGTATTGATATGGATAATGATGATTATGAGATGATAACGCTGCATGGTTCCTGGGCGAGAGAGCGCGCGATACAGGTGCGTCCGGTCATGAAAGGGAAGCAGGGCGTATCTTCTGTGCGCGGGGAATCCAGTCATCAGGAGCACCCGTTTATGGCCTGGAAGAAGAGTACCACAACGCAGGAGAGCGGCGATATTTACGGAATGCACTTCGTATATTCCGGGAATTTCATGGCGCAGATTGAGATGACGCAGTTTGACAGCATACGTGCGATGATGGGCATCCATCCGGAGAATTTCTGCTGGAAGTTAGAGAGTGGCGAGAGTTTTCAGGCCCCGGAGGTAGTGTGCGTTTACTCGGCGGAAGGTATCGGCGGCATGACGAGAACGCTGCACAATCTATATAGAAGACATTTGATCCGGGGGGAATATAAAGATAAAAAGCGTCCGATCCTTATCAATAACTGGGAGGCGACTTATTTTGAATTTAATACGGAGAAGCTGCTTGATATCGCCAGACAGGCATCGAAACTCGGTATCGAGATGCTGGTCATGGACGATGGCTGGTTTGGCTATCGCAATGATGATAATACAAGCCTCGGCGACTGGAAAGTTAATGAAAAGAAGATTGATGGAGGCTTAAAACATCTGGTAGAAGAAGTCAATAAATTAGGTATGAAATTCGGTATCTGGTTCGAGCCGGAGATGATCTCGCCGGATTCTGATCTTTACAGGGCGCATCCCGACTGGGCGATCGCCGTTCCGGGCAGAGTGGGAAGTCTGGCCAGAAACCAGTATGTACTTGATCTGACCAGAAAAGAAGTGCGCGATCATATTTTCAATATGGTAGCGGAAGTTCTGCACAGCGCCAATATCGAATATGTAAAATGGGATATGAACAGACAGCTAAGCGACCTGGGCAGTTATGAACTTCCTGCCGACAGACAGGGAGAACTGTTTCACAGGCAGGTTCTGGCAGTATATGAATTACAGGACAGACTGACCAGAGAGTTTCCGCATCTTTTGCTGGAAAACTGTTCGGGCGGCGGAGCAAGATTTGATCCGGGTATGTTATATTACAGTCCGCAGATCTGGTGTTCCGACGATACGGATGCCGTAGAGAGGCTTTCCATTCAGGAGGGGACGGCCATGATCTATCCGCTTTCTACTATGGGCGCGCATGTATCGGACTGCCCGAATCATACGGTGGGCAGGGTGACGCCTTTTGAAACAAGAGGATATGTGGCGCTGGCGGGAACATTCGGGTACGAACTGGATGTAACGAAGATTCCGGAAGAAGACAGAAATATGATACCTGAACAAGTGGCGATGTATCATAAATATAACGACCTTGTCAGAGAGGGAGACTATTACCGCATCGCTTCTTACAGGGAGAATCATTACTATGACTGCTACGAGGTGGTTGCGCAGGATAAAAGCGAGGCGCTTGTTACCTATATACAGGTGTTGAACAGACCCAATTATCATAGCAGGCGCATCCGGATACCGGGACTTGCGCCCGATAAAACATATACAATTGAAAATGCGGCTGACTGGCCGGAGATCAAACAGACAGAATACAGCGGGGAAGTTCTGCACTATGCAGGCATCAATATACCGCCGTTATGGGGTGATTTCAAAGGAAGACTTTTACATCTGGTACAACGTTAGAATAGAAAACAGAAGAAAGGACAGGCATGAAGTTATGATAGTACAGCAATATAAAGATATGCTGCAGGCGAAATCCGTTATCAGGCAGTTGTCGGAATTTGCCACGGCAAGAGGCGCGGAGATTGGTTATGAGAATGTGTTCGATTACAGTCTGGGAAATCCTTCGGTTCCCGTACCGCAGAAATTTACGCAGGTCATGATAGACCTTCTGCAAAATCATGACCCGATGGAACTTCACGGATACAGTCAGAGTCTGGGAATACCGGCGGTTCGCAAGGCTGTTGCCGAGTCATTGAATAAGCGTTTTAGCATGAACTATACACAGAATCATATTTTTATGACCACAGGTGCTGCAGGGGCAATAGCGCATGCCATCAGATGCGTTACGCAGCCGGGAGACGAGATTCTTACGTTTGCCCCTTTTTTCCCGGAATATCAACCGTATATTAATTTAAGCGGCGCACATCTGCAAGTCGTTCCGGCCAATACGGAGGATTTTCAGATCAACTTTGATCTTTTTGAAAAGATGTGTACGGATAAGGTGATGGCGGTCTTGATCAACACGCCGAACAATCCTTCGGGAATTGTTTATACGACAGAGACGATCCGCAGACTGGCGGAAATTATGAAGGCCAAGGAGAAAGAATACGGACACGATATTTTCCTGATCTCGGACGAACCTTACAGGGAGATTGTTTTCGAGGGCGTGGACGCGCCGTATCCGTCGGCGTTTTATGATAATTCGCTTTCCTGCTATTCTTTCTCGAAATCACTTTCCCTGCCGGGAGAGCGGATCGGGTATGTGGCTGTGAACCCGAATTGTACTGATGCGGAGTATATCACCAACATGTGCGCGCAGATTTCCAGAGGGACAGGGCATAACTGTCCGCCGTCCATCATCCAGCTGGCCGTGGCGCAGGTTCTGGAGCTTACTTCGGATCTGTCTGTGTATGAAAAAAATATGAACATATTATATAAAGAACTGACTGCACTCGGTTTAGAGTGCGTCAAGCCGGGCGGGACTTTCTATATGTTCCCGAAGGCGTTGGAGGAAGATG
Organism: Ruminococcus sp.; assembly: GCA_023663085.1. Lineage (GTDB taxonomy): Bacteria > Bacillota > Clostridia > Lachnospirales > Lachnospiraceae > UBA3282. The sequence goes on along the minus strand of JAMPIB010000069.1, from coordinate 2,866 downwards.
CAGTCGCTTTTTGTAAAAAAGCGCAGAAATACGATCTGATCCTGGTGCCGAGCGATACCTTCGGCGTACCGGGGTATTTCCGGATCGCATACTGCATTGATACAAAGAAAGTGGAACGCTCTTTAGAGGCGTTTCAGAAATTTATACACACAGAATATTAAGGAAAAGAAAGTCGTAGACAATTTTTTAGAAAGAAGGAATATATATGTATCAAGCAGGACTTGTTCTGGAAGGTGGCGGCATGAAAGGAGTCTATACCGCCGGTGTATTGGATTTCTTTTTGGATAAGGAGATTGATTTTTCAAGCTGCTACGGCGTATCGGCGGGAGCCTGCTGTATGTGCAGTTATCTTTCCGGGCAGCGGGGAAGGGCTTACCATGTCAATGTGGATTATCTGGATCAGAAAGCCTATTGCAGCGTAGAGAGTCTGTTAAAGACCGGAGATCTGTTTGGGGCAGATATGTGTTATGGTCTGATTCCGGACTATCTGGATCCCTATGACTATGATACTTTTAATCATTATCAGGGGAAAGCCTATGCCGTTGTTACCAATATCCGGACGGGCGAAGCGGAATACATGCTGTTAGAGGATATGCGCAGGGACATTGCCGCTGTACGTGCTTCTGCATCTATGCCTCTTGTTTCCAGAAATGTCAAAATAGGAAACGAACTGTATCTGGATGGCGGCATTGCCGATTCCATCCCCATCAGACGTTCTAAGAAGGACGGCAACAGGAAAAATGTCATTGTCATGACCAAAGAGGAAGGATACGTCAGAAAACCGTCATCGAGCGCGCAGCTTGCCCTGATAAAAGCCAGATACATACGGTATCCGCAGGTATATGAACTGATGCGCGGCAGGCATATCGCCTATAACAGTACGGTCACATATATAGAAGAGATGCAGGAGCGGGGAGATGTTTTCGTGATACGTCCGAAGCATAAGAGCAACGTTGGCAGAGTGGAAAAAGACCGGGCGAAACTGGAGACACTCTATGAGGAAGGTTATCATGATGCTGCGGACTGCTATCTGGAACTGTTGGAGTATCTGGAAAAAAACGGACAGTAGGCATATGGAAGGACACAGAAGGATAAGTTATGTTGGAGGATAAATTATGTTGGAGATTTTAAAGGCCGTATTGTTCGGTATTGTGGAAGGGATCACGGAGTGGCTGCCTATCAGCAGCACGGGACATATGATCCTGCTCAATGAATTTGTCACGTTGGATGTATCAGAAGAATTCTGGGAGATGTTTCTGGTCGTCATACAGTTAGGCGCCATACTGGCAGTAGTGCTTCTTTTCTGGAATAAGATATTTCCATTCGGTATCAGGAGTTCTGCATCCGGGAAAAAGCTGTATATCAAGAACGATATCTTTATCTTATGGTTTAAGATTCTGGTGGCCTGTATTCCGGCGGCAGTCATTGGACTTGCCTTTGATGATGTGTTTGACGCTTTGTTTTATAATCCGTGGTGCGTGGCTGTCGCACTGATCGTATTCGGCGTGGCCTTTATCGTTATCGAAAACCGTAATAAAAATACCAGAGCGCAGATTACGTCTCTTGGCGGGATCACCTATAAAACGGCGTTATTGATCGGCTTTTTCCAGTTGATCGCGGCGGTTTTTCCGGGAACGTCCCGTTCCGGCGCGACGATAGTAGGTGCGCTTTTAATAGGCGTATCGAGGACAGTTGCAGCGGAATTTACATTCTTTCTGGCCATTCCGGTCATGCTGGGTGCAAGTTTACTGAAAATCGTTAAGTTCGGGCTGACGTTCAGCAGTATGGAACTGACAATTTTATTTGTCGGAATGCTCGTGGCCTTTCTGGTTTCCGTTTTTGTGATCCGTTTTTTGATGAGTTATATCAAGAAACATGACTTTAAAGTGTTCGGCTGGTACCGCATCATTTTGGGCATTATTGTTTTGGTATATTTTGTATTCAGGTGATTTTTACAGCATTTCGCATAGATAAGTATGTAGAATGGGTGAAAGATTTGTGACAGTTTGTTAGTTGACAAGACAAATTGCATGGGTTAAAATTTCTCTATGGTCAAGTAATACTGTAGTAATATTGTGGCATTACGAGATTATGAAAAAGAACTAGATATCGCTACTGAATAAATTTATGCAAGATGAATACATGGGAGGAGAATATTCATGGCAGAAACAAAGAAGACGGCAGTCGAAAAAGCGACAGCCAAAGTAGTAGCTGCTAAAGCAGATACGAAAAAAGAAGATGTAAAAGCAGATACTACTGTTACAGCAGCAAAAGAGGCGCCCAAGGCAGCAGTAGAAGCACCGAAGGCAGCAGCGAAAAAACCGGCAGCTAAGAAAGCTGCAGCAAAAAAGACAACCGCAAAGAAGACAACAACGAAAAAAGCAGCTAAAACAACAACAGCTAAGACTCCGGGAAGAAAACCCGCTGTTAAGGTAGATGTTCAGTTGCAGTTTTCGGATCAGCAGTCCTATACGACAGAAAAACTGGTACAGATCGCCAAAGATGTATGGCAGTATGATCTGCAGCGTAAACCGGAAGATTTCAAGACAGTTTCTTTGTATGTAAAGCCGGAAGAACGCAAGGTTTTCTATGTAGTCAATGGCGACGTGGACGGAAGTTTTGGGATTTAAGAAGCCGGATGGTTTAAGAGATTTGATAAAAGCAATCAGTTTGAGGTATTAGCATATACTCACGCTGATTGTTTTTTTATCATATAGGATTTTCCGGTATGTAGTTTTAAAAAGAATACTATTTTTATTGTGTGATAAATTCTGTTTGAAAGGCTGATAGTATGACTGTAAACAGCGATTTGTATGAAATGATTTTTAAGAGAAAATCATTTCATTTATTCAGAAACGTGGGAGAT
>JAMPIB010000068.1 GCA_023663085.1 Ruminococcus sp. | reverse complement strand
TAAGGCAACGGACTCTGACTCCGTCATTTCAAGGTTCGAATCCTTGTAGCCCAGTTTGAAAACCTTAGCGGAGTGATTCGCTGAGGTTTTTTAATGCTTTCTTTTTTCGGTATAGGTTTTGATAGAGTCGGGACAGCAGGAAAAGAATAGATTTGCGGATGTTGTAAAGCCATAAAAATATGGTATAATTTAACCAATATAAAGGAGTAGTTTAGATATGATCTCAAGAGTATATGTGGATAATTGTTGCTATAACAGGCCATTCGATGATAATTTATGGCAATCTTGATGTTTTTTTGACGACAGATATTAAGTTGATAAAGGCGAGTAAACGGATTGATTTACCTTTTAAAGTGATGAATCCTATAGAATTTATTATGGAGGAAGAGAATGATGTATAATATGGTAAGAAATATGAGTCTGGAAATGATACAAAAAAAAGGGACAGAAGCATTGATTAAAGAATTGGGAATTGTTGGTATGCTTCGTTATCTGGAACAATATGATAATGGCGGAAATGGTGATTATACAAAGGAAAAATATGAGATGGAAGAAATGGCTATTGATGAGATAGCGAGTTTATAGAAAAATTTTTGGAAGAAGGTTATTTGATATGTACACATTTCAGAGCAGAATACGTTACAGTGAAATCGGAGTGGATGGCAAACTGACATTAATGTCATTATTAGATTATTTTCAGGACGCCTCCACCTTTCATTCGGAAGACATTGGACTCGGCATTGATTATTTGAAGGAGAAGCACATGGCGTGGCTGTTGTCATCCTGGCAGATCGTTGTCGAGAGATATCCGCATCTGTGCGAGAATATCATCATCGGTACGGCGCCCTATGATTTCAGGGGTTTTATCGGCTGCAGGAATTTCTGGATGGAGACAGAAGAAGGCGAGCGTCTGGCATACGCCAATTCTATCTGGAGTCTGATGGATACACAGAAGATGACGCCGGCCAAACCACCGGCAGATATGCTGGAAGGTTATGTGATATCAGAGAAATTACCGATGGATTATGCACCGAGAAAAATTATGATGCCGGGAGGCGGTGAGACACAGGAGGAAATGTTTGTCAAAACGCATCATCTGGATACCAACGGGCATGTGAATAACGGACAGCATGTGCGGATTGCCATGGATTTTATTCCGAAAGATTTTTATATCCGGCAGATGCGTGCGGAATATAAGAAGCAGGCGGTGTTAGGGGACCGGATCATACCGGAACTGGCACACAATGCGGAAGAGACGCTTTATACAGTTTCTTTAAATGCAGAAGACGGCAAGCCTTACAGTATCGTTGAATTTATGGGGGAGAAAGAGGCAAAATGATAGCACTGGGTGAGATACAGACCTTGGAAATAATCAAGAAAGTAGATTTTGGCGTTTATCTGGCGCAGAAAGGTACGGACGATAAGATGGAAAAGGTATTGCTGCCCGGCAGACAGGTACCGCAGGGAGCGGTTCCCGGAGACGAGGTAGAGGTATTTATCTATCGGGATTCCAAAGACCGTCTGATTGCGACTACCAACCGGCCGAAACTGACGCTGGGCGCTGTCGCCAGATTACGGGTCGTACAGACGGGTAAGATTGGCGCCTTTTTGGATTGGGGACTGGAAAAAGATTTGTTACTGCCTTATAAAGAACAGACAAAGCCCGTAAGGGAGGGAGAAGAGTGTCTGGCGGCGCTCTATATTGATAAGAGTAACAGACTCTGCGCAACGATGAATGTATATCCTTATCTGCGGCAGGACAGTACTTATCAGAAGGAGGATAAAGTGAGCGGAACCGTTTATGAAACGAGCCCGAATTTTGGCGCATTTGTAGCGGTAGACGATATTTATTCCGCCTTGATCCCCAAAAAGGAATTGTACGGGGATATTAAGATAGGAGATGTAGTCACGGCGAGAGTGACCGGTGTAAAAGAAGATGGCCGGCTGGATCTGAGTATCCGGGAGAAGGCTTATCTACAGATCGGACAGGATGCGGAGAAAATATTGCAGGTGATCGAAAGTTATGACGGCGTACTGCCTTTTACGGATAAAGCATCACCGGAGACGATCAGACGGGAAATGCAGATGAGCAAGAATGAATTTAAAAGAGCCATAGGGCATCTTTTAAAGGAAAATAAGATCACTATCGGCGAAAAGACAATAAACTTGCAACTTTCGCATAAGAGAGTATAATCTATCGTAAGTGGAGACTGCATATTTTAAAATGAATAAACTTTATGATGGAAGGTTAAATTACACATGAACAGTAAAAGAGCAAATCGACTTTTTTTGAGTATTATATTGATCGATCTGACATTTCAGGTACTGGTATATGTTCTGTTTTTTGGTTTTGGCAGATCGCTGGAGATCGGGGCGTTTGCGAATCTGGCGATCAGCCAGCTTATGTTATTCGGGCCGGCACTCATCTGTCTGATATTGTCGAGACGAAACGCTGAACAGAAGATTAAGTTGAGCGATCAGTTGGGATTTCATAAAATAAAATTATCTTCGTTTTTTATGATAATCCTGTATACCCTCCTTATTACCCCGATGTCTACGGTACTTAATGCCATCTCCATGCTGTTTGCGGAAAATGCGGTAGATGCGCTCAGTGAGAGCATTATCATGATGCCGTTTCCGGTCATGTTTTTTATGATAGCGATGTTTGGGCCGTTCAGTGAAGAATTTGTCTTCCGCGGCGTTATCTATAACGGCTATAAAAATTCGTCTTCAGTATTGCGGGCGGTCATCTGTTCCGCATTGTTGTTCGGATTAATGCATCTTAATTTTAATCAGGCGGTATATGCGATAGCCATCGGCATTATGTTTGCGCTGCTGGTAGAAGCGACAGGCAGCCTCTGGGCATCCGTGACAGCACATATGCTTTTTAATATGCCTTCCGTATTTACACTATATTTACGGCCGGAAGAAAGTGCTGACATGGTATTGACAAATGATAATCTGATCATGATCATCGGGCCGTACCTTATAGTGGCGGTTGTCTGTACAGCACTTGCCTGGTGCGTGCTGGTCTGGCTGGCCAAGAACGAAGGCCGGGAAGAACAGTTTGGCAGCATATGGGCCCGTCGTAAGGAAAAAAAAGAAAAACTGACCAGTGTACCGCTTATCATAGCGATCATCATATGCCTTCTCCTGATGAGTATGGAATGGATCCTGCCTTTGCTCTTACCATTCCTGTATGGATGGAGTTGATCTTTCATAAAGCGGTAAAATACAAAATGCCGCTGCATATCACAGCGGCACTTTGCATCATAGCGATCAAACATACATGTCAAAATTAGCTCCAACGCCTGGATTAACAGAAAGTTCCATGGCTGCGGAGTCGATCATGTCAGTAATCTGGGCGCCGGTGTCTGAAGCGGCATCCAGGGATTTGGCAAGCATCGCGACACCGAAAGCGGAGTTTACCTGCGCTGCTGACATTGACATAGATAATCCTGCGATATCCATACGTACACCACCCTTTCTGATTGATTGGTCACTATACACAGTATAGCATATAAATTACGGGAAAGCCATATGAAAAACATTAATATTTTAGGAATAAAACTGCATGAACGGGATGCGAGAGAAGCGCTTTTTCTGACATACCGTTTTCTGAATGAAGGAGCAGTCCATATCATTTTATATCTGACGACGACTGTGCTTATGGAAACTGTCAGGAATGAGGAAGAAAAAGCGTGGTTAGAGGCCGCCGATCTGACTCTGTGGGGCGATACAGAGATACTGAAGGCAGCGGACATAACTGCCAGACGCAGATATCATGAGGTGCAGGAAAAAGAATATCTGAAGATATTTTTAAAGGGCATTGCCAATGTGCACAGATCTATTCTGGCGGTGTCCGATACGCCGGAACATGCTGAGCTATTAAAGCATGAGATCAGAGAATTACAGGGCGGCGTCACGATAGCCGGTGCCATGGCGATCCGGGAGCCGCAGGAGACTCAGGAGGATACAATTAACGCGATCAATATGATAGCGCCGACTGTCATCATTGCCAGAATGCCTTTTTCGATACAGAGAAAATGGCTTGAAAAGTGCAGGCCGTATCTGAATACAGTAATCTGGCTTGGACTTCCGGAGAACTTTGACTGCGTTTCAGGAAAGAAAATGACCATGTCCAGAATGGGGAAACAGATTCTGAATTTCCTCTTTAACAGACAGGTCAATAAGTATAAAAAGTAGGGGATTTTGTCCCCTGCTTTTTTGTATAGTTTGTCTAATGCTCTTTTGTGGAAAAAAATGACAAAATATTTAAAAAATACACAAAAAAATCGTAATTTAAGGTAGATTTTTTTGTTAAAATAGATTAAAATAAAAAACAGATGCGGATTTTTGCAAAAAATCGCTATCGACATGTTGTACAATTTGCTAAATCTGCCTTGCAGGACCAGCAGCGGATAAAAGCAGTAATGTATATTGGAGGGTGGGTTACATTATGATTTCAAATCAGATTCTACAGAACACGATAGAGGGGTTAAAGTCTATCACACGGGTGGAACTTTGCGTTATGGATATTGATGGGAAGGCAGTAGCCATGACAGCAGATGAAATGGAGAAATGCGGAAAGCCGGCGGCGGAGTTTGCAAAATCGCCGGCGGATTCTCAGGAGATACAGGGATATCAGTTTTTTAAGATATTCGATGAGCAGCAGCTGGAATATATCCTGATCGCCGGAGGCGTGGGCGAGGATGTTTATATGGTAGGTAAAATGTCCGCCTTCCAGATCCAGAATCTGCTGGTCGCTTATAAAGAAAGATTTGATAAAGATAATTTTATCAAAAATCTGTTGTTAGACAATCTGCTCCTTGTGGATATCTACAGCCGCGCCAAGAAACTGCATATCCAGACGGATGATAAGCGGGTGGCGATCATTATCGAAACAGAGAATACCAAAGAGAGCAATGTCCTGGAAGTCATGCGTACATATTTTAACAGTAACAGCAAAGACTTTATTACGGCAGTAGATGAGAACAATATCATTATCGTTAAGGATCTCTCGGAAGGCGATGGCAGTAAGGAAATCGAAAAGAGTGCAGCCAGTATAGCGGCTTTTCTGGAAAAAGAGCACATGAAAAACGTGAGGATCGCTTACGGTACTATTGTCAATGAAATTAAGGAAGTGAGCCGTTCTTACAAGGAGGCCAAGATGGCTCTGGATGTCGGCAAGATCTTTTTTGGCGAGAGAAATATCATCGCCTACAGCGAACTGGGTATCGGACGTCTGATCTATCAGCTGCCGATCCCGTTATGTAAGATGTTCATCAAAGAAATCTTCGATGGCAAAAGTCCGGACGATTTTGATGAAGAGACGCTCACGACCATCAATAAATTTTTTGAAAACAGCCTGAACGTATCGGAAACATCAAGACAGCTTTTTATCCACCGGAATACGCTTGTATATCGTCTGGATAAACTGCAGAAGAGTACGGGACTGGATCTGCGGGTATTTGAAGATGCAATAACTTTCAAGATTGCGCTGATGGTCGTTAAATATATGAAATATATGGAGAATTTTGAGTATTAATGCTCATAGATCTACGATAATGCAGGCAAAAAGAAAGGCATGGTATTACAGTGGGAGAAAGAAAAGAGAATCACAGAAGTGAAAGACCGGCTGCGTCCGCGAAGGGGAGACGCAGGAGGGCATCATCAGTAAGTAGTGAGATCATTACGCTGACGGATGTCTGCAAAGCATATTCAACGGGAGCGCCGGCGCTCAAGGACGTCAATCTTCGTATCAATAAAGGCGAGTTTGTATTTATTGTCGGCGACAGCGGTTCCGGTAAGTCTACATTGATCAAGCTGTTGTTGCGGGAATTGACGATAACGAGCGGCTATATCAATGTCATGGGATATGACCTGTCAAAGATCAAGCACCGGAAGATACCGAAATTCCGGCGTAACATCGGTATTGTTTTTCAGGATTTCCGTTTGTTAAAAGACAGGAACGTATACGAAAACGTAGCCTTTGCACAGAGGATCATCCAGAAATCCAATAAAGAGATCAAGAAAAATGTGCCGAGCATCCTCGCGATTGTAGGTCTTGCCGGCAAGTATAAGGCGAAACCCAAGCAGTTATCCGGCGGTGAGCAGCAGAGAGTGGCACTGGCGAGAGCGCTTGTCAATAAACCGACGATCCTTCTGGCCGATGAGCCGACCGGTAACCTCGATCCTAAGAATTCATGGGAGATCATGAAGTTGTTGGAGCAGATCAACGAAAACGGGACGACAGTCCTTGTTGTTACGCATAACAGGGAGATTGTCAATGCCATGCAGAAGCGTGTTATTACGCTGAAAAAGGGCGTTATCGTGAGCGACGAGGAAAAGGGAGGATATATCGATGAGGATTAATACGTTATTTTATACGCTTCGTCAGGGTTTTCGGAATATCTTCCGGAATAAATGGTTTACGCTTGCCTCTATTGCGACGATCGGGGCCTGTCTGTTTTTGTTTGGACTTTTTTATGCAATTGTCATTAATTTTCAACATATCGTGAAAAATGCCGAGCAGGGTGTTTCTGTTACCGTTTTTTTTGATGCGGGGCTGGAAGATACCAGGATACAGGAGATTGGTGAGATGATTGCCAGGCGGACGGAAGTGTCCAATGTACATTTCGTATCCGCTGATGAGGCATGGGAAAGCTTTAAAGTCGATTATTTAGGGGAATATGCGGACGGATTTACGGAAAACCCGCTGGCCAATTCCGCCAACTACCAGATTTATTTAAGTGATGTTTCCATGCAGTCGGCGCTGGTCACTTATTTAGAGTCCATACCCGGAGTAAGAAGGGTAAACCGTTCCGAAATAACGGCAACGACGCTGACTGGCGTAAATGCGCTGGTGGCTTACGTTTCTGTCGGTATCATCGCCATTTTGCTGGCGGTATCTGTTTTCCTGATCAGTAATACGATCACGATCGGTATTTCCGTCAGAAAAGAAGAAATCAATATCATGAAATATATCGGGGCTACGGATTTTTTTGTCCGTTCGCCTTTTATAATAGAAGGTATGCTGATCGGACTGATTGGTGCGGCTATACCGCTTGGGATCATTTATGTTCTGTATAATCTGGTCATGGAATATATTCTGGAGAGGTTTTCCATGCTCACCAACCTGCTCAGCTTTCTTACAGTGGAAGAAATCTTCCATGTACTGCTCCCGGTTTCTTTAGGAATTGGTGTGGGGATTGGTTTTCTGGGAAGTATCAGTACTGTCAGAAAACATTTAAGAGTCTGATCAGAAAAGTAGATACAAGGGTTTAGTCTCGGATGAAAGGCTGCGGATACGAATGAAAATCTGGAAAAAAGTAGTATGTTTTATGGCATGTATCGGAATAGTGTTTGTTTTTCCTGTCGGGACGGCGGAGGCGGTCACGAATGACAGTATCCGGGAAAAAGAGGCGGAGATCGCAACGGCCAAAGAGGAAGTTGCAAATTTGAAATCCAATCTGACGGATGTAGAAGCGCTTAAGAAGGAACTTGAACAGTCCAAAAACGACCTGACAGCTTATGTAACACAGTTGGATACACAGCTTAGTGACATACAGAGCAAGATAGATGAATATAATGATCTGATCGCAATAAAAGAATCCGAAATTGAAACGACAACGGCGGAATTAAACGATGCCATAACCAGGCAGGAAGAGCAGTATGAGGCGATGAAACTGCGTATCCAGTTCATGTATGAGCAGGGCGATACGCTTTATATGGAGATCCTTTTTTCATCGGACAATATTGCTGATACGATAAATAAAGCGGATTATATTGAGGCGTTATCCACATACGACAGAAATCAGTTAGACGAATATGTGAAGACAAGCGAGATGATCGCGCTCTGTAAAGAAGAGCTGGAAGCAGAGAAGGTAGTCTTAGACGAAGCCAGGCTTGCCGTGGAGGCGGAAGAGGCGGCGGTCAGTACCATGATCGCAGAAAAGGAATCGCAGATTGTGTCTGTTTCTTCAGATATTTCTACGAAAGAGGCGGCAATCAAAGCGTATGAGGATATGATCGCAGCGGAGAATGCGGAAATTGCAGCGCTGGAGAAAGCCGTGGCAGAGGAAAAGGCCAGGCTTGCGGCGGCAAATGCCAATGCCCGTGTCTATGATGGCGGTATGTTTGCCTTTCCGTGTCCCGGTTATAAAAGAATATCGGATGATTATGGAAACCGTATACATCCTACGCTCGGAGTTGAGAAGTTCCATAACGGCATTGATCTGGCGGCTCCTTACGGAACAGCTATCCTTGCGGCCTATGATGGGGATGTGGTTGCTGCTGATTACAGTTCTTCCATGGGAAATTATATCATGATAAATCATGGAGATGGTCTGTATACGATATATATGCACGCTTCAGCGCTGTATGTATCCAAGGGTCAGTCTGTATACAAAGGACAGGCGATCGCGGCAGTCGGCAGTACAGGGCGTTCTACAGGAAACCATCTGCATTTCAGCGTTCGTCTGAACGGAAATTATGTGAGTCCGTGGAATTATTTAAAATAAATGGAGATGAATGATTTTGGATAATAATGGATATAGTAGTAATAACGAAGAGAATCGGGAGGCGGCAGATAATTTGTATCCGAATGTAGGACAACAGATGCCGCAGCAGCAGCCTGAGCAGCCTGAGAGAACGAAGGGAACGTTTCTGGCCGGCCTGTTGTCCGGTGTAGCGCTCAGTGTGCTGACTGCAAGCTGTATTTATGTCGGTGTCCGCGTTGTTGATATTTATCAGACACAGAAGATCAGGCAGACAAGCGCGAAGAGTACGCCTGTGGATAGCATTGTCAATGATGATTCGGTTGCCAAGCTGGAAGTGATCGAGGATGTGATCGACCAATATTATTTTGAAGAGGAAGATATTGATGTTGAGAACATGATGGAAGGTATGTACGCCGGTATGGTGGCTTCTTTAGGGGATCCTTATTCTGTATATTATACTGCGGAAGAGTGGGAGTCACTGATGCAGGAGACGGAAGGTATTTACTACGGTATCGGTGCATATATCAGTATAGACGTGGCGACCGGGTTCGGGAAGATCAACGGCGTCATAGAAAATACGCCGGCACAGGAGGCAGGACTTAGAGAGAACGACATTATCTATCAGATTGATGGCGAACTGGCGCAGGGACTGGAACTTACGGAAATTGTTGCCAGGATCAAGGGTGAGGAAGGCACGACCGTACATCTTACTTTATACCGGGAAGGCGAAAGCGATTACTTAGAGGTTGATGTGGTCAGAAAGCAGATTGAGTCACCGACAGTCAATTACGAGATGTTAAATGAGCAGATCGGCTATATCCAGATAACGGAATTTGACGATGTAACAGTAGATCAGTTTGCAGAAGCACTGGCTGTTATCAAAGGTTCTGATGCCTCCGGTCTGATACTGGATCTGCGCAGTAATCCGGGCGGAAGTCTTACGGCTGTGGTAGATATTGCAAGGCAGATTTTGCCGAAGGGATTAATTGTGTATACAGAAGACCGCAGCGGAGAACGGGTTGAGTATACCTGTAAAGGTGAAAATGAATTAGAGATACCATTGGTGGTACTTGTGAACGGAAACTCCGCCAGCGCATCGGAAATTCTGGCCGGGGCTGTTAAGGACTATGGTATAGGTACTCTGGTCGGTACGACTACTTTTGGCAAAGGTATTGTACAGCGGATCCTGCCCCTCACCGATGGCACAGCATTAAAGTTGACAGTCAGCGCCTATTATACGCCAAAAGGAAATAATATTCATAATATCGGGATTGAACCGGATATTGAGTGTGAATTTGATGGGGATGCTTATTATGATGAAGGGTTCGACAATCAGTTGGATCGGGCGGTAGAAGAGCTGAGTAAGCTGATGGCCAAATAGGAGGAATTGATACGAATGAGAAAACCCGGATATACAAGACGGCCGATCAGATGGATATCCTGTATGCTGGCACTGGTCATCGGACTTAGTCAACCATGTTTTGTCATGGCCGAAGAATCCGTAGAACTGCCGGTAGAAGATGCGGAAACCACGGGCTTTATACGATATATTACGGCATTTACGGAACTTGCGGAAGAAGACGCTTATTTTCCCTGCATGTATAAGCCGATGCTGGAGGAGATCATAAGTGTTTTCCCGGAGTCTCTCTTCGTACAGTTAGAAGGAGAAGATACATTCGAGGAGATCGGCGTTACATGGGTATGTGAAGATGATTTTGATAATACGAAATTATCCGTATACATATTTTATCCGCAATGGGATGAAACCATGTATGCGCTTGCGGATTCTGCGGGGGACAACGTGGAAATTCCGTATATTGTAGTGGAAGTTCCTGCGGGAGACGGCATGATAAGCGATCTGGAAAGCGCAAGGAGCGGGTTGCAGGAAATTCTGGAAACGAAAAGTATTCTGGCGTTAGTTTATTTGTGTGATAAATATGAGGTAAGAGAAAATCCCTCGACAGACAGCGCCGTTGTCGATACGGTAGTGTGCGGGCAGTCCGTGCAGATCACAGATGCAGGTCTTGACGAAGATGGTTATATCTGGTATCAGGTGCTGTTTTATCAAAATGGAACGGCATATACGGGCTATGTGGAACGGGATTTTCTGGCGACCTCTGATGAAGATTTTAAGGCGTGGGAGGAGAGCAATCTGAATCCGTCCGCCATGCCGATGATGATGGCTTATTCTTTGGAGTATCCTGATATCGAGCAGTTTCCAGCTTCTTATCAGAATGCTCTTTATGCTTTAAAAGAAAAACATCCTAACTGGATATTTGTCCGCATGGATACCGGACTTGACTGGAATACAGTGATCGCCAAAGAAATGGGAGATAAGAGTCTGGTTCCGACGAGCAGTTCCGGTTCGTGGCAGACCGGCGTCTATGGACAAGGGTGGAGTTATGCGTCCGAGGGGATATTGAAATATTATATCGACCCAAGGAATTTTTTGACAGATCCGGCGATATTCCAGTTTGAACAGTTGACTTATAATAGTTCTTACCATACGACAAATGCGGTGCAGGAGATCGTAAAAAACTCTTTCATGGCCTCGACGATTCCTGGAGACAGCCAGACCTATGCGCAGGCTTTTGCCAATATCGGGCAGAGTCTGGGGATCAGTCCTTTCCATCTGGCATCAAGAGTCCTACAGGAGCAGGGTGCAAAAGGAACCTCAATGCTCATTTCAGGTACTTATCCCGGATATGAAGGTTATTATAATTATTTTAATGTCGGCGCTTCTGGCAAGATCAATGAACTGGTCATTCAGAGTGGTTTAAAAAAGGCCAGAGAGCAGGGGTGGAACACCAGATATAAATCCCTCTACGGCGGGGCATACGTTATCGGGGCGAATTATATCTTAAAGGGACAGGATACGCTGTATCTGGAGAAATTCAATGTTTCCAACGGACAACATGCGAATTTCACCCATCAGTATATGCAGAATATACAGGCGCCTGCTTCAGAAGCCTCTAATATCAGAAAAGCCTATTATAATGCGGGCGCGCTGGAAAACAGCTTTGTATTTAAAATTCCGGTATATAATAATATGCCGGCCTCCGCCTGCTCAAAGCCCGAAGTGACAGATGCGATCACTTTGGACAAAACAGAGATAAGCGGTCTGGAAGTCAATAAGACGACAACGTTGATCCCGTATGTGAATGGTTCAAAGGTGGATCATACCGGTAATATGACATTTACAAGCAGTAATACGGCAGTTGCCATGGTAGATGCACAGGGCAAGGTCACGGCCGTATCGCCGGGAACCGCTACAATCACCTGTACCAGAAGCGGGGCGAACACCGCGTCCTGTACAGTTACGGTAATAAAGGCTGATCCGGCTGTATCAACCCCCGTCATATCACCGATCACCTATCAGGAAAACCTTACATTATCCGCTATTACATTGCCGGATGGGTGGAAATGGCAAAACAGCGCCGCAAAGATAGCAGTAGGGACTTTTTCCTATCCAGCGGTCTATACGCCGGCGGATACTGTGAAATATAATACAGTTACCAAAGATATCAGTTTTACGGTGACAAAAGCTGTTCCGCACTGTCAGGTTCCGACGGGTCTGGAAGGTAAAGCCGGGGACACTCTGGGCAGTATTCTGCTGCCGGAAGGTTTTATATGGGAAAGTAATGCGGAGACAGTACTTTCCAAAGCAGGAGAGTATACGTTTTATGTTTCTTATGATCCGGATGAAAATAATTATTATTCGGTCGATCATGTTCCGGTCATTGTACGTGTAACAGGAGCTGCGGCGGAGGAGAATACATCCGCTGGAAGTACGTCAGGCGGCAGCAGTTCAAGCGGAAGTACGTCAGGCGATAGCAGTTCAAGCGGAAGTACGCCGGGCGGGGGAAGTTCAGCAGGAAGTACGTCGAGCGGTAGTACGCCGGGCGGAGGAAGTTCAGC
This sequence comes from Ruminococcus sp., assembly GCA_023663085.1. Classification (GTDB taxonomy): domain Bacteria; phylum Bacillota; class Clostridia; order Lachnospirales; family Lachnospiraceae; genus UBA3282. The sequence continues at coordinate 4,156 of JAMPIB010000068.1, read as the reverse complement.
AGGAAGTACGTCGAGCGGTAGTACGCCGGGCGGAGGAAGTTCAGCAGGAAGTACGTCGGGCGGGAGCGCGTCAGAGGGAGACAATATTGGAGGAAGTATATCCAGTGGAAGTACGTCAAGCGGGAGTACAACAGGGGGAGACGGCGCTGGTGAAAATACATCCGGCGGAAGTATATCGAGTGGCAGTACAACAGAAGGAGACAGTGCTGGCGGAAGTATATCCGCTGAAAGTACGTCGAGTGGCAGTACTACAGAAGGAGACGGCACTGGCGGAAGTATATCCAGTGGAAGTACGTCGAGTGGCAGTACTACAGGGGGAGAAAGCACTGGCGGAAATACATCCGTTGAAAGTACATCTGGAGGCGGAAATTCAACAGGAAGTACGTCGAGTGGCAGTTCGACGGGGAGTACATCTGGTGGAGGTCTGCTGTCATCAGGAAACGGAACCAGTTCTGCACCCGTGGTGACAGGCAGCGGAATAGCAGCAAGTACAACTAATCCAATTAGCAATATGGAGAGTTCGAATAATCCAATCGGTAATGTAGAGAGTTCGAATAATCCAATCGGTAATGTAGAGAGTTCGAATAATCCAATCAACAATACAGCAAGTGCGAATAATCCGGTTGGAAGTTCAGAGAGTACAAATGATCCAGATAGACGAAATAGCGGAACAAATAGTCTGACTGGAAGTGTTGTTGGGATTGACAATTCGAGCAGTAATGCAGCGGAAAACAGTAATACGAATCAGACAACACAAGCGGATCCTGCGGGTACATTAATTACTCCACAGGTAACGATTGTAGAACAGGCACCGGAAGAAGAAAGAACTTTTTTTAAGCCTGCTGTTACGATTCCTATGGAAGATACGACGATCCTGACACCGGAGAAGTTACAGGCGGCTAAAGAGCAGAATTTTGATATTCTGCTTGATATGGGTGACTATGTAACATGGAGTATTGATATTGATTCTGTTAATATGGATACTCTGAAAGATATTGATATGGGTGTTACCTTGGGGACGGAAAAGGTTCCAAGGGACTTGATAGCGGCCATATTAAATGGAAATAAATATATGGAGGTCACCTTGGCGCATGAGGGTGCGTTCGGTTTTTCGCCGGTTCTTAATATTGCTTTGAACCCGGAAAACAGTGGACGGTATGCGAATCTGTTCTATTATGATCCGGAGGCAGGAATCCTTGAATTTATCTGTGATACAATCATTGATGAGCGGGGAATCGCTTCTTTCAGAATGGAACATGCCTCCAGTTATATCATAATTGTAAGCGATTATTCCATGGCAGGGATGTTGACGGAAAATGAGACGGATAAGCAGGCGGTGCGATGGATCATTACAGGTGTGTTCATTTTTATGCTGATGGTTGTTATGGGATGTGCAATTTTCTTCTACTGTAAGAAGCGGCGTGAACTGGATGATGAAGAACCGGAAGACGACGAAGAGAATGGCGAGGAATATAATGATGAAGAGGACTTGGAGGCTGATGAGGAATTTGAGGATGGAGCATCGTTCGAGGGTGATGAGATTTCTCAGCAGGAAGATGCCGATGAAGACGATTGGATAGAAGATAAGGACTGGCATGAACCGGAAGTTTTGCAGAAAAAAAACTTGGATAGATTTGCCGACGATCATTCAGAAGATGACTGGATAGATGATGATGAATGGGATATCGGAAACGACTGGATGGATGATGACGAGTGGGAAAGGAAAAATACAAAGTCATAATGTAATGAATAGCAAAAAGTATCTAAACAGTAACCCATGGGAAGAAATATCATTATCAGATTACGAAAATCACATGAAGCTGGATTCTGTCAGGCAATTACAGACTATGAATCAAATGATGAAAGGTCAGCTTGATGCTTATCCTGTAAGTTCTGTTATGATTTTAGGGGTTGCCGGAGGTAATGGCCTGGAACATGTTGATGGGAACAAGTTTCAAAAAGTATATGGTATTGATATTAACAAAGAATATCTAAAAGCAGTTAAGAAAAGATACTCCAATATTTCAGATATACTGGAATGTATCCAATTAAATCTGCTGGAAGAAACCGATAAACTCCCCAAAGCAGAATTATTGATTGCTAATTTGTTAATTGAATATATCGGATATGATTGTTTTCAAAAGGCGGTCGAACAGGTACACCCCGGATATGTTTCGTGCATTATCCAGATAAATACGGATGCTGGCTGGGTATCTGAGTCACCATATATTCACGCTTTTGATGATCTTGATAAAGTTCATCATCAAATGAAAGAAGATTCATTGATCCAGAGTTTAAATAAAATATCATACAAACTGATAACTCGAATAGAAAAACCATTACCAAATGGGAAAAAATTAGTGCGATTAGATTTACAGAAATAAAGTATGATTTTGACGGCAGAATTAACGCAGAAAGGAAAAAGTATGGCAAATCCAATTTTACCGTTATGGGAGTATATACCGGATGGGGAACCGAGAGTGTTTGGAGACAGAGTTTACTTGTATGGTTCCCATGACCGGGCAGGAAGTGATTCTTTCTGCGATTATAAATTGAAGGTCTGGTCGGCCTCTGTAAAGGATCTGAATAACTGGGTCTGTTGCGGGCACAGTTTCCATACAAGGGCGGATGAGGATCATTTATCGGATACGGACTGGACAGACCATGAACTGTATGCGCCGGATGTGGTGGAAAAAGATGGAAAATATTACCTGTACGCTTACATCCTCTGGGCGAAAGGCTGCGTCGGAGTCAGCGATCATCCGGAAGGGCCGTTTAAGCTGATTTCCCGATATCAGTATGAAGAAGCGGATGGCGGTGACGAGGGCGTTTTCAATGATGCAGGAGTTCTGACGGATGAAGACGGCCGCGTATATATTTATTATGGATTTGAAAAATCCCATATGGGAGAGATCAATCCGGAAAATATGGTAGAAATTAAAAAGGGTTCTTACCGGGAAGACGTGATTCCGCCTGGAATGGGCGATGATGATTTTTTTGAAGCCAGTTCACCGAGAAAAGTGAACGGGCGGTATTATCTGATTTATTCGCCAAGGAAGGGGAGCCGCCTGGCATATGCGGTTTCTGATTCGCCGACGGGCCCGTTTGAACGGAAAGGCTATATTATCGACAATGGCGTGGATTATCCCGCAGGAAACAACCATGGTTCTATTTGCTGCATTAACGGACAATGGTATGTTTTTTATCATCGTATGACAAACGGAACGCTGACATCCAGAAGGGCATGTGTGGAGCGGATTGAGATCCTTCCGGATGGGACAATCCCCACAGTGGAGATGACGTCGCTTGGATTTGAAGAATCATTAAACCCGTACCGGATCACGCCGGCGGAACTGGCGTGTGTTTTAAAGGGTGGCTGCCTGATCACGGAAAAAGATACATATACAAGAATTGTAACAAATATTTATTCAAATTCAGTCATTGGTTATAGATATTTTGATTTTGGAAATGATTTTTCAGATGGAAAAATGGAATTTTCTGTGAATGTAAAAGGGGCGGGATGCCATTCGGTGATTCATATTTTACTGGACGATTATGAGAAGGGGCCGGAAATTGGTATCTGTAAAATAGATATGCATGATGGAGAGTATACCGCCCGGATTGAAAAGGTAACTGGAAGACATGCGGTATATTTTAAGATAGAGCATGATTACGAAGGGTGGTTTAAAGATTGTTTTACGCAGAGAAATCTGTTTGATATGGTTTCTTTTGTGTTTCGGAAGTAAATGAGTGATGTAGCAGTTTAAAAGGTCATCTGGCAAAGCGCTGATGATGTTTCCATGGGGCATGTGGATGAATGTTGTCAATCTCCGCAACTAAAATCAAGCGGTTCTATTCCCGGCTTTGTATAATCAAGATGTCAGGGACTTATCCGGTCATGGAATGTGGCAGCTATTTCCTTTAAGATTGCTTCTATCGGCAGGATTTCTAATTTCCAAAAATTTAAATCAACACTCATACTTGTATTACGCTCCATTCCGCCTATCCAGCCCGTCAGGGAACGAGTCGTATTTTGGATTTTCAAGTTGTTATCCATCTTTGCAAAGCCTCTTTCAATTTTTTAACTTCTATCGGCTTAGCAATATGGTCATTCATACCTGCTTCCTTTGCCTTTCTGATATCATCAGAAAAAGCG
>JAMPIB010000067.1 GCA_023663085.1 Ruminococcus sp. | reverse complement strand
AATTGTTTCGAGATAATGGTGTTACGGGATGGAGGCGTCATTATAAAGTTAAAGGCCATCCGGACTTTGTGTTTTTAGATGAACGGATAGCCGTGTTTGTAGATGGGTGTTTCTGGCACGGTCATGAATGTAGAAATATCCGTCCCAAAGACAATGAAGAATACTGGAACCAAAAACGCCAACGAAATATTCGACATGATCAGGAAATTACGGAACTTTTTCAGAAAAGAGGTTGGACGGTGATACGAATCTGGGAGTGTGAATTGAAGAAGAAAAATGAAAGTATAGCGTTAGAGAAGTTAGGTTGGGTTTTAGAAAAGAATCACAAGACCTAAGATGGATAGAGAAAATTTAAAGTAGGGAACACTGAACGTAAAGGGTAAAGGATGCGGGAGGATAGAATATGGGGTTTTATGCAGAATATTATAAATGTGCTTTACAAGTAAATCCATTTAGTTACGCAAAGTATAGAGGAGATGCTGTTCAAAATGAAGATGTATATAATGATAATATTATAGAAAAATGTAAGCAATTTGACATACGAGTTGTTGGTTTGGCGGATCACGGATCAGTTGATACAACTGAAACATTGAGAAACAAACTTCAGGAAAATGGGATAGTTGTATTTCCGGGATTTGAAATTTCATCTGCTGAGAAAATACATATGGTGTGCTTATTTCCACCAGAAAAAACATTATCAGAATTAAATCGAATTTTGGGTTCTTTAGGACTTCCAGCTACAATGGCGATGGGAACTGTTCCAAGTACAAAGTCTTGTATCGAAATTGCAAGAACAATTAAAGATTCAGGAGGCTTTTGGTATGCAGCGCATATTACTGGAGATAATGGTATATTGAAATTAGGGCAAATGCAGCAAGTGTGGAAAGATAAGTTATTGGTAGCTGCACAAATACCCGCATCAAAAGAAGAAATCGACCCCAAGTATGTCAACATAATTCGTAATACTGATCCACAATATAAAAGAGAACATAAAGTTGCATTGATAAATGCAAAAGATATCGAGAAACCAGAGGATTTAGAGACCGATTCAGCATCAACATTGATAAAAATGACCGCCCCTTCTTTTGATAATTTTGTTATGGCATTTAATGATCCAGAATCAAGGATTAGATTAAATTCGGAAGTGGAGAATACCTATCAAAGTTGTATTAGAAAGATAGAAGTTTTTGGAGGTTACTTAGATGGATTGGTAATAGAATTTTCAGATAATCTTACAACACTTATTGGCGGAAGGGGAACTGGTAAGTCAACGATAATAAATTTGATTAGATATGCTATGAATATTAGAATTGAGGGAAAGGAAGAAAAGAAAGAATTTGATAGTATGATTACTGCAAATTTGGGTAGTCAAGGAAGAGTGGAAATAGAGGTTGCTTCTAATAGTTACTATGGAAATAAATTTAAAATAGTTAGAAGATACAATCAAAAGCCTGTAGTGGAAGATGAAAAGAATAATGTTTTAGATTTAGAGGTAAGTGAGTTGTTACCTTTAGTTGAAATTTATGGACAGAATGAGATTATTGGAACTGTTAATAATCAAGAAAGAATAGAAAGAATTGTAAAGAGGCTTTTTTCGGAAAATCAGGAAGTAAAGAAAAGGATAGAAAACGCATACGAAAAATTAAAAGATAATGGAAATAAATTGGGAAAAGTAGAGGAAGAAATAGAAAGTGGTGATGAGACAGTTAGTGATTTGCCAGCGGTTAAAGAACGATTAAAATATTTTGAGACGGCAGGAATTGATAAAAAATTATCTCTAATAACAAAATTGTCAACAGAAGAAGCGCAATTTGAAAGCTATAAAAACAAAATGCCAAGTGGGGCTTTAAGTGTAACAACAATAGCAAAAATTGAAACTAATAATACAGAATTATCGAATTACGAGAAAGCCGTTGATGAATACAATGAAACGGTTGAACGTATTAAAGCTATTTATCAATTAGCAGTAGAAAAATTGAAAAAAGAATACAATAATGAGAACATTATTTGGGAAAGCAAGAGAAATGAATGTGAAAATGAGGTTAAAAAGTCATTAAAAGGAATTGAAGGAATACAGGATAAGTCTGCTTCAGAGATTGTGTCGGAATATACAGAGTTGGTAAAGAAAGTTAAGCTTGCTGAACCGATTCAGAGTAAGAAGGATTCTTTGGAGAAGCAAAAACAGCAGTTATTGCAAGAAAGAAAAAATATTATTGAAGAATGTAGAAAATGTTGGGATGAAAGTGATGCCGAGTTACTGAAACAAGTAAAGAACCTTAATAAAAAGAAATTAAATGGTAAAGTACGACTGTCAATCAAATTTCATCAACAGAAGCAGGAATTGGTGTCAGTTTTATCCAAAATTGATAGAGTTACTGAAAAAGGATTAAGGGGTATTTTAGATTATCAGGATTTTGAAATATTTACATTTGTTGATAATGTTCGACAAGGAGGAGATGCATTGAGCGGAGAGTATTCTCTGACAGCAAGTGTAGCTGAAAAAATTGTTATGAGTCTTAATGAAAGACAATTACGAGAATTGGAAGAACTGCAACTGAAGAATATATATGTTATAGAATTGGAAGTTGGAGGTAATTTTAAAACAATTGATAGACTGTCAAAAGGCCAGCAATGCACGGCAATTTTAAATATATTGCTATTAGATAATAAAGATCCACTTGTTGTGGATCAGCCAGAGGATAATTTGGACAATTCCTTTATAGCTGAAAATTTAATAGATCTTATTAGGGGAAATAAGATTAAACGTCAGTACATTTTTGCTACACACAACGCAAATATACCGGTTTTTGGTGACGCGGAATTGATTGTTGCTATGGAAGAAAAAGAAGGGCATGGTCAAATCACTGAAAATGGGATTGGTTCGATAGATGCAAAAGATGTAAAAGAAAAAGTTGTTCAAATTTTAGAAGGTGGAAGAGATGCTTTCCAAATGAGAAAGCGAAAATATAATATTGATTAATGAGAATGAATGGCAGAGGTGAAACTAAAGTGGATTTTCGAAAAGTTCATTGTCAAAAATGAGTAAAGTAGTTTTTATTGAACATCTAAATTGTGCGTGGCTACAAAAATTTTGAAAACACAGAGAAAAATGTCGTTTTTAGAAAATATACAGACAAAAACCCCGAAAATACATTATTTGCAAAACACGGTTCTCCAAACCTAATCCTGACAGGAGGCTGAACTGTTACATTCAAAGCGGGCGCAGGCCGGGTGAAAGGTAAGGCAGGAATGGATAGAGAATTTGAGGAAGACGCTGCGCGCCGGGCACGCTGGGCGCAGCGGAAAATAGAGATGCGGCGCAGGAAACGCAGGCAGGAGATTCTGCGGAAACTGATGATTCCGGGAATTGCTGCAACCGCTGTACTTATAATAACTATTGTTATTGTATTGACACATGTGAAAAAGAAGGAAACGGCAGACACTGTGTCAGATCAGGAACAGACCCTGTCGTGGGAAGTGATCGACGAAGAGTCCGTCGTGCGGCAGGAGACTTCACAGGATGTGGAGGGGGGAGAAACCCTGGCTCAGACGGGGAGCAGTATTTCTCTGGATAAGATTGTGGAAACCGAGCAGGCCAGGGCGGAGGAAGAAGCTGCCATGGAAGAAGAAGCGGAGGCAGAAAACCAGGCGTATGAATTTAAAGTAACCGAGGATACGATATCGCTTGGGGAAAACGTCGTCAGCAGCAATGCCATTTTCGTGGATACCGCTTCGCAGACGATTTTGGCCCGCAAGGATGAAACCAACCGGATCGTACCGGCCTCCATGACGAAAGTGCTGACGCTGTTGATTGCTGTGGAGCATATCGAAAATATGGATGATACGTTCGTAATGACAGAAGAAATCCTGCATTACTGCTATGTCAACGACTGCAGCGTCGTAGGCTTTGAGAAAGGGGAAACAGTGCCGGTAAAAGATCTGCTTTACGGCTCGATCCTGCATTCCGGCGCGGATGCTGCGCTGGGGCTGGCGGAGTATGTTGCGGGTTCGCAGGAGGATTTTGTGGCTTTGATGAATGCGAAACTGGAAGATATGGGACTTGCTGACAGCGCGCATTTTACGAACTGTATCGGTATCTATGATACAGATCACTATTGTTCGGTATATGACATGGCTGTCATTATGCAGGCGGCTGTCAAAAACATGACCTGCCGGGAAGTTTTATCTGCCCATACCTATACAACGTCTGTAACGGAGCAGCATCCCGAAGGGATAGAGATTTCCAACTGGTTTTTACGCCGTATCGAAGATAAGGATACCGGCGGCGAAGTGATCTGCGCGAAGACCGGCTATGTGTTGCAATCCGGTAACTGTGCGGTCAGCTATGGAATGGATACAAAGGGCAGAGAGTATATCTGCGTAACGGTAGACGCTTACAATAAATGGAAATGTACCGAAGACCATGTATATCTGTACAAGCGTTTTTCGGAGAGGTCTTAGGAGTGTATGAGCGGGATAGTATGGCAGATGAGTGACCTTATGACAATCATTGTCAGCGCGGTCCTCTTATTGTATTTATGTAAAGATGCGCTTATCTGGAAAAAGAAATATGCACAGAGGGGTAAATACTTTTTTTGTGCCGTTTATGTTCTGGCAGTATGCTGGTTCGATCATTCCAGATGGTTTCAGATGCTTGTTTACGGAGAGAGCATGGAAATACATAAAAGCAGCGCGACGCTCGTAAAGGTGCTTCTGATGATGGCAGTCTGTTTTTGCCTGCTGGACTTTTTTTATATGGGCAAAAGGCTTTTAAAAGCCTATCTGGCTTTTCTTTACAGTACGCTCAAGGAACTGGCCATGTTTGGCATACACAGCGTATGGTCGTTATGTTTAAGCGCTTACAGCGACTGGCAGATCAACCGTGCGCTGGCTGGTGATATAACGTTAGACGATTATATGTCACATATGCAGGATATGGAGTATATCTGGAATCTTACCCTGATGCTTTTCCAACTGGCGGTCGTCTGGCTGATGATACGGACTATCTTAAAATACCGGCAGGACATGAGAGAGATTGACAGGCAGGGGATTTTATTCCTGGCGCTTTCTCCGGCGGTCGGCATGGCTTTTGTTATTATCCTGCGCTGCCTTTTTATTACCCGCACGGAGACGGAATATGATTTTCTGTATGATAAGCATCAGGGTATGTATGCGTTTGTACCACTCATGAGTTTCCTGTGCCTGCTCTCTATCGTATACAGCTGTAAGATTTATAAGGAGTTGATGCGTGCGCAGGAAGAAAAAAACCGCATGTTATTTTATGAACAACAGTTAGCGGATATGACGGGACATGTGCGGGAAATGGAACGGCTTTACGATGGTATCCGCGGGATGCGCCACGATATGAATAATTATATCGCGGATCTGGAACAGCTTTTTATAACAGGTAATGAGGCCCGGCCGGAAGGACAGCAGTATCTGGAGCGTATGAGAGCGGCTATGGAGAGTCTGACGCTGCATTGCAATACGGGCAATCCGGTCACGGACGTTATCATGAACCGGAAATGGCAGGAGTGCGATAAGGAAAAGATAGCGATAGAGAGCGACTTCCTGTATCCGGGGCAGCTTGGCATCGAAGCTTTTGATCTGGGCATTTTACTAAACAATGCGCTGGACAATGCCATTGAAGCCTGTCAAAAATGCGCGCCCGGGGTACAGCCCATGATCCGCGTGCACAGCTATAGAAAGGGCAGTATGTTCTTTCTGCGGATTGAAAACAACTGTGACAGCACAGGAATTTTATATGCGCAGGATAATACCCTGCTGACGACCAAGGAAGACGATTCGATGCACGGCATCGGTCTGAAAAATATGAACAGCGTTGTGAAACGCTATTTCGGTACGATGTCGCACGAGATACAGGATGGCTTATTTTCCCTGACCGTGATGCTGCAGGGAAAATGCGCGGAGGACAATTCATGACAGAAACGGCGCTGTTGGTGACGGGAGTCTTTATTTTCAAAGCGTTTTTTCGATATATAAAATGTGAGAAGTACTATGACTTGCAAAGCAGGTCTTTCGCAGATCAGACAAGAGGGCCTGCAGACAGACTATGTGGAAATGGAGGATTTTGAGGTATGAGAGTGACACGTAATTTTATGAGCGCCATGCTCGGACTTGGCAGGAAGAATACGAGTTCCACAAGCAGACGCATGATGGATCGTTTAAGTACCGGAACGGGGACAAACCGTTTTTTGAACACGCAGGCGGCGAATAAGACAAACAGTACGCAGAGCAATTATCAGAATATGAAAAATAATGCGGGCGAGCTGCAGGCGATCGCGGCCAAGCTGACGGACACGGGAGAAGATTCCCTTTTTGCCAAGGCGCAGGAAAGCGGCGATATGACGGCTGTGACCAAACAGGTCAGGGAATTTGTCGATAAATATAACGGTATGGTGCGTAACCTGCGGACCAGCGGCGGCAGAGTGGATAACAGTTATCTGAATCAGTTGAGTTCCTATACGATTATGTATCGTTCCGCTTTGTCGGCCTGCGGCGTGACAAAGAATAACGACGGTACTTTATCTGTAAATGAGAAAACGCTGGCGGGAGCCAGTATGGAGCAGCTTAAAAAGGCGTGGGGAACAGAGACTTCCTTCGCGGCCAGAACGGCATCCGCGGCCGCGAATGTACAGCAGAACGCTGTAAACGGCTTAAACAGTGCAATAGCCAATACGTACAGTAATCTGCTGAGCAGTTACGGTTCCAGAGGAAATTACTTTAACTTCTGGTCATAATATCCGGCAAAGGAAGAGCAGCGATGCATTGGGTTCAGAATGAACAACCGATAGAGTATCATGTTGTCAGATGGGAAAACAGCGCTTTTCATAACCATGACAAATCCGATAAAAGAAAACTGCTTGGAGGGGTTTCTTTTGACGGGGGCGGTGCGGGAGGCGCCGCATCTGGCAGCACTACACAGGGGACGGGTGTACAGAATGTACAGTCGTCTTTTCTGGATGGATACGGACTGGCGATCGGCAGCGGTCCGGACGCGCTTACCGGAAACGGTAAGGCAGGAAACGGCGTACAGGGTGCAGAGGGCACAGCGGGAGCGGGTAAAGATACGGTTCATATCATACAGGGAAACGGTGCCGCTGTGGAAAATGCGGGCATATTGACGGCATCAGAGGCGGTATCCGCAGCCAGTGTCGGCAGTCCGGCGGAACTAAATAAAAATACAGATGTTATCGAATCGAAGGAGACGGAATACGAAAAGCGCAGGCGCAGTTTTGATCCCCGGAACTATGGGAAGAAAATGCGAAGTGCTATCCGCTCTTTTTTGCAGAATATGAAAGAGTGGTCTGGCAGGGACCAGAAAAGGGAGTCTGTCAAAAAAGAAAATAAGGGCACAAGACACGTCACAAAAGAAGATGTTTACGAGATCCAGGCAAACACGGCGTATCTGCTCGATTCCTATAATAAGCACGGAGAGAGAAGTACGCTTGGAAAATGAAGACTTGGAAAATGAAGATAGAAGTGTCTGGAAAAAAGATGAAAATGTGGTAAACTGGTAATAGAGATCTGGAAACAGACAGATTATGTGGCGGCGGAAAGCCGGAAATATGATATACGGAAAGCATATGGAAAGCATATAGAAGGCATATAGAAAGCATATGAAGACAGCGGATGATAAAAGAGAGCCAATAAATCCAGAAGTGCCGTGCCATCTTCCGGAACCGTTTATGGAGCGGATGCAGGGACTGTTACGGGAAGAGTATCCAGCCTTTTTGGCCGCTTATGAAAAGGAGCGGGCATACGGACTGCGCTATAATCCGTTAAAGTGCACACGCGAGACATTCCTTGAAAAGATGTCGTTTACCTTAGAGGCTGTACCCTGGACGAAGGATGGTTTTTATTACAGGCCCGAAGAACAGCCGGGGAAACACTGTTATCATGAAGCCGGTCTGTATTATATTCAGGAGCCGAGCGCGATGGCGGCAGCGGAGGTATTGTCTCCTGCGCCCGGAGAACGTATACTGGATCTGTGTGCGGCTCCCGGCGGGAAGACCACGCAGATTGCGGGCAAGATGGCCGGGAAAGGTCTGCTTCTGGCAAATGAAATTATTCCGGGCCGGGCGAAGATATTATCACAGAACGTCGAGCGGATGGGCATTACTAACGCGGTAATCTGTAACGAGACGCCGGAGCGGCTGGCCGGGATGTTTCCGGAATTTTTTGATAAGATACTTGTGGATGCGCCCTGTTCCGGCGAAGGAATGTTCCGCAAGGACGAAACGGCGGTAAACGAGTGGAGCCCTGAACATGTTATCCTGTGTGTCGGAAGGCAGTTGTCTGTCTTGCGGCAGGCGGCCGGGATGCTGCGGGCGGGCGGCGAGCTTGTTTATTCGACCTGCACTTTTTGCGCCGAAGAAAACGAGGGCGTTATCAGTGATTTTTTGTGTGAGCATCCGGAATTTTCCGTAGAAGAAACGTCTCTGGCGGATTTTTTTGCACCGGGCAGGGGGGAATGGATAGAAGACCCTGCCGCGGGAATAGAACGGACGATACGCCTGTGGCCGCATCAGATAAAGGGTGAGGGACACTTTATCGCCAGACTGAAAAAAGCCGATGGTCTGTATGAGAAAAATACGTTAAAAAATATAAAATATAATGAAGGAGCATTTAAACTCTGTCTGCATTTTTTAAAAGAAGAACTGGGGCTGACAGAAAGCGCGGAAACAGGATTATTTGAAAACGCGCGTCTTACGTCATTCGGAGAACAGGTTTATCTGGTGCCGGAGCAGATGATTCCCTTAAAGGGGCTTAAAGTTGTAAGGCCGGGACTGCATATCGGAACCAATAAGAAAAACCGTTTCGAGCCTTCTCATGCGCTGGCACTTTCTTTATCGCCGAAAGAAGTCGGCAGACATTACGGGATGACAGAAAAAGAGTGTGCGCATTATCTGCGCGGAGAGACCTTTGCCTGTGAGGAAACGTTAAAAGGCTGGACACTTTTATCCATCGATGGCTTTTCTATCGGATTTGGCAAGGCGGGGGGCGGTCAGATGAAGAATCATTATCCGAAAGGATTACGATAAATGATTTTATAAAATACAAAAAGAAAGGGGAAGATAAGATCATGCCAAAGTGGTTACATGATGCAGTATTTTATGAAATTTATCCGCAGTCTTTTAAGGACGCGAACGGAGATGGGATCGGTGATTTTGAGGGGATCATCGAGAAACTGGATTATATTAAGGAGTTGGGGTGTAACGCTATCTGGATGAATCCCTGTTTTGACTCACCTTTCCATGATGCCGGTTATGACGTGCGGGATTATAAGAAAACGGCAGAGCGTTACGGCAGTAACGAAGATCTGATTCGCTTATTTGACGAAGTACATAAAAGGAATATGCACATCTTACTGGATCTGGTACCGGGACATACTTCCGAGGAACATGCGTGGTTCTTAGAAAGTGGTAAAGACGAGCATAATGACTATTCAGACCGCTATATCTGGACGGATAACTGGTTCCATTCGCCGGAAGGGTTGAATTACGTGGCGGGAGAAAGCGAGCGCAACGGCGTCTATGTGCTGAACTTTTTCAAATGTCAGCCGGCGCTCAACTACGGATTCCTGCATCCCACACAGCCGTGGCAGAAGGACATATCCGACGCGGCCTGTCTGGCGACCAGAGAGGCCATAAAGGATATCATGCGTTTCTGGCTGGATGCGGGCTGCGATGGTTTCCGGGTGGATATGGCGGATTCGCTGGTAAAAAATGATGATGAAAAGAAAAGCGGGACCAGTCTGGTCTGGCGGGATATCCGCAACATGTTGGACGAATCTTATCCGGAGGCGGCGCTCGTATCGGAATGGAACAGACCGTGGCTGGCGATTCCGGCCGGATTCCATATGGATTTTTGTCTGGACTGGCCCGGCAACGGTTATAATCTGCTGATGCGTGATGTGACGGAAGGCAAAAATAACAGTATCTTTTGTAAGGACAGCAACAGGAGTATCTTGGATTTCTTTGACGAATATTTAAAGAACTACAGACAGGTCAGGCAAAAGGGGCGTTATTGTCTGATCACGGGCAATCATGATACGATTCGCGCTTCTCATTTTCTGGATGAAAGAGAATTGAAACTGGCCTATGCTTTTCTGCTTACGATGCCGGGCAATCCGTTCATCTATTATGGAGATGAGATCGGTATGCGTTATCTGCCGCTGCCGAGCAAAGAGGGCGGCTATACGCGGACCGGTTCCCGCACACCGATGCAGTGGGATGATACGCAGAACCACGGATTTTCTACCGCCAGACCGGACGACCTGTATCTGCCGGTGGATATGGACGAAGAGGCGCCGACGGTAGCGGCGCAGATGGCGGATCAGGATTCTCTGTGGCATGTTGTACAGTCTGTATTGAAGATCAGAAAAGAAGAAGAGGATTTAAAGGACGAGGGAAATCTGGCGCTGCATTACGCCAAACCGGATAAGCGCGCTTTTGCTTATAGAAGGGGCAGTCTGCTCATGGGCTGTAATCCGTCCACAGAAGAATACCGGATGGAGATTCCCAAGATCGCCATCGGAGCGGAAAAAATCTATGAGATCGGCAGCGTGGGCAGACAGGAAGGCGTATTTGTCCTGGGGCCGCAGTCGTTTGCCATCTGGAAAAGTAATTAAAAACAAAATATATACAGTAATGCTTGTAAATTAACTCTGCCTGGAATATACTATATCTAGAGTCGTTTTTTTGGGGAGCCTATAGATATGCTATTTTCCAGTGTAGAGTTTTTATTCCGGTTTTTGCCGGTTTTTATGGTGATATATCTTATTGTTCCCGAAAAGTACCGTAATCTTGTATTGCTTTCGGGAAGCCTTATATTTTACGCAGTAGGAGAACCAATCTATGTTCTTCTGCTTGTTATGTCAATCCTTGTCAACTATGGGGCAGGGAAACTGATTCTGGAGAAAAAGGGAAAAAGTGAAAAAGAAGAAAAACAGGGAAAACTGATATTGATTCTGGCTTTATGCTATGATTTCGGTATTCTTTTTGTCTTTAAATATTGGGATTTCGCGGCCAGGAGTCTGAATCAGCTGCTAAAAGGAGATTCGATTCCGCTTTTGTCGCTCGCGCTGCCTCTCGGTATCAGCTTTTATACTTTTCAGACGGCATCCTATCTGTTTGACTGCTATAACGGCAGGATAAAGGAAAATGCTCCTTTTACGGCATTTGCTTCTTATGTGACGATGTTTCCGCAGCTTATCGCGGGGCCGATCGTCAAATATGAAGAAGTCTCAGAAAGGATGAAAGAACGGAAGATCCGGGCCAAAGCCATCGAGAGCGGATTGAAACTCTTTACGATTGGTCTGGGCTATAAGGTGCTTCTGGCCAATCAGATCGGGACGCTCTGGAACCATATCATGACGGCGGGCGCGGGGAATCTTTCGGTGGCGGCAGCCTGGCTTGGTGCCTTTGCCTATTCGTTTCAGATTTATTTTGATTTCTGGGGGTATTCTCTCATGGCCAGAGGTCTGGGAAGGATGCTTGGTTTTCGGATTCCCAAAAACTTTGACGATCCGTATATGTCCAGATCGCTTTCGGAATTCTGGAGAAGATGGCATATTACATTAAGCCGCTGGTTTAAGGAATATCTTTATATTCCGCTTGGCGGCAACCGGAAAGGGAAAAGCAGGACAATGCTCAATCTGCTGATCGTCTGGTCGCTTACGGGACTGTGGCATGGCGCGGACTTTAATTTCGTGTTGTGGGGCCTGTTGTTTTTTGCTCTTCTTTCCCTGGAAAAATGCGGCCTGGGTAAATGGTTGGAGCAGAAAAAGGTCATCGGGCATCTGTATGTAGTCCTTCTGATTCCGGTGACATGGGTCATTTTTGCGATAAGCGATATGCGTCAGCTGGGGCAGTATCTGCAAAATATGATCGGCATCCATACGTCACATGTTATCGTGGGTAGTGAACAGGTATTCCGCTATCTGAAAGAATATGGGGTGTTATTGATTCTCTGTATTCTGTTTTCGACACCATATCCAATGAAACAGTATCAGAAATATAAACACAAATGGTATATGGTAGCCGCTATTTTGGTTGTTTTCTGGTTCTCAGTTTATGAGATCATGACGGGAAGTAATAATCCGTTTTTGTATTTCCGGTTTTAAGTTTGTGTTTCAAATTCTATAGTTTTTAAAATTATGAAGAACAGTTTTGGGAGTGAAGAACTTGCTGATAGATAAAAAGAAAATAAAGAAAACCCTGCAGAATTGTCCATATCTGGTGGCAATAGCCGTGATCTGGCTTTTTCTGACCATTGGCGGAGTGATTCTGTTACTATACAGGGATTATAAGGGGATAGACTGGCAGACGCTTTGTGCCAATCCTGTTTTTGCGGTAATTATGGAAAGAGAGATGCACGGGGGCGTGGAGGCTCTTGTGGATGCAGAGACGGCCATGACCAGACTCCCGGAGCGTGATGCGGCTTTGGCGGGACAGGATACTGATAAAATACCATATGTTATATCGACTCTGGCGCAGGAAAGCCGGGCTTCACAGCAGATGCAGGAACTTTTTGCACATGTAGAAGAACAGGAAAAGGAAAAAGAACAGGAAGAGGAAGAAACGCAGATAGCAGGACAGACTCTTTTCATAGAATATCCGCCGGTGGAAACAAATTCCAGATACTATGAGGATGCGGGAAGATATGCGCTGACAACGGAGTATCCCTATGTGAAAGTGGAGGATGCGTATTTTGATGATGCGTTATTTCTCGGAGATTCCCGAACAATGGGGATCTCGGATTATGCCGGATTAGAGGCAGACTTTTATTGCGAGAACGGTATGACGGTCTATAAACTTCTGGAAGGAAAAGGCGTCACCTATCAAAAGACGGGAGAGAAGTTTGATTTCACACAGATCATGCAGAAGAAGCAGTATGGAAAAATTTATATGATGCTGGGCATGAATGAACTGGGATATGGTAACACAGAATATTTTCTGGAGCACTACCAACTGGTACTGGAACAGATCAGACAGTGGCAGCCGCAGGCCATTATTTTCCTGATGGCGAATCTGCATGTGAGCCGGGAAAAGAATAATCTGGAAACAGAGTTTAACAATATCAATATCAATGCCAAAAACGCGGCTATCGCAACACTGGCCAATGGTACGGATATCTTTTATCTGGACTCTAACCCCATGTTTACGGATGAAGAGGGATTATTAAAAGATGATTTAACTTTCGACGGCGTACATCTTTACGCCAACAATTACGCGCAATGGAAAGAATTTATCGCGGAACATGGCGTCGTAATAGACAATAACGGGAGTGATGAAAATGCCGAAAGCGAGCAGAGAAGCGGACCGGACGACGGTCAGGTTGAATAAATATCTTGCCGAATGCGGCGTATGCTCCCGGAGAGATGCGGATAAACTGATAGAGCAGGGCGTCGTAACAGTAAACGGCTGTATCGCCGTATCCGGTATGCAGGTAACGGGAACAGAGGAAATATGTCTGCGAGGCAAACTTTTGCAGGGGCGTGAAAAAACAGTTGTTATTGCTTATTACAAGCCGGTCGGCGTGATCTGTACCCAGCGTGATAAACATGCGAAAATAAAGGTTGGCGATGTGCTTGACTATCCTGTCAGACTCACCTATGCAGGCCGTCTGGATAAAGATTCGGAGGGCCTTTTGCTTATGACGAACGATGGGGATCTGATCGACGCCATGATGCGGGGAGCCAACCGGCACGAGAAAGAATATATTGTAAAAGTGAATAAACCCTTGACAGAAGAGGCGCTTGGAAAAATGCGTGACGGCATCTATCTGAAAGAACTGGATGTAACGACGAGGCCGTGTCAGATCACACAGACCGGACAAAATACCATGCAGATGATACTGACCCAGGGAGTCAATAGACAGATACGCAGAATGTGTAAAGCAGTAGGATATGAAGTGAGAAAACTACAGAGAACACGCGTTATGAATGTTAATCTTGCAAAATTAAAACCGGGCGAATACCGCGAGTTATCCACGCAGGAAATGGAAGAACTTTATGCGGCATGTAATCTTTTAAAATAATCATAGAAAGCAGCCCCAGGGCAGCTTATGAAAATCTCAAAGCAGATTCCACGGAGAATAAAAAAGCAATAAAGGATATAGGAGACAGACGATGCAGACTGATAAGATGAATCGTATGAAGGAACTGGTTTCCACATTAAATAGTGCATCCAGAGCATATTATGCACAAGATATGGAAATCATGTCGAACTTTGAATATGACAGGCTCTATGATGAACTGACGGCGTTAGAAGAAGAAACAGGCATTACACTGACCAATTCTCCGACCGTTCATGTGGGCTATGAAGCGGTGGATGAACTGCCAAAAGAACGTCACGAGCGCCCGATGCTTTCTCTTGGCAAGACGAAAAACAGAGAAGAACTGCGCGACTGGCTGAATGGCAAAGAAGCCCTTCTTTCGTGGAAATTAGACGGCCTCACCATCGTTTTGACATTTTTTGCAGGAAAACTTGCAAAAGCTGTCACACGCGGAAACGGAGAGGTCGGAGAGGTCATTACCAATAATGCCAGAGTCTTTCAGAACATCCCTTTGTCGATACCCTTTCAGGGCGAACTGGTGCTGCGGGGAGAAGCCGTTATTTCTTATTCGGAGTTTGAGAAGATCAACAGCCGTATCGAAGAAGTGGAGAATAAATATAAAAATCCCAGAAATCTATGCAGCGGTTCCGTGCGGCAGTTAAATAACGAGGTCACGGCTAACCGCAACGTGATGTTTTATGCTTTTAACCTTGTCAAGGCAGAGGGAGTCGATTTTGAAAACTCCAGAGAAAGGCAGTTTTTATTCCTGCGGGAGCAGGGGTTTGACGTGGTGGAATATAAAAAAGTAACACCTGATACGATATTGGATGAAATCAGTTATTTTGAGAACAAGATCGAGGGCTACGATATCCCTTCCGATGGTCTGGTACTTGTCTATGAGGATATTGCATATGGACATTCGCTTGGTACGACTGCCAAATTTCCGCGGGATTCCATCGCTTTTAAATGGGCGGATGAACTGCGTGAGACCGTTTTAAAAGAAATCGAATGGAGTCCGAGCCGTACCGGTCTGATCAACCCGATCGCTGTCTTTGAGCCGGTGGAACTGGAAGGTACGACTGTCAGCAGGGCTTCTTTGCATAATATCAGTATTATGCGCGGTCTTAAATTGGGGATTGGAGACCGTATTAGCGTCTATAAAGCAAATATGATAATCCCGCAGATTGCGGAGAATCTGACGCAGAGCGATTCGGCGCCCATTCCTGCGACCTGTCCTGTCTGCGGACAGAAGACAGAGATACGGCGGGTGAATGACGTACAGTCCCTGTATTGTACCAATCCGGCCTGCGAAGCCAAAAAGATTAAGTCCTTTACCCTTTTTGTCAGCAGAGACGCCATGAATATCGATGGGCTTTCGGAGGCCACGCTGGAAAAATTTATCGCTAAGGGATTTATCCATGAATATGCCGACCTTTTCAAATTGCAGCGCTATGAAGATGAGATCACACAGATGGAAGGTTTCGGCGAAAAGTCTTATCAGAATCTGATAAACAGCATAGAAAGCGCAAGACAGACTACGCTGCCCAGAGTGATCTATGCACTGGGAATCGCCGGAATCGGACTGGCCAACGCTAAAATAATTTGCAGACATTATCGTAACGATCTGGAGGCCATGAGAAATGCGCAGATAGAAGAATTGAGCGAGATAGAAGGCATCGGCGAGGTCATTGCCGGCGCGTTTAACGAGTATTTTCAGGAGGAAAAAAATGCGCAGCAGCTCAATCATCTGCTGGATGAAATAACGGTTGTTACTGAAAATATTGATGAGTCAGAACAGACGCTGGCCGGTTTAAGTTTCGTTATCACCGGCAGTCTTGCGCATTACGAGAACCGTGGCGCCTTAAAAGAGATCATCGAGACAAAAGGCGGCAAGGTGACAGGGAGCGTGACGACCAAAACGGTCTGCCTCATCAATAACGACGTCACATCAAATTCTTCCAAAAATAAAAAAGCCAAAGAACTCGGCGTGCGTATCCTTTCGGAAGAAGATTTTATGAGAGAATATCTAAAAGAAGAACCGACTGCATAAAAGCGCCGGTTCTTCTTAGCATATCTTTTTTAAGCATGAGATCATCCTATTTATAGGCCACACCGTAATGATCGCAGAGTGCGGCAAGACCGCCGTTAAATCCCTGGCCGAGCGCCTTGAATTCCCATTCGTCCCCGTTTCTGTACAATTCACTGACAACGAGCGCTGAATCTATGGAAAAATCATCGCCCAGATCATATTTGAGCAGTTCTTTATCTGTATCCTCATTGACAACGCGGATAAAGGCATTTGCCACCTGTAAGAAAGCGTTGGACACATTACCAAAGTTCTGTCCGCGTTTTTCCGCTTCATAGATCGTCACCGTAAAGACGATGCGGGAGATATTGGCAGGGATTTTCTGCAGGTCGATCTGGATCTGCTCGTCGTCGCCCTCGCCTTCGCCGGTCGTGTTGTCGCCAAGGTGTCTGACGGATTCGCTTGCGTGGACTAAATTACCGTAAAAAACCAGTTCGTTATCCGTAGGGCATTTGCCGCTTGCATCCAGCATAAACACTTCCGCGTCCAGATCAAAATCCGTCCCGGAGTCATAGGAGCTTACATTCCAGCCAAGGCCGACTAAGAGATTGTTCAGCCCCGGATTGTCTTTGGTCAGGTTACATTTCAGTTCTTTTTTTAAATTTACAGGCATGATAATATTCCTTTCTTTTGTGAGTTTAGATAAGTCTGTTATCTTATATGGATAATTAAAGTATAGCACAAATGGGGTGGGGTTGTATAGATTGCATTGGATTTTGTTTGTGTCAAGTAATCGTTGGCACTTTTCCTGTTTTTCTTTATGACATCTCAT